>JAXGQX010000045.1:0-12133 GCA_040766225.1 Bacillota bacterium | reverse complement strand
TTAAGGCTTAATCACTCGGAACGTACGTTCACACTCGAAGACACCCCTGAAGGGCGACCTAGAAGGGGAGGACGGATTTGTGGGTTGGGAGTTCTATTGTGAATCCGGGGATGGTCCGAGGCTCGTCAGAGGCTGGTCAGACTCCCGGCTGGGTGGATGCTCCGTTTCGAAGCGGGCGCACAGTGATGAGGTGCAGGGAGGGGCGGCCTGTGTGCGAGAGCTTCTCGAATCGAAGCAAGGTTCGCGAATTCAAGGGGTGCGCGAGAAGCCTGTGATGTGCCCTGCCTCGATCTGAAGCGGGCTGGCCGTGATGAGGTTCAGGGACGAGTGGCCTCACGGTGATGAGGTGCACGTCCGAGCGTATGCTGCCTGATGAGGGGCGCTGCAGAGCACTTTGTCCAGGAACCGAGGCTGGAGAGCGTTCCGAATCGGAACCCCGCTCCGAATTAGTATGCCACAGTGGACTGGGCGCTTCGTTTTGAGGCGTCCGGCTCCGGAAGGTAGACAGGATACTACACAATTTGGGAAAATATGGTGTGATACTCCATGGAGCGACTATTGCCGCGGAGGTCATGTGCATTTGCGATTACCGGAGTGTGTTATGGATGAACTGGCCAAGGACCGGAGACTTGGAGTCGAAGAGAGAGCGCTCTACCTCCTGGCTTGGGCCCACGATCCTTCGACAATAGCGAGCTTGGCGGATCTCGCTAACATGAGCCGTAATAGGGCGGCGCGCGCATGCCAGCAGCTAGCCGACAAGGGATGGATGAAGCTGGTGAAGCACGCAAAAGGCATTAGGCCGGCTGCGTTGATTCCACATGCCTGCCAGATCGTGATGGCCCATGAACTCGAGGACGAGTACGAGCTGGTCCCATATAAGGGTGAGTTCCTTACCAGAAAGAGGATGGATTGGCACCTCGTTCGGGACGAGTACTTCTGCAATGCTCGCCCTAAGTTTCTGACAAACCCGAAAACCAGGAAACCGTTGGAGTATGATACGTATGATCGGAAGCGCCGTGTGGCGACAGAGTATCATGGTTCACAGCATTACAGGGAGACAGCCGAGTACAAGCAGGAGGACGTCGAAACCCAGCAGGTCAACGACCTGATGAAGGAAAGCCTGAGTGCAAGGAACGGGATCACGCTGCTGATCTTCAACTATCGCGATCTGCGGCCCGGGGCGCTGGAAGAGAGGTTGGACGAGGCCGTCCCCCACCTCAAGCGTGGGTACGTCGACATGAACGGCCCGTACATTAAGGTATTGAACAGGATCTGCGAGAACTACGTGGCGAAGGTTGATAGAGCCGAGAAATTGGCAAGGCAGAAAGCCGCCGCGGAGGAGACGATCCTGCCGCAGAACGGGAGATAAGCCTTCATCCTCGCAGTGCTTGTAGCCTATAAACTCAGAGCCAGCGGACTGTATAGATGAGCCTTTGTCCGCGGCGGCGCTTGTCCACACGCCCTCGGCGCCCCCTCTGTTTGCCCGTTATCTCGTCCTGTCCCCAGCTCCCCTACCTCACCTATTTCACAACCCGCTGTGCCCCGTTTTGTGGCCGGAGCGGTAAGGACCCTCATCCTGACCGGTACAGTGGCTGCCCATACCGCTTTATGGCTGGAGCCACGATATCGAACACCTCCATCGTGATGAGGTGCGGGAGGGGCGGCTTCTGTGCGAGGGTGCCTCAGACCGGGGCGAGGTCCGGGGTTTGGAGAAGCGCGCTGAAGCATCCGAAGGTGGCCGCTCCGATTTGAAGCGAGTTCACCGTGATGAGGGCCGGGAAGGAGAAGGCTCATGATGATGAGGTGCACTGCGGAGCCTGCTTGGCTTGATGAGGGGCAGTAGAGGGTATGGTGTTCAAATTCTTGGCCGCGGAGGTTTTGAAAACGCAACCCTGCTTCATATCGGTGCACGGTCGCAGGCCGGGTGCTCTGTTCTGATGCGTTGTTGGCTGTGCGGTTCCCAAACCAGGGCGGAAAGTCGCGACGCGACGTTCGCGGCAAACGGGCTTTGGATAGGCCTTCACTGCCCGCAGATGCTGGAGCATTTCACCCTTGGCGGGTGAAGTGGCCGATTTCACCTTCTGAAGGGTGAAATGATGAACTAGGGCATCGCGAGGGCTGCGCGAAGGACTGCGCCGGCTGCCACTGCGTTGCCCGAGGTACGCTGGTTCCCAGAACGCGAGGGGAGACTAGTGCGATCACAGAAGGATTGGCAACAAGACTGGCGGAAAGATAGACAGGAGCACTGAAAGGAGGTCTGGCTTTATGTGGAACAGCAGACGAACAGACGCGTATGAAGGGATGCTGGCTGAGACAATTACGATGACCGGCTACAACGGCGACAACATTCATGCCTACTTCGCGCGTCCCCTTGGGGAAGGTCCGTACCCAGGCATCATTCTGATCCCGCATATTCCCGGGTGGGACGAGTTCTATCGCGAGACGGCCCGCCGATTCGCCCATCACGGTTATGCGACGCTCTGCCCCGACATCTACTGCCGGTTTGGCCACGGGACTCCTGATGAGATCGCGGCCAAGGCGCGCGAAGCGGGCGGCGTCCCCGACGACAGCGTGATGGGGGACTGCGAGGGAGCCCTGAAACACCTCAAGAGCTTGCCCTATTCCAGCGGCAAAGTGGGCGTGATCGGTACGTGCTCCGGTGGTCGCCACGCGTTCTTGGCGGCGTGCAAGGTGAGCGGTATTGATGCCGCCGTCGACTGTTGGGGCGGTGGGGTGGTTACCCCCAAGGAGAAACTGACGCCTGCCCGACCTGTGGCGCCAATCGACTATACCGAGCAGTTGGGCTGCCCTCTGTTGGGGATCTTCGGCAACGACGATCAGTCTCCTCCGCCGGAAGAGGTGGACATCCACGAGGAGGCGCTCAAGCGGTTCGGGAAGGACTACGAGTTCCATCGCTACGACGGCGCGGGGCACGGGTTCTGGTACTACCATACAGAGCGCTACCGTCCGCGGCAGACGATGGACTCATGGGAGAAGGTCTTTGCCTTCTTCGGCAAGCATCTTGGCGGTCAAACGTAATGAAAGACCGCAGTCGATGACCGCAGTGGATGATCGTGACGAATGACCATAGCGAATGACCGCGTGAGGCAGGAGTGTGGAGTGACCCCGGTAGGTGGGAAAGCCGTAGAACCGTTCACCGTCATGGCAAAGCCGGTCGGGCCTAGATGTAACCTGACCTGCAGCTACTGCTATTACCTGGAGACCGAGGATATGTACGAGGGCAGGCTTCCTCCCAAGATGTCGGATGCCCTTCTGGAGACCTATATCCGTCAATACATAGAGGCCAGCCCAGGCCCCGTAGTGTCGTTCACTTGGCACGGCGGAGAACCGACCTTGGCTGGACTCGACTTTTACCGCAAGGCGGTCGAGTTCCAGCGACGCTACCTTCCGCCTGGGTGGAGCTGCTGGAATAACCTTCAGACAAACGGCACCCTGCTGGATGACGAATGGTGTTCGTTCTTAGCGGAAGAAAACTTCGATGTCGGGTTGAGCATCGACGGCACGCCGCGAACGCATGACACTTATAGGAAAGACCACGGCGGCCGCGGCACCCATGAACGCGTAGCCGCGGCTGCCCGACGTCTGCAAGCCCATGGCATTCAACCCGACCTGCTGTGTACGGTGACGTCCACCTCGGCGGAGGAACCAGTGGCCATCTACCGGGCCCTAAGGGATCTGAATACCGGCTGGATGCAGTTCATCCCTATCGTACGGCGGGATCCCGACGGACGGGTAACACCCGATTCAGTGACGCCCGAGGGTATGGCGACTTCTATGCGCAGTTTTCGACGAGTGGCTCAAGAACGACATCGGGCGTCTGGAGATAAGCAGGTTGCCGAAATGGCGCTCGTGTGGTCGGGAGGAGAAGCCAACCTATGCTGGATGGCCCCGACTAGCGGGCGGGTGCTCATCGTGGAGCAGGACGGCGCGGTCTATTCTTGTGATCACTTTGTCTCGCCAGAGCATCGCATGGGGTATATTGGTGCTCTGTCGCAGGGTGAAGTCAGTGCCTCGGCCGCAGGCAAGTCGCGACCTCGTCGCTTGGTGCGTTGGTCGACTCGCCTGTACAGCGTCAATTCGGTCTCGCCAAACGGGACCGCCTACCGCAACAGTGCCGCGCTTGCACATGGCTTGCGGTCTGCAATGGAGGGTGCTAAGGACCGGTTCGCCACCGCGGAGGATGGCGAGGTCGGGCCTCAACTATCTATGCGCCGGCCTGACGAAGTTCTTTGCCCACGTCGAACAGCCTCTTAAGCGCATCGTGGAGCTGAGACGACTTGGACGAGCGCCGGCAGCCATCATGGCCCAGCTGCGAGCCGAATCGCAAGCCCGCTGGCGAAGAGTTGGACGCAATGATCGATGCCCATGCGGCGGGCGTAAGGCAAAGCACTGTTGCTGGTCTAAGCGGCAAGGGTGCGGAGCCGCAGTAATGACCTATCCAGGGCAGCGCGCTATCCACAGATGCTCGCTTACCTCCACCAACTCGTGTACCGGCGAGTTCTCGACAGCATGCCTTAGTATGGGGATATGTCCCTCCCCGAAGATGACCAGGATCCGGTCCTCGGGCGATTCGGTTATGCGCTTTAGGTTCGCGAAGATCCGCAGGTTACGGTTGTACCACCATCCCGAAATCCAGTCGGGAAGTGTGTAGTCCCCTGCCTCAGCGTCCGCCCAAGCAAGGTAGACTGCGAGCCCAAGACTGATTTGCTCCGGCGAGTTGACGTACAAGAGGTGCTCCCTCAGGGAATGGGTAGCCATGTGCTTCTCCAAGTTTCTGTAGATGCGCTCGAATCCGGCGACAGCGTCATCAAAGAGGGTGAAGAGGAGCCTGTCGTTGGGGATGTCCGCGCCCTTTGGCCCAAGCCTTTTTCGAGCGTACTCCATGAGTTTTTCATCTGATTCATACTGACGTCCCCATTCATCAATGGGGTACAACCGCTCGTGGCCCATCGCCGCGGCGATGCGGAAGCCGATCTGGTGACCCTCCCACGGCGTCAGGCTGAACGCGCCGCCCCTGTAGGCCCGGTAGTCGGCGTTGAGGGATGCGTCCTTGTCCAACTTGTTCTCAAGAGCTATCTTGGTGGGCCGGAAGCGCTTCAAAAGCTTCACAACTTCCTCGATCTCGCGCTGCTTCTCGGGCGAAAGCATATCCAGAATCACTTGCGGTTTGAGCATGTCATTAGTTGAGAACTTGAAGTGGTACGTTCCCAAGAGAAGGACCTGCGCTCGTCGCGTGATCCCCAGTAACTCCTCAAGAGCAGTCGGAGTGGTGCTTGGGCGTGAAGTCATAAAGTGTCCCCCCTATAGTCTGCGTGACTTGCCTTTTATGCTTCAACCATCTTTACCCGGATTCCTAGCAAGCGGTGATCAGCACTCATCCTCTTTTGCTTCTTGCCTTAAGATCTTGTATCATTATCTTAGACGATGTTCATGATATAAGATGGAGGGATCGAAAATGCCCCGTGATGCATACGCACCTCCGTACGCCTTGACAGACGCGGCGACCAGTCTCGTGGCCGAGATCGGAGAGGTAATCGGCCTGCTAGGTACGTGGCGGGATATGGAGACCAATCCGAGGCTGCGCAGGGAGAATCGTATCCGCACGATTCAGGCATCATTGGCCATCGAACGGAATTCCCTGTCGGTAGACCAGGTGACAGACATCATAAACGGAAAGCGCGTGCTCGGCCCGCCAACCGAGATCCTCGAGGTCAAGAACGCATACGAGGCATACGAGAGGCTACCGTCTTTCGATCCGTATTCGGTTAATGATTTGCTCGCTGCCCACAAGAGCCTTATGAGCAATTTGAATAAGGAAGCTGGTCGTTTCCGTTCAGGCGGGGTAGGTATCTTCAGGGGCGGCGAATTGGTGCATATGGCACCGCCGGCCGAAATGGTGCCTCATCACATCCGAAACTTGCTGCATTGGGTGGAAACCTCGGAAGCACATCCGCTTGTCAAAAGCTGCGTGTTCCACTATGAATTCGAGTTCATCCATCCTTTCGCTGATGGGAACGGGCGTATAGGCAGACTGTGGAACACACTCTTGTTGTATCATTGGAAGCCGATATTCGCATGGATGCCCGTTGAGACGGTGATCCACGAAAGACAAGATGAGTATTACAGTGCTCTTGGGGAATCGGATAGGGTTGCCAGCGCTACTCCATTGATGGAGTTCCTGCTTAAAGCTATCCGCGACGTACTCAAGGAGGCTCTGCGTACCCAAGTGCCAACCTTGGGCATCAGCCCTCAGATGCAGCTCTTCCTTAACACGTTAGGCAGTAGCGAGATGTCCGCTTCGGAGATCATGCGTCGGATGGGACTCAGGAACCGCCCTTCATTCCGCAAGACGTATCTGCGGCCGGCGCTGGGGTCCGGGCTCATTGAGATGACTCTGCCCGATAGGCCAAACAGTAGAAACCAGAAGTATCGAAGATGCAGGTATCGAAATATGCCACTCTGACCTGTCACCCTAGGCGACGGCAACGTGCAAGGGGCCTTGCGGCCCCCCTTCGCAACTCTCGGCTGTCCGGTGCCGTTCCGGCCTACTTCTTTTTGGTCTTTGCCTTCTTAGCGATCGGTAATCCGGAATTGTCATGTACCGCTCTTACTTCAATGTTGTACGAGGTGCCGGGCCTGAGGCCTTTGATGGTGAAGGTCAGACCGCTAGTCTCAATAACATTCTCCCACAGCTGACCATCCACGTAGACTCGGTAGCCGGTGGCGTACGCAGCTTCCCCCTTCGTTAGCGACACTGTGATGCTGTTTGAAATCTTGCTGTCGACCGACATCTTTGTTTCCTTGAGCCACACCGGGGTGGCGGGCCAAAGTGTGCTACCAAATCGACGTCCGACGTGCGTATCGTGAAGCAATAAAGCGCAACGCCAGCAACATCGCTTCCTGCCGTTTATCCGTCCAGTATAAGAAGGCATGGCCGTCATTCGAGGACTGCGCTAACGCAGACATTCGACCCTCCGCATGCGTCCCCCACCGTCGACATAGCCGTCAAGCCGGGTCCGCGCTAACGGTGACTCTGCCGTAGAATCTCTGTTGGAAGTGTGCCACAAGATCACCCAGTCGTTAACGGGGCATGAAGAAAGTGTACGTAGGGACCTACTCCGACATCACCCTTCAGTCCAGTTGACGGGCTCGCGTAGCCTGCGTTGGGGGTGGCCAAACCCGCAACATAGCTGTCACTAGCGTACTCGCCTCCGCCGTCCACTGTACCGCCTTCCTCCGGGCTGGCGGATACGGTGAGGGTGTGCGGAAGCTCGGTGAAGTTGGCGACGAGGGTTCTGTCCGAGTCGCGCTCTGAAGGTGTGGTGGCGTCGGTGCTCACTGAAGTTTTCAGTCCAGTTAAGGAACACAAACCCAGTGTTTGCGGTAGCCCTGACTGTTACTTCGTGCCCTCGTCATAGGTGCCCGAGCCTTTTACCGATCCGCCGTCGGGCAAGATGACACACCTTGACTTCGCACACTGGCACGAAGTTGCCCACGGGCTGCTCGTGGGTGGTGCCCATTGTGAACTCGTAGATGGGATCCGTGCTAACGTCCACCACCCGGAGCCGTCCGGCAAGGTTTCTGTCCACTTGACGAACCTGACCCCGTAGTCCAGGCTCGGCGGTGAGCGTCACGGTCTCTCCTTCCGAGTACCGGCCGGCTTCGCTTACCCACCCGAGATCAAAGTCCGCTGTAACATCGACCGGATACGAAACATCGCTGGCGTTCATCACGACCGCAACTACCCCGTTCTGCTCCTTAACCGCAGCCAATTCGGGTTTGCCGTCCCCGTTTATGTCTCCGGACACGAGGCCCCCGCAATACCAATCGGAGCCGGACGCTGTAAGGTCGAAAGTGATCTCTGTGCCGAAGACCCGTCTCCGTTGCCTGGGAGCAATCCGAAGTCGTGGAAGCTGGGTTCGTCGTGACTGTTCGCCGAGGCGCTGACAGCACCGATATCGAGGTTCCCGTCGCCGTCGAAATCCTGTATCGTGAGCGCGATGTGGATTTTCGAGCGTGCCGTACCGCGACAGGTGCGGCGAACTCGCCCAGGCCGTCCGCAATCAGGACGTATATCGAGTCAGCGGCGGCGACAATTGGATGGGTAAGAGTCAGCGTCGAGTCCGCGGACTGGACCTCCCATGTCTCAGATGTGAGCGAGTGGGAAGGGGCCGGCAGCAAACGTACCGAAGCCGTCGTTCTCCAGAGCGCCACGCTCTTGGCTCCGTAGGTGGTTATAGCCGGGTCCAGGTCCTCGTCCCCATCGAAGTCACCCGACGCAATGCTGTACGATTCGGGGCCCTAAGTTGTAGTTCACCGGGCTCTCCTGCTGTGGTCAAAAGATGTGGCTTCGCCGGTGGTACGAAGGACTGATACGTTGTACGCGCCTGCGGCCACCGCCACTGCCAGTCGACTTGTCCATCACCGTTGAAATCTCCGCGACTATATCCTGAGGAGCGGACTCCTCCGTTAACAGGAGTATGATCACATCGTCGAAGGTGCCGTCACCGTTGCCGGGAAGAAGCATAGCGACACGGTCGCCCCCACCCATGGCCACGGCGACGTCCAGGTTATTGTCCTGATTGAGGTCCGCCACTTCGAACTGGACGGGCGCGCAAAAATTACCCCAACTGAATACTCGGTGCCGTCGGCAAACATGCCATCATCGTTTCCAAATTTCACCGTGATAACGGAGCTGGTCCACTCGTCGTCTGGCCCGAAGTGCTCATCGTTGCCGGTGATGAGATCGGAGATCTGCCGTCGCTGTTCAGGTCAACTAGGGCCACGGATCTCGGCTCGCCCGGATAGGTCAGGTCCACGTATGGCCCGAACGCGAACTGCATGGGCTACCGGCACGAAATTGGGCTGTCACCACGAGAGACACCACGATCAAGGCAAGCCTAGATCTACAGAGACTCAGTATTCATTCTGATACCCCCTGGCCGGCATTTTTGGCACACACGAGGTTTTGAGGAACCTCATCCTGGCCACCATTTCATGACACTTAGCCATGTTCAAGCGTATCTTGAGAGTGAGGTCGATTGGTCAGTAACGTAAAAACACCATTTTGAGAAGGAATTCCACGAGGCGGCTCGTGTGACAATTCCCGGCACAAGGCGTAAGAGAAGTTGGTGAGGATGCGGAGCCCAGCATTCGTGCCACTTTGTCACCTAGGAGGAGCCGCCTTGATTAGCACCGATCTGAAGAAAGAACGTAGGCGAGCCTTGAGGTAGACCTGGCCATCATCGAGTTGTTCCATCGTCCCATTGGTGTTGTACATGGTTTTCAACTCTCAGATTGCGTCTTTCACAGGAAACCAGGAGGCGCACGTCTGACGCGCCTTCTATCCGTAGCGGTTTTTCAGTTCGGCACAGCGGGACTTGGCATCACTTATCGTATCCTGCTCCCGCAAGGCTAATCAGCATGGTCTGACATCTGCAACTTGCCAAACGTGGTCATGCTGTCCGCGCTTGCCACGTTGCCGCACCTCGTGTATCGGGCTGCTACGGGTACTCTAACCGGCTACATGCCCTTCCGGCAGGTCAACTTCACGAACGAGGTCTTGGCGAGCGGATTTCCTATCAACGTGATAGGCATGGTCACAATAGCCACCGCCTGGGGGTTCTTTGAGGGGTTCAACTATGCTTTCATCAGTGACAAGATCAACAAGTTGTACCCCCCGAAAGGCGTATGGCTGAACTGGGGAGCGATTGCCTGCGGCGTCTTCTGCCTGCTCATTCACGGATTGGTGGGTGTCACTCCAGACGCGTTGATGGAGGCGGTCACCGTTTTCGCGATCATTTACGGGATGCTTGTAGTCAAGGAGCGTACGGGGAACGCGTGGGGAACCGTGCTGGTGTTCCTGTTCTTCTGGAACGCGATATGACTCGACAAATTCACCGAACGGTCAGCGACGCAGCCGCAGGCAGTATCCCTTGACCTGGGCGATCATCTCCAGTGCGCCACAGAGCGCTCGCGCCCTTCCTTTGGCATCGGAGCCGTCGGATTCGGCGGCGGCGCGATCGATGGCTCCTCTCAGTTCATCGATCTCCAGGACTGTGGCTGCTATGCAGTAATAGCTCTTGGATCGACCGTCGTTGAAGCCGGACAACATCTCGCCGAGAAGCTGTTTCCTGGTCTCCTGCGCTTCGATGAACGGACCTATTCCGTGGATCCGGATATACAGGATATCGTCCTCAAGCTTCTGGTAGCACTTAAATGAGTCGGATCGTTTGCCCGCTTCCCGATGGGCTTGCCACCGTTCGCAGGTGTCGCTCTCCTCGCAATCCCAACAGAATTCGAGGCGCCTCTTTTTCACGGCGCACGTTAGGAAAGGGCAGGCGGCACCCATTCTCCCTTCGCTCTTGCATCCCTCACATCGGCTCTTTGCATCAGTATTGTGGTTGGGACAAAGATAGCAGGACAGCCCACACACGCCTATGGCAACATGCTTGATGAACGAACGATCGTCCAGTTTCATCGTCACCCTACCCCTTTCGGCTTGCGGGTCCGTCCTAACCTTCTGCGCCCCTTAGCAAAGCCACACTGTATGGGAACAACTCGGCGGTCATGATGCCTTCCGCCACGGTGGGGTCGGCCTCCATGAGGCTTCGCGCTTCTTCCTCGGAACCTGCTTCAAGGATGACGATGCCCTTGGGATCGGCGTCGAGAGTCCTCCCGGCGAGGATAACCGTACCCTCCTTTGTGAGTTTCTTCAGCCGGACGAAGTGACGTTCGACGATTCGGGAATCCTCGTCGGTCCAGGCGTTCTCATCAAGAAGTCGGGGTACGAGCTTCAGAAAGTACACGAACTGAAGCTTCTTGGACATACGCGGCAGACTCCTCTCTCAGACTCCAATCAACTCGGCTTGTGGATGACGCCTCTGCGATAGTCTGTGTGGCTAACTGCCTTATATGTTTCACCCATCCCTACGTGGATTCCTGGCAAGGATGGTCGACACTTCTAGTCTATCTAGCACAGCACGGTCGCGGCGAGGGGGCGCGGCGTCTATCTGACAAAACAGGGCGCAGTGCAGAGAGTGGCTTACGTTGCAGGATTCATGCCGCCGTTGATGAACGATCATAGGGTCCGATTTTAGGGAACTGTCTCAATCAGTAATACCCGGTAGAAGAAAAGAGGCTGCGTCATGGTAGACATCCGTAAATCATCTCTCCTGAGTGCGCTTAGCGAAATGCTCGAGACGAAGGTAGACGATGCCGAATATGCCACTGACGTTCTTCAGGGCGGAACAGTCGGCGATGTCTGCAAAATCTCAGGAACGGCTTTCACCGAAGATGGCCCAAAACCATTCACCCTTGTGCTGAAAAACCAACGGAGGTGGGATCGTTACGGCGATCCCGATTGTTGGAGGCGGGAGTATGCCATCTACAAAGACGGACTTGACCGGAGGTTGTTCCCGTCCATTAAGATACCCCGCTGCTACTTACTTGAGGAAGCCGAAGAGTCTACCCATATATGGATGGAGTGTATCGAGGGAGCGACGGGCGATAAAGAACTGCACGCATCTGAACTCGCGCTTGCTGCTGAAAGGCTGGGCGAACTTCAAGCAGAATTCCATATCAGCGGACAACGGGATTTGCCATACTTGCGAAGCTATCCGGCCGTGCGTTCCAGCTTTGACCTTTGGTGGGGGTATGTGAGACAGCCCCTCGGCGCTCAAGTAGCCGGGTTCCCTGACGAGCTGAGGAAGACCCTCAACGATTATGCGGATAGAGCGGGTGCGTTGCTTGATTCATTCGACAACCTACCGCTTACGCTCTGTCAGGGTGACTTCCATCATGGCAACCTGTTCCTCAAGAGTGCGCCGGGCGGAACGGACGTCTACCTGATTGACTGGGATTGCGCCGGATACGGCCGAATGGGCGAAGATGCCGTTGATTTGCTGATGGAGGCTTTTGTCTACTCATCCAGGGACGTATCGCTGCTACCCGACTTTCGCAGGCGCATTATGGAAGGGTACCGCAGAGGCGCTAGGAGTCGCGGCCTTGATTTTGCCATGAGCGAGGAGCTTACACGCGACATCTTCGCGCTTGCGTGGGGATTTCGCATGGCTAGCAGTTATGTGCACTACTACAAAGAAGAACCTCCCAA
>JAXGQX010000044.1:0-12292 GCA_040766225.1 Bacillota bacterium | reverse complement strand
TTTCTCAAGCGAGGTTGGCACAAGGCTGCCGGCGTGGGCGGGCATAAGAGTGCCTCTATGGGTTTTCGCTGCATTTTGTGTGCTCGTCGCTTTCGCTGTGGGATGTCGTCGGGTGATGGCGCGGGCATCTGGCGGTCTTGATTCCCCACCGACCGCAGCCTTGCGCAGGTATACGGTCCTCATTTTGGCCGTGGCATGCGCGGTCTGTCTTGGATCTTGCCGGGCTGCTTATTGGCGAAGATGCATGGAGGCCGCGGAAACGCTCGCACGTAAGGGCACGTGTGAAGCATTCCTGATCGTCTGCAGCGATCCCAAGGCGATCGCGGGAGAGAGGCACTCCTTCACGGCGCGCGTGACGCAGGTTAGTTTTTGGACGGGGGAGACTGCGAACTTGCAGCTATTGCCCGCGGTCATGGCGAGCGTGGAGACCCCTGCGGATGGACTTCGGGCAGGAGACATAGTAAGAGTCCGCGGACGTATTTCGGTGCCCAGAGGAGCCATGAACCCGGGCGAGTTCGATTACAGGAGATATCTCGCCAGCAAGAGGACGTTCGCAGCGTTCGACGGGGTGGTGACGTCTCGCCTAGAAGTCCGTTCCATCCAGACCGCGGGCGGATGGATCAGAGAACGTGTGAGGACGTCCCTATCGAGAGTCCTGCCCCAAGAAGAGGCGGCGCTCATGCAAGCGGTGCTTCTCGGCGACGCCTCGGCTCTTAGCGAAGTGGACAGCGTCAACCTGGACCGAGCGGGTATGGGCCGCTTCCTGAGCGTGACGGGATTTCACGTTACCATGGCCTCGGAAGGGACATGGTATTTCCTGGAAAAGCTCACCCGGAAGCACAAATTGCCGACGATCGGGTCCGCTATTGTCGCCCTGGTGACCGCCGCGTGCGCCGGGTGGACCGCGGGAGCCATTCGGGCTTCGGTCTCAGCTATCATGAAGGCACTGGCGCCTATTGCACGCCGCAAGTACAACCGGATAGCCGGGCTATCGGCAGCTCTATTAGTCTGCGCTTGGGCAACCCCGTTCCCGCTAACCGACGTGGGCTTTCGGTTGAGTTTCGCCGCCTCGGTGGGAGCGTTCTTTGGTAGCCGGTACAGGCGGAGGAAACGGCTCTCAGCTGTAGCGGCTCGTCTGGCTTGGACTTCGACCCTTTTGGGCATCACGCTCTTCGCCTTTCCCTTAATGGCCCAAGACTTCCCTGAAGTATCCCTTGCCGGTCTCGCCCTTGGCGGTTTGTGGGCTGCCTTGATTAGTCTACTGGTGCCTCTGGCTGCCCTCACCGCTATGCTGCCGGGCTTAATGACTTATCTGGCCTGGTTCCCATATTGGCTCGGCAGGGGGCTTAGGATCATCTCAGCTCATCTGGCCGGGTTTCCGTTGGCGTCAATTCCCATGCCGGCTCCTTCAGGCGCGATGCTCCTTTGCTGGTACGCCGCTCTTGGGATTCTGGTGTGGACTCTGGAGGACAGAGCCAGGTCCGAAGTGGGCCTACCCGGAGCTTCCAGGCCTATGAGAGCAGGCAGAATGCTAACGCTGGGAATCGTATCCGCGGGGCTCTTGTTCTCCGCTTACGTCCACACTCGTGTGCCCTGGCCTCGGGCGGTCTTTCTGAGCGTCGGCCAGGGGGACTGCGCCGTCCTAAGGTTCAAGGGCAGCGTCCTGATGGTGGATACGGGAACCGGGTCCGCTTTTGAGCGGTCGGTACTCCCTTACCTGCGGTGGGCGGGTATTCGAAAGGTGGACCTCTGCGTGTTGTCCCACCTCCACGACGACCACGCAGGTGGGGTCGAGTCCTTGCGCCAAAGCCTGCCGGTGAGCGCGATACTCACTGCTCCCGGTACGTCCCGGAAACTGAAGCACGTGCCCTCCATCGTAGAAGCCGTCCCCGGCGCTACCTACACGGTTGGGGAATGGAGTATTCGCGTCGAGTCCTGCGGCGACCGTTTTGCTCTGTCTCCATCCGACGCCAACGAGGATTGCATTATCGTCAGCGTGTCGCCACGCCTGACCCGGACCGCCGCGGGCCGGCGCAACGCAGATCAGGCGGTATTTGAGTTTTGGGGAGACGCTCCTTCTCAGTTGGTATCCTCCACGCTTACCAACATGGAGAGGCACGGGATCAGGATCGTGAAAGCGCCTCACCACGGCAGCGTCCACTCGCTGGTTTCGGGGCTGTACGAAGGCCTCGAAGGCGGGGCGGTCGTGCTTTCAGTGGGGCCCAACAGCTACGGGCATCCTTCCGCCGAGGTCCTGGATTGCGCTAAATCTCAAGGACTGCCTGTATGGCGGACCGACAAGTGCGGAGCGGTTAGTATGAGCGCTAGGAAGGGGAAGGTATTTGTGGAGACCTACATCGAATCCTCTGTCATGGGACTGGGACAGGCGGGGAACCGTTGAGGTAGAATTGGACGGGAACTAGACGGGAGACGGATGACATGAGACGGGACAAGCACCACATATTGGCAGTGGCGGTGATTTGCCTGACGCTGGCCCTTACCCTTGCCGCGTGCGGGCGAAGGGAGATCGTGGGCGGCAACGTCTGGGCGTTGGGAGTCTCTTTGGCGGGGCTTACTCCGGAGGATGCTCGACAATCGGTCGCCGCGAGGGTCGATGAGATCGAGCAAAGCCCTGTGGTCTTTGTCGCGGGAGATCGCTCGGTAGAGGTGCCGCAAGAGGACCTTAAACTGGTGCTTGACGAAACGGCCGTATTTTCGGAGATACTGAAACACGTCGCCTCCAAGTTCCTCCTCACACCGGCGTCCTTCTTGACTAAGGGGGACAAGCAAGTTTTGGCGGCACGCGCCGAACCCCAATCGGCCAACCTTGACCAGGTGCTGGAGAGGGTGGCAAGTGAGTTGTCCAAGCCGGCTACTGCGGCTAGATATGGGTTCGATGGAAGAGACCTCGTGATTTTTCCCCCGGAAGCGGGACAGACGGTAACGGCCGATGACGTGCGCGCTGCTTTTCAGGCCGTCCACGGTTCGGAGGTCCAGGTCCCTTACACTGCGGTGCCGGCCATTGGCGGTGACGCGCTCCCGGAGCTAACCCTGCTCGCGGAGTTCTCCACTCCCTACGACATAACCGACACCGACAGGAACGTTAACTTGGAGCTAGCGTCTCAGGCCGTACACGGCGAGGTCATAATGCCCGGAAAGACCTATAGTTTCAACGCCGATGCGGGCGAGAGGACCGAAGCCAAAGGATATAGGTGGGCAAACGTGGTCGTGGGAGACCACCTGGAACCAGGATTGGCGGGCGGGATTTGCCAGATCACGACGACCTTGTTCAACGCCGCGGGTCAGGCAGGCTTGATCTTCCCCGAGATACACGCGCACGGGATCCCTGTCCCGTATGTGCCGCCGGGTCTCGATGCCGCGGTAGCGTGGAATTACCTTGACCTCAAGATAAGGAACAACACCGACCTGCCCATCGTTTTCGGCAGTTGGGTTGAAGACGGTCAGGTCACAGCGAGAGTGTTCGGTGGGACGTTGGATAGCGCCTTCCACCTTGAGCCAAAAATAGTGGCCGAGTATCCGGCCGAGGGGAAGAACCCGGGCCTACTGGTGGAGACGTACCGCGTGGAGAAGCGAGACGGCGTAGAGGTGAAGCGCACCCTAGTGGTCCGCTCCGTATACGAGCCTAGTTACCCGAGTCCTAAGTAACCCACTAGTCGAGGGGCCAAAGCGACAAGGAAACAGGGGAACGAGGAAACAAGGGAACAAGGAAACGAGGAGACAAGGAGAGCCAAATGGCCGACGCTGCCAAGACGATCTTAGCAGGCAAAGGACCGGTCGCCGGAGAGACGTCACCCGGCTACCTCATCTACGGTGAGGAGATGTATTGGCACCGGAAGGTCATCGATGCCCTATCGGCAGCGTTCGGCGGAGAAAAGGAGACCACATCGGGTGACGAGACCAACTGGGAGACCATACGCGAGCTCTTGATGCAGCCGTCCTTCTTTGGTCCCAGGCTTTGGGTCGTCCGAGAAGCGCAGACCTTGTTCGCCTCCAAGCAGGTTCAGGCCCCTAACTCCATAAGTCCGGGAAACTGCCTGGTCTTGTCATGCACCGTCAAGGACAACCCGGCGCCCAAGGAGTTCGTGGCGTCGTGGCAGAGGATGGGGTGCCGGGTCTTGGAGTCCACGGTGCCCGGTTTCGGAGAAGCGGCGGCGTTTGTTACCGACGCGATCCGAAGCGGGGACTTAGGATCGGTAAGGATGCTTTGGATAGGTTGATCCTTCTCACCGGAAGAAACCTTGACAGGCTCGAGATCGAAGTTGAAAAACTCTCTCTGTACGTTGGCAAGGGCGAGGGCGGCACGGATGAGGGCGCCAAGCCTAAGGCGCTACCAGCGGTCACAGCTGAAGCGGTGGCAGCATGCGTTTCGGAGGACCCGGAGAAAACCCCGTTTAACTTCATTGACGCAGTCGCAGCTAAGAACCCCGGGCGTTCCCTTCAGGAGATGCTGGACCGTAGGTCCAGGGGAGCGAACCCGGTCATGCTGTTGTCCATGATAGCCAACCATTTTGGCCTGATGTGGCGAGCAAAGGAAAGCGCGCAAAAAGGAATCCCCCAGGGTTCTTTAGGAAAAACCCTAGGGGTTCACCCTTACGCAGCTAAGAAAGCTCTTCAGCAATCAGAGCGCTGGACCTACGCGCAGATGGAGACCGCCATGTACCTAATGCTTCAACTGGATGAGTCCATCAAGAGAGGGCGCATGGACCCCGACTTATGCATCGAGAACCTTCTGGTCGCCCTAAGCGAGATCAGATGATTCCGTTAGCCTCACACTTCTTAGAGCAGAGCCGCTAGTCTGGATTTGTACCTGGCGCCGGTATTGGCCTTCAGTACTCCCTTGTTTACAGCCCTATCGATGACAGCCTGCGCTTCTTTGTACGCAGTCTGCATTCTGCCTTCATCTTTGGACGCGACCGCTTCTCTGTAGCGTCGAATGTAAGTTCGAACAGCAGACCGCACGGCGACATTTCGCTGCCTGCGGATCTCTGATCGGACTATGTCTTTTTCACTGGACTTTATATTGGCCAACAACGGCACCTCCACCAAGACGTCTAGTACCAATGAATATTAACACCAAGTCTTCGACCAGTGCAACCATAGACGTCTTGGCGTGGCCCTGTTAACCGGCCGCGTTCTTGATCTCCGTCATAAAGCTGTCCACACAGGTGATGAAGCTCTGCATGGCCGTTACACCCTTCTGGCTGTCTCCGCCGACGCTCGCTTCCGCCCCCGCTACAGCGTCCTCGACGGAAGTGAGCAGGGTCACCGCCGAGTTGTAGGCTCCGGTGAGGGCGACATCAGGCGTGATTCCGGCCAGAGCGCTCTTGGCTGCCGCTATGTCCGCCTTCATGGTAGCCAGCGACACCGAGCTGGCCTGCCCCGAAGACTGGGCTTCCCAGAAGTCGACTAGAGTCCCGACAGCTTTTCCCGCGTGATCGTAGGCTGCCTTGATGGTCTCCACTTGCGTCTTCGGACCCGTGATACTGAATTGGGTCGCGGGGATCCCCAAGGCGCTTACGTACGGTTTGTCGTCTTTCCCCAGGACATTCCCCGCAAGTTTGGGCTGGGCCGTCGAAGCCATCTTCTCCGCGGTCGCCTTGGACCCGGCAATGCCACAGTACACCTTGTATAGCGGATCCGGGCTCATTACCGCCGCCCCGACACCCTTTTGCACGGCCGTCTCGACTACCCTGTCGGCGTTTTCACGGCTGGAGAAGGCCCCGATCTGCACCCTGTAGAGGGTGAGCGGATCGGTGGCGATCTCGACCGTCGCCATCGTTTGGTCTCCGCCCTGAGGGTCTCCCGAAACCGGTTCTCCGGTGCCAGGCTTATCCTGGAACAAGGAGGACAGGAAGTACCTCCCGATGAAATAGCCTGAACCCACAAAGGCCAGGGCTATGAGGACGAAAACCAGTTTGCTCGAGAGGGCCCGGGCGCTACTGCCCAGACGGGTTCTCCGCATCGAATGTACACCTCCTCAGTTGATGGTTTGACACTCTTCCCTTGTCCGACATCGACTGATTTCCTATATCGCCAATGCTTATTCGGTACAGGGGCTGGTCATGCCAAGCCTTCGGCGGATATGGGTACGCAAAGGTCCGACCAAATATAAAGAGCCGCACACAAGCAAGACGTCTTCGGGATGGGTGCGTTCCAGCGCTAAGTCAAATGCTTTGCGGAAATCTGGCTCGACCCAAATCTGTGAGGTGTACTTGCCGACCTCTTGGCGGAGCCGGTCCAGATCCAGCGCCCGCGGGGTGTCGGGCAAGGTGAGGATCATCTCATCGCACATGGGAGCTATATAGGAGGTAGCCTCCTCAAATGACTTGTCGCCGAGGATACCGTAGACGCACACAAGTCTCTTTCGAGGCAGGACTGACATGGCGTCCCGCAAAGACCGTGCGCCCTCGGGGTTGTGAGCTCCGTCAATTACTATCATGGGGCTCCGAGAGAGGATCTCCATCCGCCCCGGCCAGGTGGTCCGCGCTATGCCCGTGGAAATCGCGTGACGGTCAAGGTAGAGAGAAGAATGCCGTGCCGCGACCTCCAGCGCCGTCACCGCCATCGCGGCGTTTTGCTGCTGGTGTCTTCCCAGGAGGGGAACATGAAGGTTCTCGTAGCGGAACCATGGTCCTGTGATGTGCACCACTTGTCCGTACTGGGAACTGTCGACTTCTTCCCAGGTGACGTCCGCGCCTGATTTCCCCACGGTATAGAGAGGCGAGCCGAGCTCCTGCGCTCTCTCCGATATGACTTTAAGCGCTTCTTCCTCTATAGCGCCGGTGACCACGGGTACGCCTGCCTTAATGATGCCCGCCTTCTCGAACGCGATCTTCCCGAGGGTGTCGCCTAAACGGTCAGTATGGTCGAAAGAAATGGTAGTTATGACAGAGACCTCGGGTGTAACGACGTTGGTGGCGTCAAAGCGTCCCCCCAGTCCCACTTCCAAAGACACGTAATCGCACCGCTCTCTGGCGTAGTACAGGAACGCGAGAGCCGTGATTATCTCAAACTCTGTGGGATGCTCGTCGCCCTCTTTGATGACTGACTCCACCACCGGGCGCAGTTCCGTCACTACGGCGGCCATGTCCTTCTTAGGGATCATGCGTCCTTGGACGGTGATTCGCTCGCGAAAGTCCTCCAGGTAGGGGGATATGTACATGCCGGCGCGGTATCCGCCCGCTTCTAGGCAAGAGGCGATCATGGCCGTAACCGAACCCTTGCCGTTGGTGCCGGCGATGTGGATGTGCTTGCACTTGTCCTGAGGATCGCCCAGGAGAGTTAAGAGGCGCCGTATCCGCTCCAAACCGAGTTTTGAACCAAATCTAAGGGTAGAGTGAACCCACTGAAGCGCTTCTTCGTACGTGGTCTCTGTCGTAGTCTTCATTGTAGCCTCCGCTGCAGTCTGCGTTGAAGTGTCAAGGGGCGGCTCTTTGGCCGCCCCATCGTTCGTTCTCGGTTCGTCCTCGATCTGGACTAGGACCGGGCGCGCCTTAGCGTTTCCGCTCTGTTTTTCAGTGCTTCGACTTTTTCCTTGCCTTCAAGGAACCTCTTTCGCTGTGATACGACGATTTCCTGCGGTGCCTTGGACAGGAACTCCTGGCTTTCAAGCCTATCTTCCGTCCGCAAGAGGTCCTTGGCAAGATCCGAGATAGCCTTCTCCAACCTGGCGATCTCCTTATCCAAGTCAATCACACCCTGAAGGGGGAGATAGATGTCGGCGCCTGTCACCACGCTGGCGAGAGCCTGTCGACCCTGCTCGGCGCCTTCGGCGCGTCCGACGATTTCCACCGGGTCCGCCCAAGATAGCCGCTGGATGTACTTGGATGCCCACTGCCAGTCCTCGGGCCTGTCGGCGGCAATGACCACTCTCGCCTTCTTGCCCGTGGGGATGTTAACCTCGGCCCTCATATTGCGGATCGCTTTGGTAGCGTCGATCAGCGACCCGATCTCGGCCTCAGCCTCCAGATCCACTGGATACTTGCCCGGAGCCGGGTAGGCGGCGACGATCAAGCTTCCTTCCGGACCGTCTTCTCGGCCAGGAAGGTGCTCCCACAGCTCCTCGCTTACGAACGGCGCGAAGGGATGGAGAAGTGCCAAGGAATCTCGCAGCGTGGCCCACAACACCAGCTTGGTCTCGTCGGCTAGCTCGGGTTCGGCGAGTTCCTGCTTTGAGATCTCGATGTACCAGTCGCAGAACTCGTTCCATACGAAGTCCGTGATAGCGCCGATGGCCTCGGCGGGCTCAAAGCGGTCCAGAGCTCCCTTGACAGTCTCGATGGTGCGCTCCAGCCTGGACAGGATCCACCTTCCGGAGGCCCGTTCTGGCTTTACCGGCTTGGAGGTATCCAGGCCGTCCAGGTTCGCCAAGCAGTACCGGGCGGCATTCCACAGCTTGTTGCAGAAGTTGCGGGCCCCTTCCAGTTTCTCGTCGTAGAGCCGCATGTCGTTGCCCATGGCCGTACCGGTGCTTAGGGCCAGCCTTAGCGCGTCGGCGCCGAACTTTTCGACGACCTCAAGCGGGTCAATGCCGTTACCCAAGCTCTTGGACATCTTTCGGCCGAGTCCGTCCCTGACCATACCGTGGATAATCACGTGGTGGAACGGCTCCCTCTTCATCTGCTCCATGGACGAGAAAATCATGCGCGCCACCCAGAAGAAGATGATGTCGTATCCGGTGACCAGGACATCGGTGGGGAAGAAGTACTTCAGGTCCTCGGTCTCCTCCGGCCAGCCCAAAGTGGAGAACGGCCACAGCGCGGAAGAGAACCAAGTATCGAGCACATCTTCATCCTGCTTCAAGTCCCCGCCGCAGTCGGGACAAGATGTCGGGGTTTCCCGGGCAACTATCAGCTTGCCGCAATCCTGGCAGTACCAGGCCGGTATCCGATGTCCCCACCAAAGCTGGCGGGAAATGCACCAGTCTCGTACGTTTTCCATCCAGTTGAGATAGACCTTGGTGAACCGGTCCGGCACAAAGGCGATGGTGCCGTTCTTGACGACCTCGATGGCCGGCTCTGCCAAGGGCTTCATCCTGACAAACCACTGTTCCGAGATAAGAGGCTCCACAATCTCGTCGCAACGATGGCAGTGACCCACGGGCCGGGTGTAGGGTTCGATCTTTACTAGGTAGCCGCCTCTCTTCAAGTCTTCGACTACGGCGTCCCTGCAATCGTACCTGTCCATGCCCGCGTACTTGCCCGTGACCGCGGTCATCTTGCCGTGGGTGTCGATGACGCTAATGAACTCAAGGTTGTGGTCTTGGCCCATCTGGAAGTCATCCGGGTCGTGGGCGGGAGTGACTTTCACCGCACCTGTTCCGAACGCCGGGTCGACGTGGTCGTCCGCGAAAATCGGGAGACGCCTTCCGAGTAGAGGCAGGATGGCGTATTTGCCCACTAAGTCCTTGTAGCGAGGATCCTCCGGGCTTACGGCTACGCCGGTATCTCCAAGCATGGTCTCCGGACGTGTGGTCGCTACCTGGATGAACTTCCCCTCGGCGCCTTCGATGGGGTAGTTGATGTACCACAAGTATGACTGGGTATCCTCGTGCTCTACCTCGATGTCCGAGATAACCGTGTGGCACCCCGGGCAAAAGTTCACCAGGTAATTGCCCTTATAGATGAGGCCTTTTTCGTACAGGCTTACGAAGACCTCGTTGACAGCCCGTGAGCAACCTTCGTCCATGGTGAACCGCAGGCGAGACCAGTCGCAGGACGATCCCAGCGCTTTGAGCTGGTCGATGATGATGTGGCCGTACTTCTCCTTCCACTGCCACGCTTTCTCAAGGAACTTCTCCCGCAACTCCCACCGAGTGGTGCCTTCCTCGGCCAGCACTTCCTCGATCTTGGCGTGGGTGGCGATCGAGGCGTGGTCGGTGCCGGGCAGCCACAACGTCTCGTTTTCAAGCATCCTGTTGTACCTCACCAGGATGTCCTGGATGGTCTCATCCAAGGCATGGCCTATGTGCAAAGAGCCCGTGATGTTGGGCGGAGGGATCACGATTGAGAATCTTGGCTTTCCCGGCCTTATTTCGGCCTTGAACAAGTCATGGTCCATCCAGTACTGATACCACTTCTTCTCGAAACTCCTGGGGTCGTATGCTTTCGCCAGTTCCTCAGGCACGTTGAACCACCTTCTCTTCCACAAATATGAAGCCCCTTCATCACAAGGACGAAGGGGCTCTTTTCGTGGTACCACCTTGTTTCCGGCATCCTCTTAGTGGTTCGCTGAGGAGACCGGCTCTCAAACGCCTTAACGCAGCAGCTGCGCCCGGACGCTTCCGACCGGGATCTCAAGGGCGACCTTCAGTGGACACTTCCCCGCGAGGCTCTCACCGGCGTGCCCCGCTCTCTGGGGGAGACCTTCCACTTACTCCTCCCTCTCATGGACTCTTCCAGATTCGATTGCAGGCATTATACCAGAGTGTATAAGCCTGGGGCAATCGCCGAGAGCATATTGGCGATATAATAGAAGCCCGGGGACGGCGGCAGTTAGGAGATGACCGGTTATGGCGCCCAAGACAGTTCCGATCAGTTCGGCAAATAGCACCTTCCAGGTCATTGAGACATTGGCGAGGAATCGCAAGAAGCGGCATCAAAGCGGGCTATTCTTCGTTGAGGGAGTGAAGCCCATCAACTTGGCTTTGGCCAACGGATGGGCCGTCGAGTCTTTTTGTTACTCTTCGGGAGTGACCCTCTCACGGTGGGCTACCGATCTTCTGAAGTCGTCTATGGCCCGGTTTCACTACGCACTGGCGCCTCACCTAATGGACGAGCTAAGCGACAAGGAGGACACGTCAGAGATCATCGCTATCATTCGCATCCCCGAAGACGACTTGGGCCGTGTTCCCGTCGCCGAAGACCTGCTGGTCCTGCTGCTGGACCGTCCGTCTAGTCCGGGCAACCTGGGGACGATAATCCGCTCCTGCGACGCGTTTGGAGCAAGCGGACTCATCGTCACAGGGCACAGCGCGGACCTGTATGACCCCCAAACGATCCGGGCAAGCGTGGGTACCCTATTCGCGGTTCCTTCCGTGAGGACGCCGTCAATGACCGAGGTGTTGCCGTGGCTGAACGACGCCAGACGCGAACTTTGCGAGCTTCAGATCATCGGTTCAAGCGCGCATGCCGAGAAGGAACCGTCAGAGATAGACCTCACTAGGCCGACCGTCCTTGTGCTGGGCAACGAAACCCACGGCATGAGTCATGGCCTTCGCGAGGTCTGTGATTCTGTCGTTCGCATTCCGATCCACGGCGCGGCAAGTTCCCTGAACGTAGCCTGCGCCGCGTCCATATTGCTTTACGAGATCGACAAGCAGCGCAGGACTAAGATTCGCTAACCCCTTTCCACCACCATACTGATCCCCATACCGCCTCCGATGCAGAGGGTGGCCAGTCCATAGGCGGACCCGCGCTTTTTCATCTCGTGCAAGAGCGTGGTCAGGATACGCGCTCCACTGGCCCCGATGGGATGCCCCAACGCGATGGCCCCTCCGTTGACGTTGACTTTGTCCATGTCCCATAACAGATCCCGGGCCACGGCGATGCTGGTGGCCGCGAACGCCTCGTTGGCTTCTATGAGATCGAGCTGCTCAGGTCGAAGGCATGCCTTCTTCAAGGCCTTCTCAGTCGCGGGGACCGGTCCTGTCCCCATGACGGCCGGGTCGACGCCCGCGGATGCCCAAGATCGTATCGATGCCATCGGAGCAATCCCCAGCTCGCGTGCTTTGCCTTCCGACATCACGCACAAGGCAGCCGCCCCGTCGTTGATGCCAGAAGCGTTGCCCGCCGTCACTGTCCCCCCGTTGGGTTTGAAGGCCGGCCTAAGCGCGGAGAGTTTTTCCACCGTCGTCCCCGCCCGCGGGTGCTCGTCGACTGCGAACGTCAGCGGAGGCCCCTTCCTTTGGGGAATCTCGACGGGAACGATTTCGTCCTTGAACCGGCCTTCCTTGATGGCCCTCTCCGCCCGCTGTTGGCTCATGGCGGCGTACTCGTCTTGCATCTCTCTGGTTATTCCCCAGCGTTCGGCCACGTTTTCCGCAGTGACGCCCATGTGCGTGTTTTGAAGCGCGCACCAAAGCCCGTCCTTGATCATCTCATCGGTCAGCTGGGCGTGGCCCATCCGGTATCCGTACCTGCCCTTATCCACAAGGTAAGGCGCCATGTTCATGTTTTCCGCGCCGCCCGCGACCACTACGTCCGCGTCGCCCGCCCAGATAGCCTGGGCGGCCAGGGCCACGGCTTTCAGGCCTGAGCCGCAGACCTTGTTG
>JAXGQX010000043.1:0-13039 GCA_040766225.1 Bacillota bacterium | reverse complement strand
CTGCAGTCTCCATGTGTGATCGTCAAGCTAAATGTTGACCACCGGGGATGCGGACGTTTTCTTGGACTTCATTATGCACACCTTAGGCTTCGCCTGTATTCCATCGGGCTCCTTCCGCCAAGCGACATCTTGATGCGTTCCTCGTTGTACCAGCGCAGGTAATGATCAAGCTTTCGCATGAACTCCTCGATACTAACCCCAGCCCAGGACCTGCCGTAGAACATCTCGTTTTTCACTCGCCCGAAGAAACCCTCACACGCGGCGTTATCGGGAGAACAACCTTTCTTGGACATCGAGCGTGTTAGTCCTGCGGCTTCCATCCTTTCGATCCAGCCTGGCCAGCGGTAGTGGCCGCCGCGGTCACTGTGGACTACAGGGCGGTCACCTTCTCCCAGCGTCGCAATAGCGCTCTCCAGCATCAAGTTCACCATCCCTGCATCCGGGCTGGTGCCGATGCTCCAACTGACAGCCATACCGTCGAAGCAGTCAACCATGGGTGACAGGTAGACCTTGCCGGCAGGCAGCGGAAACTCCGTAAGGTCGGTGAGCCACTTGGTATTGGGGGCGTCGGCATGGAAGTTGCGCTCGATTAAGTTGGGCACAGGAGGGCTGGTCTCACCCACATAGGAGCTGTACTTGCGCTTCTTGCGACCGACGACCATGAGGCCTTCCTCGCGCATGAGCCGCCGTATCACCTTTTCTGACACAACTCCCTCGTCTCTGGTGAGAGCGACGTGAACCCGCCGGTAACCATAACGCCCATCGGCTTGGCTGAAAGCGGCGCGCACACGCTCGCGGAGTTCAGAGTATTTGTCCGGCATGGACATGACAGCCTGGTTGTAGAAGTAGCTGCTCTTGGGCATGGCAAAGCACTCTAGAAGCTCATTCAGGGGGTATCTCTTCCTCAGGGCGCCGATCGCTGTTGCCTTCTCCCGGTTGGTCAGCTTCTTCGGGTCGGCACCCCGGTCTTTTTTTCGTATTTCAGCCGTCACTTCCATGACGTCCCGGCTACCACGGTACCTTTCCGCGGTACTTCTCCGGCAAGGCCGTCCTTCACTAGCATCCTCAAAGCCTCGCGCACGGGAGTGCGACTTACGCAGAGTTGCTGCGCCACTTGCGCTTCCACCAAACGATCTCCGGGGACGAATCGCCCTTCTATGACGGAAGCGCGCAGAGTGTCATAGACAATTTCCCGTATGGGTCGAGGATCCGCCATGTCTACAGGCGTAAGCACAACCATGTACGATGTCCTCCCAACAGTGAACTCACTTCCACAATCGATGTTACCATCTGACCCTCGGGTCGTCCAAGTCATACTAAGCACTCTCTATTCACGAATGATGTTTGGACCAGGTGATGTATGAACTTAGCCTGCTAACGTGAGGAGTGATAACATGTGGACGAGAGAGGAGTACGAGGTGACATTACATGGCTGAAAGCGGCGAGTTTAAGGGCCTGTTCACGGAGTTCTACGATATTCTGCACGCCGGACTACGGGACGTGGACGCGTACATAGATTACGGTCGACAGTACGGACCGAAAGTATTGGAACTCGGTTCGGGCACCGCCCGGATACTGGTTCCCATGGTTAAGGCAGGTCTGCAGGTAACGGGAGTGGATTTATCAGATGACATGCTGGCCATATGTAACGAAAAACTGGAGTTGGAATCTGCGGATACCCGGGATAGGGCCAGGATAGTCAAGGGCGATGCTACGAAAATGCGGCTTGGCGAGGAGTTCGACCTGATTACCGCGCCGTGCAACTTCCTCAACTGTCTTACCGGGCCGGGTCAGGCAATGGAACTACTGAATACAGTACGGCTCCACCTGAAACCCACGGGCACCTTCATCCTCGACAACAGCCTGCCTGACATCGAGGAGATGGTAAGGTCCCAAGGAATCACTGTAACGATGGACTTCGTCCATCCCCGCAGGGGCACTACAATCGTGGACATATTCACGCCCAACTACGACTTCGCGTCTCAGATTGAAACAGACGAGATTGTGCTCGAGGAACGCGATGGCGACCGGATCCTCCGAAGGGAGGAAACCACGGAAGTTCTCACTTACTACTTCCCTCGTGAAATCCGCTTGATGCTTGAGACAGCGGGTTTTCAGATAGTGCGGGAGCAAGGCTCGCTCCTAAGAGACATACCCATCGATTCAAGCGCAGGCGAGATGGTGTTCTTCTGCCGAAAAAGATAGACAGCGCGGGTCACCAACCATCAGGAATCTTACGTGGGTGTTGATGACCCGACACCGTTCTAACCGTTCTATCAGCGAGAAGCGTCGGACGGCCTATTACGAGCGGGAGTGCAGTCCTTAAGCAGTATGTATGCGCTGTATGAGGTGCCGTCCGGTAGAAACACACCTTGGTTATTGACCGCAAGCGACCACCTGTGAGGCAGTCTGGATAACTCCGTCCACATGGGCGACTGGCCAAGCAATTCCCTTGCGTCCTTGTGACTCCCGTCTTTGACCCGCGCCGAGCCCGAGACAGTCACGGCGTTGATAGAGCACACTCTCCCGGCCACCTGCGGGACAGTCTCGTTAAGAAGGATGCCCAGACGCCTGGTTGTGCCCTCCCTTCACCGCGAGCGGTGTGTGCCACGAACCCCCGTGGAAGAGGATCTTTCCGTCGCGATGGAAGTCATGTCGGGCAAGGATGTAGTTCCATATCGCCAGCGATGCTTCTTCCCTGATCTCCTGAACACCCGGGTAATCCGCTTTTATATTGGGATTGTGATTATCCTCGATCTCTTTCCAAGCGGCGGTATCCTTGAGGACTCTCACATAGAGGACCGTCTTCTCGTAGTCTCTGGTAGAATGCGCGAAAGGCCGGGTCTTCTCCAAAAACAGGCGCTCAAACTCCTTGAAGTCGGAGTAGGTTCGACCTGAAGCCACAGCATGGTGAAGGTGCGCCGCGAGTGCGTCAGATACCTGCCGGTCCGGGACGTGCCTGAGCCCCTCCAGGATCCTGTTGACTGTGGCGGTCTTGCCGTGCGAGACGTCAGTTCCCCACATGCGAATCTTCTTGCCTTCAGGCAGGGAGCTATTCCACTCGTGCAGTGCCCGGTAGAAATCCAGGCAGTCCTGATTGTTGGAGGCGTTGGGGTAGTTCCAGCTATCCATGCTCATGATGAGCCGTTCGTCGCCGGTACGGAGGTAGTCGTTGAAGATGTCGGAATAGGCCTAATCCGATTCCACAATGTAAGTGCGGTAGCCGAGAGTGTACAAGTACCTTAACACTCTGAGTCCGAGTCTGTAGTTCTCGACCATCCCGTGAGCCTCACCGTACATACAGAGCAAGCTCCGTTCGGCGACATCCCTGAGGGGATCGAGATCCGAAAACTGAGTCATATCGTCAATGCTGGCGATAGGCGTTGCATTCAGTAGGATGAAATCCGCGAATGCCCTCTCGGCGTCAGACAAACGTTCATCCGGATCCCCTGTCTCACCGACCGGTAGAGCCTCCTGTAGCTATCCATTGTGCCACTCCTAGCAGAATGAAATGGACGAATCCAGATTCTTGAGCTGGCCAAGACGGCGTAAGCCGCAATCGCACTGGACCTGGGATTGTCTGGCGATGGCTTGGACTCGATCTCGATATACGCCCGCCCGAAGTCTCCTTCCAGCGTGATCCGGTGCGCGTTCAATTCCCGTCCGGGCTCGCTGACGACCTCAACGGCAGTACGGTCCACCCCACGGTGGCGACCGCAAGCGCCACCGCGACATTGACGTTATGTGGAAACGCTTCGATGGCGGCCTTCGCGTTGCCCGAAAACACCGTAACCTTATCGTCAGGAAGGGTGCGACCTTCCAAAATGGGTGCGCCTTCGAGCGCCTGCGGGCCCTTGACGTTAGCTATGCTGGCTGTGAGGTTGCCAATCAAGGTGGCTGCCTGCATGACGTCGAAGCCTCCGATGGCACCTGAGACCACGTAGACCTTCCGGCCCGACTGCTCGGCCACAGACCGGACTTCATTATAGAAGTCGGCATCGGCAAAAGCGCCTACCGAAAGGATCACCAGGTCGCTTCCGGCACGAAGCACCGGGACCGCCGAACCCGTCAAGCCGGCGGGTCCGGTAGCCTCGACTACGTAATCGGGTCGCCGGGCCAAGAGTTCGTCCAGGCTATGGCAGGAATCGCAGCCGCATTCGGCAGATAAGGCATCGGCCGCTGCGGGGTTCACGTCATAGACCGCCGCCAAACGGTATCGGCCGGCCAAACCGCCCACAACACCTTTGGCTACCATTCTTCCGAGGTTACCGCAACCCAAGAGCGCCACTGTCTTCATGCTACCGGCCTCCCGCACCGGCTGAAGATCTCCTTGACCGCGCGGGCCGCGATTTCCATCTGTTCCTCGGTGTTGAAGAAGTTGATGCAGAGACGTACGTTGTCGGGCCGCACCGTGCCGTATACCTTGTGTCTGGCAAGTATCTCCAGGACCTGGGGCCTCTTTGTTCCGTCGAAGTTGACCCGGACGATGCCCGACGGCCTATCGCTAACCGGACACATCTTGCGCGCGTCATCACCCAGGGCCTTATATAGATAGTCCTGGAGTTCCACGATTCGAGCTTCGATCTTGTCGATCCCGATGTCGCAGATCAACCCGGTCGACGCGATGAGGGCACAGACACCGGGGTGATTGTGGTTTCCGTTCTCGAAGCGCCTGGCGTTCTTGAACCAGTGGATGGTCTCGTCGTGATACGGCGGGTAGGCTCTGGTAGGAGATTCTATGCTCTGATAGCTTGCGTTGGGAGGCGTGATCCTCTCGATAAGATCGCGCCTGCAGTAGACAAATCCCACTCCGTTCCTAACCAACAGACCCTTGTGCCCGCCGCAGGCCATGAAACTGATGTTCATCTCTTTGACATCTATCTTCATGCGGCCTACCGCTTGGATGCCGTCGACGATCAGCATGATGCCCCTTTCCCCGCAGACCTGCCCAAGCTTCCTAAGGTCCACGAAGGCGCCGTCTCCAAACTGGACCGCGGAAACCGTGACTGCCTGTGTATGGTCGTCTATGGCGTCGATAAGATGCTGTGCCTTAAGCCCTGTGGGGGGCGCGTCTACCAACTTCACCTTAAGGGATCCTTCATCGCGACGAAGGAACCAGTCGTAGAGGTTTGACGGGTGCTCCCTGTTGTACACGACAATGTTCTTGTCCCTATCCCATGGGTACCCCGTGGAAATGGCGCCGATTCCGCTCGTCGTGTTATTGGATATACCAACCTCGTCCGTACCTCCCCTATCAGGCGAAACACACCCTCTCTGGCCTTGGCGTTCTCCTCATTCCAAGACGCCTCCGACCCGTAGCTAGAGATGAAGTCGTGCATTTCCCGGGCGTAGGCCTCCTGCACGCATTTGGGAGATACAGACGCGACGCCTGTGTTCCCCAGATACACTACGTCCTTCAGGTGGGCAAACTCCTCCGCGACTCGCTTTGCGGTTTCGGAATCGAACATGATGTCACTCTCCTTGATTAGATATCGCCTGCAGGCAGACTTCCAGGGCGTCCGCCGGCGCGCATGCGATATCAGGTGTCGTGCAGTACTCGGCATTGCTGGACCCGTCCGGGTTCAGGCCGTTCTCTCCTGAAGGTACCACAGCTTCAAACCGCTGTTGGAAGCTTCCCGCGCGTGGAATGGAGTGATCCCCAACCCATCACCACCGGTCCTCTCGCCGACCAAAGTCGCGTATCCCGTGGTCTTGGAGAACACAGCAAAGGCTTCGCTGGACGAGTACACTTTCTGACTCACCAAGAGCCAGACTCTCTCCACCTCGAAGCGATGGTCCGTGTCGGGCTCAATCGTGTGTTCAGCTGCTACAAAGTGGGTTAGCTGCTCCCAGTCGCCCTTCTCGAACCTCGGCAACTCGGCAACCCCGCTATGGACTTGACCCTGCTGCCTTCCTCGCCTATTGGCTTGAGTTCGTTTAGTCCGCATCGGACGAATTCGTAGTTCTCCGGGGCTAGGCTCAGCGTGAGGTAGTTCAGGGGCTCTTGAGCGGCTCCGTAATGGTTGGGCTTACAAGAGGATCTTGCCCCAGTAGTCCGTCGCCCGCCGCCGTTCTGGCGGAAGTCCAGGATCAGGTTTTTGCAACCCTTATGGCGGCGACGAAGTCGAAAACGATCTCTCTGTCTCCCGCCAGACGCAGCATATTCAGGGTCTTGACATTGATCAACGCCGTATCCTTGGACAGCATGGTGCAGATGACGTTCTGGTCCTTCTCGTTGTCGTGGAACACCGGATCGTCGCCATCGGCCATCTTGACGGAGCCTGGCCTTTCCAGTGGAACTTTCCGTCGGCCGCCGTATCATCGAAGCGGGAGTAGAACCGCCCGCTGACTTCTTGGATTTAACAGCGTATCAAGGACGGAAATAGTCGAGAAACGTGACACCCTCCCAGGCGCCCTCCAAGAACTTCCTGTACATATCCTGGTAGTTCCTAAAACGTGCCGGCTCAAATAGGCGGACGTGGGCAAAGAAGCGGTCCTGTCAGGATCTCTGAAGTCCTCCAACACTCCGGCCATGGCCCGGCAGAACTCTAGGTCATCAGGCGTCTTCCACAGCCGATCTGTGTTTGGCCGCCACCACGTTCCAGTCGCAGCCCCTACGCTTCATAATCCCTCTCACGGGAAGCAACCGTTGAAGACCCGCCACATGTACTCGTAATCCTCAAGCCTCTGGGCCCGGGTAAGTTGCTGGTTCATATATCCATCTCCTTAGACTTAGTGAACTCGGTCCCTCGCGTTACTTCGTGTACTTGTTCAACCACGCGAGTACCCTCATCAAAGCTCGTTGATGCGCTGCTGCTTGGGACTCGCGGCTGAGTGGCTGGCGTTGTGGAAGAGCACCATGCGGGCCGAGATGCCTCGCTCTATCAACGCGGTGAGCATCTGCTCAGCCTGCTCGACAGGGCAACGAAAGTCCTTATCGTTCTGAAGGAACAGAGTGGGTGTCTTGAAGTTGTCAGCGTACTTAAGTGGCGAATGCCACCAAATGGACTCCATGTTCCTCCACGGAGTGCCTGCCCCCATTCACGGCAAAGTACGATATGTCGGTGCAACCGTGAAGGATATCCAGTTCGAGATGGAGCGTTGGGCGATGGCTGCCTTGAAGCGGTCAGTATGGCCTATGATCCAGTTAGTCATATAGCCGCCGTAAGCTCCCGCCCGTCACGCCCATCCGGTTCGGGTCAATGTCCGAGGATACTGCTCAAGAACGCAGTCCGTGAAAGCCATGATGTCGGCGAAGTCGATGACCCCGAACTTCTCAGCGAAGTCCATGTACTTCCTGCCGTAGTTGGTGGAGCCCCGCGGGTTGCAGAACAGGACGAAGTATCCCTCGGCAGCGTACCTTTGCATGCTGGGGTACAGGAGAGGCCAGTAGGCACCCTGAGGACCGCCGTGTATGGTCGACAACGCCGGATACTTGTTGCTTGGCTTGTAGTCGTGAGGAGCGAAGGACCCAGCCGTGCACAGTGTGCCCTTCCGGAGCGACGCAGTTCACCGAGTTTGAGACAGGCTAAACCCATACTTCTCCGCCAATCCTCGGAGACTTTAGTCCCGCAGCGGTGCATGTGTACCCGTTGAGCCGTACCAGCTGGCGAGTCTCCCGGTAAGCCTACGACCAGTGAAGAAGCAGACGTCGCCCGCTCTCTCGATCCGCCCCTCAATAACGTACTCGAGGTGTGAAGAGATACTCCGGCTCCTTGCCGGGCGTCCACGCGAAGATTTCCGTCTTGTCGTGCCTCACGCGTACGCGAGAGCCACAAGCAGTCGTCCATCCCGACGGCCCCGATGAGGTAGTCGTCTGGTACCACCTCAACGCGGTAGTCCCCGCCTTCAGGGCTTACCGACATGAGGTCGACGCCGTAGAACTCTTCCTTAAGGTCATAGCCTATGAAGTACACCCTACCCGCTTCCACTCAAAGCACTGGGTGAGCATGTACTTATCGTTGCTGAAGAGTTTCGTGCTCTTCTTGGCCTCGATGTCGTAGACATACGCGTCGCAGGCGCGGGAGGTTGTGCCTGTCACCACTTCGCCCCAATAGTAGATCCGCTTTCGGTCAGGCGAGACCACCGGATTGATGCGGTTGTTCATGATCTGATTTGTCTGGAACAGCGGCTCGGTGACGGGGTCAACTGACCGTCAAGCATGTTGTAAACGAACAACGAGGCACGTTTCTTGTTTACATAGGCACGGCCGTCGGCATGGTACGGGTACTCGTCGTACACCTCTGCGTAGGTTTCTGATTTCCATCGCCCTCAGGTGAGTTATCTGGAATTGCCGTAGATCATCCAGCGGTTGCCATCCAATGGGCCTGGCACTGGCGCCGGTAACGTTTACGCGGAAGAGCTCCTGGCCTCTCCCCCCATGTATGTTCAGAGCATAGAAGACCGTCAACGGCTTCTTTTTCGTCCAGGAGTTTCTTCACCTTGTCATCGCGGACAGCCGGAAAAACCAGGGTCTCGTCATCCATCCAGACCGCGCGTCCGTCATTACCCGAGAACGTGAGCTGCCGGTTGGCTCGGTCTTCACGTCATGAAGCCACATGTAGACGGGTTCTTGTCATCCTCCAGGGCCGCTCACATCATAAACCACATATCGTGCGTTGGGTGACACTGAGGCTCCTTCGACGTTCAAGATCCCTCAAATGCCTCGTTCGTGAACTTTGCCATGGTTTCTCTCTCCTTCTTCTGGTGCAAGTTCTGGTGCAATGCTGGTGCTAGTGCAAGTGACGAACAAAGTGACCCCCGCCGACGTCTCTCAATTGAGGCATCTCGTGCTGTCGCATATTTCCATGCAATTGGGACAACGTCCGTGGAAGTAGCACCCGGTGGGCAAATTGACCGGACTGGGCAGATCCCCCTGAAGCACAATCCGGGCCTTTTGGCTCCCGACCCTTGAGATAGGCATCGCAAGAACAGCGCCCTGGTGTAGGGATGAAGCTGGTTCTCATATCTCGCGTTCTGTTGCCAGCTCGACCAGGCTTTCCCCAGGTACATGACGCCGATGCGATCCGATACGTGTCGCACGACACTCAGGTCGTGTGATATGAACAGGTACGTTAGGTTGAGTTTCCTTTAGATCCGCGAACAAGTTCAGCACCTGCGATTGGACCGACATGTCCAGTGCGGAGACAGGTTCGTCACACGATAAAGCTCCGGGTTCACGGTTAGCGCCCTGGCTATGGCGATTCGCTGTCTCTGTCCGCCCGAAAACTCATGGGGATACCTGTGCATGTGGAACGGTCGAAGTCCAACCATACGGAGGAGCTCGACCACCCTCTCTTCGCTCTCCTTCTTCCCGCACATTTTGTGGAACAGAATGGATTCCTGCAACATCGCGCCCACAGACATCCTTGCGTTAAAGAGGCAGCGCGGGTCCTGAAAAACGATCTGCATCCGCATCCGGGCCTTACGAAGCTCCTGTTTAGGCTCTCCCAAGACCTGGCCCTCGAAGGTGACGGTGCCGCTGTTTGGACGTATGAGGTAGATCATGCTTCTTGCCGGCGTGGTCTTCCCGCAGCCGGATTCGCCGACTAACCCAAGAGTCTCGCCTCTGCGAACGAACAAGCTCACGTCATCAACGGCCTTAAGAACGGCTTTTCGCCTGATAGGAGGCCCTGGCTAACCGTAAAGTAGGTGCACAGGTTCTTTACGTCCATCACAATCTCGTGAGTGTTAGTCATCTATTTCGCCCCGCCTGTCTGACAGAGGATAGTGGCAGCGAACGCAGTGTCCATCCGCTACTTCTGCGAGTTCCGGCAGTTCCGCAACGTCTTTCCTGGGCGTACGCGCACCTGGGGCTAAACCGCAACCCTTTGGGAAGAACATTGGAGACGGCACAACGCCCGGTATGACGTTGAGGCGCGGAACCTTCTTATCAGCCGAGAACCGGCTTTAGACCCATGTGTAGGGATGCCAAGGGTGGGTGAAGATCTTCTCCACTCGTGCGCTCTCCACTATCCGGCCGGCGTACATAACCATCACCCTGGAGGCCACCTGCGCCACTATACCCAGGTTATGAGTAATTAGCGGCATCACCATGTTCCTCTGTTGTTGGAGACGACTGATCAGAGTCAGTATCTGGGCCTGAATCGTCACGTCCAAGGCCGTGGTAGGTTCATCGGCGATAAACCTGGGGTTGCAGGCCAAAGCCATGGCGATCATAACTCTCTGGCGCACATCCCCCCCGAAGCAAATACAGTGGGGGTATTCGTTCATCCGTTTCGCCGCGTCCGCGATACCAACTTGTTTCATCATGTCGACTACGTAGTTACGCGCTTCCTCACCTGAAGGCCCAGAATTACCTTCACGACCTCCGCGATTTGAAAGCCGCACGTCAATATGGGATTCAGGCTTGTCATTAGTTCCTGGAAAATCATAGATATATCGTTTCCGCGGACCTTTCTCATGGCCGAGTCGTCAAGTGACAAAAGGTCCGTGCCGTCGAAACTCAAGGCGCTCGCCTCGATTTGCGCGGGCGGCATGGGAAGCAGCCGTAGCACGGACAGAGCCGTAACGCTCTTGCCGAACCTGACTCACCCACTAGAGCCACCGATTCCCCGGCAAACATGTCGGAAACTGACCCCGGTAACCGCGGGCACAAATCCGTCCGGCGTACGAAAACCGGTATGAAGGTCCTCTATATGAAGCAGCGGTCTATCGCTCATGTCAACACCTAACCTTTGGTGACCCGGGGATCAAAGCATCCCTCAGGCCATCTCCGACGAAGTTTAGGGACAGAGGCTACCACCAAAATGAAGAGACCGGGAAGTATCGCCATTCTCGGGCTGGTCCGAAGGAATCCCTGACCAACCTTAAGCATGGCGCCCCAACTTGGGACCGGTTCCTGAACGCCCATGCCGAGATAGGACAGGGACGATTCCGTCATGATGGCCCCGCTACACCCTTAGTGGCTCCCACAATAACCGGCACCAGCGCGTTAGGCAGTATGTGCTTGAAGATCACCTTCGCGTCTGTGTAACCGAGGGCGAATGCCGCCTGCACGAACTCCTGCTGACGGAGGGAAAGGAACTGGGCCCGCACTTGGCGGCAGATCCCCATCCAGCCAAACACCCCGATGATCACCATTACGTTGTAGATGCTGGAACTCACCATCGCATTGACGGTCAGGGCTGGGGAAGAGAAGTCGGTATGCAAGACAAGAACTCGGTGAACCTCTGTATCACCATATCCACGGCCACGCCGTAGTAGCCGGAAATGCAGCCCAGAATACGATCGCCAGTGAAATGCCCACCGAAACCAGTCCAACCGAAAGCGGAATCCGCCCACCGTATATGCACCTGGTCAAGTAGTCGCGGCCAAACTGGTCTGTGCCCAGCCAGTACTTGGAACTAAAGGACAGCGGCTTCCCGTCTGGGACATCCTCAAGGTGCAGTTCGTCAAACCCGTAGGGGTGATATAGGGCGCAAGAAAGGAAGGCCAAGAGAGCCATGATCAGCATGGCGGCTCCGACCATAGCCAACGGCGCTTTCTGAAGCGCTTCCACACAAGCATCAGAAGCATCTCGACTCTGCTGGAGAAAAAGATTCTTCAGCGTCAGCCTGTACTACCGTAACTGCATCATGTTTATCCGCCATACGCTCACCTCCGCTACGAGTACTTGATCCGCGGGTCGACGATGGCGTACAAAATGTCCGATATGAACACGCCGACCATTACAAGGATCGATGTGAAGAAGGTCACTGCCATAACCGAAGGGTAGTCCCGGCCCATGATTGACTGCGTGCCAAAACGACCGAGCCCAGGAAGTCCAAACACGCTCTCAATCACGAACGTGCCGCCGATGAGACCCGGGAGCGTCCCGCCGATCATGGTTACGATCGGTATGGAAGCGTTCTTAAAAGCATGAGTCCAGGTGATGGTCCTTTCGTCTAACCCCTTGCTACGGGCGGTGCGCATAGAGTCTTGGTTCATCACCTCAAGGTAGCTTGAGCGCTGGTAACGCATCCATGACCCGATTCCCCGGAGCGACATGGCCGCGACCGGCATTATGAGATGCTTGGCGCGGTCAATCGCCATGACGTACCAGGGTCCGGACAGACCGGGAGTAGTGAGACCCATGGACGGTAGCCACCCCAACGTCAGGGTGAACAATAGGATCATTACCATCGCGTACCAAAACGCGGGAACGGACATACCGGCGAAGGCGAACAAAGATAGAGCGTAGTCGGAAAACTTATATTGGTGTCTGGCCGAATAGACACCCAGCCCAATCCCCACCGTCACCTCGATGACCATGGTCAGGAGCGATAGCATGACAGTTGGACCTATCCGGGCCTTTATCTCCTGCAGAACCGGCTGTTTACTCAAGTATGAGTATCCGAAGTTGCCCTTCAAAGCCTCCCTAAGCCACTTGAAGTAGCGAATGTACACGGGATCGTTCAGGCCAAGCATCTCCCGAACCTTTTCTATGGCCTGGGGGTCCTCGTTCATCCGTTCGGGGTCGACGTACATCGCAGCCGCATCGCCCGGCGCCAGGTTCATGATCAAATAGGAAATGACAGTTATGCCAAAGAGCATCGGGATTATCAGCAATAGGCGTCTTATGATGTACTTCCTCATGTTGCGCGACCTCCCAATCGCCGCGCGGCGAGAAGAATTCCCTCGCCGCGCGGTCGCAGAGTTCTACCTATTTCTCAAAGTACGCCTTGCCGATGTTGATCCAGCTCGGGTAGAGACCGGACATGCCGCACCCATCCAGGTTCAGCCCGGAGTTGGTGCCCCAGATCTTATCGCCTGAGTACAGCCACAATACGGCGCGATCCTTGGTGACCACCTCTTGGATCTCGTTGGCGATCTGTTGAGCCTCTTCCTTAGTGGTAGCCGCCGCGAGAGCCTCGAACTTGGGCACGAGGTCGTCGTTCACGTAGGTGGTGTACATCCCTTCAGAATACATCTTGGCGTAGCCGCTGGGGCTGGGTCCCATGGTCATCCCGTTGTACCCCAGTTCGAAATCGGGCGTTTCGCCAAAGACCTTCTCCACAAAGAGAGCGGTGTCTATGGT
>JAXGQX010000042.1:0-13152 GCA_040766225.1 Bacillota bacterium | reverse complement strand
GCCTTCTTGAAACAAGCGACCGGAGGACGTCCGCTGAGTCGGTGCGTCCTAGCAGGCGGTCGCAAAGAGAAGGAGTGACCACGTCCAAGACCGAGGTGGCTGTCAGAAACGCCTTATCCTCCTCGCTCAAGGTGTCAAACACCTCGGAGGCCAGGTAGGCGTATATCTCTTGACGCGTGGCGAAAGACCTCGCTGCCCTTACCTTGTCGTGGAGGGCTTGATCGCGAAAAGTGATCTCCGCTAGCCTAAGGGCCACAGGCCACCCAAGTGTCTCTTCCTCCAAAGCGAGAACGGCTTCCGGAGCCAACTGGTCGCCTTGCTTGTCAAAGAACTCGGCGATCTCGTCTTTGGTAAACTGCAGTTCGCGGTGGCCGATCTCTAATAGAGAACCTTCGATCTTGAGCCGCGTAAGACGCAGGATAGGGACCGACCGACCGGACAATACCAGGTGGATGCCCCGTGGCAGGTACAATATCAGCCTCTCCAACAAGTTGTGGATGGCTGCCTCGGTAATTAGGTGATAGTCGTCTATTACGATGACGAGCCCGTTCCGGCAGACTGACCCCAAGTCGTTTAGGAGTGACGCGAGAATTCGCTGAGATTCGGCCTCGACATCCTTGGTTTGCCTAAGAAGCGCCAGAGCAGCGGCTCCAAATCCCTCGTAGCGCCTGCGCACGCCCTCGATGATGTACTCAAGGAACACGGAAAGGTCGTTGTCAAACTCGTCCAACTGATACCAGACAACCGGCACGCTGAGACTATCAATGAGTTGGAGCAAAAACACGGTTTTCCCGTACCCCGCGGGAGCGGAAAGCAAGGTTACTTTGCGCTTGGTGCAGTCGCCGATGGCGTCCAGAAGCCTCCGCCTTATGACGAAGTCCGACCCGATGCGGGATGGCTGCAGTTTGGATTGGATAATCCCGGAAGTCGCCGGCATCCGAACACCTCCGCGGTCAGCGCGTACTCCATCTACGTCAATTCCAAAAACTTAGTCTACTTAACCGCCTTCAATACAGCAAACACCTGGACCACAAGCAAGAGCACGTGCAGGAGCAGGCGCTTGAAAGGATTGTTACGGTCCATGTTCCCCACCTTAAACGGTAGATAGTCGATAATGAGAACAAGCAGGCTAAAGGCCGGGAGAAGGAAAGCCCCAAGTATCTTGGGTGCGAACGAATCCGCCTCACCCCGGAAATTCCAGTGAATCGGCACTCTGTCCGGAAGCCGTCCGTAGTACACAACCCCGGGCAGAATGGTGAGTATGACCAGAACTATCGAGATGGCCGTAACCGTCTTCTTGCTCATGCGCTATACCTCCAGTTAGAATTATAGCATCGTTGAAAGCGATGGAACCCCGTCAGGAGGCCATCATCATGACAAGAGCGACCGCAGCGAAGAAGCCGTTCCCGCCGGACCAGGCAGAGGCGTGGGACAAGCGATACAAATCTGTTCCGGGAGTCTTCCGAGACATGCCGTTATCAGGGAAAACAACGGACGTGGCTGAGTTCCTGGCCAGCTGCGGCGTCTCCAGAGTGCTCGATATCGGTTGTGGTTCGGGTCGATGGAGCATCCTTCTTGCCAGGATGGGGATGAAGCCCATTGGGATCGACATCTCGCCCAAAGCCATCGAGCTAGCCTGGGAGTGGACGTCGTCTCTCGGGCTAGATGCCCAGTTCCGTGTCGCGGACGTCTGCGAACTGACGGGTGAGTCCGGCGCGTTGACAAGCACCGAGTCTACGGAGGGCGGATTCGACGCGGCAGTTGCCAGCTCGGTGCTAGACTACATGCCCCTTGCCGACGCCAAGAAAGCCATGGCGGGGATTAGCAAGGTTCTTAGGACGGGTGGACTGCTCTTCGTCAGCCTCGACGCCGAAGGTCCAGGTGGGCAAGAACATACGGTGCTGGGAGACGGCACGTTTGTCTATTTGGACGGCTCATACGACGGAGTCATGTGGCGTCACTATACCGACGACGAGGCCCGCGAGTTATTGGCGGACTTCGATGTCCTGCACTGGGAAACCACTCCGGTCGGTGACAGGTGGATCTACGCGATAAAGCGATAATCCCTCATGCCTAAGCAGGGTCACGGAAGCGCTTCCGGACGGCCGAAGGGCCAATCACGATAGTCCCCGCCTCAGCAAGGGCTACGACAGCCTTGTAGACCCTCATACCTGATAGTCCTGTACAAACATGAAGGACAGATGTTACATACCCGTCACCGGAAGGGTTCTTGCGCCTAACAAGGAACCTGACCTCGAGGAACTGCTTTCTTGCTCAGCAAAGGGTATGCAGGTCTGAGACCGACCCTGAACCAATGGTAACACAAGACAATAAGAACCAACAGCACAACAGGCGAGAGCGAAATGGCCCAGCCTTTTCACCGTCTGATGAGGGTAATCTTGCCTTCGATGTATCCGTTTGTGTACCGCCGCCCCCGTCCCGTGTAGTGCGCCAGGTTTAGGAGTTCTTCGCGCCAGTTTCTGACTGTCTTAGCCCAGATGCTAGCGCAATGATCTCAACAAATACCATGCGCCTACGCAAGTGATTCGCGGAATCCTTGCTTAGGCGCAAGTGTTTTCGTCGTTTCCCTAGCTCACGCTGGACTCTAGCCAAAACCCACGCCGAGCGGGCATCCAAAACCGCCTGCTTGACGAGCCAGCGCGCCCCCAACAAACCTCGACAGCAGTTCTATCTCACTACGATACTGTATATCCTGTCTGTCACGTAGATTTCCTTTACCACTTTCCTACCTTCGAGTACCCTCAGAACCGCTTCTTCCTGCATGACAACGTTCTTGGCTTCTTCCTGAGAAGCACCGCGTGCGACGGTAACGACACTGCGCAGTTTGCCGTTTACCTGCACTGCCACTTCAACTGCATCTTCCACGGTCTTATCCTCATCCCAAACAGGCTACTTCTCTTTGTAGATAGCCCCCGGAAAGCCCAGGTTCTGCCACATCTCCTCCGTAATATGCAGGAGCGACGGGGTTCAACAGCGTGAGAAGAGTCCGCATCTCTCCCCTGGTGACGCTCGCGGCGTTGTGAAGTTCGTTCACGAGCGTCATCATCTGAGCCACGGCGGTGTTAAACTTCATACGCTCGTAGTCTTCTGTGACCTTCTTAATTGTGCGGTGCATTGATGTCTCAAACTGGGGAGAGTAGCCATCCCCCTTCACCACTATCTCCTGCAAGCGCCACACTTTGTCCAAGAAGCGCCGGCATCCTTTGACGCCCTGCTGAGACCACGGAATAGCCTGGTCAAACGCGCCAATGAACATCGAGTACACTCTGAAGGTGTCGGCGCCCACATCTCGCACGATGGTATCGGGATTGATCACGTTCCCCCTGGACTTGGACATCTTCTCGCTGTTCTCGCCAAGTATCATCCCGTGGGACGTTCTCTTCATATAAGGCTCCGGAGTCGGAACGTAACCTAAGTCGTACAGGAATTTGTGCCAGAAACGGGAGTACAAGAGGTGGAGCGTCGTGTGCTCCATTCCGCCGTTGTACCAGTCCACCGGAGTCCAGTACTTGAGCTCGTCGAAACCTGCGAACTTTTGGTCGTTGTGAGGGTCCGCATATCTTAGGAAATACCAGGACGACCCAGCCCAGTTAGGCATGGTGTCGGTCTCCCTCTTGGCCGGCCCGCCGCAGGTGGGACACGTAGTGTTGACCCATTCGGCGAGGTTCGCCAAGGGCGACTCGCCTTCCTCGTTGGGGACGTAGTTCTCGACGTCGGGCAGCGTCACGGGCAGCTGATCCTCAGGGACCGCGACCCACCCGCACTTCTCGCAGTGAACTAGAGGAATCGGTTCGCCCCAATAGTGCTGACGAGAGAAGACCCAGTCCCTCAACTTGTAGTTCACCTTGGGCGTACCCAGGCCTCTTTCTTCGAGCCAGGCAGTCATCTTCTTGATGGCGTCCGGCACTTGAAGTCCATTGAGGAAACCGGAGTTTACAAGAGTGCCCTTCTCTGTATCCACATACGCCTCTTTTTCCACATCGCCGCCCGCCACCACCTCGACGATGGGCAGTCCGAACTTCTTGGCGAACTCCCAGTCCCGGCTGTCGTGCCCCGGTACGGCCATGATGGCGCCGGTCCCATACGACAACAGGACGTAGTCGGAAATCCAAACCGGGATCTCCTTGCCCGTAGCCGGGTTCACGGCGCAGAGACCCTGGAGCGGCACGCCCGTCTTTTCCTTGGCAACTTCGGTGCGCTCGAACTCGGATTTCTTCGCGGCCTGCTCCCGGTAGGCTGCGACGGTCTCCCAGTTCTCGATCCTAGACTTCTCCTCATCAATCAAGGGATGCTCAGGAGACAGCACCATGTAAGTCGCTCCAAAAAGGGTATCCGGCCTGGTCGTGAAGACGGTGAGTTTCCTATCGGTTCCCGATATGGCGAACAGGACCTCTGCGCCTTCAGATCTCCCAATCCAGTTCTTCTGCTGAGTCTTGATCTTCTCCATATAGTCGACGAGGTCCAAGTCGTCTATCAAACGCTGGGCGTATGCCGTGATTTTGAGCATCCACTGGCTCTTCACCTTACGGACGACTTCTCCCCGCAACGCTCGCAGACCCCGCCCACGACCTCCTCCTCGTTAGCAAGGCCGATCTTGCAGGAAGTGCACTAGTTGATGGATCTCCGCCTTATACGCGAGACCCTTCTCAAAGAGCTTCAGGAAAATCCACTGTGTCCAATTTCAGGTATGAAGTGGTCGTGCGGTTGACCTCCCGGGACCAGTCGAAGGAAAACCCGAGTGACTTCAGTTGCTCCCTGAACCGGGCGATGTTCCTCTCTGTCACTACTTTCGGGTGGATTCTTGTTCTTTATCGCATAGTTTTCCGTAGGAAGGCCGAAGGCGTCATAGCCGATAGGATACAACACGTTGTATCCTTCCATCCTGCGCTTCCGAGAAATGATGTCCAGAGCTGTGTTGCTTCTGGGATGTCCGACGTGAAGACCTTCGCCTGAGGGGTACGGGAACTCGATGAGGGCGTAGTACTTGGGCTTCGTTTTGTCGGGACTCGCCCTAAACACGCCTTCTTTCTCCCAAAATCCCCCTGCCACTTTCGTTCTATTTCAGCCGGGTTATATTCTTTTGGTGCCATGTGCAAATCCCCCTCAGGGCCGTTATCGCTAGCCGTTGGGCCGCCAGACCGCTAGACCGCTAGACCGCCAACACTCAGCCTGTGGCTCTGCCGACTAGATGTAAGTAGTTAAGTGTAATCTTACCACGAAGCGCAAGTGCAATGAGGAAATCAAGTACAGTTGCGGCAATACGGAAGCGGCGGCAATACGGAAGCGGTGGCAAATACGGAAGCGGTGGCAGCGTAACAAGAAGCGGCGGCAATACAGAAGCGGCGGCTGCCCAGCCATAACCCACTTCTTCCATACCGTATTCCACAATCCCCTTACCCCACAATGGTCATGTGGTCAATCGCGGTCCCAGTAGTCCTGAATGCTGCGACCTGTCTGCCCATCTCCACGAGCAGCCGGAGTAAATGTGGGCCTTTCTGGATCATGTTTCTGCCGCGGTATCTCCGGCGGTATCATGGCGTCGATCGCGTCCAACGTCAGGTCCCTTTTGGTGTGATGACGGAGAGCTCCTGATGCCGTTCTTTTTGCTCAGTCTCGCCTTCTCATGATCTCGCTGGATCCTCTTGCGAACTGTTCGGGTTCAGAACAGCTTGGTCGGACCAAAGTGCTGGTCGCCGCAGTACTTCCGGCCCACCCATTCAACGATGTAGATGTCGTACTCGATGAGTTGGCTGGTCTTCGAGCTCTTCAGGTGCGCAATGCGGACGTTAAAGAGTATTCGACTCCTGACGAAACAAGCCAGCAGACGATGGCCTTTGTGACCGTCTCGCCTTTGTACGGCGCTGCGTCAATTTCCCTGCGGAGCATGGCCGCCACCTCAGCTTCAGCGGAAGCCGGCAAGACATCGCAGGGCACAACCAATCTGCCTGCCCGTTTGAGGTGCAGCCACCCGGTATCGACCAGATGAGCGCACCGCCGCCGAAGGCACTTGTACTCAGTTCCCGTGGACTTAGCCAGGTCTAGAAGGCTTCGCTGCGGTCTTGTCATAACATCCAGGTAGATGGATTTCTCAATCCTGGAGAGATCGCTGGCCCGAGACAGCGATTGAATGATGCACGCTTCTATGTTCAGATCGCATATACCTCACACTTCTACCGGGCCGCCTCGCACCTTCCAAATTCTACCTCCGACGCATTCTCTCAACCCCGCCAACTCCCGCGGAATTGTCGTCTCGGTTGCTCGTGGCCAGGTCTCAGCTTCGAGTAACACGTCGGGCGAGTGCGAGGGGTCGCGACGCAAAAGCGCGGCCCCATGCAGGGAGTGAGACTAGGCTTAGGAGGCCCCAGGGTTTCAAGCGATTGGGGCTGTGAGCCCTAGGCCGGTGACAGATTGGGGTCTGCAGTGAACCCGAGTTCCGACGCGATTGGGGCTGAGCCCCAGTTTCTGAGGTGATTAGGGCTTAGAGCCCTAGGGTTTGAGTGACGGGGTTTGCGGGCCTCAGTTGTGGCGATTGGGGTTTATAGCCCTAGGGGTTATAGGCGATTGGGGTTTATAGCCTCTAGTTGGTGCAGGCGATTGGGGTCTAGAGCCCTAGCCAGGCGATTGGGGTCTAGAGCCCTAGCTTTCGAGACGATTGGGGCTTAGAGCCCTAGGCTCCAAGATTGGGGTCTAGAGCCCTAAATCGTTAATGAGATTAGGCTTGGAGCCCTACAGTAGCTGGGCATAGGTGGGTCAGAACGACCATGCGTGCAAGGCAGGATTGGTCGTGCGGCGTTCCTGCGATGCCAAATCCTACGGAAACCAGTGCATTCCCGTCACGACCCAGGTTAGGAACGAAGTGAAGGCTATGAGGATGCCGAGACCGCCGACCCATGCCCCCCATAGGACGGCTCCGGTGAGAGTGAGAAACAGGGCAACGGCGACACCTGCGAGAGCTATCACCGCTCCGAGGGCCAGCGCCCCAAGTCCGATGAAGTTGGCCCCCGACTTGATAAGAGCGACATCTACGAGAAGCGCTACTGCGGAGACGAACGCCGCAATCAGAAGGAGTCTCCAGCCTGAGGGCCTAGGCCCCGTTCGTCTCACAGCGGGGTCAAGGATGGGCAAGACGAAGACGCCGGCGACGTGGGCTAGGCCGATGGTCAACATGGACCGAAGCTGGTCCGCAAGGACTCCGGGGTATTGTCCGATATTCCGGGGAGACACCTGGTCCAGGAAGAACCAAACGATGATCATGGTCAGGACCGACGAAACCAGGGCAGCGTGAACATGGGCCGGCCAGCGAAGCCCTCGTGGGCCGGGCTCACGAGTCCTGTCGCTACCGGAATCTTCATTGGATACGTCGTGGGTATCACCGGACACGCCACCAGAGACATCATCCGAAACGCAGACGGAGACGTCAGTCCTGGCGCCCTCAACACCGGTAGGCCTATCCCCAGCGGGGCCAACCCCGCTCCTTGCGCCTTCGTCATCGCTCGCTTCCACCGTTCCCAGTCCAGGTATCCGTCCCAAGATCGCGCCACCCAGCGCGGTTCCCAAGAAAAACGGAAGGAGAGCGACAATGAAAACCATCGGCATAAACAGCCTGCTCATCATGGGCTGAGTGACAAGATACACCACGAACGTAATCAGAGTCATGAGGGAAGCTGAAATCAGGATGCGTCTCCACGTACTCGACTTTGCCACGCTGCCACCCTCCGTAAGCTGTCAGAGCTGTCAGTTCTGTAATCCCCCGAACCCTAGTTCACTAGTCGTTCACTAGTCCACGCCCTATGTACAATCAACGTGGAACCTCATCTTTCTAGTGGCGACACTCGTATAACCGAGAATAGCGGGGTCTCTTTGGATTATTCGCACCAAGGTCGGAGATACCTCTATTCGTACTCGTGCGGACTCATGTGGACTCATGCGGACTTGTGCGGACTCATGTGGACTCATGCGGACTCGTGCGGACTCGTTCGGACTCGTGCGGACTCAAGAGTAACTGATGGGACCTGCAGAAGCAGTCTATCCCCGAACCACTGCGGAATCCAGCACGCAGTCCAGCCTGTGGCCTACTTCGGTGCCGGTGGATTTCAGCACACCTGACGCCAACTCAAGGGTGTGAACAGCGCCCTTGACCCCGCACAGTATCCCCCACGGCTTAACGTTAGGAAAAGTTCCCACAATGCGGAGGTCTCTATCCAGGAAGGCAACGTCTATGGGGAAACGCATGAAGAACGTGTGGATCGATGAGCAGTTTTCTAGAAGGAGGGCATCAGTAGACGGCAGGCGCTTCGCTCCCATCAGGCCCTTCAGGCGTTGAGCGAAGTTATCTGCGGTCCTGACTCTGCCAGCGACCAGTCGTCCGTTGTCCCAGTTGATCAGCGTCGGGCTTCCTCCGACACCTGTCCGCAATATGGACACCTGCCCCCCTACTTTCTCTGCCACAAGCGGCAAGTCAACAGCCACAAACCGCAGGCCACAATCACGAACCGCAAACCGCAGGCCACAATCACAAGCGGCAAGCCGCAAGTCAAAAACCACAAACCGCAAGCCGCAAGCCACAATCACACGCCGCTAGCCACGAGCATCACACAAGCCGAAACCACTAGCGACCGGCGATGGACGTGCCGGTCCTTATATTCCGCTCAGCGCCTTGAATATGTTGATGAGCGCCGGGCCAAGCACTATCACAAAGATGGACGGGAAGATGAACACGATGAGCGGGAACAGCATTTTGATGGGAGCTTTCATCGCCTGCTCCTCGATGATCTGCTGTCGCTTCTCGCGGATGAGGTCGCTCTGCATCTTCAGCACGCCCGTGATGCTGACACCCAGCTGCTCTGCCTGAACAATGGCAGTGGTCAACGCGGTGAGTTCGTGCAAGTCGACGCGGCTGGCCATGTCTCTCAGGGCATCTTTGCGAGCCTTCCCAAGCTGCATTTCCTTCAGTACGCGCTGGAATTCCTCTGCCACCATGCCCCTGAAATGCTCCACGACCCGCATGAGAGCCATATCAAACGCAAGACCGGCTTCCACGCTCACAACCATGAGGTCCATGATGTCGGGGAGGCTACGCTGTATCGTCTTCTTGCGACCGGAGGACTTCATGCCAAGGCTCATCCAAGGCAGGTAGGCACCCAACGCCCCGCACACAACGCCCAACATGATTGCCCGAACAGAGTCGAACCCTAGGGATCTCAACATGAACCAACTCAAGAGGCCCACGACGGGGACGGCGATGCCCATCCTCGCGATAAAGTCACTTGCCCTCATATTGCGAGGGTTCCCCGCGCGCGCAAGCCGTTCTTCCACCACAACCAACAATCTCGAAGGTGTCGTCTGGCCAACGGCCGCGACCATGGACTTCAACAGGGCACCGATGGTGCGCTCGAAGAAGGGCCTGGTCATGATGTCGTCGTCCTGTTTGGCTTCGGCCGCTGACAAAGACTGCAGACGCTGGACAACTGTGATCCTCTTCCCGCCTGCGATGAGCCTGATGGCGTATGCCAGCGAACACACCGCGGCGAATGTCAGAGCGGGGATGACTTTCGAGAGCAACTCCGCGCTAGACATCGATGTTCACCACCTTCCTGATGGCGAAGACACCGATGACCATGAGTATGCCGGCGCCAATCAACATCGCGAGGCCTAGCGGCTCTTGGATCATCACCATAATGAAGTCGGGATAGAACGTGAACATGAAGGCCGCCAACCCAAAGGGCAGCGCCGACACGACAACCGCGGACATCCGCCCCTGGGCAGTCAGCGCTCGCACTTTGCCTCGAGACTTGATGCGCTTGTCAATGGTCGTCACGATGTTTGTCAGAACCTGAGCGAGGTTGCCTCCGACTTGCCGCTGGATCAACACGCCCGTCACCGCCAGTTCCAGGTCTTTGCTGTCGAACCTGTTAACGAGGCCGGCAAAAGCGTCGTCAACAGACAATCCCATCCTGCCCTCCCTGATAACCCTGGCCAGTTCAGGTGCGAGCGGCGGTCCCAGATCCCTGCTCACATGCTCTAGGGCCTGCATGAAACTGTGGCCGGCCCGAAGCGAGTTCGCGATTAGCGTGAGCGCGTCCAGAAGTTGTCTTTCCAACTTGGCCGCCCGCCGGCGCTTCGCGAAGTTCACCCAAATGTTCTGCATCGGGATCGCGCCCAAGCCCATTAAGATGGCCAGGGAAGGGTTCTTTAGGAGGAGCCCGACCCCTGCGCCAAGCAACGCGGAAGTGGCCGTGATCGTCATGAGCTCCTCCGGCTTTATGGGAAGTCCGGCTTTCATCAGGTTGACGCGAACCTTCTCGAGATACTGCTTTCCGACCAGCTGTCGGAGATTTGGTATGACCGGAAGAGCGATGCGCCGCCTCTTGACGACCGACGCACCCGCAGGCCCATCAAGCAGCGAGGGAGCGTCTTCGGTACTGACCGCGACTTTCAAGCGTTCCTGTAGGCTCTGCCGCTTGCGAGTCAACAGGTTGAACAACTGTGCCGCAAGGATCGACATCCCTATGCCTACACACGCGGAAATCGCGAGCCTAGTAGCCATTGCCTTCCCTCCGCTCTACGCGAAAATGGACATCGGGACAACGATGCCGCGAGACTCCAAAGACGACAGGAACTTGGGGATTACGCCGGTTGCCTTGAACGCTCCCATCACCTTGCCGCCATCTCCTACACCCTGTTCATCGAAGACGAAGATATCTTGAAGGGTGATGACGTCGCCTTCCATTCCCACTACCTCGGTTATCTTGGTGACCTTACGGGAGCCGTCCTTCAGGCGGGATTGGTGCACGATAAGGTCAATGCCTCCCACGACCTGCTCGCGTATAGCTCGAACCGGAAGTTCCACGCCGGCCATCAGAACCATCGTTTCCAGACGGGACAGGAGATCCCGGGGGGAGTTCGCGTGGCCGGTGGTAAGCGACCCGTCATGGCCCGTGTTCATGGCCTGAAGCATGTCTAGGGCTTCGCCGCCTCGGACCTCGCCTACGATGATGCGGTCGGGACGCATACGCAACGAGTTGATGACCAGGTCCCGGATGGGGATCCGACCCTTACCCTCGATGTTGGCAGGCCTGCACTCAAGACGGACTACGTGGTCCTGCTGTAGCAGAAGCTCGGCCGCGTCTTCTATCGTAACGATCCGTTCGCTCTCGGGGATGAAGGACGACAGCACGTTCAAGGTAGTGGTCTTGCCGCTGCCGGTTCCACCGCCCACGATGATGTTCATCCGCCCTTCAACGCACGCTTTCAGAAACAGAGCCATGCTGGTGTTCAGAGTACCAAACTTGATCAGGTCCGCCATCTGGTACGGCGTGGCGGCGAACTTACGAATTGTGATGACCGGACCGTTCAGTGAGACCGGCGGAATGGTGGCGTTCACACGGGAGCCGTCCGGTAGCCGGGCATCCACCATGGGTGAACTCTCGTCAATGCGCTTGCCCAAGGGGGCAACGATGCGTTCGAGGATGCGCATAACATGGTCTTCGTCCTTGAACGTGACGTCTGTCAGTTCCAGTTTCCCTGCTCGCTCTACGTAGACTTGGTTCGGACCGTTCACCATGACCTCGTTGCCCGTGCGGTCGGCGAAGAGGCCGGTTATGGGTCCGTATCCGTCGATCTCGCTGACAACCTCGCCGACTAGCCGGTGATGCTCCACCCGGGTCAGAGTGAGATCCATCTCCCGGACGATGCGTTCCGCCAAGGCGGTCACCGCGTCAGATAGATACTTGCTCCAGTCGGCCCCGGACATGCGGCTCATGGCGTCGACGTCAATGGTGTCGACGGCTTCCCGCATGATTGCCTCCTTGGCCTGCCTAAGCAGAGTCAGCCGCGAAGGTGCGTCCGGCTTGGCCTCGTCCTGGGTCAACGCCTGGCTGTTATGCGTCCTGAACTGCTGGAGCCTTTGCTGTAAGAGTGACAAACCGATTCACCTCACATCTGTGTGTTTGGTCTATTCCAGCTCCATCCCCGCTCCCGGGAGTCCCTCCGCCGTCTTGAGCCGCCGGTCGTCCGCCACGATCAGCTTGTTGGCCAGCTCCTCACTGCGCTTGGATATGTTTGAAGACCTGGCCGCTAGGAAGATGGGCTGCCCCATGTTGGCGGCATCGAGAGCGATCTTCTCCTGGTCCGGAATGACACACTGCACTTCCATGCCTAGTTCGTCCTCTACGTCTCTGATCTTGAGTCCTCCCATATAGCCTACCCTGTTGACGACCACGCGGACCTTGGACCTCATGGACAGACGGGTCAACAGATCCAGGCACTGCTTCATGTTCTGAATGGATGGCAGGTCAAGCGTAGTTACGGCGATTATGTCGGAGGAGTCCTCCAATGCCGGAATGACTGTGTCATGGAGGTACGTTGGCCCGTCGATTATGACGTAGTTAAAGATCTCGGACATGAGAGAAAGGATCTTCTGAATGTGGTCTGGCTGGATGAACCCTGAAAAGTCGGGCTGGACGGGCGCCGAAAGGATCTTCACTCCCGAAGGGTGCTCGGTGCAATAACCGTCGATCATCTCTTTGTCCAGGTTGTTGATGTCGTCCACTAGGTCCTTGATTGACCTCTTCCAGGTAACCCCGGCCATAAGTCCCAGGTTGCCCGACATGAGGTCTAGGTCCACCAGAGCGACTCTCTTGCCCGTAAGCTGTCTTATCGCCATGGCCAGGTTCAACGACAAGGTGGTCTTCCCTACTCCGCCTTTCGTGCTGAACACAGTCACGGTCTTGAACTGAGGAGTGGACTTCTTCTTCTGCACCGAGAATACTTTTTGCCGAAGTCTCCCCTGCTCAGCCGCTCTCTGGACAGCCCGAAGCAACCTATCATCGTCGACCGGCAGGTTGAGCACGTCCTTGGCGCCGACCTGCAAGGCAGTGTGCAGCACTTTCTTGCTTTCAGCCATAGTGGCAAGAATCAGGCTGGACATGGGAAGCTCCATTGAGAGCGCTTCGGCCAAAGAAATCCCCTTATTGTGAGGCATATCTATGTTGAGGATGATGACCTGCGGCTCATATCGCTCGGCCATGGCAAAGCCGATATCCCCATTGTCCGTATTCCCCACAACGGTGTACTCGCCACTTTTCGCCAAGCGCTCCTTGAAGTTATTCCCTATTTGATCGTCGATGATCA
>JAXGQX010000041.1:0-13760 GCA_040766225.1 Bacillota bacterium | reverse complement strand
ATGAAATCCAGGACGTCTTCGGGTTCTACGCCCAGGATGTTCGCCACGTTCACCGTCATGGGGTTGCCAGGGATATCGGTCCTGGCGACCACCGTATCCGGGGACACGGACTGGCCCTTTTCAACAAGGACCTCACCTAGGAGAGGAAGGCGGCGCGTCTTCCTGACGATGGCCCTCTCGGTGACTTTCAGTCCAGGCGTATATGCGTGTGCCCTTTCTCCCTTCCCTCCTATTTAGCGTACTTTTCCAGCGATTCCTGGGGATAGAGGTCCAGGGCCCTGAACCACTCCAAAAGCTTGGCGTTGCGTGAGCCTTCCTCGGCCGGAGGAGTAAACGGCCGCCCGCGGCAGTCGATTATGACGCCCACTACTCCGCCTTTCACTTCCTTCTCGACTGCGTGGCCATGGCCGGAGCCCATGTTGAACTGCCTTGTGGGCTGAATGACGGCCTTGGCGGTCTTGCCGTTGGGAACCGGAACGATCTTCATTTTGCCGTAAGGCACTTCCTCGGTGACGGACTGGCCGTCCCACTCCAGACTTACCTTGAGGCAAGAATCACCCGGCCTCGCGCCTCCGCCCGGGCCGGCGGGAGCTATAGCGGTCCCGAGAATAATCAAGCAGTCACGCTCAAACACCTGCATGGCTGCCTTTGGATGGATGGTGGATAAGATGCCCAGCTGAGGGGTCATGAAGATTGAGTCGACGGCAAGCATGGTAAGCCCTTCGGGCTGGAACGCGTCAAGCATCATCATAGCGGACTGGGCTCGCCTAGGCGCGTGGGACAACACACCGCCCGAACCGACCAGCATACCCAAGTCCATCAGGTCGATGTAGGACTCTCCGCTTCCTGTCTGCTCAAAGGTATCTCCGATGGTCCTCTCTTTGTGCACGCCACGCAATCCAACAGCCAAGCTCTTGTGGTGGATAAAGGCAAGCCTTAGGGCCTCGCGGGAAATGGCTTGCTCGATAACAAGTTCGTCGAGAGTCTGCGGGATGGTGGTCGGACGGATCATCTTGTTGCGGATCCTGTTCCGAAGGTCTCCTTCATCGATCTTGAATGGTATCCACCGCATGATGTTCTGCACGCCCGCTTCAAGCAGCACGTTGCAGATGGAGTAGCTCATCCCGAGGTTTGCGGAAACTGTCCGGTTGAAGAACTCGCCGAATACGGAGAAAACGTCTGTGGTAGCGCCGCCTATGTCGACGCCGATGACGCTTACGTCGTATTCCCGGGAAGCGGTCTGCATGCAAAGGCCAACCGCGCCGGGCGTGGGCATGATCGGCACGGGGGTCCAAGACATGAGTTTGTTGTACCCGGGAGCCTGAGCCATAACGTGCTCCATGAACAAGTTGTGGATCTCTTCCCTGGCGGGCCCGAGAACCTCTCTCTCAAGAACCGGACGCAGGTTGTCGACGACCCTAAGGTCCACTTTCTGGCTAAGGCTGGACTGAATATGAGGTCTGGCGTCCTTGTTTCCAGCGTAGATGACCGGGAGATTGAAACCGATTCCTAGCCTGGGCTTGGGTTCGGCCGCCGAGATCAATTCGGCGATCTCCACCACGTGCGTAATGGTACCGCCGTCTATGCCCCCGGATAGAAGGATCATGTCGGGACGCAGATGGCGAATTCTTTGAATCTTTTCGTGGGGTTTTCGTCCATCGTCCACCGAGATGGTGTCCATAACGATGGCTCCGGCTCCAAGAGCCGCTCTTGCAGCTGATTCAGCAGTCATGGTCTTGACCACGCCCGCCACCATCATCTGCAGTCCGCCTCCGGCCGACGATGTGGACATGTAGATGTCCACCCCGGATCCGTCAGCGCCCCTGGGTGTGATTACTCCTTTTTCGTTCAGAAACGTCTTTCCGGTAAGCTCCTCGACTTCTCGGATTGCGTTTCTCGCGCCTGCGGTAACGTCCTCAAACGGTGCCTCAACTGTTGTCGGGGCTTCACCTCTGACTATTAGGCGGTACTCGTCGCCCACTCTCTCAATGAGGATCGCTTTGGTCGTTGTGGAGCCGCAGTCTGTAGCCAACACAGAGTTTATCTCTCTGTCTAGCTCATAAGCTTTTTCTTCCGGCACTAACTGTCCCCCTCCCTTACTGCCAACGCCAAGGATATCGTGTTACAAACCCACCTGCTAGCAATACGCTGTTCTATCTCCAAATCCCTCTATTGAGGCGGCGAATCTTTGGGAGCGCTCAGATCCCCGCTCTGCCCTTTTTCCAGCTGCATAGCCTCGTCCAGCATGCTGGACCTCTTGGCTTGCTGCTGGAGCTTCTTCTCCTTCTTGGCTTGTCTCTTCGCCTCTTCTTCCTGGTCCGAGAGGCTTTCTAGTTTCTGTATAAGCAGCTCCACATTTTGCCTGTCTTCGAGGAAGTACGCGTAGTCCTCAAAAGTGGGAAACAGCACGCCGGCGATAGGCGAGAAAAAGTGCATGGCTTGGGCGCCGATATAACTTAGCGGTTTGTGCATTTCGAGAAAAAAGATGGCCGGCACCAGCATCCCAAACTGCTGGACTCTCTTGGCCACCGCTTCTATCATCTCGTCACGCTTCTTCGCATCTATAGGCTCAGGAGCCTTAAACATCACCTACACCCCCCGTTTCTTAGTATTATTCTCCTTAGTCACTTCTCTCTTTAGCCTTCTTGGCGCGACGCCACGCGGACAGGATGCCGCCCTTGTTAGGGGCCGGTTGACCTTCCGTAAGAGCTTCCTTGGGCGCCTTTAATCGGGCTTTGACCAGGTCCAGGATCTGGTCCTTGTTTGAAAGATCCCGGCTGTAATAGAGGAACAACCCTTCTTTCAAACGCCCGCGAAAGCCCCGGACATCGTGGGACAGAAGAACCCCGTCCGGGAACTGGTAATAGGTGAAAAACTTATCCCACGACCTCTTGTCTCTCGCCATGAAAGTGTCGTACCCCACAGTAGATTCCCCTATGGTGTACCTAACAGGAAACAGGTATGGAGCAAGCCTGTTCACGAGGACCAGCGCTATCAAAGCGATAAAGAGCAATTGCGGGAGAGTCCAGTAAGCCAAGAAAAGACTCCCCAACAAGACGACGACAACGATGGCGGAGACAAGTGGCCGCCTGGGAAAGAGCCAAATCTTCCATTGGTACAAGACGTTGTCTTCAGAAACCGGTCTTGGGGCGGGAGATTCGGCCTTTGTGGCCGCCGGAGGATTTTGGCTCTTTGACGGGGCGCCTCCCAAATAGGAAGGCCGGTTTATGCTCTTCCCGGGAGCACTGCCGCCACCTTTCGGTTCCTTGGGTTCTCTCGGCATTGTCTGTCCCCTCGCTTCTAGCGCCCTATTATAGAAGATCAAAATTCGACGTAGACAAGGACTATCCTCCCACAGGGGGAAATGGCATCTATAGCGCTCCATACCTCCGGAGGATTTCCCTTGTTTCGGACAGTGGTAGGCCTTGCCTGATATTGCCGTCCCTGCCCACCATTGTGTCAGACGCGAAGAGGACGTTCACTACGGCCTCTTCGGTGGCTTCCTGAGCCGCCCTAAAGATGCCCGCCATCTCAGCGGAATCGTCCCTTAAGGCCAAGGCGCTTTCCCGGGGGGACCCTCGGTGACCGACTCTTTCGGCATTTGAGAAGGCGACCACGAAATCCCCGCTCCCGTTGCTAAACACAGACCCGACCCTGGCAAGCCCGCCCTGGCATCTTCTGGCGACCCTACCTAACTGCCTGTCACTGAGCGGGGCGTCAGTGGCCAAAACAACCACTATGGACCCCGGAGGAGCCGAAGCGGCCGCTTTCTCTCTGAAAAGCTCCATACCTACAGGGACTCCCATAATGGTGAGGTCCTCGCCTTGGCCGAAGTTTGACAGGACGAGTACACCTACATAGTTGCCTTCAGTTCTCCGGTGAGCCTTCGAGACGAGGTCCCGATGCCCCCCTTGAAGCCCAAACATGACATGCCTGTACCTGCCCCGACGTTCCCTTCAGGGACCGGCCCGCTCGACGCTTCAGCCAACGCGGTTAACACGTGGTGCTGTCTTACATGCCGTCCGCGTATGTCGTTTAGGAACCCGTCGTTGCACTCCAGCACGACGGGGTTCACAGTGCCCGTTGTGACGCCAATATCCTGGTTCTGTCTCAGCATGTACTACAGGGAGTCCCACGCCGTTCCCACCGAAAAGGGTATTGGTGAGCACTAGCGGCGTTTCAAGCACCCCTAGTTCTGCGACCTGCGCCAGTCCGCACGCTTTGCCGAACCCGTTGATCACGTGAATGGCTGCCCTGACCTTCTCCTTAAAGAGGTTTCCCCTGTGGGGCAATACGGCAGTCACTCCTGTGCGGACAGGTCCCTTTCCGGGCACGAGAGGACCTTCCCCGTCAATCAACGTCACATGGCCCACAGACACGTCCGGAACGTCAGTGATCGCATTATGAGGCCCGGGCGACATTCGCCCTATGGATATGCCCATGTCCCGGCATCTAGGCCTACCCGGCAGATCGTTCATGGCCACTCTACTCCCATGATTGGCCTTTGGCCGCTTTGCACAGTGCGGTGAAAGGCGCTAGAAACACCCTGTTCTTTCCCCACATACCCTCAGGGTGCCACTGGATGAGCAGCCGGAAACCCTTCTTGGCCTCGGCGGCCTCCGCTATCCCGTCAAGAGCCCTTCCGGTCACGGTGAAACCGTCTCCGGGAGACTTGATGCTCTGGTGATGGAATGAGTTCACCACCAGACGCCTGGTATTGTGCAGCCGGGCCATGAGGGAATCCTCGTCCAAAACGACTTCATGGGTCCCGTACCACCTGGGCGCGGCCTGGCCATGCTTCATGGCGCCCCCCACTTGGCTGGGAATATCCTGGACGAGAGTGCCCCCGGCGGCTATGGTGACCAACTGGCAGCCCCGGCAGATACCCAAAATGGGCATATTCAACGCCAAGGCCTTTTGAGCCAACGGTATCTCCATGGCATCGAGTTGCGGGTTTATGCGACCAAGCGCTTGGTGCGGACGCTCTCCGAAGCGCATAGGATCAACGTCGACGCCTCCCGGAAACAGGAGCCCGTCCACAACGGAGAGCATCTCTTCCGCGGCTTCATCCGGCATAATCGGGATGAGTATGGGCTTGCCCCCCGCCTCCACGACGGAGTCGATGTAAGTCCTGGGGCAGGTAGCGGCATCTTTCTCTTCGTCAAAACTCGCCGAGATACCGATAATCGGCCTCATTTGGGTTCCTCCTTTGTCAAAAACACGTCTCCGTACGCGAAATCAGCGGGCACCCCGCCTGTGTGAAGGAAAATGACGGCATCATCTTCGCCATAATCGCCGCGCCTGACCGCGGCCACCAGCTCGGCCAGGGCCTTGCCCGTGTAGACCGGGTCGGTCAGGATACCTTCGGTCCTTGCGAGCAGAGTGATGGCTTCCAGACACTCGGGTGTAGGAATACCGTACCCGGGGCCCACCTGGCCGGTAAGGACCCTCACGGACGGCCGCACTACTCCGGCGGTGAGGTCCGGCGGCACAGTGAAGGGCTTGTCCCCTGAGCTCGCCAAGAGCAACTCGGCTGCGCCCAGCGTCAAATCGACTCCCCTATCTCTAGTAGTCTCGGCAGTCCGCCCCACCGCTACCCCAAGCACCTCAAAGGACGCACGGTAGATGAACCTGCCCAACAGCAATCCGGCCAAAGTGCCCAAAGAACCCGCCGCCAGGTACACGGCCTTGGGCTCAATGTCCAACGCTTTGCACTGGCTGACGATCTCTTGGGCGCACAGACGTACCCTAAGGCGCCTAACGGCGTGGAGCCTCCCAAAGGCACCATGTATGGCTTCTTGCCGGATGCCAGTAGACGCTCTTCTACCTCTTTCATCACCGATTCGGCGGGCTTGTCCCCGGTAAAGACCACATCCGGCGCCAAACAGACTGTCTAGGAGGAGGTTCCCCATCCTGTGCCCGGGATCATCACCTTCTAGGACTAGCACCGGCTCCATCCCGTACTTCCTGCCTGCGGCCGCCGTCATCCTTGCGGATTTGACTGGGGCCCTCCGCAAGTCACCACCGTGTCACATCCTAGAGACAAAGCCTCGCCCAGTAGGAACTCAAGTTTTCGCCTTATTTCCGCCTAAAGCTAGGCTGGTGGTGTCGTCTCTCTTGATGAATACCCTGGGCCCTCCTAGGCCTTCGAGAATCGGGGGCTTCCTCTAGCGGGGTGGGGAGATGGATAGCCTTTAGCGATGGGAAAACCCATTCTGTCTGTCATTTTCTCCTCTCCAATCTTACGATTAGGACGGGTCTCTCTGTTATGCCCGGCTCTTCTTCCGAAATCGCTCCGGTTCGTCCGGCATTGGCCCTATCTAGGCGTTGCCTCGCCCTATATTGGCCTGAGGCCGCAAGAAATGGCCAGTGCCTCATCGACCTTGGCTATGATGTCGTCGTCCAGCTTTGTGATTCGCCTCTAAGCTCTCCGTTTATCTATGGTCCTCACCTGTTCAAGCAGGACCACCGAATCCTTATCCAGACCGGATAACGTTGCCGGAAGCTCGACGTGGGTGGGAAGTCTGGCTTTCATGATCTGGGAAGTGATGGCGGAGACTATCACTGTGGGGCTGTACTTGTTGCCGATGTCGTTTTGGACAATAAGCACCGGTCGGAATCCTCCCTGCTCAGATCCTACTACCGGGCTTAGATCGGCAAAGTACACATCGCCTCTGGTTGGATCCAAATCAGACCTTCCTCCACCCTATGGCGCTTTCGTCGCATAGATCAAAATCACATGCGATCTCCTCAGCCAATAGCCTATTCAGCTCAGCCATCTCTTGATAGCCTGCCTTCATCTTTTCTCTCAGAGTCTGGCGGCGCCTCTCCTCAATGTACAAAGAGCAGGCCTCCCTGATAAGTTCGGACCTGCATAGCTTCGTATGGATAACGAGAGTGTCTATTCCCGCCAAGGTATCCTCAGGTAGTCCCACTACGACTTTCTTAAGTTTGGACAACTTAAGCCGGCCCACTTGAGAGGGCCGTTCACCTCCTAGAAAAGAACCCTCGGACTTCGGGCAGACAACGGGAAATGTCCCCCGCCAACACACCGTGGGACCCCATTTTCGCCCTAGCCCGCTCGCCTGCTAGACCATGCCAAAACACGCCTGCCCACGAAGCTTCGATCGGAGACAATCCCTGCGCAACCAAAGCGGCAATCACCCCGGTCAAGACATCGCCTGAACCGGCGGTAGCCATTGCCGGGTCCCCAGACGTGTTGATAAACTCCTCACCCGTAGCATTCGCCACGCAAGTACCTGCTCCCTTCAGGCATACGACGGCTTTTGCCGATGAGGCGGCGCGCTTCGCCGAACCGATCCGGTCCTTGGCGATATCCGCCGTGTCGACGCCCAGAAGATGGGACAATTCCCCCGGGTGCGGAGTCAGAATAGAGTTTCCCTCAATGCTCCCTAGATATGTCAACCCTCCCAGGGACTTGAGCGCGTACAGCGCGTCGGCGTCAATTACCAGAGGTATATCGATACCCAATCCCAACGTCTTGGCAAGGAACGCTTCTTGGGCGGCGCCTCGCCCCATACCGGGACCGATGACGGCTGAATGGGACCTTCGCAAAAACCCGGCTACCGTGTTCAATGAGGAGTCTTCGGGCTCGAATACGGGCCCGGTCCCGATTGGAACCACCATGACTTCGGGCACCATAGACGCACATACTTGATACGCTCCTCCCGGGCAGAGAAGAGTGACCGTCCCCGCCCCTGCTCGCAAACACGCTGTGGCAGACAAGACACCCGCTCCTGCCATGCCCACGGAGCCTGCTATCACCGTCACGTGTCCCGATAACCCCTTGGTGTCAGGCTTCTCTGGCGGAAACACCTTAATGACATCTTCGGCGAAGATCGGCGTGAACGTCTGAAGTCCGGCGAGAGTGCTGGGGATGCCCAGGCTGTCCACCAAGATCTCTCCACAAAACGCCCGCCCCGGATAGAGTAGCATCAACTTTAGGTAGCCCCATAGCCACCGTCAGGTTCGCTCCCTTACGGTGGGCGGATAAGGCCACTCCGGTATCGGCGTCCAGTCCGGAAGGCAGGTCGCAAGATACGATGGGAACTCCCGCTGAGCTTGCCCACGCTATCGCCCTGTCCATGGGCGGCCTTGGGCTACCCTTCACTCCTGTTCCCAACAGGGCATCGATTATGAGTCCTGGCTGCCATTCTGAGATCTGCGGAGAGAAGACCTCGACATCCACGGGCCACGTCTCGCACTTCCACAGAAGAGCTGGATAGTAGGTAGTTGGCGGCGGCTTCTCTTGGAAGAGCATCTTCTTTTCCGAAGAACAGGACCCGGACCGGATAGCCGCGTGAAGCCAGATGCCTTGCCGCGACGAACTATCCCCGCCGTTTTGGCCCTGACCTGCCAAAACTAGGATGCGACATCCTTCTTGAGGATGGTCCTGACCTTCACGTTGTCGCCTAAGGAACCTGTCCGCGCTGCCGGCTAGAGCGCGTCCCGCGTTCTCCATTAGCAGTAGCACGGGGGAGTCCCTAAATCTTCCGCCTCTTTGTCCAACTTCCTGGAGAGTTCGACCGAAAGCCAGATACATGTTTCTACCCTTCCTCTTGGAAGCGTGTCGGAACAATCCCGTGGCTACGGCTATGGCAAGTCCTCCGTCGTGGGTTATGGATACGTCTAGCGAACTCGTCCAAGGCCAGTGAAGCCGCCAATGTCAAAGCCTTTCCGGACAAGTTGACTCCGGCCCCATGCCGGACGAAATCACTTCGATGTCGGTCCATGCCACGTTAGGTTAACCGTCTCCCAGAAGCTTCATGACCGCCTCTTTGGTCATGATCCTTCCGGCTAACCGTTCTATGATTCTGGGACCTTGGTAATACAATGACTCGGATCAGTTAGAAACCTTGCCGCGTATTTGGACGGTTCCGCCTCCAGGCTCTGCCTTATCCTTTCGAGAGGACCACGTTCATCCTGATCCTTTGCCGTGACAACGCTGTCCTCACTCCTCCGCGCCGCAGAACAAGGCCATAGCGCAAGCGGCGACCTGGCGGCCGACACCACCGATTGGAAATCGACGGCCTCGTAAGTGCCAGGGGCTCCTTCCCATAAGGTCCGAATACGGCGGTATTAATCCCGGCGTCATTTAAGATCGCCGAGTCTAACCACGCGGCCGTCGAGCTAAACTCGGGCTGCTCTCAATGTCACACGGCAGCTTTTTTGGAGGGTCGTGACGGGTGGATCCCCGACGGACGCTTCAAAGGGTGACCGTTGAACAGCACCTGAGGTAGCCGGAAGTGGGATCTCCTCGGTGTGCCTCCTTCACCAGGAAAACATCTCGGATTTCACGGACTTAGCGTCTTCATCCCGATCGTGCGCCGCCTTGCTTCAATCAGGCAGTTGGGGGATACGTTGACAACTCAACCCCGCCTTTGATGATGGACGCGTGTATCGACGGGGCGCCAAGTTCAGGATGACGCTCCGGCCGATAGCACGTTTTCCCGTAGCGATCTACGGCAACGAGGAATCGTCCTGCCTGACTATGGCGTCAACGCTTCTTCGGGCAGGCTTCCGTGAGCGGCAACCCCTTGACCAATACCCCTAGCCAGACAAACCTTGTGATGTCGCACCGACAGGCCTGTCGGCTCGCAGACGATGGCGGCGTCGGGCCGTATACTCACTAACGACGGCTTCAGTCCCGCGCTGGCGTACTCCTCGTCCGCCACAAAGGTCAAATAGACGTCTCCCGCAGTTTCTGTCCGCTCTTTGAATGGCCTCCACGGCGCCTATCATCGCGGGCGACCCCGCCCTTCATATCCATGCTGCCGCACCGCCAGATCTTCCATCTACATAGACCGGCTGAAAAGGGCTTCATGGACATCCTGTCCACTCCGGACGGTATCGATATGCCCGTTCAGCATAAGGCTCTTCCCGCCGCCGGTTCCGCGCAATATGCCGATGACGTTCGTCCTCTTCTGGCCAAGTTCCTGGTACCGGACTTCTAGCCCCATGTCCACAAGGAGTTGCCCGATGAAGCGAGCGATCTCAGTCTCCCCGTTGCCGCCAGGGACAAGGCTTGGATTAACGGAAGATATCCGTATGAGGTCCTGAAGCAATGAAAGAAGCCAGGGCTCGTCCACTTGGGTCAAAGATCCTAAGTCCGAATCCGTCATGGCATACGAGCTCCTTTCAAGGGCCACAGTCTAGTAGCCGGCTTCTTTGTCTACGACATTCACGAGCGGCAAACCTTCTTGGAGGTTTACTAGGTTTTGGATGAGGATTTCTATGACCTTCTCGTTGTTTTCCGGTGCCATTCCCGCTGAATGCGGCGTTATGACGACATTCTCCATATCCCAAAGAGGGCTTTCGGGGGGCAGCGGTTCTTTCTCGAAAACGTCCAGACCCGCTCCGGCTATCCATCCCTCCGACAACGCCTTTACGAGGTCAACCTCATTGATGACCGTGCCCCTGCCTACGTTGACCAAATAGGCGGAAGGCTTCATGGCCCTAAACTCCCGTTCAGATAAGAAGTGGTGGGTATCCGGCGTCATTGGCAGAGAACACAAGACCACATCTGACGACGCCAGGAACTTGGGGAGTTGGTCTAGCGAAAACACGCTATCGACATTGGAGGAACGTTTGGAGGGGTCCTTTCTGATGCCGATAACTTTCATATCCAATCCCTTGCAGCGCTTGGCGATTTCCTCGCCTATGGTGCCCATACCAAGAATGCCCGCAGTCTTTCCGTACAACCGGTTGATGGAATGTTCGCCCCATACCTTTTGCCGTTGGTTCTTATCGTTGACCCTCAGGTTGTAGGCGAGGGCCATCATAAGAGTCACCGCATGTTCCGCCACAGGAGGAGCGTGAACGCCCCGGGCGGTGGCAAGCACGATGGGGGACTTCTTGAATTCCTCAGTCAAGAACCTGTCCGCTCCCGTTGAGCGGGCTTGTATCAGTTTCAGAGTCTTGGATCTTACGACCCGATGCATAGGTACCTGTGAGGAACCAAACAGGACATCGGCCTCACCGAGAAGTTCCTCAATTCCCTTTTCCGGTCCCATCTCCAAAAATACGACACCCTTGACCGCTTTGGCGATGGCGTCTTTTTCCCATTTTTCCCATGGCCTGGTGGCAAGTATCTTCATCTGTTCACTCTCCTCCGTAGTTCATAGGGTGTGGCGGATGCCGCCTCATCTATCCATGACTCCAGGATGCGGGTACCTTCAAGGATGATGTCGGTGCAGGGCACAGCGGTCCGGCCGCGGATCTCGTTCAGGAAGCTTCGAGGAGAAGCGTACGTGGCGACGTACTCTCGGCGTTCAAGGTCGTACACGGGCAGATAGGGGCTGACCGTGAACCCCAACAAACGGGAAGTCGTTTGGACGGTAAGCGTATGGCCCGCTCTGGTTGCATTCTGGATTGTGCCTCGCCACAGACTCAGGTCACCGGATAGAAGGAGAGAAATCGGGTGGGAAAAGCCGAAGGTTACCTTGGTATTCCTGTCAGACGCATCCAACAGATTCAGCAGTCTGGCCAGCGGAGCGGGAGCTACGACCCCTTCAATCGCGCACCGGGAAGACCGGGCGATGGCATCTAGTGCCAAATCGGCTTGAGCCTCGTCGAAGAGACCGCCCGTCAAGGCTAAGTCCCACGGGCCCTCGTCCACGGGCAAGCTCAGCACCGCGTGAAGTTCGTCCATGTTCTGGCTCAAGAACCCGGGAAACTGATATCTGGCCGCGCCCGTAGCTATCAACAAGTGCGTTGCCAGGGACATTGGAGACATCCTTGAGAATGCGCCGTCCAACAACGTTATCCGGTCCCGGGAAGGAAAGACGGCTGCCGAAAACGCGAGCACCGCTTCGACGTCCCTAGTGCTGGTAGGGCCGGCCAGTACCACCTTGCCTCCATCCAAGACTCTGGCTACACACACCGGACCCAAAGCGCACTCCACTCCGGTGCGGACCGGCTCATCGAAAAACGCGCGTGACGCGCGAAAAAGCGGAAGCGCCGTAGCGACCAAATCGCCGGTCTCTACGAATACCTTTGGTTTGGGCAGACCCGTGATGCTGTCCAAATCTTCCCCATCGTAACCTATGCTGGTAAGCAACCGGTCCCGGCCAATACGACGCAAGTAGCGGACGACCGCGTTGAACGTGGTTGTTTTGCCCGTGTTCTTGGCGGTGCCCGCTACACCGATAATCGTGCCGCCGACCGTTCTAGCCACGACTCATCTGATCTCTCTCACCGTGTCTTTTCCCGCACGGCCGGGATAGGCCCCATCATTCTTGTCCCCTAGAAGCCCCTCGTAAAGTGATGCGACGAAGTCCTGACGGTCTCTTATCCGTCGAAGAACGGCAAGGATACCCTCTTTCAGTTCAGAAGCGTACCCGGAAGCGCGCGCGGTCGCTCCCATATCCGTAGAACCAAAGAATCGGAGCGCCGCCGCTGTCGACTTTAGAGTATCCACTCTGGCGTGGGCTGAAATGGGACCTCCCGCGTAGGCTTCATCAGAGGAAGCGATGGTTACCGCCGTCGCTCCTAAGTTCAAAGCCAAGGCCGCGTGAAGGGCTGTCATCGTGGACGACTGGCAGCGGTCCGGCGTCTGGGTCATAAAACCGACCGGTGCTCCGGGCCAGATCGGGGCGTCTATGATCTCCCGCAACACAATCATCTTCGCGTAGTTGAAATCCACGAAGTTGTCCTCTGACAGACCGCCCACCATGGCTTCGGGAGAGTTGGCGAAAAGAGGTTGCAGAACAGGACGGCCTCCGAGCATGAGGCCCACTGCGGATACTATAAGCATGCCCGCGAAAGCCTTCTTGGCAGGTACACCGCATAGTTCCTCGTTTGTCACAACATCAAAGGCCAAGCCATACTTGGCAGCTAGGCGCATGGCCTCAACCCCGTCGGCCGCAAGTCTGGCAGGATCGGTACCGGCGCCTAGGCTTCCATAGACGATGTTTACCTTGGTCAGGTCGGCCCCTGCCAAGTGGGCGAGGACCACAGTCTCGGGCGTGTTCAGTCCCCTGTGCGCCCTGACTTGCCACAACGCGCCGGGATGGATGGCGCGTTTTATGAGCCGGAGGTTATCCAGAGTCAGAACGGTCCCATCGTGCTGATGGCTCCAAGCGCCCTCAAGCAGGCCTTCGGTCCGTGCTCCCCACGATGGGTCGAAGTGAACGACGCCGGAAGCACCCCAGGCAAGAGACAGGGCGATGTGCTGGGCGTCCATGACGGGGCACCCGGTGCCGTATTGCACCAGGACCGTGCGCCCCACTAGAGGCTTCTGGCCCGGCGGCAAGGGCGTTTCTCTGGACAAGGATTCTAGCTGGGCAGTTTCTGTTTCCGTAAGCGCTCTTGTGTGGGGTACGGGCAGACCGGTTTCGTACCACTTGCGAACGTCGCCCGATGTTAGCTGTATATAGCTAATGAGAAGCTCTTTGGCTGAGCTTTCGTCTCCCTGAGCCCTTGCCTCCTCCAAATCGGCCCGGACTCTGGCCCTCTCGATCCCCAAGGTTGTCTTGTTGCCCGCCCAGTCCAAAACACGTTGGGCGATATCGTAGCATAGTTCGCCTGCTTCGGTGTCGCGAAAGGCGTACGAGTAGCCTTCCGTTATGTCCGGCTTCGCCAAGTTCTCGCGGATGGCGTGGGCTTCCGCCCTCGTCCCCTCCACCCATGCCAGAACCTCTTCAGGTGTGGTATTCGGTCCGAAGCCCGCGTCAAACCCATACTCCTGAGCCATCTCGGGCCTCATGCTGAGGCCCCCTACCACCAGCTTGGCCTTGTCT
>JAXGQX010000040.1:0-15322 GCA_040766225.1 Bacillota bacterium | reverse complement strand
ATTACCTGGTGTCCCAGGTAGGGCTCGACCACGTGGCGATCGGGATGGACGCTCCGTACGACATGGGCGACCCGAACCCCAACGAAACCGTGGTCAAGTGGCTGAATGATGACGGGAAGCTGGAGAGACTGAACGATACGGCGAGACTGCTCTTCAAGTTGTAGATCGCTCTCTGGGGAGCAACAACGGGCTTGCTTTCGAACGGGCATGCGGCTTCTTGCGACTCGGGATATCCTCGGCCCGTGTGTCTTTGGTACAATGGATGCATATTACCAAGGGCCACGCGTTTCAAGGAAGGGTGCCTAGAGCGCAGGAAAAGGCCTGTGAGAGGCGAGGAGCATGAATACCGAAGCCCTGAAGCCGAGATCGGCAAGGTTACTTAAGATCCTTCTGGAAAGCGACAAGCCAATTCCAGTGGATGCCCTTGCGAGGCAGTTTTCGGTCAGCCCGAGGACCATCCGGTACGACTTGGTAAGCGCGAGACGTTGGGTAGCGTCCAGGGGGATGAACCTGGTAGTCCAGCCCAGAGTCGGGATAAAGCTTACCGGCGACCCCGAGCGAGTCCTCAGGGATATGAGCGAAGCGCAGAAACCGTCGTATCAAGCGCCTTTGCTGGTCGAGGACAGGCGAAAGGCTATCCTGCTCATCTTGCTGCAGACCCGCCAACCCGTGTCACTCACGGCGTTGGCGGATTTGCTTTTTGTGAGCAGGTCTACGGTCAAGTCCGATGTAGCCATACTCAAGAGGGAGCTTCACGACCAAGGAGTGTTGGTGAAGCACCGTCCCGGGGTCGGTCACTACGTCGAGGGCGATGAAGCACTGATTCGAAGGTTGATGGTGGACCTGTACTTCGAGAAAACCCGCCATGGTCTGGAGATGGTCGCCTGGGCCGACCTCATCCCGGACTCGAGCCTTCTATCTCAGAGCCAGCTTGACGCTGTTTGGCAAGTGGCCGGTTCCTTTAGGATCGAGACTAGGTTGTGCCTGGATCCGACGACCTTCGGGCGGCTTGTAGCCATGCTGGTCGTCTCCATACGCAGGGTGCTCCTAGGCAACAAGGTCGAGATGCCCTCCGACCGTATGGCGATGATATCGGAGACCAGGGAGTACTCGGCGGTGGCCAGGTTAGGGGACCGCATCCGCGAAGTTGTTGGCGTCGAGTTTGCTCCCGGAGACATCGCCCAAATCACCGCGTTTCTGATGGAGATGGGGCAGAGTTTTGAAGTGGAAGTGACTTCCCCCGAAGACAAAGCGTTGGCTGGGAAGTACGCGGCCAGGTTGATAGAAGAATTGGAAAACCGGCTGGCCATAGACTTGGACAGCGACGGAGAGCTCCAGGCGGGCCTCAGGGCTCACATACTTAGAGTCGTGCATCTCTTGAGGCTGGGCATCGCGACCCCCAACGCCCTCCTTCCCGACATCAAGCGCCAGTATCCGGAAGCCTTTGCCGCGTGTCTCGAAGCCGATCGCCTTGTGTCCAAGGAGTTCGGCATTCAAACCAGTGAGGACGAGGCCGGCTACTTGTGTATGCACGTCGGGGCGGCGATGGAGCGCAAGAAGCGGAAACCTACCCAGATCTTGGTCTGCACAAACGGCGTAAGCGCCGCAAAGCTCTTGTCGGCGCGATTGTTGCGCCACTTCAAGGACGTTGAGATAGCCGACGTTATCCCGGTATCTCAGGTCATGGAGTATCCCGGGTTGGAGCAGGTGGACATCATCGTATCATCTGTCCCCTTCAGAATCTTAAGGGACGTAGTTGTGGTTAACCCGCTCCTAAACGAGGAGGATCTTGAGGCTTTGGAGAGCCGCGGGCTGATGCGCGCCAGGCAAACGGACCTGGGCGCCGCATCGCAGGTTGAGTTGGTGCGCTCCATAATGCAGGCAGTTGCGAGGCACGCGGACGTCAAAGACACTCACGGTCTGCAAGACTCGATCTCCCAGATCTTGAGGGCCGGTCAGGAACTCCAGGAAGGAAAGGCAAAGGACGAGGTCTTTGACACTGTAAGCGCCGCAGCTTACTGCGCCACTACTTTCAAGAAGATGCTTCCGTCCGCTTTCCACGGCGTATCCGTGGCGGAAATCCAACGGCGCTCGCACCTCGCGCTTCAACGGCTTACCCGCGGTGCGGGCACTGCCGCCCCCTACGGTCGCAACCTTGTCGGCATAAGCCAGGAAGCTGTCAATCTGGCCGGGCGCGTGTTAGGTGAGTTCGGACGTAGAGGCGGTGTGATATTCGCCCCTGACGCCCCACAGTTCTTGGCAGCTTGTGTGACCGATCCCAGAAGAGTGCCCCTGTCTGTGGTCGAAGTGGGTTTCCTCGTCTCTAGGGACCTAAACCTCGGCGCGGAGGATGCGGGGGTTCTTGAGAGGCTGCTCCTGGCCGCCCACGAAGGGGCGCTTCAGGCGGGCATTACGCTTCATAAGGGCATCTTGTTCGACTTGGCGCTACACCTTGGGTCAACGGTGATCCTTCGAGAGGAGAGTGGCGCGCTGCAGGAAATGGCTTTTCACGCCGCTTCCGAGCTTACCCCCGAGATGGCGACAGCGGGCAAAGCAATGGCTTACCTGATGTCCCAAGTCTTGGGCCGTCCCTTGGAGGGTTGGGAGGAGACTTACCTGGCACTTTACGCGGGAGCCTCCCTAATCAGGGACGAAGGCATGGGAGAGGACGATGGTTCCGGGGAGGATGCGCCTTGATAAGACTTCTAGTGAGCGACTTGGACGGCACTCTGCTTAGGCGAGATGGGTCCATGTCTGAGAGAGACGCCGTTGAACTACGGAGAGTGGCGTCTCAAGGCGTGAAGGTCGCGTTCGCCACGGCGCGGATCAAAGAGTCGTTTGGGTACAATATGGAGCGGCTGGACATTGAGCCGTATCTTATCTGCGTCAACGGGTCTCAGGTAACCGCACCCGAATTGGACAAGCCCCTGATTGACAGGCGCCTTCCCAAGATAGAGGCTCTGGAACTCCTAAGGGACCTTAAGAGCCGGGGAGTGTACTGCCACGTCTACACAGTCGAGGGAGAGGTGGTCACCCCAGAGAAACCTTACGAGAGGCTCACATCCTGCCCGAAGATACCCGTGCCCGATCTCGCGGACTTCCTTGAGGCAACGGGAAGAGGGCTCAGGAAGATCACGTTGAGGCTGGATCCATCGAGAGTCAAGGACATAGGGGAGTGGCTCGTTTCCAGGTGCGGAGGCGTAATGGACGTCTCTATTACCGGCATTACTTCCGCTGAGGTGTTTCCCAAGGGCAGCGCCAAACTTGAGGGTTTGGAGAAGATCAAGGAACTGACCGGCATAGGATTTCACCAGATGATGGGCATCGGGGACGCTCCTAACGACCTGGATGTTCTGTCAACGGTCGGATGTCCGGTCGCCATGGGGAACGCATCGGAGGATGTGAAACGGATAGCCCGTCACATTACGGGCACCGTCGACGAGCAAGGTGTGGCGCAGGCGCTAGGGAAGCTCCTTCCGTCTCCGGCTCACTGAGTGTTTAGGCAATTGGCTCAATGTACGGGAGTGCCAATCCTTGAACGTTGCAAGGATATGTCCGAAGAGGAAACACTGGTTGTCCCAGCCTAAATAGGCATTTTGGATATATCCTGTCGCTATTTACTGCACCTCAAATGTCCAGACTCTGATAGGATAGAAGCGCAACGGCGACGAACACCCTTTCTGCAGTCGAGTTGGCTCCGGGGAGTTTTTCGTGCGACAGTGGTTAAGTGGACACTGCCAGGCAGAGCGCGTAAACGGCACCCAGCCACGACTCATCGTCCGGAGGGTGGTGGTAAGACCCCACGATACGTTTCCAGAGGAGGATTCGTCAAGGTGGAACTGGTTCTGGTAAGGATCGACAACAGACTGATCCACGGTCAGGTCTCGACCATGTGGGTCGGGAACCACAAGATCGAGCGCCTTATTGTGGCGAACGATGCAGCCGCTAAGAACCCGGTAGAGAAGTCCGTGCTCAAGATGGCGAAGCCGAGGACCGTCAAGTCCCTAGACATTTTGACGGTAGCGGACGCCGCAAAGCTCATCTTAAACGACAAGTCCAAGGACCGCACGATGGTGGTTTCCAGAGTGCCCCAGGACATTAAGGGCCTCATCGAAGCCGGCGTAACCATCACCGAGGTGTACGTGGGCAACATGCACGGGGCTCCGGGCAAAGAGCAGTTAGATCAATGCGTTTTCGCGGATGAAGAGGAGAAGGCGGCCCTTAAGGGGTTCGCTGACGCAGGAATCGCTCTCATATCTCAGATGACCCCCTCTTCTCCGAAAACGGAACTCAACAAAAAGCTGTAAGGATTCTTAACTGGGCGTAACAAAAACGGGAGGGGAAGAAATGCTTATCCAAGCAATACTCGCGTCTTGCTGGAGTGGTTGGGCTCGGTGCATGGGCAACCAGGCTTCCTTCGAGAGGCCCCTTATTGCCGCCACCGTAGTCGGTATCATCTACGGCGACCTGGGGTTGGGCTTGGCTATCGGCGGAACCTTGGAGCCTATGTGGATGGGCGTCGAGGGTATCGGCGGAGCCAGTCCCGCTGACGTGACGATCAGCTCGATTTTCGCGACGGCCATGGCCTGCAGCCTGGGCTACGGCGTGTCCGAGGCAGTCGCGCTAGCTGTTCCGGTCAGCCTTCTCGGCAACGTGTTCAAGCAGTTGGTCACCACCGGCAACTCGTTCTTCCACAGGCGCTTTGAGGCGCTTGCTGAAAAGGGCGACATTGATGCTCTCACGAAGTGGACTTTGGGGTCGTTTCTTTACAACTTCGCCGTTGGTTTCATCACCATCTTCCCGGCAATCCAGCTTGGTTCCGGTGCCGTTCAGGCCTTGTTTGAGAGCGTTCCTGCATGGCTTACTACCGGCCTCAGGGCAAAGCCGGCGGTATTCTCCCCGGGTTGGTTTCGCCATGGTCTTGCGCATGATGTACAAACCTGAGTACCTGCCTTCTCGGCGGGCGCGTTTTCCCGGGCGCCTACCTCAATATGCCGATTCTCGGTGTTGCGATCATCGGTAGCGCCATCGCGGCAGTCCTGTTCTCCATCAGGCAGCAGATTAAGCGTGCGGGAGGTCAAGCCTAATGTCTACCGCAACGAAGATCTCAACGGCCAGAGGCCCGAAGACCGGCGGTAAGACCTGGTTCCAGATGTACCTCAGGTCACTTACCATCTCGTGCTGGTTCAGCTATGACAAAATGCAGGCTATGTCGGCCCTGTTCACCCTTGCTCCCATCATCAAGGCTAACGCCAGGAACAAGGAAGAGCTAATTGCGGCGTGCAAGACGAACGTGCAGTTCTTCAACACCCAGCCGTTCATGGCCAACTTCATCTTCGGTCTTTGCATCGCTCTAATCGAGAACCATGAGCCCGAAGAGGCCATTCAGGCTATCAAAGTCGGTCTTATGGGACCCTTCGCCGGTATCGGCGACTCATTGCTCTGGTTCACGGTCCGTCCGATTCTGTTCTCCATCGGTGCCGGCCTCGCTCTTCAGGGCAACGCGTTCGGACCCATTTTCGCACTAGGCACGTTCTGGTTCGTAGGCCAGTACGTTATCCGTTACCTCGGTATGAAACTTGGGTATGAGCAGGGCACCAGGTTCATCGAGGAGTTTGCCGAGTCTGGAATGATGGAGGAAGTCACCAACACCATCTCCATCGTAGGTATTACCGTAGTCGGTACTCTGGTTGCCAACTGGGTCAGAGCCAGCTCGCCGTTGGTGTTCAAGGCTTCCGCTGAGGACGCCGGAATGAAGCTTCAGCCCATGTTCGACATGCTTATGCCGAAGCTTCTCCCCGCCATCTTCACCGCGATCGCCTATTGGCTGTTGGCGAAGAAGAAGGTTCACCCCGTCGCCGTAATCACCATCTTCATGGTCGGCGGAGTCGTACTCTCTTACTTCAACATCATCTAATAGAGGAGACAGGTTATGCTAGGTGACGGGGCGGGTATTCCGCCCCGTCGTCATCATGTTCAGGGTCGGGGGGATAAGCAGTGGTAGGAATCGTGGTGCTAGGGCACGGACGAGTGGCTCCGGCGCTCTTGGATACGGGAGAGATGATCGTAGGTCCGCAGGAGCAGTTGACGGCCGTACCTTTCGAAGCCGACATGGATTTGGACGCGTACCGGGATGGCGTCGCCGCCGCTGCCGAGAAGGTCAATACCGGCGAGGGAGTCATCTTTTTGGCCGACCTGAAGGGCGGTACGCCCTGCAACACGGCGGCAATGATCGCATATGAGAAGAACTATCGCGTAGTTTCCGGGGTTAATGTCCCCATGTTGGTCGCTTTAGCCCTATCCCGCCAAGGGATGGACATGGATTCTCTGGCCGAGGTCGCCAGGGGCGCGGGCGTTGAGGGCGTCGAAGAAGTGCGGATTGAGGTGTAGCTCGAAAGAGAGTTATGATCGGATCAGGCGATTATCGAAAGGTGGGTAGACTAAGATGGCAGATGACAAGACCAAGAAGAAAAGCGTGAACGCTCATGAGAGGTTGCAGAGCTCTTTGTCCAAGTTCCGCGAGAACATGGCAAAGATCAGGGAGGTCACTGACGCTGCCGACTCTGTAGGCACCCCAAAGGAGCAAGGGGCCAAGGAAGAACAGCCCAAGTAATGGGGGGGTTTTGTGAGCAAGTACTTTCTTAGCGTCTTGATGGAGGTCGCTCCGGACGTCAGTAAAGAGGTTCAAAGAGTCTTGCTGAAGAGGCAGGACCAATTGACCAAACAGGATCTGCCGGTTTTGAAGAAGGACGTAACGCCCAACATCAACAAGTGGATCCATCTCATAAAGAAGAAGTACATTGGCGAAGGGCGCCCTAGGGAATGGGCGCAGCAGTTGAAGGAATCCCAGCCCCACGACATGCTGGACATCATCGTTTTGGATGTGGTCGGGCGTGCCGCGGTATTCGGCGAACGGCCGATATCGAAGTTGGGATGGATATCAGCCGTGACTCGTACGCTCACTTGGATAGGCATGGGAGCGACGGTCTGGGCCTTCGCGACGCGCCAGTCTTCCACTTGGATCGGCTCGGCGGTGGTATTCACCGCTTTCATGATAGGGCTGACCAGGATGCTGGCGGTCCAGGACATCTGGAAGAGGTACGGGAAATAGAGAAGACCGGCCGACGGCGAGTCTGCCGGTCTTTTTTCTTGCACAGTGGTCCCACACTTCAGTCTATCGATAGAGCGTTGCCCACCTGACGGGCCACTTCTTTCGCCGACTACTTCTCAAGAACTTCATTAAGCAGTTCGACCGCCGCTTCTACCAGCGCGTCTCCCGCAGGTGTGGCAAGGATTCCCGGGTTCTTGGATTTCCCGGATATGTTCCCCAGGGAACCGTTTGCCGGGGCTACGATGAAGAGGGGCATGTACGGAACCTGCGACCTGATCTCCGCCTCACGCGGGGTGTGGAGTTCACACTCTACGCCCAGGAAGCAGACGGGACCGATCTTTATGACCTGGACCTCCGACGGAGCGGAGGATACTTTCACACTCTTCACCTTTTCCAGTTGCCTTCGGGCCCGGGACCAATAGACGTACTGCTCTAGCACCGCGCCCATGGGCATATTGTCGGTCCCGTATTCGGACCCGTCGTCGGGGTGTTCCGCTATCATCTTATCTAGGGCGGCCCTGGTCTTCTCGATGGCTTTCTCCAAAGATTCGACTGACGGGAGAGGTCCGATGGGTACCTCGTAAGGCTTGCTTGTCGCGGTGATCTTTTGGACCTTTACCGGCTGGAGCTTGGTCCTTAGCCCCAATAGCTGGTCCGCGAGCATCTTGCCCAGCCTATCTACCTCTGCGTATGTCTGCTCCTTGCGGGTATTCCTAGTACTGATATCTCCCGCGGCGCCCATAAGGAGCATCACGCCGGAGGCGCCTAGCGCTTTGGAGATGGTGTCGCACGTCACTCCGACGTAGTCGGATGATGTGAGCAAGTTGCTGAATCCCACAATGCTGGGATGGCACGCGTAGGAAATGACCTGCCCCTTAACCGTACCGTCCGGTCGCACGAACTCGAGTAAGCCTGCCGAAGGCTGAAAAGGAGGGTCGCGGCGGTCGCGTGTGGTGCCGATGCCTTCTATGGGCCCGCTTGCGACCTTAAGTTCGCAGTCCTCCATCGAGGATACGGCTTCCTCGACGGCTTTGGCGATGCTATCCATAACAAATCCGGTATAGGCCGGTTCGCCGAAATAGTCGGGGTCGACTCCTGGAGTCGCGGCCTCGGAGCCGGTTCCGCCGGGAGCCGAGTGTACGTGAGTGTGAGAGATAAGCACGTTTTTCTCGGGGATTCCGGTACGCTTGTTGATGAGTTTCCGGGCCCGGTGGACAACCGACGATGTCATGAGCGCTAGATCGCAGCTCACCATGGCCACTGTGTCATTCCCCTCGGAAACCACAGTTGCGCTTGCCCACAGCGGATCGTGGTGACCGATCACCCTTATCTGCCGCTCGGTAACGAAGCACCCGAACAAGGTGTCGATGGGCGGGGAAATGTCTTGCCTGGCAAAGCCTGCCTTCAATTGGAATGCCTCCTTCGTCCTATGGAGTTACGCTAACAATTCCTCAAGCCCAAGTTTATCCCTTTCCCTGCATATATCCCGCACGGACAGCTTGTTGCATTTGGCTCAAGTAGAAACCCGACCTTTTGAGGGGCATGAGTTGGAAGACGGACTGTCGAAGTAGGGGTAAAGTAGGTACTGGGTATAGGTATAGGTGTTGGTAGCAGTAGGCTTTGAATGTGGACACTAGGATGGAGGGATGCAGCGTGGGATCATTTGCCCTTAAGGCAAAGAAGCTCGTGACACCGCATCGGGTGATTCCGGACGGAGTCATCGTAGTCCAGGACGACAAGATCCTGTTTGTGGGACACGAGAAGAACGTCGCCATACCGGAAGGTGTTCCGGTTCAGGACTTAGGTGACAAGATCTTGGCTCCGGGCTTCATAGACATTCACCACCACGGCGCTGTTGGAGAGAGAGCGTCCAATGGGGCCGAAGCGGTTAAGAGGATCGGCAAGTTTCTTCCCAGCACAGGATGCACCGCGTGGCTGCCCACCGTCAACGCGATTTCCCACTGTGAAGGCATAGTTTCGGCCATGAAATCGGGCACCGAAGGGGCCGACATCGCCGGCATCGATATGGAGGGACCGTTCCAGGCCCCGAAAAATCTGCCGGGCCGTCCCGAAGTGGACGCCCATTTGAGAAAGCCGGACGTGAAGCTACTTGAGGCGATTCAAGAAGCCGCCCAGGGCAACGTGCGTCTAATGGGAGTAGGCATAGAGTTGGAAGGCGCTTTGGAACTCATCCGAAGCATGCGCCGGCTTGGCATCGTCCCTTCTGTCGCTCACACCAAGACCGGGTACGACCGGTTCATGGAAGCGGTGGACGCGGGCCTCACTCACGCGACTCACCTCTACAACGTTATGACCGGATTGCACCACAGGCGGCCGAACGTGGTTGGCGGAATTCTGACCTGTGACGGAGTCACCACGGAGCTCATCGGTGACGGCGTTCACGTACACCCGGCCGCTATGGATATCGCCGTAAGGTGCAAGGGCGTCGACAAGATCGCTCTTATTACTGACCAGAGCTGGCTTGCGGGTCTTCCCGACGGGCGGTATGAGCGTCCGGATGGCCCCGCCCTCATCAAGAAAAACGGCGTCTGCCGCATGGAAGGATTCGAAGAAGGTCAGGACAACACCATGCTGGGAAGCAGCCACACGATAGACCACAACCTGCGCACCATGGTCAACAAGGTTGGGCTGTCCCTTAAGGACGCTCTTACGATGGCGAGCCTTACGCCCGCCCGAATCGTGGGAATCGATAAGGCGAAAGGTAGTCTTGAGCCGGATAAGGACGCGGATATCGTGGTCCTTAACCCGGAGTTGGTTGTGGAAGCGACATACGTCCGCGGAGTCAAACGGTTCTGAGAGCTCCAAGGTGATGTGGACCGCGTCTGGGCTAAGCGGTTTAGCGGATGAGAAGACTTAGACCGGGGGTATCGGGACACCCGGTCCAACAGAGAGAGAGAGAAGTTACAGCACCAAAGTAACGGGAGGCGGGATCAGTTGAAGACCAAGACAGTGCTAATCGAAGGCATCAAGCAAGCGGGGATCAAAGAGTTTGATATGCCGGATCCTGGTTTCGGCGAAGCCCTTGTAAAGATTCACACCTGCAACATCTGCACCACCGACTGGCAGCTTTGGACCGGCGCAAGAGCCGGTCGGGCAAAGTTCCCGACGGCCCAGGGGCATGAGATGGCCGGGGAGATAGTTGCTCTCGGGCCCGGCGTCCGGGATGAGCTAAAGGTTGGAGACCATGTGGCGTTCGGACACGAGGGTTGCGGCCAGTGCTACTACTGCAGGAGCGGCAGGCCGGCGAGGTGCCCGAACAGGGTGGGACGACTCACCATCGGCGGGCAGGCCGGTTCCTTCGGCATGAGCCAGTATCTCACCGCCAAGGCTAGCAGGCTGTACAAGATGAACCCTGAGCTCCCTTATGAGGAAGCGGGCTACCTCGAGCCTCTTGCAACGGCTATTCACGGCAACAGGCGACTCCGTATTCAGCCCGGCGAGGACCTCCTGGTAATCGGCGCCGGCAACCTCGGCCTGGTCAACGCGCAGGTCGCAAGGGCTTTCGGAGCCAGAGTGCTCGTCAGCGAGATCCAAGACGAGCGCGTAAAGCTCGCTCAGGAGCTGGGCTTTGACACCGTGAACCCTGTTAAGGAAGACATCGTTGAGTTCACCAAGAAGTGGGCGGGCGAGAAGGGCATGGATTCGGTCATTCTCGCGGTCGGTGCCACCAAGGCCAACGAGCAGGCTCTGCAGGTCATCGGAATGACCGGCAAGGTCCTGTTTTTCGCCGCGGGCTATCCGGCTCCCGAACTGAAGGTCGACTCGAACACCATTCACTACAGGGAGTACGAACTGATCGGAACCATGAGCGCGGCTGTAGAGGACTTCTTCCTCTCCGCTAAGTTCCTTAACACCGGAGTAGTGAAAGTCGGGAAACTGGTCTCGCACAGGGTGCCCATTGATGAGGCCCAGCGTGCGTTTGAGCTGGCGGCCACACCGGGCAACTATCGCGTCGCACTGAAGATGTGGTAAGAATTCCCTGGTGATTCGCCGTTTCGTTCCCTAGATGGTATTGAAGGGCCGCCGGGGCATTGACCCCGACGGCTCTTCGTTCAGATGCGTCTAGATTTGGACAGGATCATGCATGTGGCGGTAGATGCAAATGGTCCTTCGCCGCGAAAGGCTTTGCAGGTGCCTTGAAGAAGGAAATACAAGCGTAATAACGGGTACATGGGAAGGCTAGAGTCGGATACGTTCGTCAGAACGAAAGGAGCAGAAGAGAGAGTGAGCTCACAGGACGAGAGGATTCAAGCGGGATTGGCCCAGCACCCAACGGGACAGTGGCGCTGCATTAAAGAGACGCCCCATGCGACTGAAATTTGCCTTACGGGTGAGCCGGCAGAGAGAGCCGTAGCGGCGGGCCAGGAGATCGCTAAGCGGTGCTTAGACCGCGCCTATTTCTACGGTGCAGGCACTTCTCACTTTGCCGCTACTGCCGGCGCGTACGCCATGAACGAGCTGGCCGGTATAGACGCCGACCACTATGAAGCGTTTGAACTGCTCAAGTACCGCATGGGCGGATCCATGGACCGTATCGCCGCCGTAGGATGCTCCCACAGCGGGGGGACCGCGGTCACGGTAGAAGCGGCATCGCTTGCGCGCAAGTCGGGTGCCTTAACGATTTCCATGACAGACATCGTGGATTCCCCTTTGGCCAAAACTGGGGAATTTGTGATCGACAGCGGCTCGGGAAATGAACCCGTAGGAGCCAAGACCAGGAGCTTCATCACCGCGGTCGCCCAGGAGTATCTGATGGCAGCATCCGTGCGGAATGACAAAGCTGCCATAGCCGAATTGTCCAGGATTCCGGCCCTGCTGAAGGACTCTTTGACCCTAGAAGACCAGATCAAGGACTTAGCCGTCAAGCACTCCGACTGCCAGAACATATTCATAATCGGTGGCGGGCCCAACTGGGTCAACGCTCAGGAGCTTGCCTTGAAGTTCAAGGAGTGCGCCCCGGGGCACGCCGAAGGCATGGAGGTTGAGGATGCTCTGCATGGCCCGCTGGCCATGTTCCGTCCGGGCGTGTTGGTGATCGGTATTTCGACGACCGGTCCGAGCTATGACAAGGTTGGGGACGTGATGAAAGTGGCGGCCGCGGTTGGGTGTTCCACTGTCAGCATAAGCGACGTTCCCCACCGCATTGAGAACGTGGACAACATAAAGGTCCCCTTTAGGGGCATTCGCGAGTTGTTCTCCGTGCCGCTTCTCGCCCTGCCGATGTACATGTTCATGTATTACAGCGTTTTGGCGAGGGGCGCGAATCCCGATTCCTACAGGAAGGACGACCAGGTACTCCGCAAGGCGCGGGCGTCCATAGCGCCCGTTCACTATTCGCTAAATTAGGTAATAAGAGCCGCCCTGAGAAAGATTCCGGGCGGCTTGCCCGTAGGCTTTCATTAGGCTCTCTTTTTGGAGAATAACCGGCCGAATGCCGGAAGTGGGAGGTCCAAAAAACAAACATGTTTGCGCTCAAGGCACGGAAGTTGGTCACTCCTTATAGGGTAATCGACGACGGCGTTATCGTGGTCGACGGTGAACAGATCAAGTACGTCGGCGCTTCCCAGAACGTGTGCATTCCCGAAGGGTGCGAGGTAACCGACCTAGGCGACAAGATCCTAGCGCCGGGAGCCATAGACATCCATCACCACGGAGCGGTTGGAGAAAGAGCGTGGACGGCCCCCGCCGTTAAGAAGATCGGCGCGTTCCTGCCCAGTACCGGATGCACTTCCTGGCTCCCGACGGTGAACGCTCCCGAGCATTGCGCCGAGATCATGAAGGCGAAGCGGGAAGGCACCGGTGGAGCCGACATTCCCGGTATCCACATGGAAGGGCCCTTCCTGGCCCCCAAGAATCTGCCCGGAAAGCCCGAAGTTGACGCTCATCTACGCAAACCCGATCTGAAGCTCCTAGAACAAATCCAAGAGGCGGCAGAGGGCAACGTGCGCCTCATGGGCGTAGGCATTGAGGTAGACGGAGCCATGGAGCTTATCCGCGGCATGAGAAAGCTGGGGATCGTGGCGTCGGTGGCTCACACCAAGACCGACTACGCCACCTTCATGAAGGCGGTTGACGCGGGACTTAGGCACGCCACCCACCTCTACAACGTGATGACCGGCCTCCACCACAGAAGGCCCAACGTCGTTGGAGGGATTCTTACCTGCGACGAAGTCACCACAGAGCTAATCGGCGACGGATTCCACGTCCACCCGGTAGCCATGGATATCGCGGTTAGGTGCAAGGGTGTGGATAAGATCGCCCTCATCACCGACCAGTCGGAACTGGCCGGATTGCCCGACGGGCGCTATAGCCGCCCCAACGGCGTGGCCATCATAAAGAAGGACGGCATCTGCAGGATGGAAGGCTTTGACGAGAAGACGGACAACACCATGGCTGGAAGCAGCCTAACCATCGACCACAACATACGCACCATGGTAGGCAAGGTTGGGCTATCGCTGGGAAGTCTTCAAGATGGCATCGCTCACCCCTGCGACCATAGTAGGCATAGACAAGACTAAAGGCAGCCTGGAGCCAGGTAAGGACGCGGATTTCGTAGTCTGGAGCCCCGATCTCGTGGTTCACAGCACTTACGTGAAGGGCCAGAAGAGGTTTTCGCGCTAGACCGGTTTTAGCGCAGCTGAAACGGAGGCAACTGTGCAATGAGGTTTCAAGGGAAGGTAGCTATCGTGACCGGGTCCGGCCGAGGGATCGGCCGGGCCACGGTCCTGGGAATGACCAAGGAAGGCGGCAGGTGTTGCGTGGCCGCCAGGACTCTAGCGGATGTGGAATCGGTGGTCCGCGAGGTGAAAGCTTTAGGCGGGGAAGCCATCGGCGTTCAGTGCGATGTCGGCGATACCGCACAGGTAAAGAACATGATCGAAAAGACGGTCGAAGCTTTCGGGCGCCTCGATATCGTTGTGAACAACGCTGCGGGAGGTCATTCGGGACCTCCCAGGAGCAACTCCATTTTGGAGGTCACCGAGGAGGCCTGGAACGACACTATCAACGGCGCGCTTACCAGCGTATACCGGGTATCTCATTACGCGCTGCCTCATATCATCAAGAGCGGCGGAGGCGCTATCGTGAACACCAGCTCTACCCGGGGACTTAGCGGTAGGGCTAACGGAGCGGCTTACGGCGCGGCCAAGGCAGGCGTAATCAACCTGACGCGCTGCATGGCAATGGATCTTCTTGAATACAAGGTGCGCGTGAACTGCGTTTGTCCCGGCCACGTGCTAAACGAGCATATGAAGGCCCAGTACGATATCTTGAATGCCCCGGAGCGTGAAGACGAGGTCCTCGCGGAGTTTACTCCGGAAGTGCAGCTTAAGATCAAGCAGCGGGTGGAGTTCTACAAGAGCCACCCCGAGCAGTTGGCCACAGTCTTGGGGAGAGGCTTCAACGGCTTCCCGCAGGACCTTGCCAACGCGATCATGTTCCTAGCGTCTGACGATGCCTCCTTCATTAATGGCGAGGTCCTCGTGGTTGACGGCGGGTCCTCGGCGGGTAAGTAAGTAATGTTGACTACAAAGGTCAAAATGGGAGGGGAGAGCTTGGTTTCGCTAAGATAGGCGTTTTGGCGAAAGACCAGGCGTGTCTGTGATGACGACGAAACTAGTTGGCGTTGCTGCCGCTCAGGGCCTTAGCGCGGGTAATGCGGTTCTCGTCAAGGGAGTTGACGTGAGTTGCGCGGGCCGCAAGATCGACAAAGGTGAGATAGACGCCGAGATCAAGCGGTTCGAGGGCGCCGTAGAAGCCGCTTCCAGAGACCTAGAGCAAATACAAAAGGACATGGCAGTCAAAGTAGGTCAAGAGGAGTCCGAGATCTTCGGGGCGCAGGCTATGATGGTGCTAGACCCGCAGTTGGCAGAGATGGTCAAAGAGAATATCACAACAGAACTGGTGTCGGCCGAGAAGGCAGTTCTATCCGCAGCTGAGGCGCAAGCGAAGATCTTGGAGAGCTTGGATGACGAGTACCTTGCCGCCAGGGCCGTGGACATGAGAGACGTAGGCAATCGACTGGTTAAGTGCCTGATGGGGGTGCAAGGAGACTCGGGCCTGCCGAGGTCCTTGGATGACGGCTCTATCATTGTCGCGCATGACCTCGCCCCGTCGGACACGGCTGCCTTAGATGTCCACAAAGTTGCCGCCATAATCTTGGATAAGGGAGGCAAGACATCCCACACGGCC
>JAXGQX010000004.1:0-94869 GCA_040766225.1 Bacillota bacterium | reverse complement strand
CTCCCTTCCTTTCATGGACTATTCTCTCTTATGGCTCTACGCCTGATACCGAACAAGGGAATCCGCGTCCAGCGTCTCCCTTGCCAGTATTCGACGTGTTTCCTCTTGCTCCTCCAGACCGCCTCGCACCAAAACGACCTTTTCCTTGGCTAAAAAACCTCTGGATTTCTGCCACGTCTTCGGAAACACAATGACCTCTATCGACCCGAAGTCATCTTCAATGCCCATAAAGGCCATTTCCTCCCCGGAACGGGTGGCTACTACCTTAAGCGACGATATCCGCCCTCCAACGACAACTTCCCGCCCGTCCTGAACGGACTCTAGATCCGGTATGGGCGTGGTCCTGGTCTTAAGCAAGTCCTTGTACTTGGCCAAAGGGTGTCCGCTGAAATACATGCCCAAGAGGTCCCTCTCCCACTGAAGGCGGACATCCAGAGCGATTTCCGTGTTCACCACTTCGGCGCGTACCGCGGGTTCTTCGCCGAAAAGCCCTGATTGAACTAAGGCCGGTCCCACCGGGGGCTCCTCGAAGAGGGAAAGCTGGTTCTCGGAACCCGACTGGCGCATGCGCAAAGCATCGTCCATCCCCTGCAGGTTGGCGTGGCGAGTGCCCAGGTCATCGCAAGCTCCGCTCTGAATCAGGCTCTCCAGCGCCTTCTTGTTGAGAAAACGCCCTTCGATCCTTCTGGTCAGGTCCACTAGCGAACTATACGGTCCTCTGTTGGCTCTATCCTCTACTATCGCCGACGCCAAGTGCCCGCCAACATTCTTTATGCTCCCCAACCCAAAGCGAATACCCTGTCCTTCAACAGAAAACTCCACCTTGCTGCGGTTAACGGAGGGGCCCATGACTGAGAGGCCTAGCCGTTTGGCTTCCTCCAAGTAGACCCCAACCTTGCCTTGTATCCCGGCCACCGACGAGAGCAATGCGGCCATGAACTCCTTAGTGTAGTTGGCCTTTAGGTACGCCGTGTGGTAAGCGATAAGCGCATACGGCGCCGCGTGGTTCTTGCTGAACCCGTAGTTGGCAAACTTCAAGATCAGGTCATAGATGGTCCTGGCGGTCTGGTCCGGGATCCCTTTTTGTGCGGCGCCCTTGAGGAATCTCGCCTCCATTTGGTCTAGGAGCTCCCGCTTCTTCTTGCCTACCGCCCGCCTGAGAATGTCCGCCTCACCGAGAGAAAAGCCCGCCACAGCGTGGGCCACTCTGAGGATCTGCTCTTGGTAGACTAGGACTCCATGGGTCTCCTCCAACACGGGCTTCAGCGCCGGATGCAGGTAATGCGGGGCCCCTGTTCTGGCTCTTAGGAACTCGGGTATCTGTTCCATCGGCCCTGGACGGCACAGGGCAACGGTGGCTATTATGTCTTGAAGCCTTTTGGGCTTCATTTCCTTGAGGAAGTCTAACCCAAGATGCTTCCAGTTGAAACACGCCCAAAGATTCGCCCTTTGACAGCATAGCGAAGGTCCTCTCATCCTGAACCGGGATTTCTTCCAGTTTGAACGCCCAGTTCCCCGCCTGAAGTTGATTATGCGCGGCCTTTTGCATCACTGTCAGAGTCCTTAGCGCGCCAGAAAGTCCATCTTAAGCAAACCGAGGGATTCAAAGGTCTTCACATGGCGTACTGGGTGATCACGCCGCCTTCCTGGGCTCTGGCCAGCGGCACATAATAGTCCCCTGGCCAGACCTTTGCTATCACAATACGCGGCGTGAGTGGAAGAGTGCCGCGGCATACCTTCGAGTTTCCTAGCGGTCTCCAGGAGGTCTCTGGCTTCCCGGCGCGACGATTGCAGGTCCCTTAACGCGGGGACCATCTGAATCGCCTTTTCAATGGTCATGCCGACCTGGTAGGGGATCAACTTAGCGATGCGGTCACTTCCGCTGGGCATGGCCAGCGCCCGACCGACGTCCCTGACCGCCGCCGCCATGGTCCCAAAAGTCACGATTTGGGCGACCCTCTCTTCCCCGTACTTCCCCTTGACGTAGTCGATCACTTCATCGCGCCTGTCATCTTGAAAATCGATGTCGATATCGGGCATGCTGACCCTCTCGGGATTTAGGAACCGTTCGAAGACCAAATCATGCTCGATGGGATCGATGTCGGTGATGCCGAGGGCGTACGCCACTAGGCTCCCGGCCGCGGAACCCCTGCCGGGCCCCACCAAGATGCCGCGGTCCTTCGCGTACTTGACGAAATCGCCAACTATCAAGAAGTACGAGCAGCCGCCCATCTTCTGTATCATCTCAAGCTCGTACTCCAACCGCTCCTCTCTAGAGAGGTCAGACCTTCCGGCCATCCTCAGGCGAAGGCCGCTCTGAGCCATTATCCGGAGGCGGGATTCCGCTGTCTCGCCGGGCGATAAGGGGAATTCGGGGAGGTGAATCTCGCCAAATCCCAGTTTGACGTCGCATCTCTCGGCGATTCTGGCGGTGTTTTCCACCGCTTCGGGCACATCTCGGAACAACTCGGACATCTCGTCCGGAGACCTCGGGTAAGTCGCTTCCGCTGAACCGGAGCCTCTTGGGGTCCTGAATGTTGGTCCCACCGTCTGAATCGCCAGAAGGACGTCGTGATACTTGGCATCATCTCTGGCGATGTATTGGCGGTCGTTGGTGGCGACAGACGGAAGACCGTTTCTCTTCGCCAATAGAGCCAAAGCTCGGTTTACTTGCTCCTGGCCCGGTACTCCGTTCCGTTGTACCTCATAGGTTGTCCTTGCCGAAGATATCAAGGTAACGACCCAGGGCATGTTGGGCCCCCCGAGTATCGCCTGACTCCAGACGCTGGGGCACTTCCCCTTCGATGATACAGGCTGTCAGAGCCAAAGTCCCTCTCTCTGTGTTGGGACAAGACTTCTAGGTCCACGCGCGGCCTGTAGTAGAACCCTTCCAAGAACGCAGGATACCACGCATTAGGTTCTTGTATCCCCAGTCGGTCTGGGCCAACAGGACGAGGTGATATGGGCGGTCGCCGGTACCTTCGGTCTTCGTAAGCCTCGAATTGCGCGCAACGTAAACCTCGCAACCTACTATCGACTTTAGGCCGTTGGCCTCACAAACTCGTAGAACGACACCACCCCGTGCATGTTGCCGTGATCCGTAATGGCCAAGGAGTCCATACCCATTTCCTTGGCGCGAACGCATGCGTCAGCAATCCGCGTAGCCCCATCTAGCAGGCTATATTCTGTATAAGGAGTGGAGATGTGTAAATTCATCCCAATTCACGCACTCCAGAAGTATGTGAAAGGACACAGGTTTCATGTAAGATTAAGACCGAGCCCTGATTTGGAGGATGAACGAATTGCTGGAAATTTTGCACAGCATGCAAAGAGATTTCGTACAGCGCCGCCACCCATTATGAGGCTTGGCCTTGCCCTCACTGCGGCAAAGAAGCGCCGAAACGAGCCAGAGTACATAATGCAAGCAAAAGCGCTTCGCGACCAAAAGCAACGACTCCAATCCCGACTCTAAGTCGAGTGAGGGAAAGAGCAATATTATCCCACCGGCTACGCTGTCGCATGCAAGACCGCCTTCATAGCTCAACAGAAAACGAGCTTCACCGCACCTAAGGTCATTCTTCCTTGCCCCGGCATATCCTCCTAACCGGGAGTGCATTGGTCTTTGAGAGGACAGCTTTGGCAATTAGGATTTCGGGCGTGACAAGTCCGTCGTCCATGCTCGATGAGCGTTATGTGCAGGGGCATCTTCAAGTGGGCGGGAGTAATCCCCTCCAGAATCTGCTGCGCCTTCACCGCGCCCACTTTTGGCGGCACTAAGCCCATCCGTCGGGCTAGGCGAAGCACGTGGGTATCTACGGGAAACGCGGGACGGCCAAAACCGAACCCCAAGACGCACGCGGCGGTTTTGGGCCCGACTCCCTTGAGCGTAGTGAGATACCTGAAGGCCTCTTCATCCGTCATGCCGTCTAAAGGATCCAGGGTTATCTCACCGAAGTCGTCCTTTAGCCGCTTCAAGACAGCCTTTAGGGTTTGAGCTTTCTCCCTGTAGAGGCCTCCCGGCCTAAGCACTTCTTCCAGACGGGATAATTCGGACGACAACACCTCGTCCCACGTGGAGAATGCCCCTTTCAACGCAAGAAAGGCCTTGCTGCTCAAAGTGTCGTTTGTTGCTTGGGACAGGATCGTCGCGGTGAGGCAGTCCATCGGTACTCCCCTCATGTTTTCAAGCAGCTTGGACTTTACGTCCGGATATAGAGGGGACAAGAGCCTATAGACTTCTTCGGTGTTCAGTTTAGGTTTGCTCACAGAGTGTCGCCACCGTCGCCTTGAAGAGACGACCTCGCTCCTCGAAATTTGAAAACATGTCGTAGCTTGCGCACGCGGGAGACAATGCCACCGACCAACCCGGCCGCGCCAACCGGGCCGCGGACAAGACCGCGTCTTCTAAAGTACCCGCCCTGGTCACTTCAGGCATCTCCAGGCCGGAGCGTCCCTTCACAGCTCCCTTCCATGCGTCTATCATGGCTTTTTCGATCAGCGGGGCCGTAGCCCCCAGAGTCACGACCTTGCACTCCCTACTTAGGATCTTCCGGGCCAAGTCATCGAAAGGGATCCCTTTGTCGTAGCCCCCCAAGATCAATACCAGAGGTCCGGAAATCGCATCCAGTAAGGCTTCCGTGCGGTCGGGAGAAGTGGCGATGGAGTCGTTGTAATAGCGGACTCCGCCAAGTTCGCGAACGAACTCGATACGGTGCTCGACGCCTCTGAAAGACCGTATGGCGCTTCGAACGCCATCGGGAGTCCCACCCATGAGAGCAGTCAGCAGTGCGGCTCCCAACGCGTCTGACACGTTATGGAGGCCCGGCACCAGGAAGTCGCCCCAGTGGGCGATATCCACCGGTTCGTCCCACAAGCCGCGGTGGCCCGCCATGCCGGAGAGACCGGGCAGTTGCAGTTTCAGGGCGTCACCGTCAAGCCAAGCGGCGGCGCGCCTCCTCATAGCCTCTCGTCCGTCAAGGGTGAAGCCACAAAGGTTGCCCCGGCGCCTATCGCCAAGTTCCACGCAAACGGGATCGTCCAGATTGACCACGCACCAGTCGTCGGGGCGCTGATACTTCAAGATGTTGGCCTTGGCGGATACGTACTCCTCGAAAGAACCGTGTATGTCCAGGTGGTTGGGTTTCACGTTTAGGATGAGCGATACTTGCGGGCTGCTCCTCACCAACTCCAGTTGAAAACTGGACAACTCAAGGACCACCAAGGCTTCAGGCGGGATGTGGTCCACCTGTTCGATCAAGACCGAGCCGATATTGCCCCCGACATAGACCGGAACGCCCAGATCGCTCTCTCTCAGCATCGACCCTGCCAGAGTCGCGGTGGTAGTCTTACCGGCGCTGCCGGTCACCGCGGATACTCTTGCCTTGCATCTCTCCAGGAAAAGGGCGATTTCTCCCGAGATAATGGCCCCGTTGGCCCTGGCTTCCGTTATCTCCGGAAGGTTTTTCTTGATACCCGGGGTGAGGAAAATGCGGTCAAAACCGGCTAGCGGTTCTAGGTAATCCTCACCTAGGCTCCACCGGACGCCGAGAGAGGCCAAGTGCCTATAAGAGTCGCCTAGCTCCTCTTTGGTCTTCCTGTCAAAGCAGGTTATCTTCGCGCCCTCTTTGGCCAGATACCGGCACAGCGCTTGGTTTGATTTGCCCAAACCGACCACGGCGACATGCACATCTTTTAGGCTCTCTCTGCCCCTCTCGGATCCCATCCATTTCACCTCAAAGACTACGAAACGGTCTTAAGGGCTTTTTCCATACGGTCCAATCCCTCGGCTATCAAATCCATTGACGTAGCGTAAGACAGCCTAAGGTTGCCCTCGGTTCCGAAGGCGCCACCGGGGACGACCGCGATTTTGGCTTCATCCAAGAGTATCTCAGCCAACTCAGTATCGCTGGACGCCACCCTTCCACACACCTTCTTGCCTATTATTGACGAGACGTCGGGATAGGTGTAGAAGGCTCCCGGAGGAGTCAAACACGTGACGCCGGGCATCTCGTTCAACCGTTTGACCATGAAATCCCGACGCTTCTTGAACTCTTCACGCATGACGCCCAAAGGCTCTTGGGGCCCGGTCAACCCCGCCAAAGCCGCCTTCTGAGATATGGAAGTGGGGTTGGACGTCGAGTGGCTCTGGATGTTCGCCATGGCCGCGATAACGTCTGACGGACCGGCAGCGTAACCGATACGCCAGCCTGTCATGGCGTAAGATTTGGACACGCCGTTGACGGTTATGGTAATCGCCTTTATCTCAGGCGAAAGGGCGGCAATCGATACGTGCTTCCCTTCATAGATCAGTTTCTCGTATATCTCGTCGGAAATGATGGTTACCCCGTGTCTTAGGCAAATCTCGGCGAGACCCCGCAATTCCTCCTCGGAATAGACGGCGCCTGAGGGGTTGGACGGCGAGTTCAGGATGATCAGGGAGGTCTTGGGGGTGATGGCCGATTCCAGGACTTCGGGTTTCACCTTGTAGTCGGACTGAATTCCGGCGGGCACGAAAACGGGCGTCCCTCCGGCCAGTTTGACCATCTCCGGATAGCTGACCCAATACGGGGCTGGGATCAGCACTTCGTCGCCTTGATCGCATAAGGCCAACACGGCGTTGTAAATCGAGTGCTTGGCGCCAACGGAGACCAGAACATCGCCTATCTTGTAGTCCAAACCGTTGTCTTCCTTGAACTTCTGACAGATGGCCCCTCGCAGTTCGGGGATACCCGATGACGGGGTGTACTTGGTGAAGCCTGACTGAATAGAACTTATGGCGGCGTCCTTTATGTGCTGTGGAGTGTCGAAATCCGGCTCTCCTACTCCGAAACTAATGATGTCGACTCCTTCGCTCTTTAGCTTCTTGGTCTTGGCGTCCAGCGCCAGGGTCGGCGAGGGGCTAATGGATTTGGCTAGCCTTGACAGTCTCATAGACTGACCTCCATATCATCTTGTATTTCGAGAAGCGAGACGCAGTCGCTACAATTCTCTATCGCGTCGGGCAATACCTTCTGCGTGCTGCATCTAGGATGAGCAAGAAGGTGTTCGCGGCAGGCAGGGCATATATACTCTTATCTGGTGCGGCGCCTGTTCCCGGCGACGGAACCGGCACCGTTGGAGGCTCTTCTTGTGAGCAAAAGAGAACCGGGGGCCAACCTTCCGATAAGCGTGATTCTTGGGCTGGGCTTTTCCCTTTTCTTTTCGGCCATCGCGGGAGTCCTGTTGGGCGTCTGGCTGGACAGGCAGACGGGACGGGGGATATTCGCGCCCATTGGGCTTCTGCTCGGCCTCTTCGCCGGCATTCACAGAGCATATCAGACCATAAAGCCTTTTTGGAAGAGACGCAAGCGGTGAAACCGGCCCCAAGCGAGAAGCCCCGGCCATATCGAGCATAGGATCCTGCATACGGACACACATGGAGTGAGAGCGGAAATGCGAGTGCGCCCTCTTAGAGACGTACTAATACGGGTGTTGGCTTGGGCCGCAACGCTCTTGGCGGCATCTGTAGTTGCCTTCCGGCCGATTGCGCCTATTGTGCGAGCCGGAGACTTACGTCCAGAGGCTCTGATCCTCCTCGAGGAGATAAGGTTCCGCTACCCCGACAGAAAAACTTCCTCGTACGAGGCGGGGCAATTCCTGTCTTTCGCAGCCGCTCATCTCACAGGAGAGGGTTGGTTTTCTTCCATAAGCGATTACGACGCTGTGATGAAGTCCTATTCCGAGAGCGAACGCCAGACCACGTTCGTCCGTGTATCCGGTCAGAATCTGCTGGCGTTTTCGTCCTGGCCACCACCTCAGGCGATAGACCTTTTGTTGGTGGCGCCCTATGACACCTTGACGCCGGATGAGGCCGCCTCTATATCCGCTACGTCCCTACACCGCCGAAGCCAGCGCTTTCCTCCTGGGTTTTGCCTCGGACTTGGCCCCGTCGGAAGGCATCTCCGTGGCTCTAGCGCTGGTATCCGGGCATCATCGAGCAGAGGCGGGCACGGGAAGCCCTTCTGCGCTCTCTGGCGGAAGGGGTCACCAAGTGAGAAGCGCCGTCGTGTTGTCCGACATGTTCTCTTCGGCTTATCTCTCCCCATTGTGCCCCACAACGGTGTGGCGGAAAGACCGGTCCTGACGTTCCATGAAACCCTTTCAGCCAACGGCCTGAATCCCCATATCGCAAGCCGAAACGACAAGACATGGTATGAGGCTGTATCTGAGGACCTCCGAGGCTCCGTCAGTCGAGGTCTCTCTTAGGGATAGCCGACCGGCGAAGGCAGCATTTTTGCGGCCGAACGGAATCCCGGCTCTCACCTTAGGTTTCCCCAGAGGCGGCCATTTGAGGAGGCGCACCCGACTCCCCGGACGCCCCCTGACCCCCGAACGCGCCGCGAGGTGGCGCAGCGCTCGGGGCACTGGCTCGAAACAACCTCTAGCCGGCGGTTTTGCCTGTGGGAGATGCGTTAACCGGCGACGGTCCTGCCGACAGCCCTCTCTGGAGCAGCAATGCCGTCTTTCAAGGATTCGGACGGCTGGCGTTGGTCCCATGAAAGACTGTCGTACTCCCTAGGGTATCGGCGACGGTTTTGGAACGCTAGCGCTTGTCCTCTACCGGCATCTCTTGTCCAAGGGCGGCCTTGCCTTGATGGGGTATCGCGCTTGGCCGTCGTTCTGTCCCTATTTGGGGGATGGGCTGCCTTCTCTAGGGGAGCCAGAAGTACGTGGCATGGTCTTTCCCTGTCCGCGCCTTCATCGTCAGCTCCATCCTTTTCATGGGCCTGACTCTGCTCATGTTTCCTCCGGATGTGGAATGTCAGGGAGCCGAATCGCCAATCTGCACAAGAGGATCGACCGCCTCGACAGAGGAAGTTGAGCCGGCCCTTGACTCCCGGCCTGACACGGAGAGGACTACCGCGGGCGCATGGGGGACAGCCGTGATGGTTGCCGTGGCGGCGGGAACGGAGCCTAGCTCGTCGCCCTTTTTCCCGTACGCTCTGGCGGCTTCAATCCTCATGCTGCTGGCGACAGTCATAGAAGGCGAGCGCTCAAGGCGCCGTCGCCCTCTCGGTTTTTTGGGTGTGGGTCAATCGCATGCTCTACCTCGCACCGCTTGGTGCCGCGTTGCTTTGGGCGGGCTCCCCGATGGAAAGGGAATCTCTGGCGTTACTTCAAGCCGAAGATGGTCGCGTTAGCCCGGAAATCTTAACTTCGCTCCTGTCTGTGACCGCTTCCGCAGCATCGCTCGTTTCGACCCTACGTTTCCCGAAGCCGGCAAGCAAAGGCCGGAGGGTCTGCTGATAGCGGCCGAGCTCTTAGTACTGGTCGGAATGCTCTTAGGGGTGGTCACCCTGCCCGACGTCCCCGGGAGTTCCCTGCCCGCGTCCGCCGTAGCGTACGAATACTACGGAGACGATGCCCGGTTGGTCCTCATGACTCCGAGACCACTGGGACAACTCACCGTCAGTTCGAAGTCGAGCGACCCAAATCTGGGTGACTTCAAACCCGTATTCCGGACCGATGGCGAAGGCAGGTTGTCGGTCAGGCTGCCGCCTATTTCGGCGGAAGACTGGGCCACCGTAGAGTGACCCCGAGCATGGGGGAGTCGTCCTCGGACCTGGCGTTTACGGCCACTTTGCAAAGGCCGGGCGCCTTGGCTTTGAGGATCCTGGACCACACGGTTGGTCAAGTCCGCAAGTAAGTCCCTTAAGCCCACCGAACTTCTTGGGGTCGACGCCATGCTTGGAGTCTCCGTCGAAGACGTTAAGTCGAGGCCTTTGTGGTGCCGTCAGATTCCTCTGTGGCTTCATTTGGTGGTATCCGCCTGAACGATCCTTCTCGCAGCAGCTCGGGAATCACCCTAAGCGTTACTCGACTCGCGTGGATGTGACTCTGGAAGCCGTACACGTGGGCCGCTCTTACCTTAAACTGGACTTGAGATCGCCCGGAGCATCGTTCGTGAACGTGACTTCAGTCTCGACTGAAATCACTGTCCGGTAAGCGGGCATGGGATCCGCGAGCGGTTCCCGGCGAACTGCTTCTCGTACAAGGACTTGTACAACCCGTCATTAGCCATGAGTTCATCGTGAGAGCCAACCTCGCGAAGGACTCCTTGGTCTATGACGTAGATCCTATCCGCGTTCCTGATAGTCGAAGACCTGTGGGCGATGACTATGCTGGTCAGCCTTTGAACAATGCTCCCAAGGCTTTCTGGATCGGTAGGCTCAGTGTAGGCGTCCACCGACGAAGTGGCTTCATCCAATATGAGGATTCTTGGGTCAGCCAAGAGGGCCGCGCAAACGAGAGTAACTGCCGCTGCCCCACGGATAGCCTGCTGCCGCGCTCCCGTACCTGGGTGTCGTAGCCGTCCGGCAAAGCGGATATGAACTCGTGGGCTCCGACTATTGTAGCCGCAGCTTCCACTTCTTCATCTGTGGCATCCAGCCTGCCGTACCGGATGTTATCCCGTATGGTTCCCGAGAAAATCACCGTATCCTGAAGTACAATGCCCAAGTTCTCCCTAAGGGATTGGATGGTGACATCCCTTACGTCGTGACCGTCCACGGTCACCTGGCCCCCTTGGACATCGTAGAAGCGGCAGAGCAAGTTGATTACCGAACTCTTGCCCGCTCCGGTCGGACCTACGAGGGCGATAGTCTCGTCTTCTTTGGCCTCAATGTCCACTCCGTGAAGGACCGGCAAGTTCGGGTCGTATCCGAAGGTTACGTTTTTGAAAGAAACCTGGCCCTTGAGCCGCCCAAGCTCCACCGCGCCGGGTTTGTCTTGGACGTTGGGCGCCGTGTCCAGCACCTCAAACACGCGCTGGGCCGACACTGATGCGGCAAGGACCTAATTCCAGACATCCACAAGATTCCGGATGGGGCCGAAAAACCTGGTGACGTAGTTCGTAAACAGCGCGATTGTGCCCACGGTGACCGCGGGGTCGGATATGACCATCCTGAGACCACCGTAGTAGTAGACCAAAGCGATGCCCAAGGCGCCTATGACGTCTACCAGGGGGAAGAACACGGCATGAAGCCTCGCCGCGTCCATTTGTGATTGGAAGTTCTTCTCGTTTGTCTCGCTGAACCTGTCGGCGTTTAGGCTTTCCCGGGAAAATGCCTGAGTGATCTTCATGCCGGAAATGGACTCCTGCAAATTGGCGGTTATGTCGGCCAGCCTGCGGCGATTTCGATGATAGGCCGCTGTGAGCCTGCCCTGAAGACACCATACCGTTACGAACAAAAGAGGTATGGTGACAAACGTAACCAACGCCAATGATGTGTTCCTGCGGAGCATTATGAACATGATGCCGAAGATCGTGACAAAGTCTGACAAGAGGTTCAACGTTCCCCCTGACAGGAGCTGATTGATGGCTTCCACGTCGTTTACCACTCTTGACATGATGCGTCCGGCTTGAAGGTCGTCGTAAAAGTCCAGCCCGAGGTCCTGAAGGTGGACAAAAAGCTTCTTCCTCATGCTGTAGAGGATTTGCTGCCCTGTCCAAGACATAATGTAAGTCTGCGAGAAGCGCAAGACGGCGATTAGGCCCTGCAAAACGAAGTAAATGAGGATGAGCCGGTAAAGGCCTCCCAGATCCCCTAGGGGGATGATGTCCAATACCTTGCTGATCAGAAGGGGGCCTTGAAGGCCCAAGTAGGCGATGGTGATAACCACGAGCATGGCCAAAGACAGTCTTTTTAGGTGCGGCGCGAGAAACTCCTTAGTCCTCCCAAGGTGTCCGAAGTGCACGTCTTTGAGGTCTATTTCGCCTATGTCCAGCCTTCCGCCGCCAGGTCCGTGCATATGGAATCCCATCAGTTGCCACCGCCTTCCGTGCCCGCTGCCTCTCGCTCAGAGAGCTCGACGTCTTGGCTCCTAAACTGGAGATTGTAGATGGCGGTGTAGATGCCGCCCTTCTTAAGGAGCTCGGCGTGAGTTCCCTCCTCCGCGATTCTTCCTTTGTCTAGGACGATGATACGGTCGGCATTTCGGACCGTCGAAAGCCTTTGAGCGATAATGAACGAGGTGCGGTCTTTCAGTAGTCTCGCGAAAGCTTCCTGGATCCTCATTTCGGTCTCCACGTCGACACTGGAAGTCGACTCGTCCAGCACCAGGATCTTGGCATCCATCAAAAGTGCGCGCGCGATGGCGACTCTCTGTTTCTGTCCTCCCGATAGCCCTACCCCTCTTTCGCCTATGACGGTGTCATACCCGTTTGGCAGGCTATCTATGAAGTCGTCGATGTGGGCGGCATTGGCAGCCGCCCTTATCTCGGACTCGGTCGCCCCGGGTTTCCCGTACGCGATGTTGTCTCTTAAGGAAGCCGAGAACAAAAATGTCTCTTGAGTGACCACTCCAATATGCCTGCGTAAGCTCTCCAACGTGACATCTCTGACGTCGTGTCCGTCCACCAAAAGCCTCCCTTCGGTCACGTCATAAAAGCGCGGTATGAGGTTCACCAAAGTCGTTTTGCCTGACCCGGTACCGCCAAGTATCGCGATGGTCTCTCCCGGCCTCACTTTGAGGCTCACATCGTGAAGGACCATGTGCTCTTTGTCGTAGGCAAAATCCACGTTTTCGAAGCTTACTTCGCCTTTCACCTCGGAAAGGGATGTGGCGCCCGGCATGTCTTGGACGTCGGCTCTGGTGTCCAAGATTTCGAAAATGCGCTGACCCGCCGCGGATGTCCTCTGAGCTCCGCTGACCCACATACCGAGCATCCGTACCTGCTGCAGTACCTGCAATACCAACGCGTTGAAAGCGATGAGCGTACCCACGGATAGGCTTCCTCTCATGGCCTCTCGTCCGCCCCACAGGAACACCAAAGCCAGGCAGCTTTCGACCAGAAGCATCATGAAAGACTCATTGAAAGCGGACGTCCTAACAGTCTCTACGTTCTTGTTCAGGAACGAGATGTTGTCGCGCTCAAACTTCTCGATTTCGTGGTCTTTTCGAGCAAAAGCTTTAACGGCTCTCTGTCCGGTAATGTTTTCCTGCAAGGTAGCTGTCATGACAGCCAGCATCTGCTGAATGGCCCAGTAGCGGGGCCTGATTATGGTCGCGTAGATCTTGACGCGCCAAACCAGTATGGGTACAGGGATGAGGGCTATCAGAGTAAGCCGCCAATCCAGGCTAAGCATGAGGATGAAGGTGGAAATCACTCTCACTGTCGCGGCTACGATGTGGACTGGCTGATGAGAGGAAACTGCCGGGTCATCTCAACGTCAGCTGTGACCCTGGACATCAGTTGACCGGTCTGGGCTTGATCATAGAAACTGAAAGACAACTGCTGAAGGTGTTCGTACAGCCTGTTTCTCACATCAAATATGATCTTCTGGCCTGCCCAAGACATCCCGTATCTCTGGAGATAACCGAGTATGGCACTAGGGCGACGCCCTGGCGATGCCTGCGGCTCCCCATATGAGGAGCGACCATTTCCCTTCAGCATAGACCTTGTCCACGATGAAACGGGCGATCATCGGCTGCAGAAGCTGAGTCCCGGTGATGCACAGGATAAGGACGAAAGTAGCCGTATAGACCTTCCAGTAAGGTCCGGCAAAACCCAGGAGCCTCTTTATGGTGCTCAAAGTCCAAGGACCTCCTCCGACCAATGAATCCTACCACAATCATCCTGACCCCTCAAGTATAACGCTACCCGAAACATTTTTCACGTTCGCCCTAAACCCGGCGAATCATACGATTATATTGATGAAATTTCTGAGATACCTGGACGGAAGGCGGGGTGCGCCCATCCTCGGAGGATGATCTCTAAAGCAGCAAAAGCAGGTGATTGGCGTGACGATAGCGAAGGATCTACCCGGTGATTGGCGCATTGATCTCATTTATGGCATACGCTTCCAACGAAACAGTAGAATCCAGAGTCGCGAGAGCCCGGAACGGCGATGCCCAGGCCAGGGAAAACCTAATCCGTGATTATATGCCTTTTGTTCTAAAGACGGCTTCGGCCGCAACCAGGCGGTTTTTGGTAGTTGGACAAGACGAAGAGGTGAGTGTGGCTCTTCAGGCATTTGATGAGGCCCTGATGGCCTACTCCAGTCCCAAACCGGGCTTCGTGGCGTTCGCGGCAACGGTCATAAGGCGGCGTCTCATTGACTACTTCCGCAAAGAAAAGCGGAGAAATGAGGCACCGTTTTCGTCTCTGGTTAATGACGAGGACGATGACTGGCCCGAAGCCATAGGCGCCCTAGAGGCTAGTCCCAACTGGGAAAAAACATTGGAGCGCAGGGATGAGATGGAGCAATGGAGGGACCTCTTGCTCCAATACGGGCTCAGCCTGGATAGGGTAGTAAAGCGTACGCCTAAGCACGCGGACGCGAGAGAGAGGGCGATCCGGTTGGCGGCTCTGGTGGCAGAGACCGATAAGCTCCGCCAGAAGTTCGTAACTGACCGGAAGCTTCCCATAGACGACATGCTGGAAGTTATGAGAGACGGGCTTGAAGCGTCAAAGAAGACGATGGAAAGACAAAAGGACTACATTACGGCTGTTGCGGTGATGCTGACTTTTGACTTCCCGACCCTTCAAGAGTTTTTGGACGTTAGCGTAGCGAGGGGTGTATCCCGATGAGCCGGAGACAAGCCATGGTATTGGAGCGCAAGGGTAAAAAGATCACGGTCATGACCAGGTCCGGGGAGTTCTTGACTCTTCGGGCCGCCCATAGTGGCGTCTTGCCGGGCGACACCATTACCTTGCCTACGCCTTTCGTTTCCCGGATGGTATTTGGACGTTTAGTTCCCGCCTTGGCTCTGTCGGCGGTCATGGTGTTCCTGTCGTTCTTCGGCTACCAGGAGTACCTGATGGCCAGGCCGGCTGTAGCATACATGAGTCTGGACTCCTACGGAAGCATTGAACTGGAGGTTAATGACAGAAACCTGGTAACCTCTGCCATCGCGCTTGACGAGCCGGGAGTCGAGATACTCAACTCTGTTGATTACAAGCTGAGGCCCATAGACATCGTGATGGCCGACTTGGTGAAAGCTCAAGGGGCAAAGGGCGCCACCAACGTAGTCATAGCCTTGGTTCCGGTGGACGCGGATCAGGAGATCGAGCACCTTGAAAACCTCGTGGCCAACGAAGTGGCCAAGGAGATCTGGGAAAACCCAGGCGATACTCCCGGTACAGATACGATTCCGCCCGCGCCTGAGGTTTCCATTTCCATGGTGACTTTGGACCTGGACGCTAGGGACGAAGCGAAGAAGATGGGGATTTCCGCGGGGCGCGCCGCATCGTGGGCCCTATCGAAGCACCACACTCCCGACAACGAAGGACCCAGTGATCCCTCCGACCCTACCGACCCGCTCTTCCCCGAAAACCCTGAAGACCCAGGCGAGCCCAACGACTATCCTGATCCCGAGGGGACTCACGAAGGGAAAGGCGACTTCTTTGGGATTTGGGAAACCATCAGGAAGGAACTACCCGCAGTTAACTTGGATAAGGTCATCGATCAGGAAGAACCTGAAAAGTTCCTAAAAGACGTGACCAAGAAGTGGCTTAAGGAACTGGACGATATGCTGAAGTCCGAGGAAAAGGAAAAGGACAAGGAAAAAGACAAGGAAAAAGACAAAGGCAAGGATAAGGACAAGAACCACAAGGAAGACAAGGAAGACAAGGACGATAAGAACACCAAGCCGGGTAAGGGCAATACTCGTCGGTCCAGTCTTTGGGACGCTTTGCGTTGATTATCCTTTCAATTCGCCATAGAATTTAGGTGACGGGCAGGTTGTCCGCGAGGTAGCCTCAGAAAGCCCGCCGCCGGGAGGACTATGGTGACTGATTCTCCGCATGACGCGGTAAGTATCTCCTTGCACGACAACCCTATTGACACCCTTGAAGGCGCCTTCAGTTCCGGAGGTCTGATTTCTCGTTTTGTCCTTGGGTTCGAGGAGCGGCCCCAGCAGATCAAGATGGCCGAGGCGGTCTGGAGCGCCATGGAAAAGGGCGGACAGCTCCTCGTCGAGGCGGGCACCGGTACCGGGAAATCCCTGGCGTACCTGTTCCCGGCTCTACTGCAGGCAGCGAGGACGGGGCGGCGGGTCGTCGTATCCACTCATACGGTAAACCTTCAGGACCAGTTGTTCAAGAAGGACATCCCTCTTGGGGCCAAGATGATGAAGACGGCCGGCTTTGAGGCCGCTTATGCCATTTTTAAGGGGCGCAGTCACTACCTTTGCCTGCGCCGGTGGAACCAGTCCTACGCCGCCGCGGAGGAGCGTCTCTCCCTGTTTGCGCCGGACCAGACCGACAAGGCTATCATGGCCCTATCAGAGGTCGTGAAAGACGAGAAGTGGCAAGGAGACCGCGATGAGCTGCCGGTGTACGTCCCGGACAGCATCTGGGCGGAGGTTTGCTCGGAAGGCGACCGCTGCATGTCTCAAAAGTGCAGGTATAGGGAACAGTGCTATTACCAAAAGCACAAGAAAGAACTGGAGAACTGCCACCTGATAGTGGTCAACCACGCCTTATTCATGGCTCACCTGGCAATTAGCAGAGACACCAAGGGCCAAGCAGGCCTTCTGCCCGGGTTCGAGGCGGTAATTCTGGACGAAGCTCACCATCTTGAGGACGTAACCCGAGGAAGCCTAGGAACGGAAGTAAGCGAGTTCCGCATGAAACGGCTGTCTGACGACACGTTCCGCAAAGCCACTACGGGCGACCTGGGGAAGGCCTTGAGCCACGATGAGGCCCGGCGCCTTAGGATAGTGCTGGACGACCTCACAGCGTCGTTTGGCCAGGCACTCAAGAGGGTGCGTTTGGGCGGCAGGGACAAATCCCGGATTCGTGATTCTGACTCTTTGGACCCCAAACTACAGAAGACCCTCAGAGATATCAGCACGACCATGAAGGACTGGGAGGAACTGGACCTTTCGGATGAGGAGCGCTTCGAAGTGGCGGCTCTTCGCAAGAGGTTCGTCACCCTTGCATCGGACTTGGAGAGCATTAACCTCCTGGAGGGTTCCGGGGATGCCTTCGTCTACTGGGCTGAGACTCAAGATGGAAGACGACGCTCGGTCGTGGTGAAGCGTTCCCCCCTGGAAGTCGGCCCGTACCTTCACGAAGTCTTGTGGTCCGAAGTACCCACGGTCGTCCTAACCTCGGCAACTCTTACGGCGGACAACCGCTTTGACTATATGAAAGGCATGCTCAACCTACAGAGCCCTGACGAACTGGTATTGGGCTCTCCCTTTGACTTTGGCAGTCAAGCCCTCTTATGCGTCCCCAGAGACAGCAGGGGAAGGGACGTAAACTCGCCGGAGTTCAGCGACTACGTGGCAGAGAAAGTGTTGGAGATAGTCGACATGTCTCGAGGACGAGCTTTCGTCCTCTTTACGAACAAACGGTCTCTGGAGCGAGTGACAGGACTCGTCCGCGACCGGATCGAGGAGAAGGGATACCCTGCGCTCAAGCAGGGTGACGCCCCAAGGGAAGCGCTCCTAGAGGAATTCCGCAGAGCGGGCAATGCCGTCCTATTCGGGCTGGACTCATTCTGGGAGGGCGTGGACGTGCCGGGACAGGCTCTGTCTTGTGTGGTGCTGGCCAAGCTTCCGTTTCCTGTCCCCGACGACCCGGTTATGGAGGCCAGAGAGGAACTGTGGAAGATGAGGGGCCTCGTACCCTTTACCTACTACTCCCTGCCATTAGCCACTCTCAAGCTTAAGCAGGGCTTCGGGCGCCTTATCAGGACAAAGACGGACCGGGGGGCGGTAGTCCTCCTGGACCCAAGAATTCTGACTAAGGCCTACGGCAGATCGGTGCTATCTAGCCTGCCCCCCGCTCGCTTCACCGACGATATCGACGAAATAGCGAAGGCGGTGCCCAACTGACACCGCCTTCGGGGACTTCATTCTCTTTGTGGAGACGTCTACCTAAGGATGTCCTTTAGGGCGCCCAATAGTTGGACTACGTTATGCCGCTTAGCATTGGTGCCCATAAGCCCTATTCTCCAGACTCTTCCCTTGAACACGCCGAGCCCGGCACCGATTTCTATGTTGTAGTCATCCAGGAGGCTTTTTCTTACCGCCGCCTCGTTGATCCCATCGGGCGTCCATACCGTGGTCAAACTCGGGAGCCTGAACGGCTCGTTGACCACCGGCTTAAGTCCCATGTCCGCCAGACCTTCTATCAGGGCGGCCTGCGATGCTCTGTGCCGCGCGTATCTGGCCTCCAGCCCCTCCTCCTTGACGATTAAGAGAGCTTCATGCAGCGCGTAGATCATATTGATGGGAGCGGTATGGTGGTAAAAACGTTCCGAGCCCCAGTACCTCTGAATCATGCCCAGGTCCAGATACCAACTCCTGCACTTGGACTGCCTGTCTCTTATGAAAGATGCCGCCGTATCATTGACCGTTACCGGGGCCAAACCGGGCGGGCAACTCAGACACTTCTGTGTGCCCGAGTAGACAAAATCCAGGTTTAGCCTGTCGACCGGAACGTCCACCCCACCTAGAGAAGTGACCGAGTCGACAACTATCCTCATCCTTGCACCGTGCACCATATCCACAATTTCGTCAAGCGGCTGCAACACGCCCGTTGAAGTCTCCGCGTGAACTAGGCCCAGCAGTTTGGCGTCCGGGTTCTTCCTTATGGCCTTCTTGACGTCTTCGGGATCAATTGGCTCTCCCCAAGGGCTTTCGACCTTGACGACATCGGCCCCGGCCCTCTCCGCTACGTCAACCATGCGGTCTCCGAAAATGCCGCATGTACAGATGATAGCCTTGTCGCCCGGCTCGACCATGTTCACCAGGGCAGTCTCCATGCCCGCGGAACCGGTGCCCGAGATGGGGATGGTCAGCTTATTCTTGGTATTAAAGACGTAGCGCAATAGTTCGGTGGTCTCGTCCATGATAGCGACAAAGTCAGGGTCCAGGTGTCCCAGTGTAGGTTCTGACAGTGCCCTGAGGACCCTAGGGTCCGAATTGCTGGGGCCCGGTCCCAGAAGAAGCTTCGCCTTTGGGTTTCTCATATTCGTGGATAGTCTCCTTTCGAGTGCAAGATGCCGCAAGATCGGGTTCTGATACCGGAAGGCCGCGCTTTCGCAAAAGATTACGAGTGGCGCCCAAATCGCTCCTGGATTATGTGGATCAGGTCCTTTAGCGCCGAGGCCGCCGCTCCGACAACATCGGAAGCCCCTCCGGAGACGATAACGTCGCCCATCTGCCGCGAGCCAAACCTTACCGCTTTTGACGTCCCAGGAAGCGTGCAAAACGGATGCCCCGCGGGAACCGGGAACGGACTGACGGATAATTCGGCCCCTGCCTCTTTCGCGATCAGCCTGCCCCAAGCCCGGAGCCTGATGGGCGTTCCGCCTTGCGCCGCTTTCCGCACTTCCTCCCCGCTAAGTTTCGTTATGCCTTCTATCTTCACGTCGGAGAGAGTCAACCCAAGCCCCCATACGGTGTTGGCTAGGATGAGGAGCTTCGCCGCCGAATCGAATCCTCCTACATCCAGCGTTGGGTCTGCCTCGGCAACCCCCATTGCCTGAGCTTCAGATAGAGCCTGACTGTAGGGCTTCCCCGACGCCATCGAGTTCAGGATGAAGTTGGTCGTCCCGTTTAGGACGCCTTCTATCTCCAGTATGTCTGATGCCGCCATAGAATAGAGGGCGGTGTCTACCGTTGGCAGAGCAGCCGCGACCGCCCCGCTGTACTTCAGACTTACTCCCATAGACGCCGCGAGCGATACGAGGCGTCCGAAAGAAACGACCAGGGGGCCCTTTGCGAGGGTGATGGCGGAAAAGCCCATACTCATGGCGCTTACCAAGTGTCCCAAGCCTGGCTGACCGCTTAGTAGGTCAGTGGGGGTGGCCTCGACCACTACCCCCGGTCCCTTGCCCGCCACTTTGCGCAAGATCTCGTCATATGTCCCACCGGGGAGGTACTCCGAGCCATCTTCGGATAGTCTGGGACCCTGGGGGACGGCCATGAACTCCTTCCAAGTCCGAACGTGGGACAAAGTGAGTCCGGTCTCGCAATAAAGCGACCCCTCTTTGTCAACTACCGCTTTGAGTACAGGCCTGACCCGGGTGCTTTCGGCGATGTAATCCGCCTTCTCGGACAAGAGTCGGACAAAGCTCATTCCGACCCGGCCGGGACCGTTAAGGATCACCTGAAACTCCATCTGGTAGTTCCTCCCTCTGAGGTATGAGCTTAGTTCAGAAGCCCCAAGCCCAACTCTGTTAGGATCCTTCGGATTTCGGCTTTTTCAGCCTCACCTGCCGGCAGCATGGGGCGCCTTGGCAACCCGCCAAAGTACCCGAGCATATCCAGAGCTGCCTTGAGCCCGGCCACGCCGAATCTGGATGTAACTGCCGCATTCAACGCAAGGAGCGATTTTTGAAGTTTGCGAGCTTCGACGATACGGCCCGAGGTCCCCAGTTCCAATAGCTCGGCACACATATCGGGCACGACGTTCGCTGTGGCCAGTGTCCCGCCGACAGCCCCCATTACTACGGATGGCAAGAGGAAACTGGCTGACCCTGCAAAGACGGAGAAATCCTCGGGCACCCCCCTCAGGATTTCGGAAATCTGAACTATGTTGCCGCTGGAATCCTTGACGCCAACGATGTTAGGGTGGGCCGATAGCCTTACAACCAGGGCGCTTGATAGATTCAAAGCCGTGTTCCCGGGCATGTTGTAGACGAAAATGGGGATCGGAGACGAGTCCGCGACATCCTTATAGTAGGCTTCCAGAGCAGCTTCCTTCATGCTCGCCTTGAAGAAACTAGGACTTATCACCAAGGCAGCATCTGCGCCTGCTTGGGCGGCCTTCTTGATGAGACGGACAGTCGCCCGAGTGCTCTCCATACCGGCGCCGGCGATCATGGCTTTGTCCGCGGGTAGACACTTGCGGACCAGGCTCCAGACCAAGACCTTTTCGTCCTCGTCTATGTAAGGGGCCTCACCGTTTGACCCGAAAACCACAAGCCCCGCCAGACGGGTCTTGCCCCACTTTGATACGTTTTCCTCCAGCTTGTCGAAGGCGATCTCCTCGTCCACGAACGGCGTTGGAATCGGGGCGAATATCCCTTTGAACAAAGGCAGTCACTCCTCTCACTTAAGCTCCCACCCATGAAAATTCGCCATCTCCTCCCTCTGTCCCTTCGGAAAAAGAAAAGTGGCGGTTCACACCGCCACTTCCAATTGGACGCCCCCGGCGTCTCTAGTCCTGCTATTTCCTTTGAATCTAGACTCGAGCCGATATGAGCTTCAGCCAGTTCCCCAGAAGGAACTGCATCCTACCCAGGAACAACGACACACGAGCCATCACTGTGTTGCCAAAGGCCGCTCCAAAGGCGATCATCATCGTGATTCGCCCAACCTTGGAGACTCCGCCCTGGAAGCCCTTCTTCTGCAACGTGAACAAGAAGTAGACGAGGGCCGTAACCGTGCCGACCACGTATATCCAGTTGGATAGGGTCTTCCACCAGTCACCGGTGCCCCACAGCTTCAGGAACGTAGCTCTCACCTGGTCCACGAAGAACGGCTTCATGTCCTTGGAAAGAACGTAGCCGGTACCGATTCCCAGGGTGAAGCAAAGCGAGTACCTGGACAACCATGCGATGGGCTTTATATACCGGGTGTACATCAGAAGACCTACGATGATCGGGACGAGCCAGTGAATCTCACCCTTGCCGATCAACTCGTCCTTGATGTTGGGCCGGATATAGTTGAAATACGACAGCGCCACAGTGTACCCGGCGAACAGACCTACGAAGGTATGCTCCGCAAAGCGGTAGGCCGGGTTGTCTTTGAAGATGACCGTGACGAGCAGGATCGTGAAGATCGCCTGCAGCGTAGTTCCTACGTTCAAAAGGGTATCAGACATTCAGTTTCACCTCCCCATTTTGGGCCAACCCGGCTAGCCCTTTTTATTCCGGGTAGCATAGTAGCCAATGTTCCCGAGGATCATGAACAACAAAATCAAACCGTGAGAGAAGGACTGAGCGTCCATACCCGCCATAGCCGTGCTCGGGTGCTCGACCAAGACCTCGTACTCAGCAGCGCCCTTCATGCCGGCGATCAAAGCCTTGATTTGACCCGACTGAACGAACGGCATGATACCGGGAACACTAACTGAAATGCACGACTCAATAAGCGGGATTCCGAGCGGACCAGTAACGTGCTTGATATACTGCGCCTCACCAGGTGTGCCGGTGCAGAAGATGATGATTAGGTCGGCATCCTTGAGGGTCTTGAACTGCGACATGAGCGGAAGCGAGCTGAGTTGGTTCTGCCTATGGTCGATCCCTTTTGCAGCATCGGCAACATCGTTGACGAGTGCTGGCAGCAACACTTCGCCGCCAGGCTTGTATCCGATGTTGACCCAGTCGGTCCCGTACTTCTTGTCGGGGAACTCGGCCTCGACGATGCCAAAAGCCCTCTCAGCCATATCACCGGCTTGAGCCCACATGCCGGCGCACACGAACTTGAAGTCCTTCCTGAACCCCTGCCTGATTATGGCTTGAGCCGCGGGCATCAGCTCAGGGATACCGCCGGATGAGAACTCCATGCCCATCCAAATGACGCTGCCGTTAGGCATTGCCTCAATATAGTCGAAAGCGGCTATAGTGTCCGCTGAAGGCGTGATAGCCAAACCGACCGGCTTTAGCAGAGCCAGCGCGATGACGAATATCATCAAAGCGTAGATTATCCGTCGATCGACGTTAGCTATTTTTTCCCACACGATTGTTCACCTCCTTGTCTTTTGGAGTGTTATTCACCAGTACCGCCAAGGTAACCACGTTCAATTCCGAGCATAATGCGGAGCGCCGTGGCAAGACCGCCAAGAGCCGCTCCGATCTGAATTCCTCTCATGCCAGCTGAGTTGGGCACGTTCAAAAGCCAAGTCGCCATATCGGCGAAGGCCTGATTGCCTCCCAGGAGCATCGCTCCCAGGGGAACTCGACCCAGCATCATGATGAAGGCGACGACTAGTAGAATGCCGGCTTCCATGCTGCGGATCCTAAACGACCTGTAAGCGGCCGAACCGATGTAGAACACCAACGTGGAGTACACTGTGGCGTTCATCGGAGAGATGATCTGGCCGTACATGAAGTTCCAGCCCACGTGAGTGGTGTTCTTGAAGTAGAAAATGCTTACAAGAAGCATCCCGAACATGCACACCATAAGCCAGAGGCTAAAGATGTAGCCTTCCCTCTTGTTCGCCACACGTCGCCCGTGGATCTGCGCGAGGTTAACCATACCAATGGCCACAACAATCGCGTCGACACAGAGGTACCAGTCATCGAGTCTATCTTTCATGGTGGCCAGAAATTCCACTCCAGTGAAGTAGTTGGCCACAATGTAGATCAGGGATACGATGAAGCATATGGCTATCGGAACTTCCTTCTTCAATCCGGTGCACCTCCTCTCGGATTCGGAGTTCTAATCTGACAAAGGATACCTACTTAGCTAGAAGGTCTTTCAGGAACGTGTTGTTAAAGCTCACAAGAAGGGTGCCGAGGACGATAAGAATCACTCCGCCCATCTTGCCCCAGTCCTGAGCGACCAAGCTACCCAAGAGAACGGGCTCTCTGCTTAGGTAGGCACTGGCAGCATAGAGCTCCTCACCGATGAGGCAGTAGTCGCACGCCGCCACGAAGAAGGGAATCTGTGCGGTGTTGGCCGTGCCGGCGATCTGAATCGCGCCCGCGGTAGCACCGACTTCGGCGAAAATCAAGGACTCAGCCCAGAACGCGCCGAGAAGTAGGTTGGCAGCGGGTTTCTCGCGATACATGATACCGGTAACGCCGGTGGCGTACGCGAACTGGTCGTTGGAAATCCACCGAACGTTCTCAACCTTGAACGCATCGGGTTTGCCAGACTCGATATACGCCTGCTTCACGATGGCTTCTGACATGTTGTACACGATAACGTTTCTGTTGGTGTCGATAAGGTCAGTGTCGTACTTGGCGCACTGCTTAGCGACATAGCTCAGAATTGACATAGCTGCCAAAGTCTGAGCGTTCTGAACGTCACCGATGCCGGGAGCGAAGTGAACGGGCCTGCCCATCTCGGTGCAACGACCGATCGCTTCGTCCATGGCGTCCAGACCAGCCACCTTGTAGACCTCGGGAATCTTGATACCCTGCCGGGCTCTCGTAATCATGGTTACAAGAGCAGCGATGAACAAAGCCTCCAGCCAGAAAGAGAAAACATAGCCGCCTATAATTTGCATTGTTTCACCTCCTTCTACGATTCTTGAGACTAGGAATTCGTCGCCCGAGCCATAAATCCTTCATCATCACACAACTTGTTGCCTGTCCTGTCAGGCGGCAATTATTACCATGCCTGCCAGAGCCGCTAGGCGACAAAAGGCAAGGCGGGCTTGCCCTGCTAGAAGCGGGTGACTTGTGGGGAGGGAGCCTTGTGATCGAATTTGGACATCTGCCGAAGAAACACCGAACGACCAATATGAGGAGACTTAGAACTGCCTAGTGACCATCCCGAAGACCGCTAAGGCTACCGATAGAATGAAAAAGAAGTAGTAAGCGTACGAGAAAGCGCGTTTGGCCGCTGGCCGGTCTTGGTTGACCTGCGATAGAGCGTTTGTCACAAATCCCGCCGTGATGCTACAAAAGATAGCGACCATCCACCAACGGCGCTGTACAGCGTAGAATACGGTGACGACGCTGAAGACCACCGCGCTTCTGATGGTTGCCGGCAGCCTGTTCTCTTCCTGGACCTCCTTGGCGGCCGTAGCCGACTCTTTGGCGGTCCCTCCGCCCCTTTTGTTCGACCCCTTTTTGCCCACCATCGACACCTCTCCGAGAGCTTCGTGGCGATCAAATCTTACCATTTATGTTCCCTGACACCAAAAGGCTTAGGCACTCCTTTGGATCGCGTACCTTTTTGTTTCCGCATTTCGCGTCGTAACGGATTAATCGAGGATCCTGTCGATATATGCCGTTATAGTATGAGCGTATCTCGGCCATTCTTGCGCAAGTAACAGCCGGATATGCTTAAAGCATACCCGGCTCACGGCTTTGGACGGTTACGACGGTTCTGGCACTCAACTGTACCCGCAAAGCCATGCACTTGAGGCAGCCTTCCACGTGTACCAAGCTCCATGTACCGCAAGTTGGGCAGAGGCTGAACTTCTTGCCGGCCGTTAGTGGCGTGGGTGTCCTGCACAGGCCCTGACTCCTCGCGGTCGCTGTCCGGGGCTTCCGAACCGTACTGCAAGTACTCGTCCAGGAACTGGCCGATGGCATCAGGTACCGATCTCACCCTGTTCCGGGCCGAACCCGATGGTGCGGGACCCGCCGATGCCCTGGAGCTGGTCGGCGACCTCCTGAGGATCGACCCCGAACGGAGCGCGATAGATGAGTCTAGCGATAGCCTCGGTAAACGCTGACAGGTCGCTGCCCGCCTTGCCGATCTGGGCGAACAACTCGACCGGGTGCCCATCTAGAGTGTTCAAGGTCAAAAACTGCCAACAGGGTCTCCTTCATCGCCGTAAACCCGTCAACCTGGATGGCCGCTCGATGGGACGCACTGCCCCCACACGCCGTTGACACGGGTCTTGCCGTGCTCTTCTGGAGCGGTCCCATCTGACATAGGCGGTTCCTGAGCATTTGCCGTCTTGTCGGCTCCCACGGTGAGAACCTGCTCTTCCCTGCCGTCTCTATAGACTGTGACCCCTTTGCAGCCCAACCTGTTGGCCAGGACTTGAGAACTTCTTTGACTTCATCCTTTGTCGGCTCCCTCGGGAAGTTCACTGTCTTTGAGACCGCGTTGTGGGTGTGTTGCTGGAAAGCCGCCTGCATCTTGATGTGCCACTCGGGAGTGATCTCGTGGGCGGTCCACAAACACATTGCGTACTTCCTCCGGCACTTCCGGGATGTGGTGGAGAGCTCCGTTGGAAGCGATCTTCTCCATCAGTTCGTCGGAGTAGAAGCCAAGCGACTTCGCTACCTGCTCAAGGTTGGATTGGCTTCCATGCTTTTCCCGAGCACGTGCCGCGTGAATGCGAGGCTGAACAACGGCTCGATGCCCGACGAGAGCGCCACAAATTATGCTGATAGTTCCGGTGGGAGCAATGGTGGTCGTCGTAGCATTGCGCACTTTGAGTCCCCTAGAGAAGCGTACACGCTTTTCTCCCAATTGGGGAACGCGCCTCTTCTCGCCGCCAGCTCCGACGACTCGGCGACTGATTCTTTCTCGATAAACTCCATCACTCTTGTCGCAAGGTCCAGCGCTTCTTGGGAGTTGTACGGAATCTTGAGACCCAACAGCATATCCGCCCAGCCCATGATCCCGAGCCCGATCTTCCGATTTCCCCTTGCCATCTTGTCGATTTCGGGCAAAGGATACTTGTTGGCGTCAATCAGGTTATCGAGGAAGTGCACTCCTGCCCGGACTGCCTCTGCTAGACCGTCCCAGTCAATGGCTTTCTCTACATCCAGACGTTTGCCCCAAATCGACTTGGTGAAGCGTCCAAGGTTCACCGAACCCAGACAACACGCTTCGAACGGCAATAGAGGCTGTTCACCGCAGTTGGAAACCACAAAGCCGTTGGCAACGAAGCTGTGGCTGAACGGCTCCGTAAGGTCGAAGACTTCCTTTTCGCCTGTAGGCTCAACTGATACGACGTAATCCTCGGCAGCCTGCTTGGACTGCACCAACACTCTGTCCTCACCTATACGAAGGTCTCCAGCTTTCACCCAGCCGCGGGCGGTCATCATCTTATGATCGGGAGTGACTTCTATGGACATGCCGTGCTTGGTGGTCACACGAACGACCGGTTTCACCCCGGACCTGAACGCGCGGGATATGACGGACCAGTCCGTACCCGGCTCGATAAGCGCCTGGCCCGTAGTGGCGTCAAGGCTTCCGGGCGAACCCGCCACTCGCTTGTCGATCACGATGCGCAGACCACCTGTACTCCACCGGCGGGCTATCTCGTCCAACCGAAGCAAGCCCTCCTCGGTGGGTACGAGAGCATCTCCCGTGATACATGGGTTAGTGCTCTCGATCTCCCCCAATTGAGGCGTGGGGTTATCTTTGTTCAAGCGGTCGAGGAAGATAATCCCCGGTTCCCCGTTTTTCCAAGCCTGGTCAACGATGATCTCAAACACTTTTCTGGCGTTGGCCTTGCCTACCACTTGCCCGTTCCGCGGGTTCACCAGGTCATAGTCGGTCCCATCCTCAACAGCCTCCATGAACTTCTCAGTGATGCCTACGGATATGTTGAAGTTGGTGAGTTCCTTGGTATCGGTCTTGCACGTGATGAACTCAAGTATGTCTGGATGATCCACCCGGAGGATGCCCATATTAGCTCCGCGCCTGACTCCACCTTGCTTGACAGCTTCGGTAGCCGAGTTGAAGACCTTCATAAATGAGACCGGTCCCGATGCGACCCCTCCGGTGGAACGTACCATATCGTTCTTTGGCCTGAGCCTGCTGAAACTGAAGCCCGTCCCGCCGCCTGATTGATGTATGAGGGCAGCGTGCTTCAGAGAATCGAAAATGCTTACCATGGTATCTTCAACGGGAAGCACGAAGCAGGCCGAAAGCTGCTGCAGTTCGCGTCCGGCGTTCATGAGCGCGGGCGAGTTGGGCATGAACTTGCCCTCGGCCATCAACTTGTAGAACTTCTCGGCGCTGGCCCGAAGACGTCTCGAGTTTGCCTTCACGGCCTCCTGAACCTCTTCCCAGGAAGCCATCAACTCGCCTTCTTCCACGAACCGCCCGTGGGCCATCTTGAGCGTTGCCCAATCCCACTCCGATACGTCTAGAGGCTCGTCACTTGCATTATCCGCATCCGTCACACCGCTTACGCACTCGCCGCCTTCGGAACCTGAGCAGGCTATCAACGCTTCCTGCCCGGCCTTGGGTTTCCGCTTAAGAGCAGGACAATGGAATACGTCCATGAGGGCGATATTCTTCGCCACTCGCCACAGCATGTCGGCCGGGGCCTCAATGGCGTTGCCCGACTCGTCTTTTCGCAAGTATCTCTTCTCCAAAACGGCTATGGCGTTCTCGCTGAAACTTACCTGAACGTGTTTCTCTCTCTTTCCCGACACCCTTATTCCTCCCACCGGCTATGTAGAGACTGTGAGTCTTGCCTCCGCTCCCCCAGCAGATAACCGAAATACTTTGACCCGATAGGGCCAATCAACCCTTTCCTTTGACGTCCCTTTCCGAAAGCACCCTGTGGACCTCATTGAGAAAACCGTCCAGGTCACGAAACTCCCGGTACACCGAAGCGAAACGGACGTAAGCCACCTCGTCGATCTGGCGTAGCTTATCCATAACCAGTTCGCCAATCTCTCTGGAGGTGACCTCTCCTTTGCCGGTCTCTCGCAGTTGACGTTCTATGTCGGAAGCCGCGGCTTGAAGGGTATCCAAAGGGGTAGAACGCTTCTCGCAAGCCTTGAGCATTCCCGACAACATTTTCTCGCGAGAAAACACCTCTCGACGACCATCCTTCTTGATGATCACCAAAGGAGCTTCTTCGACTCGCTCGTATGTGGTAAAGCGACGCTCGCATCGAGGGCATTCGCGGCGACGGCGAATAGCGGAGACGTCTTCCGTAGGGCGTGACTCGAGAACCCTCGAGTCTAAATAGCCACAAAAGGGACACTTCATGACAAGACGCCACCTCGAAGAAAGAATCGCAGATACAGCGGACATTCGTTCGCGCTATATCTGGGTGCTCTTCTTCTCTTCTGCGCTACATCTTGTTTTCCTTGTGGATTTCTCGGCTGCGCGAGAAATAAAACGGTGGGAGTCAACTAAGAAGCGTTCGTGAGTTCCGGCACCCACTACCTCCACCCCGTCATGGGCCTCGACCTGGAAAACCAGTCGCCTTCCGTCGATTTCCGTAAGTTTGGCGGTAGCTGTGACGGTCAAGCCGAGAGGGGTGGGCGCCAAGTGGCGCACATCCAGCCGGGTCCCCACAGTGGCTTCCCCCGGTTCAAGGTGCGGTTCAAGGGCCTTAACTGCCGCTATCTCCATGACCAGAATCAGGTTCGGGGTCGCGAATACCGGGACTGCCCCGCTCTTACAGGTTGACGCCAAGGTCTTTGGGGTTACCTCTATTTCCTCCTGTCCCGCGGCACCTAATGGGATGGTCTTCATTTATCCTGAAGCTCGTAGGTCATGTGCATTTTAGCGGTTAGTGACTGAACAACCGGACAGACCTTCTCGGTAAGATCGAGGTAATGCTCAAGTTTCTCCGGCGTTAGCCCCTGGCACACGACAGTATAGTGTACGTGGATGTCCGTGAATCTCTTGGGACTGGTCTCGGAGCGGACCCCGTCTACCTTCATATCGATGACGTCAGGGCTTAGGCCGTCCCGCCCCATGATGCCTTTCAGCGTGGCTCCACTGCATCCCGCGACCGCCATCAATAACAAGTCGGTCGCCTTGGGGCCTTCCCCGCCCGCTGTGACCTTCACGCCCGACGCGTTCTCGCACAAAACTTGGTTCGCCTTCACGCTTCCCATCACTTTCTGCGTTTCAGCCATGGGCTGTAACCTCCCGTATGTAGAGAGTCCGATCGGTGCAACCTTCTCCGCCAACATATAGAATCATAGTGTCTTCAGGCCCGGATGAAAAGGGTGAATCTAGTGCCGTCGCCAAATGAAGCGGATACGTTAAGCGCGGAAGATGTCAGGCTGCTTGAAAGGTTACCCAAGTCCTTCTACTCGAGACGAGCGCTCTCTGTGGCCCCAGACCTCCTGGGAAAGGTTCTCGTTCATGACACCGAAGAGGGTCTTACGGCCGGGATGATCACGGAGACTGAAGCGTACGAAGGCCCTGAAGACCGGGCCTGTCACGCATTCGGCGGCCGCCGCACCCTTCGAAACGAGCCTCTGTACGGGCCGGCCGGGATCGCTTATGTGTACTTCACTTACGGCATGCACTTCTTGTTCAACGCCGTGACCGCGGAAGAAGGTACTCCACACGCGGTGCTGATACGCTCCCTTCTGCCCGTGACAGGGTTGGCGTTGATGTCGAAACGTCGACACGGGCGTAAGCCCCTATCTTGCGGTCCCGGTCGATTGTGCCAAGCCATGGGAATCAGTCGTGCCGAGAATTGGGCCGACCTGCAAGCGGGCCCGCTGTATATCGCTTATCCTCCGGAAGACCTATCCGCCCAACTTCTCATGGCAGGCCCTCCGTCCAAAAGACGCCGAGGATCGGGTGGATTACGCGGGCAGGACTACCCTGGCGATTCGTACGGCCCAAACCTAGTGCCCTCGTCAATTGGCCGAATAATAAGGCTGATTCAGCCTAGGCACCGGGCTGCCGCGTGCGCCAAAGGCTTTACGCCAAAGGATGCGGGCATCCCAGCAAGACGAGGAGGTATCTCCTTGAACAGGAGTCACACCCTTTCGCCGGTTTGGAACGGCGCTTTGGCCGACAGCGCCGGATTGGTCGCTCTCCGGGCATAGTGCTCCGGCAAATGCTGGGTCCTGACTCCTGCCCCTAATGCTCCGGACAAGTCCCCGGGAGTAGGATTGGGGTGGATAATTCACCTGGCAACCAGCCGTCATCTTTGGAGCTGTCTTCGGAGCCATATTTCGGCAAACGGAAATGAGCCGGAGCACTATCTTAGTTGCCGGCGTGCTTACGGGCATTTTGGTCTGGGCTATAGGGCCGCTATACTTGATTCCCGTCCTCATCGGGCTGCCTCCACAGTTCGGCCTCATGGATAGATGGCTGGAAGTAGGCTTCGCTTACGTGCTGTACGGGCTCTGTCTCGGAGCCTTCTACATCCTCATCTCGAACAAGTCCGAAAGGAGGGCTTGAACTTGGGTCGACAGCTTTTTCTCATGGTCCTTCTCGCCATCTTCGTGGTGGTTTCAGTTCTAACGCTGGCCGCTGAACCTGCTAGAGCGGACATTAACATCCACCTGCCGTCAGGATACCAAATCGAGGCGGTCGTTACCGGCCTGACGTTCCCCACCTCAGTTGCTTGGGATTCGGAAGGGCGAATGTACGTCACCGAGGCCGGTTACGCATACGGCCCGAAGGAAGTGGGCCCCGGACGCGTCCTTGGGATGAACCCTGACAAGTACGAAGTGGTCCAGGACGGCTTGAGCTCGCCCGCCACCGACGTCAAGTTTTACGGCGACGACATGTACGTAGCCCACCGGGGGTTCCTATCGGTGGTGCGAAACGGCGTGCGGCAAGACCTTATACAGGACCTTCCTTCAGGTGACCACTACACCGGAGAAATCGCCGTAGACGTGGAGGACGGCTGGATCTACCTCGGGAACGGCACAACGACCAACTCCGGCGTCGTCGGCGATGACAACTTCCGGTTCGGTTGGGTCCCCCAACACCCCGACTGGCGAGACATCCCGGCCAAGACGGTCACTCTTACCGGAGTCAACCTGTCTTCCCCCGACCTTAGGACAGCGAGCCCCACCGACCGGGTAGAGACAGGCGCATTCGTCCCCTTCGGCACTCCGACCCGAGAGGGTCAGACCATCCCCGGCCAAACGAAAGCCAGCGGAGTCGTTCTCAGGACCCGATCGAGCGGCACTGACACCGAGGTCTACGCCTGGGGACTCAGAAACCCGTTTGGACTGGGCTTCGATCGCAACGGCCGGCTTCTCGCCGTGGACCAGGGATACGACGACAGAGGAGTCCGCCCTGTAGCCAACGCGCCCGACATCATCTATGAGATAGAGCAAGATAGTTGGTACGGCTGGCCGGACTATTCAGAGGAATCCCGCTTGACGACCCACAGTTTCCAGTCAAGCCTGCCCGGTTATTTGAAACCGCTGTTGGCGGATCCGCCCGAACCCCTTCAAACCGCTCTTTTTTTGCTGCCGCCGCGCAGCCATGGTCGACTTCGCTCCCTTGGGGTTCGACACGTCCGGCGCCGTATGCCCGCAGCGCGTTTTGGATCTGGCGACCCCATAACGGGGTTAACGACAGGCGAAACCGGCAGCCGGGTCTAAAGATCGACCCTATGGCGAATCTTCGGTATTCGTGCAGAACAAGACAGGGAAACCTGCCGGTCGCAACCTGACGGGCCTAAACCACCCCGTCGACGTCAAATTCGGACCGGACAACTGCATGTACGTCGTGGATTTCGGGGTATTTGAAACCAACGGCCAGGTGCCCAACGCGGTGCCCAACACCGGCGTCGTGTGGAAGGTCTGCAAACAGCGCTACGGGTTTCGCGAGACGGGATACGCCGGCAACATTCAAAGAGGCGATAACCCGTGGAACCCGGACTACGAGCCGCTTAAGGCCAGACTCCAGGAGTACCTGAACGGACTCGGCACCAAAGCGGAGTGGGGCATCTTCTTCAAAGACCTCACTTCTCAAAACGCTATGGGCATCCAGGAAGACCTGCCCGTGCCCGCCGCGAGCACCGTTAAGGTACCTGTAGTGCTTTACGCCGCCACCTTAGCGTCTCAGGGGAAGCTGTCCTGGAGCGAACAACTGACCTACAGAGCCGATCGGGACTGGCGGGGCGGCGCGGGCTCGCTGCAGTTCACGGCTAAGGACGGAGATGCCTTCACCGTACGCGAGCTCGCCGAAAAGGCTATCACTGAAAGCGACAACGTGGCCTGGAAAATGCTCGAACGCCGGCTGGGACTGGAGAATATCGCCGCCTTCATGCGCGATATCGGCGGCACAAACGTCTACCCCGGTTGGCAAAACGTCTCCACAGCTAGGGATATGGTGACCTACATGCAAGCCACCTTGGATTTCGCCGGTAAGAACCCGGAACACGGCCAAGACATACTTCACTGGCTGTCCAACACTATATGGAACACGGGGCTTAACCGCTTCATAACCGAAGTCGAGGTAGGCCACAAAGAAGGCGACATCACCGGCGTCTCAAACGACATGGGAGTTGTTTTCGCCAACCACCCATACTTGATCGCCATAATGTCCAAGGGGCAAGACGATGTCGAGTTAGGATTCGAGCAGATCGGGCACCTCTCCCGAATCGTCTACGACTATCAGGTGGAAATGGAAATTCAGGCGGGAAAGGAGCCGTCGCCTTAGGCAGGTCCTAAGATTACCCCGGCCTCTAATGTCCGGTCGGAAGCCGGAGAGGCCGGGTACTTTCTTTGCGCGGCAACAGCTGCAACCCTAGAGCCCAGCGGTCATAAGGTGTCTATAGGGGCCTGGGGTGAAAGGAGAAAGCCGGAGTTGGCTGTGCTGCCGATACTGAGATTGGGTAATCCCGACCTGTGGAAAACCTCCAAAGCGGTGGCTTTCGATGAGCTGGAAGGAGTACATCCGCTGGTAGAAGACCTGCAAGATACCCTTAACGCGTTTAGGGCTGTCCACCGGAGCGGATTGTCCATCGCGGCCCCTCAAATAGGGGTTCTAAAGCGTGTGGTGTACATTCAGGTCACATCGCCGATCGTGCTCTTAAACCCGGTTATGGAACCTCTCTCTGACGAGACGGTCCAAACGTGGGAGAACTGCTTGTCCTTTCCCGAACTCTATGTGAGAGCGAAGAGGTACGGGGCCTGCTCTCTAACGTATAGAGACCTCGCTTGGCGCGAGGTCAAAGTGTCTTTAACCGGCGAGGTGTCAGTATTGGTCCAACACGAATGCGATCACCTGGATGGGATTCTGTCGGTCTCCAGAGCGGCGGACGCGCGATCAGTCTGCCTCGATAGCGAGAAAGGCTTCATCCGGCGGCCAAGGATGCCCATGGACTAGCGCCATCGCCGCTCCGTACCCAACGGTGTCCCAACTAGAGCTTTGTCACCTGGTACCCATCCTTGACGTCTTTCACGGCGTAGCCCATTTCCCGCAGTCTGTCACGGAGGCTGTCAGATTTGGCCCAGTCCTTGGCCTTCCTCGCTTCTGCCCGTTCGTTAAGCAGCGCGGTAACCTCTGCCGGAAGCTCGGATTCATCCACCCGCTCGTCCTTGGCTTGGCCCGTGAGAAGGTCTACCGCTAAGACCCGGTCGAAGTCCGTGACGAGATCCCCTAGGCAGGGACCTAGGTCGGACTTTGCGGCTTCCCATACCACCGCGAGGGCTTTCGGGGTGTTGAGGTCGTCGTTAATGGCATCCTTAAAGGCAACCCTCAGTCTTTCGGCGCGCTCCGCCGCGCCGTCGGGCACCGGCTCACCCATGCCGTCCTTACGCTGCTGTGCGTCCGCCCCATCAGACACCGGCACTTGAGCGGCTACAGCCCTCTGCAACTGCGCCCGAAGACCTCTCAGCCCGGCCTGTGCTCCCGCGAGCGCGTCCCAGGTGAAGTTCAGTTTCGTCCTGTAGTGGGCGCCCAGGCAGAAGTAGCGGAAGGCCAAGGGCTCGTATCCCTTATCAGCCAAGTCATCCAGCGTGTAGACGTTATTCAGGCTCTTGGACATCTTCCCGCCGTCGACTTGGAGAAACTCGCCGTGCATCCAAAACCGGGCCGGGATCTGCCCCGTGCAAGCCTGAGACTGGGCTATCTCGTTTTCGTGATGGATGGGAATGTGGTCAATTCCCCCGGTATGGATATCGAATTGGTCCCCCAAATACTCCCGTGACATGGCCGAGCACTCGATATGCCAGCCGGGATATCCCATCCCCCAAGGGCTCTCCCACTGCATGATGTGTTCCTTGGGCGCCTTCCTCCACAACAGAAAATCCGCGGCGTTCCTCTTGCCGGTGTTGATCTCGACACGAGCGCCCGCCATCTGCTTCTCCAAATTGATGCCCGACAAGCGCCCATACTCAGGGAACTTGCTGATGTCGAAGTAGATGCCGTCATCGGTTTCATAGCCGTAACCGTTTTCGACTATCTCCTCTACCATGCGTATCATGTGAGGTATGTGCTCGGTGGCTTTGCTCACTATGCTCGGACGCAAGATGTTCAGCCTGTCGGCGTCCCGGAAAAACGCCTTGGTATAGAACTCGGCGATCTCCCAGGGAGTCTTTTGTTGGCGGGCCGCCTCGGACACGACTTTGTCCTCGCCTTCGTCGGCATCGGAGACGAGATGGCCTACGTCGGTGATGTTCATCACCTGCTTGACGGCCAACCCGCTGTATTCCAGGGTCCGTCTAAGGACGTCGCTGAACACGTACGTCTTGAAGTTGCCTATGGAGGCGAAGAGGTAGACGGTAGGCCCGCAGGAGTACATCCTCACTAGGCCGGCCAATGCTGGACGGAATTCCTCTTTCCTTCTGGTAGAGGTGTTGTAAAGGTATATGTCGGACATGGCAGCGGCCTCCCTTTTTGCCTCTTCGGCTTGGTCCCCCAGCATCATCTATTATAGCCTGGGATAATCCATGAAGCGAAGAGTGAAGCGCCCGCCCTCTCAACAACCGGCTTCGACGTCATTGCGGCAGGCGCTTGGTTTACCTCAAGAAGTTTCGTATGCTAACCCCAAAGGCCCAAAACCAAAAGAATGAGAATAAGAAACACAACAAATGCTAGGCTTCCAGCAAATCTGGCGCCAAGACTATCACGCCTCACACCTCCAGCATAGTGTTCTCTGGCTATCACTGTAAGGACTCCGACCGGGTTACATAACGCCCTAACATAATGACGCAAAAACTTCGGGAACCCCCTTGTCAAACGCTGCATAATGATTACAATAGCAACATATCTATGCAGTCATGTACCAGTATTCTTTTAGGGGGTGTGGGAATGGTCCAGGGAAGATTGGCCTCATTAGCACTGTTGTTAGCTCTAGCCGGCGTGCTCTGGTTATCCGCGGAAGCCTTCAAGAAGTCGGGAGTGCTTAGGATCCGCAGGATTCCGGGCCTCGATGCCATCGACGAGATGGTAGGGCGAGTAACGGAAATGGGACGCCCGTTGGCGTTTGTCCTCGGCGGCACCACTCTGGAAGCACAGAGGTTTGCCAGCATGAGGATTCTCGACCACGTCGCCGGGCAATCGGCCAAGTACGACGCGCGTCTGTTTGTCGTCGCTCCGCTACCTGAAGATGGAACCCATGTGTCAAGAGATCGTGAGAGCAGCTTACCTTGGGGAGGGGACGGCGGGCCTACCGTCGTCAGCGTCATGTACATGCCGGGCGACGGCTCAAGGCCAGGGTGTTAGGGCTATACCAGAGAAAGTCGCGGGCGCCATGCTTTTCGGCAACTACTATTACGAGTCCATGCTTTCGCCGAAGCCGCTAACCTGGCGGGCGTCCCAAATCGGCAGGACCGCCAACTACCACACCAGCCGTTCTTCGTCTTCTGCTTCGCGATTACACGCTAATAGCGGAGGAGATATTCGCCGCGGGCACCTACTTGTCGAAGGAGCCCAGCGAGGTTGGAGGGCTTACCGCCCAAGAAGTGGGCAAAGCCCTAGCGGTATTGTTCATCATCGTCGGATCTGTGTTGACGACTCTGGGCAACGACTTCGTACAGAACATCCTGAAGAAGTGAGGTGAACCAAGATGAAACGGCAGGGACCTGTGTTGGTCGCCTTCCTAACCGGCATGATCGTGCTGGAGGAGCTATTTCTTCAAGTCCCAGTCAGTGATCGACCTGTCCGCCCAGATAGTACGGTGGCAGAATGTCGTCGCGGCTTTTGCCCTTGCTCTCGGCGGGTTCAATATGTTCCGTCTTCACGGCAAGAACATCACAAGCCGCAAGAAGAACTGGATATACAGCCTGAAAATTTTCATGGTAGCCTTTGTAACGTATTTCGTCTTGGGAGTAGCCAAGTCTACCACCTCAAAGAGTATCGGTATATCTGGCAGAACTTGGCACCAACCGGCCGCAAGCACCATGTACTCCTTTACGCTGTTCTACACTGACCAGCGCGTGCTGGAGGAGGCGTTTCGGATCCCGCAACTGGCAAGCGGGGGTCCTCATGGTAACCGGCGCTGTCGTACTGCTCGGGCAAGTGGGTATCGGGCAGCCCATCTCCTCGGCGATCCCATCCGTATCGTCCTGGATAATCGACACGCCCAATGCGGCGGCTATCGCGCTAACCATCGGCGGCTCCCTAGGCATGGTCGTTATGAGCATCCGCGTCATCTTAGGCCTAGAGAAAACCTACATGGCGGGGAGGCAAGACTAATGCGGCAAAAACACAGTTTATTTGGGTTGTACTGGTGTTGGTGGTGCTTCTCCCGCTCATTTTCCCCTTGAAGCTGCCACTTGGACCGAGCCTGAAGGCGAGCGGCGTACAGGTTTATTGACAGACTGCCGCCCGGCAGCATAAACGTCATGGTCCTGGAGACAGCCCCATCCAACGAGGGGGAACTGTGGCCTATGGCACTGTCGGTCGCCCGTCACCACATGGAAAAGGGCACCGCATCATAATAACCACCTTTGTTCCCGACGGGGTCATGTACGCCGAGAAAATTACGAGCCATGGCAGAATCCGAGTACGACTACACGTACGGCGAAGGCTTGCTCATCCTCCCCTATCGCGCGGGAGGCGAGACGGCTCTCTCGGCTATGGCCGACGACATCAAAGCCGCCTACCAGCAAGACCAGTACAAGACGCCGCTGGCCAACTATGCCTGTGGGCGGACGTGAACAACATCAAAGACATCTCGGTTGTTTCGCCGCTGCTGGCAGTGGCAATATGGCTGGCGCGACACGTGTGCGTGAAAACACCAGTCACCTTCTCCAGGAACATGGCGCTACCCGCACGCCATTCTCGGTGTATTGCAAGAACGGGCAGTTGGTCGGCCTGATTTCGGGAGTCAAAGGAGCGGCCTTCTACGAGCAAAAAGCTTAACAAACCGGACTGGCTACCCAGTCAATGGACGGCTCAATCCGTCGGGCACCTATACCTCCTGCTCCTCATGATCGGCGGCAACGTGGTCTATTGGACGCAGAAGAACAACGGCAAGAACGGAACCCGGGGGGTGAAGAACAGTGTCAACTGACGCCAAAGTCTGGTTGGGCGCCTTAGTGTCGTTGGGCATATACGGTGCTTGTTCAAGGAGAACCCATTTTCAGGGTCTGTGAACACTTGTACCTGGGGCTTTTCCCTCGCCCACCTTGCGGTTATGGGTTGGACCAACGTGCGTGACCTGGGAGTGATCCCCCTTCAGAACGGCGAGTGGGCCGCGCTGATACCCGTGGTCTTGGGAGCCCTCTTGTTCGCCCGGTTCATTCCGAAGCTCGGGTGGCTTAGCAGGTACTCTCTGGCCTACTTGGTGGGTGTGGCGGCAGCTGTCACCATAACCGGCGTGATCGACGCGGGCATCATCTCGCAGGTGAGAGCGCCATCATCCCCGCTAACCGATCTCAACTCGGCGTTCACTCTTCTGGCCAACGTGACCGCCATCAGCGTCTTCTTCTTCATTGTCGGTTCACGCGGCGAGAACGGTTCGGTTCTGGGCAACAAGTTGTTCCAGAATACCATTGAAAAGGAAGCGCTTTGGTCGGACGGTTCGTCCTGATGGTGTCCTTCGGAGCCGTGTTCGGGACCACGGTCATGGCAAGATTGGGGCTCTTCATCCCACGTCTGAAATTCCTGTTTGGAGACTGGATACACCTGATTCCGCCGATCAAGTGGGAATTGAGCGGTTCCGAAGGCGAATGCAAACACGGGGCTAAGTAGTTTACGAACGGTAGACATCGAGGAGGAGAACGCGGTGGCAGTAAAGGCCGAAACAGCAATTAAGTACATCGATGAGAAACGGGACGTCATCACATCGGTTTCGGACCAGATCTGGGCGTTGGCTGAAGTGGGGTTGCACGAGGACGAATCCGCGGCCGTGTTGGCTAAGGCCCTAGAGGCCGAAGGGTTCCAGGTCACTTTGGGTGTGGCCGACATGCCATCGGCGCTTGTGGCTACCTGGGGTTCGGGAGGCCCCATTGTCCAGTTCGCCCAGGGGGAGCTCGGTCTTGCCGCCAGCGACATCGAGCCATCCCGACAAGAAGAGCTGGTCCCCCGGCGGGGCGGGTCGCGGATGTGGCCACAACCTCCTTGGAGGCGGCGCGTTCGGGGCGGTCATCGGCTTAAAGCAAGAAATGATGGCAAAGAAGCTTGCGGGGACCATCAAGTATTTCGGCTGCCCTGCGGAGGAAAACTTCGGCAGCCGAGCTTTCCTTGTACGGCGGCCTCGCGGCGGCTGCGACGTCTGTTTGACTTTAGCATCCGGGCACCTTGAACCAGGTGCGAGGGTCGACGTCTTTGGCAGTCACGTCCATGAACATCACCTTCCACGGGAGGACCGCCCACGCTTCGGGAGACCCCTATAACGGCCGCAGCGCCCTAGACGCTCTCATGCTAACCGGCATGGGCGTAGAATTCCTGCGCGAGCACATGCCTCCAAAGGCTCGAATTCACTACGTCATCACCAACGGCGGAAGCCAGCCCAATGTGGTACCGTCCAAAGCCACGGCGGTAGTTCTACGTCCGCTCCCCACAGCAGGAGGAGGTCGAAGCGCTCTACAAGCGCGTCCTCAACTGCGCCTACGGAGCCGCGCAGATGACCGACACAAAGTGCGAAGTCGAGCTTCTGGACGCCATCTACAACGTCATTCCCAACTCCGTCCTGGAGGGCGTCCTAAACGAATCCATGCAGAGGGTCGGGCCTCCGGTATTCGGTCCCGAAGAAATGAAGTTTGCCGAAGAACTGGTCAAGACTTTTGAGCCGGGCACAAAGGACGCCTTCCTCAAGAGCATCGACGTCCCGGACGAAGTCAAATCCCAGCTCATCAATGAAACCCTGGTTCCGATGCCCGCAACGCCGGACGAACCCAAAGGGTCCACCGATGTTGGCGATGTCAGCTGGTGCTGCCCGACGGCCCAGTTTACCACCGCGTGCAACGCCTTGGGCACTCCCGGCCATTCGTGGCAATACACTGCCCAAGCAGGTGGGGATCGGCACGCCGGGATGATAGCAGCCCGCCAAAGTGCTCGCGGAGGCCGGACTGGAAGTCCTGACTTCTCCCGACGTCATCGCGAAGGCGAAAGAGGAGTTCCTCAAGAAGACAGGCGGAAAGAAGTACAAGTGCGCCATGCCGCCCGAGCACAAGCCGGCCTTCCACCAGTTGGCGAAATAGCTTCATGAATTGAGAGCCGGGTGTCGTCAAGGTACACCCGGCTCTTGTGTTCACTTCATGCCTCTTGTTACCTTTTGGCTATGGCATCGACCCACCACTTGGTGATGTTGGTAGGCCTAGTTATGGAGGTTCCAACAACCGCGCAGTAAACACCCATCTCGAACGCCCTGACCGCCTCTTCGGGCCGCCAGTATCCGCCTTCGGCTACGATGGGGCAGGAGACCGCCTCGATCACCTTCCCGAGAAGGTCCCAATCGGGAGTAGGTTGCCTGTACGCGGGTCGAATCATGTCCGCACCCATAGCTTCGGCGGCGCGCGCTTCTTCCACGTTCGTTACATCCACCATCAATGGGGCATCCAGTTCTTCATGGGTTCGCTTGATGAGAACCTCTGTTGGATCACCGAAGGTCCTCGCCTTGGTTCCCTGTATGGCGACAATGTGAGCCCCTGCCTTAACCAAAGCCTCGCACGCCTCGAAAGTGGGGGTAACCCACCTCTTACCCGAGGGATCGTGCCTGCTGGTCATGCCCATCACGGGGATTCTGACGGTCCGGCTAACCGCGGCCACGTCCCTCTCGCCGCTGGCCTTGATACCGACAGCCCCTCCCTGTTCCGCGCAGACCGCCATGGCCGCCATGAGCTGCGGTCCGTGCAGTACCTCGTCCTCAGTCGCCATGCACGAAACCAACAGCCCACCGCGGAGTCTCTCGATAACCGGATGCATATGTAGACCTCCTCCAGATCAAAGTACCTAGCCTAACGTCCCCAATCCAGTTGTTAAGCACTTACATTCCAGCGTACACTACATTTTACCACAGTCGGAAGGCCGCCTGCGCGTTTCTGACACCCGCACAGACGGCCCTCACCAACTGGCATGACTACGTTGAACTCACCGCATTCTCTGCATCTACACTCGCTTAGAACCCTCTGGCCCTGATTTCCAGATCTTTGCCTCCTCGAAAGCGCGGCATGTTACCACGTCCCATGCCACATCCTCCAGGAACTTCGCCGCCTAAGCGTAGCTCACTGAGTTTATCCAGCAGCTCGTCGGTAAGTACCTCATCCATCGCTTCTCCTAGCCCCTGGGTCTTTGAGAACAGCTCTTCTCGTAGAGCCTGGAGTTCCTCCCACTTGGCGTCGATGGCCGCTTGATCGGGCTCCTTCTGCCAAAGGAGTTTCCGGAGCTCGTTCTGCTTTTCAGAGATCTCCCTACGAAGGGTCTCCTTCAAATCATGCTCTCGATCTAAAAGAGCCGCTATCGCGTCGGCTTGCTCGTCGGTCAAACCTAAGTCCGGAGCCGTTGGAGGGTCGCTCCAAAAGCACCTCCCAACGAACCGCCTTAGCCCGCCAAGGAGGCCAAAGACGCGAGGGGAGCGGTTTTCGCTGTCCGGCTCTGACGGGTTTGCCGCTGCAACCGCAACCAATCCCAGTACTAGAACCAATACCGCCCCGAGTATTAAGGACCTCTTGCCCATGTCCACCCTCCCTTCCGCCAGTCTGGGCCGCAAATGGTATCTCACGGCTCTTGGCGACTAAAGCGTATCTCAGAGATGTCAGGATCCTGTTAAGAGTGTTTGGGGAAGATGTCAATCTCACAGTCTCAGTTGTGGGCAGCGCTGCTCAGCGCAATATAGGTAGGTGGGGCGGCCACCGATCTGCCTATGCTCCACAGTGCGGCGCACCAGTCTTCGTTCTATCATGAAAGTGAGGTATCTCCCGACGGTCACTTGGGAGATGCCCAGGGAAGTCGCGATATCCTTGGAAGTGACCCGTTTCCCGAGATAGTGCAGGTGCTTGCACAACGCTTTGAGGGTCGGCCCGTGTATGCCTTTGGGAAGCTCGGGCGCCAGCAAAATGGGGCAGTTGTCGAGTCTGTGCGCTCCTTCAGACGGTCCGGTCTGCTCCTCAAACACGGCCATCCAGTCAGAGCAAATCTCCCGGGATATGGCGCAATGGTGAAGTGCCAAGGTCAACTTCAGACAATGCACTTCCACTCCCACCATGTCAGTCGGATGTATGCTCTCCTCACCCGCTGCGCAAGGCGGCGAGCACTCCAACGGGGAGACCGGCTAACCGCAGAGGCGCCAAGTACCCGGTAGACAGGTTCCTCGACGTCGTTGGCGTCGCACAGTAGAGCCGCTCTGGCCCAAGATTCGGTAGAGGGGCGATCTCAAGACGACCATCTGTCCCCTGGAAAAGCATGAGCCCACCACCCCCTGACCGGGGGATATTCCTGTGGGGACTACGCTTAGGAGGCTAGGATCCCCAAAAACTGAAGGGCCTCTCCGTCAAAGAGCCAAATCAGCACGCGGTCGACCCTCAGGGAGGATGCTGTGGCCACCAAGGACATGGCTACCAGTTCCCTGCGGTCAGGCTCCTCAAGAGCCTGAAGCCAACCTGTTAGCATAGGCTTTTCTCTTCCCATAGTCCCTCCTGGTGCCAACATAGCACGTCTGGCAAGTCTAGACAACCTGCCCATGCGGCGTTTTGGCCGGGAGCGAAAGGGCAACATCTTGCCGAGTGCCGGGAAGGGGTTCCGCCGCCGGCCACAGAAAGCCACTTAGCAGGGCTTAACTGACTCTTCCGGTCACACCAGGGGGAATGTCCCATATGCCGATAGACACAAGCATGAACAAACGTAAGTACCTGCTTCGACGCTGCCACTCTGACGCGCCGGTCGAGATGCCCGTAGGAGTGATTGACGGGAATTCGCCTGGACCTATATTCACTGTCGTGGCAGGTGTTCACGGAGCAGAATACGCCCCCATAGCCGCCTCCCACCAGCTCTTCCGCGAGATCTCTCCCGAAGTCGTTAAGGGTCAAGTGAGGTTCGCCTTCATAGCGAACCTTCCGGCTTTTCGCTCTCGCAAGCTGTTCCTAAACCCGATAGACGGCAAAAACCTAAACCGCAGTTTCCCCGGTAATTCACAGGGATCGCACACGGAGGCTCTAGCGAACCTGATATCAGAAGAAATCATAAAAGGTTCGGACTACCTTGTGGACCTTCACTCAGGGGATCTGATCGAGGATCTAGTCCCGTTCGTCATAGTGAACCCGACGAGCGACAAGGAAGCCTGGGGGAAGCGCGTGGCCCTTGCCGCCTGTTATCCAACAGATTATGTCTTGGCTCCTTCACCCGACCGCGGGGGCTGGAGCAGCGCCGGCACCACCTTCTCCTGCGCCGAATCTTATGGGGCCGTTTCGTGCATGGTGGAGGCGGGCGGAAAGGGGCAGTTGGACCAGGGGTGTGTGAGCCTTATGGTCCGAGGAACCCTTAACGCGATGAGGTGGGCAGGCGTCCTTAACACCGAGACCATGGGGGCAACTCCCGGTCTTGTAGAATCCGCAGGGATCCTAGAGAACACTTATGCCAGGGAGGCCGGAGAGCCCCGAAATGGTTGCCGTAAGGTCCAGCAACGGCTGGCGGGGCTCTACCCCGTAACCTCAAAATGCGGCGGCTTCTTTCTGCCTGCGGTTAAGGTGGGTCAGACCGTGGAAGCCGGCGACATTCTGGGCACAGTGTACGACTGCTTCGGCGAAGCAGTTGAGCACGCACGCGCTGAAAAGGACGGGATAGCTATTCTCGTCGCGTCAAGTCCTGTGGTGGAAGAAGGCGGCACGTTGGTCAGCATCGGGGTCCACCGGTAGGACGGCACAGGGTAAGTGGTGATCGCCGATAGGTTGGGAGCCGGGTGAGTAGCCCAGCACACAGTTAGAAGGGGAGACTCCGATGCCGGAGTCTCCCCATATGAGTTAGAGCCGGGTTCCGTACGGACTTGTACGGGGAAGGAACCCTACACGTGCTTCAGCACAAATACCCCGCGCTTCGCCTGAAGTTCGGTGTACGCCAGCAGCATTTCATCGTCTCTGAAGCCCGTCTCGCGCTCGAGAAGATCGGCGATCTCCGAGAGAGTCCTCCTGCCATCGGCCCAGTACTGCAAGAAAGCGCCTGAAAGAGCGGGTCCCTTGTACTTTTCGGAGAAGGCCTTGGCAGCGGCCTCGTACTCCTCGACAGTCTCCTTGGCGATGCCCGAGAACGGTCCCCTGTACGCTCGCTCCAACACCAATGCCTTGGCCTTCTCGGTCGCTTCGGTCGCCGGAGGCTCCCAAGGCGGAGGCAACTCGGCAGCTGTGCTAAGTCCGGCCAACCGGGCAAGGTTCGCAAGGGTCTTTGCCTTGAGGAATCCTGCCGTGTTCTCTACATGCAAAGAAGCCGCCTTCTTTGCATGTGCCGAAACCTCGCAGTCAGACACTAACCTGGACAGGCTTTCTATGTTGGCTTTCTTCCTTTCGGCCAAGAAATCGGCCCTAAGTTCGATCTTCCTCCTGGCCTTCGCCACGACGACCGGCAGATCCGCGTCACCATTAGCCCCGGCACGAGCCTCAGCCAATGCCTTGCGCGCCTGTTCCAACACACCCGTTAAAGATAGGTCCGCCTCTGTCCCGAAACGCGTGGCCATCTCTCCGGCCAGATACGCTGCGTCTTGTGACGTAGCCGTCGCAGCTATATACAGGTAAGAAGCGGTGATGGTCCCCGCAACCCAGAGCATCTTCGGGTCGACCTTATCGATGGTGTCTTCGCTTGTGTGGTAGAACTTGTCGGGCCACTGGATGAGCATGGGGCAAGTCACGCCGACGCTCGGGTCCGCCCAGATGTAGTGATCGCTGCCGCCGGAAAACGGGCTGACCGTCCACCTAAACAACGACAGCCAATGGTTATCCGCGTAATTCGGGACCTCTTTGGTCAGGAGATGTAGGATAGCCTCGGCAAGGTCGCCCCCAAATCCGGGGAGCGCCAACGGGGGCTTCTCCACGATGAACGTGCTCTTGCACAAGTCCTGGTTCTCCCCGACCATGTCTAGGTTGATGCAGGCGACTGTCTTGCCGATCTTGTCCTCGTGGGTGGCCAGATACGCGTAGGAACCGGTCATCTCCGGAAGCCACAAGAACCGGATGGTCCTCTTGGGCTTGGGAAGCCTGCCGTCTTGGACCAACCGCTGAAGAGTCCTGACTGCCTCCATGAGGGTTCCGGAACCCGACGCGTTGTCGTTTGCCGAGGGCTCAGGGTGGCACGAGTGAGCCGTCGCGACAACTTCTTCGTCAGTCTCTCCCGGAATGACCGCCGACACTACTTGCATGGTGCCCTCGTAAAAGGCCGAATCCACTCTGGCGTAGGCCTTAAGCTCTTTCTTGCCTGAGAGGAACATCTTCCTCAGGGCTTCTCCCTGTCTGGGGCTCAATACGAACCCAAGAGCCTTGTGCTTGGTGGCGTCGGAAGGCCAGAAGCCGATGTACTGCCTTCCATCCGGCATATCAAGACGTTCCCGGACCGGAGGATTCTCACGCAAGGTGTCCACCACGATACCCAAAGCTCCCAGTCGGTCCACCGCTAACTCCGCGATCTCGGTGACATTGCCGCGTGAAAACACCAGCTTGCCGGCAACGTCTAAGCCTTCGTAGGATTTGGGATCCGTAGCGTTTTCCACGTAAACGATTGAAGTCGTAGCTCCGCCTTGGGGCGTAGGGGCGCTTCGTTGGATCACGGAAGTCTTTGTCCCTTGAAAGGAGCAAAGCCTTTGGCGCTTGCCGTCTTCCAGCAAGACGAGTTCCGCGTCCTTTATGCCCCACTCGTGAAAGCTCTCTTGGGACCACCACTTCACCCCGCTTACGGCCGGAAACGACATGATCTCCCTTTCGATCCCGCACTTATCCAAGAACGAGCCTATGTACTGCGCGGCGTCTCTAATCCCGGGACTGCATTGAATGCGATGGAACGACGCTATCCTGGCGACATCGTCGAACGCCGCCTGCGGCTGGAATTCTTCCTTAACCAACGACACTACCTTTTGAAACACGGCTTTGTGCCTCCTCGCGTAACCAGTAATCAGCTTAGTGAAACTATAGGCTTCCGACCGCCTTGGTGATCCTTCGAAGCCCCTCCTCCAGAAGGGACCTCGGGCAACCTATGTTCAGACGAATGAACCCTTCGCCCCCGTCTCCGAACTTAAAGCCGTCCACCACAGCGACCTTTGCCGTGTCCTTCAAGAGATCGGCAAGCGCCTCTTTGTCCAGCCCAAGTCCGCGACAGTCCACCCACACCAAGTACGTCGCCTCGGGCACCATTACCTTCAGTTGGGGGAGTTCTCTACGGAACCAGTCAGTCAAAAAGACCAAATTGGCCCGGATGTAGGCAAGTACTTGTTCCAGCCATTCATCGCCGTTGCGGTATGCGGCCTCCAATGCCGTAAGCCCGAAGATGTTCGGCTCTCCGGCGATACCTACCTCGGCCTGGTGGAAACGCTTCTTGACGTCGGGGTCGGGGATTACGGTCAAGGACGTTCCCAAACCCGCGACGTTGAATGTCTTGGCAGGGGACATCAGCACGATGGAACGGGCGGCTATTTCGGGAGACAAAGAAGCGAAAGGCACATGTCGACCCTGAGATAGCACCAGTTCGGAATGGATCTCATCCGACACCACATACGCTCCGTACTTGATAGCCAGCTCGCCTAAGTGCATGAGTTCGCCCAGGCTCCAGAGACGCCCGCCGGGATTATGAGGGCTACAAAGCATTATGATGCTCGGCCTATGATCGGATAAGACCTGTTGGATGTGGTCTAGATCCATCTCGTAACGGCCGTTATTGATCTTGAGCCGAGTAAAGACGGCCTCCCTGCCTCCCGCCCTAGGCGCCGCCCATGGAAGGTGCGGATAGACCGGACTCATGGCCAACACCTTTGCTCCGGGTTCGCTGAGCGCGCGGACCGCTGTGGTAAGTGAAGGTACTACCCCGCAGGAGAAAGAGAGCCACTCGGGCTGGATCTTCCAGTCAAACTTCTTCTCCAGTCTCTCTATGACCGCGCGAACTACCCCCTCACCGGGGTTGGTGTAGCCGTATACCGGATGCTCCACCCGCTTTCTCAGTGCCTCCACCACAGGTTCAGGGACAGGGAAGTCCATGTCGGCTATGCTCATGGGCAACACGTCAAGGGCGCCCAAGCCTCTTCCAGGAGTGTCCCATTTGGAACAGTCGGTCCCCTTCCGGTTAACCCAAGTATCCAAGTCATACCGCATGCGATGCGCCTCCGTTTCCGCCGTTCACCTTTCTTAAGTAAGAGCGGGCCCCAGACAAGGGCTCGCCGAATGGTCTACTTGCGGAACCCTAGTTCACTCTCTTGCCGTCGATAAACACAGCCTCAGCCTTGGACCGGGAATGGAGCGGGTCTCCTGTGAAGATGGAGAAGTCGGCGTCTTTTCCGGCCTCTATGCTCCCCAAGCGCGACTCGGCTCCCATCATCTTGGCCGCGTTTATGGTGAGCGCCCTAAGCGCCCTTTCCGGTGCCAATCCGCCGTGCTTCACCGCGATAATGGCCTGGAAGCGCAGGAATCCCTGGTGGACGTAGGGGCTGTCGGTCTGAAAACCGAGGAGGACCCCGGCGTCATCCAGGATCTTGGGCCCATCCGGCCTCGAGTTGGGGTACACCGGGATAAAAGCGTCGCCCATAAGCGGACCGTAAGCGACGCACACGTTTCTTCTGGCGAACTCAGACGCCAAGACCCAGGCTTCGTCTCCATGCTCTACGCTTAGGTCGAAACCAAACTCGTCCTGGAGCGTAAACAAAGCCCGGAAGTCCTGAGGGAGCATGGAATGGACTCGAAGCGGCATCTCCCTACGAAGGACTTTGGCGAACGCCTCATAGATGTCCCGCCTACGGGGGTTCCTCTCCGGGTTCTTCTCGCCGGCCTCCAGTTTGGCCATATAGTCTTTTGCATCCTTGAACCAGTTTCTAAAGAGGGACGTTACCGCCATTCGGCCTGCGACGTAGGGGATGTCTCTGGCGGGCGAAAGCCTGCGAGAAGCGGTCCAAGCCCCCTTTAGGCCGGCAGGGTTCCTTATAACCCGGGACTCTCTGGTTCCCGCCGCCTTCAACGCGACCGACACGCCGCCTATGTTGTTTTGGCTTCCGGGATGGATGAGCATCGCGGTTACGCCTTCCTCTATCCCATCTCGGAAACCGACGTCGTCGAAGTAGACACCGTCTATGGCCCTGCACTCGCCTGTTATGGCGTTAGTGGCTTCGTTGACGTCGCCGTACTCCCTGTCCAGCGTCAAAGGGATTATGCCTACGTGCGAGTGACAGTCGATGAAACCCGGCACCATGTACTTCCCGGTAGCGTCGAAGACTTCGGTTCCGGCGGGAACGGGAACATCGCATCCCACAGTTTTGAACTTTCCGTCCTCCACCAGGGCCGTGCCGTTCTCGATAATCCCTTTCGTGACCGTAAGGATCTTTGCTCCTTTAACAGCTAGCATGAGTCGCACCTCCCGCATCCGGTTCCATGGCCATCCCTTGCGTCGCAGCAATCGTCGCCTTCGATAACCCGTCCGATACACCCTCGAACGACCTCACCGTCTGAGACCACAGCCTGTATCGGAGACGCGTACTCCAAGGGATCGCCGTCGAACACCACAAAGTCGGCGTCCTTCCCCTTCTCGATGGAGCCGACTCTTTCGGATACGCCGAGTATTTCCGCGGCGTTAAGGGTCACTGTTTTCAGCGCGTCCTGGTAATCCATCCCCTCTCGGGCCAAAAGCCCGGCGTGCATGGGCAGATACCAGCCGGGGAAAGACGGGTGGTCGCACGTGATCGCGACTTTCACTCCCGCCCGCACAAGCGTAACCGCGTTGTCCAGGCGCAGGTTCTGCAACTCTGGGCCCATCTTCACCATGACTATCGGACCTACCACGCAAGGGATGTTGTTCTCTCGCAGGACATCGGCCATCATGTACCCTTCGGTAGCGTGGTCGAACACGAGGTCAAACCCGTATTCCTTGGATAGCTCCACCATGGGCAGCATATCCCTCACCCTGTGAGCGTGGACACGCGCCGGAAATTCTCTTCTGAGCAAGGAAGCGGCGTTCTCGTACTTCCTTCCGGGCTTCTCGTCTTTGCCGTAGTCTAGGACTTCTCTCAAAAGCGCCATAAGCCCCATCCTCGTGGCGGGAGCCTTCTTGGAGTCCTTCATGGTCTTCTTGGGGTGCTCGCCCACGGCCATTTTCATAGCCGCCCGCTTTCGCAGGACAACCGGCATTTGGTCCTGGGTCCGAGTCTTGATTGCGGCTCCCACTCCCGGTATGACCGAGATGGGCTCCACTATGCCCCCGATGGTCATAAAGTTGCCCGGCATGAGTCCAATAGTGGTGACTCCTCCCGCGAGACTTCTCGCGAGGGCGGGCTCCGTTGGGCAAAACGCGTCTACGGCCAAGAGTTCGGGGCTCAATGGAGTAGACAGATCGCATGCATCGGCTACGGAGAGGGTACCGTTAGCGAAACCGGCGTGGCTGTGAGCATCGATGAACCCCGGAGATATCTGAAGCCCGGTGACATCATGAACGGTGCAGCCCTCCGGCACGTTTACTCCTTTTCCTACGTCCAGAATCCTGCCATCCTCCACCAATATGGTGGCGCCGTCTATGCTCCCCGCTTTTCCGGCTGTGTGGACTTTGGCGCCTGTTACGGCATACAAGGCCTCTTCCTCCTTCATGCTGCAATAATATGGTCAATTGGATGAATGCTGGGATGACGTCGGAAGCGACCGCGCGTCCTCGGAAAATTCGCCGAGAGTGAGCAGGTTTCCCCTGCAACGAGAGTTATGCAAAGTTGTTTTCAGAGACGAGAGGCTTCTTGGCACCCGAGGAAAGTCCCTGCTTACGCCCATAAAGAGCCGTCCGAGCCCGGGGCTCTCCCGACACGGGAAGGGATTTTGCGCCATTCGGAAGAAACCATGACGGATACCTGGTACAGAGAGTCCAAGGCTCTCCTGGGGTCAGTAGACGGAGGCGAAGAGAGCGTGAGCGGTAAGACAGACGCCCTGATTATCCCGGCGTTTCTGCTACTCCTCCCCGCTGCGGCAGCGGTGGGGACGGCGCGGGCTGCGGGAAGCGTTTTGGCGGCTATACAAAAACAATATCGGGAGGCCAAAGAGGCCGCCCTGGAGAAGGAACGAGCTTCGGAAGAGCGCCGGGCTACGGCGGCTAAGGATAGACAAGACAGGGCGGAAAGCCTTCTTCGGCTCGTTGGACAGACAGACGTAAGCGCAGAAATTCAGAGTCTCACCCAGGGCGTTTCTACGGCCAAGTCTTCCGCGAAGGGAACGCCTTCGCCCGCATCTAGCGGAAAGGGCCAAGGCGACGAAGGCAAACGCCTCCTGGACAAGATCAGAGCGCTTCAAAGAGGCGTTGAGGAGAGCTTCCCCGAGACGGGAGCCTGGGCAGAGACCCGAAAAGAGCTCGAGGCAAAACTGGGAGACCTTGAGCGCTTGGCGTCGTCTTCTCCTAGGGCCGCGGACCAGGCGGTCTCGGTCCTGGAAAGGCGTATAGAACGAGAACTCAAGGAGTATACCGGGTCTTTGGCTGAAAGACCGGTCCCAAACGAGCGGGAAGCAGCTCTTTTGGCTGACATGAGAGCGAAGTTGGCGGTGGTTTGCACCCATCACGAAGTGCCTCACCTGGTGGAAAGGGCCAAAGCAATGGCCAAGAAAGTGGAGCTCGCATCTTCGGGCCATCAAAGCGCGTCGGCTCTCAATGACCTGGCATCTTCGGTGGACGCCCTAATCAGTGAGCTATGTATCCAAACCGCGGGCGAGGAAACAAGCGCCATCGTTGGATGGCACTTGAAAGATGTGCTGCTATCCATGGGTTACCGTGTGACTGAAACGCCGCCCCCGTCTCCCCCGGCCCATTCCGCTTTGGTCGCCCCGATCTCCCCCGGTATCGGAGTTGAGTTCTCGGTCGGCGGCGGCCGCATGAAGACCGAAGTGGTGTCGCTCTCCGAGCAAGTCGAGACAGCCGGACCTGGGGACGAAGAAAAGGCGTGCGCTCTTGTCGAGGGAGTCTACCGGGCCTTAGCCGAGCGCCGGCTCAGCGTCCAAGAGGGATTTCGTCTTCCGCTCAATCCGGGGATAGGCTCCGGAAAGCGGCGGTTCAGAGGGCGGAAGACATCCAGGAAGACAGCGCGGACAAAGAAAGAACCAGGCATGCGGGTGAGAGCGAATGAAGCGGGACGACCTTCGGCCCCGGTGGCTTAGGGAAGTGGAAAGGCTTGCGGCCACGAAGACCCAGATCGTGCTATCGGGAAACATCAAAGATACAGCCTTTTACCCGGTCGGCGACGTCTGCGGTCAATGGACCCTGGGATCTTTGCGTGACGCCTTGTTCGCCGCGTTTCGCCGCATAAACGGCGGCTACGACCTCATAGGGGCCTACAATCTGATCGACGGCTTGGTCTTCGCCGACCAAGGCGAGTCTAGGACTATGAGCGAGCTCTACGAAGAATTGGCGCGGGCCGGAAGGGGAAAAGAACGTACTGCGGGCAACGCTCCCGGGCCGGCCAGGACCGACGACCCGCTGGACCACGCCCTCCAAGCGATTCGGACGTGCCTGGTCAATCGCGAGAAACCCTGCGTCTTCGTCATCGAGTACGCATCGCAGCTCGTTCGGGGTCCCTCCAACCTTCAACTGCCCGAGCGCCTCTCTTTCCTGCGCCTGGTCAAGGCGGCCAGCGAGAGCCAAATAGTGTCAGTTGGTGAGGACGGCGCGCGCCGGGCGGTTCAGAACCTCCTTGTATTGACCTGCGACCGGCTGACCGATCTGCCGGCATGGCTGTACCTCAACAACCCGTTTGTGGGCAGCGTGGAAGTTGAAGCGCCCCGTTCCTACGAACGCAAGCACTACTTCGACCTATTTATGCCGTCCGCCAAAGGGATATCGCCGGACATCGACGCGGATGAACTTGTTGACCTGACAGACGACATGTCCATCCGGGACCTCAGCGGGATTAGGGCGCTTGCTCGCCGCCCGGATTCGGCGGGCATGAAAGCAAAATCTCTAGTTGACTACTATAAGTACGGCATCAAGGAAAGCGAGTGGGACAGCCTGGATTGGAGCCGCTTAGCCGAAGCGGAGGCGGAGCTGTCCAAACGCGTCTTGGGGCAAAACGCTGCCGTAGCGGCGGTCTCCGACGTCTTGCGCCGGGCGGCCCTCCACCTTTCGGGCGCCCAACACTCCAGCAGGGCCAAACCTCGCGGAGTGCTCTTTTTCGCCGGCCCTACCGGCGTTGGAAAGACCGAGCTGGCAAAGTCCATTGCCGAACTGGTGTTTAGCACGGAAGAGTCTTGCGTGCGATTTGATATGGGCGAGTACAGCCAATCCCATTCGGATCAGCGACTATTGGGAGCTCCTCCGGGATACGTGGGTTACGAGGAGGGTGGCCAACTCACGAACCGGGTGAAGGCGAACCCTTTCTGCGTGCTCTTGTTCGACGAAATCGAAAAGGCCCACCCCACCATCCTGGACAAGTTCCTACAGATCCTAGAGGACGGCAGGATGACCGACGGGCGCGGGGATACGGTGTACTTCTCCGAGAGCATCATCATCTTTACCAGCAACGCGGGCATTTACAAGCTGGACCCGTCTACCGGACGACCGATGGCTAATCCGGTTGACGGAATGCCCGTTCTGAATGTGGACCCATCCAAGCATACCTCTTATTCTGTCGTCAGGCAGAAGGTCCTAGAGGGCGTCCAGTCATACTTCAAGCACTTCCTGGGCAGGCCTGAGTTGCTTAACCGGATTGGTCAAAACATAGTGGTCTTCGACTTCATACGAGAAGAGACCCTAAGGAAGATACTCGAGCAAAAGGTGTTAAAGTCCATCCAGAGCCAAGTGCAAGAACGCTGGAAGGTCCGTCTCGAATTCCACGATGATGTAGTTCAAGAGCTCATGAAGTGCGGCGGCAACGACGTCTCGTCGGGCGGGCGCGGCATCGGCAATTTGGCCGAACTCGCTATACTTAACCCCGTCTCCAGAGTGCTCTTTGGCCTCTTGCGAGAGAAGGGAGCCAAAGCGGTATCCGGACGGACACTTCGAGTAGAGCACGTGAGGTCGGTGGACGAATTGGGAGGGTCCCGGTATGAAATCCAATGGTCCCTCGGCTGATTTCCGTGAGGCTCGCTCCTCCCCCTCCGAACTCGTCGCGCCAAACACCCTTGACTTCGACGGCTATGCGGAAGGCGTACTGGGGCTGGGACCGGGTAATCGGGTCGCCTTATGGGTGCGAGGTTGCGACCGGCATTGTCCGGGTTGCATCGCGCCGGAACTGTGGAAAGGTGGAGACAAGACCCCGGTAGAAGAGGTCGCGTCTCTCCTGGTAGGGCCCTTGACTAGGGCAGATGGGCTCACGATCTCGGGTGGAGAACCGTTCCTGCAGGCAGAAGCGCTTACTGCCCTCATTGGTCTCGTCCGGAGGCAGGTAGAGACCGAGGTGCTCGTCTATACCGGATATACGGTTGAGGAACTCCGCGCGGGTCCTCCCGCTTGGAGAAAGCTGCTCTCAAACATAGATATCCTGATAGACGGCCCGTACATAGAAGAAGAGGCAAACACCCTCAGGTGGCGCGGCTCGGACAATCAGAGGGTGCACCTCCTAACGCCCAAAGCCTTGCGGCACAACGGAGTTCAAGATCTGAAGTGGCCGGAACACCGGTCCTTATCCGTGCAGATGTTGTCCCCCACAAGGTTCCGCCTGATAGGGATACCGGAGCGCGGCGACCTTCAGAATCTCAGAAGACTGCTCCGTGAGAGAGGTCTCGAGGTGATTTCCAGCGATGAGTGACATCTTGGTCAAGTACTGCCCCGTATGCGGGGCCGAAAACTCGAGGTATGCCGCGTATTGCGCATCGTGCGGGGATGCCGACCTTTCCACCGTTCCTGTGGAGCCACGAAGACCGGCCGCATCGGCGGTGGTCCTAGAGTCCGTGAGGGACCCTAGAGTATCTTTCACCGTGCAAGACGGGCAAACCGTTGGCCGTACGGACTTGGCCGATGTCGTGGTAACCGGCGTGCCTGACCTAGACGCCATCTCACGCAAGCACGCACGGTTCGTAAGGCAGGGCTCCCGGTGGTTCGTGCAACATGTGGGCGAAACCAACTTCATCCGTGTGGACGGAGTCCCATACGCCGGCAAAGAACAAGTGGAGATTCGCGAGGGCTCAGTCTTGGCCCTCACGCTGGCCGAATTTCGAGTGAGGGTCCGGGAGGTGTGACGGTGCGAATCCATGCAGCCGGGCTATGCAGCCGCGGTTCGCGGCCGGAAAACGAGGACCATGCATCGGACAGCGTGTCGGGCAGGGGATGTTATACTCGGTGGAGCACGACTCCGACTCAGACTCCTTCCAGGACTACGGACTCCTCGCTGCCGTTGCCGACGGAATAGGAGGATACGGGCGGTTCCTACGCCAGCAAGTCAGCCCTCGTGGCTCTTCAGCACCTTTTCTACGGAGAGAAACGAACCGGCTGCTCATGGGCGAATTCGTCGGATACATGCAGGTATCTGGGCTCCGTTCAGTCCCGACTTATGGACGCGCTTTCGGAAAACCGGACTTGGCCGGCCGGCACCACCTTAGCAGGAGTCGCCTTGATGCCCCCGGACTTACTCGTCGTCTTCCACGTCGGGGATAGCAGGGTGCTCAGGGCTTCGGCGGAATTTGTCCGCACCCTGACGGTTGACCATACGGTGCTGGGCGAAGACCTGGCGTCGGGCCGGATCACCGAACGAGAGGCGTCCCAAAACCCCGAACTGCTCCGGCTCACGCGGGCTTTAGGGGCGGGAGGCAGAGGCGACGTCGAGATCGGCGCCGAAAGGTCTTGGGATGCGGGCGACCGCTTCTTGATATGCAGTGATGGGTTTCACGGAGTCGGCCGAGGCCTAAGGCAAAGCGTGATTAGGCAATCCCTTACCTCCGGGCTGGATGCCGCATCCTTGGTGAAAGACCTTGTAGATTTGTCCCTCCGGGCGGATGGGCGGGACAACTCCACATTGGTGATCGTCGATATGGACCACGGAGGAAAACGGGATGGATAAGAGAACGACGAGGGTATCCTCTTATTTCAAAAGCAAGCAGTCCGGGAACAAAGACGACGTCACCCGGCGAGTTGACTTAAAGGCAGTTCAAACGTCACAAGGCGCGTTCCGGTTCCAAGCGGTACGGGCACCCCGGATCCGGGGGCGTCGAACCGGGCGGCTTCCTTCGCCCCATCATTTCCGGTGGGCAGGTAATGCCTCTTGGGGCTCCCTGAGGACACGACTAGTTGGCGACGCCATCATCAGAGCGACGCTAAGCCCCCACGAGTCCCAGCGTCCTGGGCTGTTCTTGTGCACTGGCGCGGAAGGGGACGTCATAGTCAAAGTGGCTCCTACGGACTACCGCCCGAGGCCGATGTCTGGGCGCTCCTAACAGAGCCAAGGCACCCATCTGTCTTGCGTACATACCGCACCATCGAATCCGATGGGCTTTACTTCGAGATTCAGGAATACTGCAGAGGAGGAACTCTTGCCGACCCAATCGCAGGAAACGACGGTTCAAGGACGGTAACGTCAGCTTGGGTAATGGAAACCCTCATCCCCCAGATTAACGAGGGACTCAAATACCTCCACGATAGAGGACATCGTCCACAGGAATTGAGAAACCGTCAAACATATACCGAAAGATGGCGGGCGGACAAGAAACGCTGGTCCTGGGAGATTTCGACGTGTCGGCGGTGCTCGACCGGGCGCGCACGTCTCGGGACACACAGCGTATGGGCGGAACGTGGTACTACACCGCGCCGGAAGCTTTCCCTAGGTTCGTCGACGAGTCCGCCACTATGCAGCGCGGACGAGTGACTCGCAGCGCGGATTACTACTCCCTCGGGGTCACCATCGTGGAGCTCCTGCAAGGGACAACGTCTCTCCACATGTGCGAACTGCCCGACCTGTTCGACTTCTATCTCCAGGGCAACACGGTCGCCATCCCTCAAAACATACCGCAGCGCCTGTCCCTGTTATTGCAGGGACTTCTGATACGCAACAGGAAGACGCGGTGGGGCGCCAAGGAAGTCGACCGCTGGCTCAGGGGGACGACCACAGATGACGACAGGAGGCGCATACTGGAGGACAGGGCATACGATCTACCCAGGGCAAGCAGTCCGTATCGTCTGAAATCCCATTCGCCGGTGGACTTGCCGGGACTGGCCGACGCCATGTACCGGGAGATGGACGCGGCCATGGAAGACCTAATGAGCGGCGATATCCTCTTGAACTGGGTCGGAAGCATTGACGCCAACAAGGCGCGAACCATGCGATCGGCGCGGGAAGCTTACAGACATGACCCGGAGACGGCCCTTTTCGCGGCTATCACCATCTGCGACCCCCTGCGGCCTTTTATTATGTCCGACGGCCACGAAGTGGAGACTGCGCTAGAGTGGCTCCAACACGTCGAGGATGCGAAAAATCCCAATAGGTTCGTCACGGAAAAGGCTTTGGCTAAGTTAGGCGCCTGGCTCGGCCTTAAGGCGGACCCGGACAAGCGGGTAGCGGATAGGATCCAGGGAGTGATAAGGCAGACGCACCAAGTAAGGTTGGCCGAGATGGCTTACCTAATAGACCCTGAGAGGCCATACTTGATAATGCCAGGCGTCGAGTGCGATACGCCTCAGGAGATCGCCCGGGCGACCTACGGGGACCCCGAGGACTGGAGCGAGGGTCCGCCCGTCTGCTACCGCGAGTCGTTTCATCTATGGCAAAACGGCACCCTCTATGCGTGGATGAGGCAGAGAGGGCTCGGTTCGGTGGCGTCCCGAGCATCCGAGATCGCCAACAGCCTTTCTGAACGCCAATACGCGGCTTTCGAGACGGTGTTGCGTCTCCTGGACCCGAAACTCCCGCCGGTAGCAGTCAGGCTCTCGATGGGGGAGGTGGCGGGCGGGCTCCTAGTCCCCCACGACAAGTCCAAGACCATCCTCATTCCCTATTCGACGGTAGGCTGCGGGATCCCGTTCGGCGCCCTGAAGTTGGCAAAGAGCGTCCCCGGCCTTTGGCTGTCTGACCAACTGATCGAACAGCGTGAAGGCATATTCTCGCTTACGTTGGACGCGAGCGAAGGCCTCCCCGCATCTCGCCGCTTTCAAACTGAAATTTCGATGGACGGTGGGTTCACCCGGCTGGAAGAAGACGCCTATGCTCTCACCTACGGCGTTACTTTGCCGTTATGGGGCACCGTCGGGCGGGTCCTCATGGGCGCTGCGGTCGGCGCTCTGCTTGCGGGCGGAGTCCGGTACGTCGCATCAATCATTATCGACATGCCGATAATCCCCGAGTGGAGCGCGGAACGGGTTTGGGCGCTTACCAGAGACGGTGAGTACCCGTACAGCCGGGAGTTGGGGATAGCGGGCCTGATGGCCTTAACAATGTTCATCGGGTGGGCTATCTGGAATTTGTACAGGCACAAAGAATGAGGAGGCAGCGGACTTGGATGACGATCTGGGCGGATGCATAGGCGGGCTAATCGCCCTGGCGATTGGAGTCTTCCTCCTTTTCAAGTTGCTCGAAATCACGCTAACGGGACTGTACTGGGCTTTGTCTTCCCTGTCATACTGGTTCTTGAGCGGACTGGAGTGGCTCTTTAGCGGTTCCCTTTTACCAGAGCGTCCCCACGTCATGTGGGCCGTCTGGGGAGGCGTCTTAGGCGGCGTGCTGGGCTTCTACCCGATTGCGCCTCTATACGGCATAAGGAAGTACCGCGGAGCGCTGGTCTGGCTTGTCTTAGCCGCAATGATCGCGGTGGCATGGCTCTGGTGACGAGGCCCCGTGGGCAGTCACGCAAGTCGCTGATCGGCGATACGGAATAAGTTCCGATAAGTTCCGAATAGATCGCAGATTACATCTTGGGTTACATCGCACAACTACATCACGAGAAGAAGGAATCGAAATGACCATTGAACTCGCTCCGCTCCTGTGCCTCCTGGTAGCTATCGTGCTCGGGTTCGTAAAGAAGATGAACACAGGCCTGGTCGCGATCGGGCTCGCCTTGGTAGTGGGGCGGGCGGGCGGTCTATCCGACGCGGAGATCATTAAAGGATTCAACTCCTCCCTGTTCGTCATGCTATTGGGAGTCACCTATTTGTTCAGCATCGCGCAGGTCAACGGGACTTTGGAGCTTTTCGCCAGGAAGGCGGTGGGCCTCGCCGGCGGGAGGATCTACCTGGTGCCTATCGTCGTGTTCCTGTTGTCATCCTTCTTGTCTGTCATAGGGCCGGGGTCCATTCCTGTCATGGCGCTTATGATGCCGTTCTCCATGGCGTTGGCCGCCGAGATGAACGTGTCCCCGCTGCTCTTGGCTCCCATGGGCGTTCTGGGGGCGTGCGGCGCAGGCATTTCCCCTCTCGCTCCTACGGGGATCATCGGTATCACTCTATCGGCCCAAATAGGCTATACCGGCATCGAGCTGCCATATTTCCTCAACTCGTACATTGTGTTGACAGCCTGGGCCATCGTCCTGTACTTCGCTTTGGGCGGACACCGCCTGAAGTCGGGCGACAGTCTGACCGGCGGCGAAACACCTGCGGGGACGGGCCCAAGCGCATCGCCCGCATTTGACCCGGCCCAGAAAAAGACCCTATTGGGTATCGTCTGCATGATCCTGGGCGTCCTGATTTTCAAGGTAAATGTAGGACTTGCTGCTTTTCTGGTGTCCTTCGTGCTGATGCTCTTGGGAGTTGCCGATGAAAAGAAAGCCATCGCGGGGGTGCCTTGGGCAACCCTCTTGTTGGTAACCGGAGTGGGAGTGCTCATGGAGGTGGGAATCAAGCTCGGATCCATCCGACTCCTCGGTTCCTTCCTTGCCCGCTTCATGAACAAGTCCACGGCTACCCTGCTCAGCGGGTTGACCGGAGGCGTCATGTCTTGGTTCAGTTCCACGTCCGGCGTGGTTATGCCCACTCTCATACCGACGGTGCCCGAAATCATCTCCTCGGTAGGCGGAAGCGTCGAGCCCCTGACTCTGATCTCGGCCATCACCAACTCGTCCCACGCCGCGGCCTCAAGCCCGCTCTCTACCGGGGGCGCGCTGGCATTGGCGGCATATATGGGACAAGCCCGGGCATCGGCAGGAGACCAGCAGAAGCTGTTCGTGCGGATGTTCCTCGTATCGGCGGTGGGAGTGGCCTTCGTATCGGTACTCGGCGGATTGGGGCTGTACGATTTCATCGCGAGGTTGACTATGTAAGTAGCCAGTGGGGATAATCTCCGCACTCACTTGTGGCAACGCGGATATTCTCTGCGTTGCTGCATCTCAGTGAGGATTTTCTCTGCACTGCCGCATCCCAGTGAGGATTTTCTCTGCACTGACTCAACCCGGTGAGGATTTTCTCCGTACTGCCGTATCCCAGTGGGGACAATCTCCGCACTGCCGCATCCCAGTGAGGATTTTCTCCGTACTGCCGTATCCCAGTGGGAATTTTCTCCGCACTGACGCAACCCAGTGGGGATTTTCTCCGCACTCACCTCGGATGATGGTGATAATCTCGGCGTAACTAGACCTACTTGCGCCGACCGGACCATCTCCCCACCTTCATCTTCAGCGCCTCGTTGCATCCTAGAACAGTCACCAAGACTAAATACACTGCGGCTGAAACCACTACGGTACCGCCGAGGAGCGTGATGTCCCTGACGGCGTCTCCCGTTCCACGGGAGAGGCCGGTGCTATTGGACAGGTAGACGGCAACCCCTCCCATCACGGTTGCCGACGCCGCCATCTTAGCGAGAGGTGCCCCCAGAGCCCTGAGGTTTAGATGGCGCCTGTGACCGCGTCTTAGCAGGAGAGTCGACGCGAGCAGAGTGAGGAATCCGGCTACCGTGCTTGCCAACGCCAGTCCAACGTGGCCGAAGGTGCCAATGAAAGCGAAGTTCAATACCACGTTAAGAAGGGACGAGCAGATCCCTACCAGCACCTGCAGGCTCGTTTTCTGAGACGAAATGAAAGCGGACATGATGATGCGAGTGCCCGCCATGGCAGCCAAGCCCGGAGCGTACGCAACGAGAGCGGCAGCGGTGGCTTGCGTCGCTTCGGCTGTGAAAGCGCCTCGCTCAAAAGCGAGCCTCACGATTGGCTGGGCCAATACCATCATGCCCACGGCGATGGGAATGCAGAGAAACTCGATGCTCCTCAAGTTATCCTCGACAAGCCCGGCGAAAGAACGAGCGTCCCCCCTTCCCCAGTGACCGGAAAGCGATGGCGCCATCACGGTAGTAACGGCCGCGACCAGCACACCCATGGGGAGACCCCTGATCCGCTCCGCGTACTCCAAAACCGCCATCGAGCCTTCACCTAGCCCCGAAGCCAAGGCTTTGTCCACGAACCGGTGTAGCCCCGAGAAAACCCAACTTCCCATGAGTGGAAGGGCCAGGATGAACACCTTGCGTGTGTCGGGGCCAAACCCGATCTCAAGCGACGGCCACGAGCGGGCCCTCTTCAACGCCAAGTATTGGATGATAAAGAGGATGAGGAACCCCGCGGAAGTCGCGATACCCAAGGCGACAACTCCCATTGACGTAGCCAACCACACGAGCAACAGGACCACCACGACGTTCTCAACGATATCGGCAACGGCCGGAACGACGAACTGCCTTCTCGTGTTCAAGATGGACTTGGCAAAGGAAGCGAGCAGCGGCAACACCATCGCCGCCAGCATTATCCGAACCAAGCTATTGGCATGAACGTAGGTGTCGTCACCGAAGCCCGGAGCCATCAACCTCGTCAACTGAGGCGCAAACGCGGCCAATCCCGCGGAGGCAACCATCATGAAACCGCTGACCAGCGTGATGGTCTGGGACGCCACCTTGGATGCCGCCCCCGCGTCCCCTTTGCCCAAAGCCGCGGCGTACACCGGTAGGAAGGTCATCGTAACCGGACCTGTGAAGGCAGTGACCAAGGTGGCGACTGAGGCAGCTACGATGAACGCGTCCGTCTGGCCGGTCGCTCCAAACAACGCGGCCATGACCTGGGACCGGACAAACCCCATCAACCGTGAAACCATGAGAAGCATGGCTAGAACCGCAGTGGCGCGGGTTCCGCCCTCAATTGGCTTCCTCCCGACGTCATTGCCACCCACTCGAACCCGGTCTCTCCTCCACACTCGAATCCCCCTCAATTGCATCCCATGCTGTCATAGGTCTATGTGGGGGATAGGGCACGGTAGAAGCCACTTGCTACACCGTGGGGAGCTGCCACGAGGGACTTCAGTTCACCGAACGGACTTGCTCCGCAGTAAGTAGATCATCGGCAAGAGGGTTAGGACGAACTCCGTACCAAACCCAACCAACAGCCAAGTCTGCAAGGAAGTTGGCCACGGGATTACAAGTGTGATCACAACCCTAGAGAGCCATGAAAGGACCAGAAGGACGTAGAACGGGAGGATATCTCTCGAGCCTGCGAGTACCTTCTTCTTCATGAACAATAAGATCGCGCTCAAGCCAGTCAGCAGTAGCGAGAAAAAGAAGTTGATGTAGTCAATCGACGCATAGATCTCACGAGGAGCATTTGGAATGTAAGAATACCATTGGAACACATATGGGGCAAAGAAATGCAGGACCCCTATGATGGCACTTATGAAAAGCCCTATAGTGTATACAGCACCGACGAATCTCTTCAATGATGAACCTCCAATACGTATAGGCTGCCCCAAGCAAGGCGCCACGACCCCAAAGAGAATTGGCGCCCGGTAGTAACGGGCACCAATTCGTCTGCCTCATGTTAGGGTGGTTTGTTAGGCTCCCCCTGTGTCACTCCGCTCTAGTTACCTTCGATGAACCGCTCTAAAATCGCCGCCAACTCCGCTCTAGTAGCAGTTCCTGTCGGGTCAAGCGCTCCGCCGTCTTTGCCGCGAATCAGCCCGCAGCCAACTGCCCACTCCATGGCTTCTCTCGCCCATTCTGAGGTTTGATCACCGTCAACAAAGCCTGTGAGCGGGTCGCTCGCCGATACGTCTTTCCCCGCGTACTGACTATATCGGTAGAAGAAACACGCTATCTGCTCCCTAGTAACAGCGGCCTCTGGCTGGAAGCGGTCATCACCGAAACCCTCAGCGATGCCGTTGGCGGCTGCCCAAGATACAGCATCCTCGTACCATGCGCCGGCTAGGACATCGGCGAAACTGCTTGCCGGCGCGTCAGGCGTTTCCTCCAGGCGATGGAGAATGGTGACGACCATTGCCCGGTTCGCGGCGAGAAGCGGGTCGAACCTGCCCGACGCGGTTCCCGTCATGAGGCCATTCTCAAAGACATATCTCACGCTGCTGTAGAACCAGTCGGTTTCGGTAACATCCTCAAACGGGAAGACCCTGCCAAAGGTAGCTGATATGCTGTGTTGTCTGTCACTTCGTCGAAAGTGTAGGTCGTTACGGCTCCGACACTCTCGCCGTCCACCAGAACATCCAAGACCTCGTAGCCGTCGTCAGGTGTCACGGTGAATGTGGCCGACGCGCCCATCAAGACCATGGTGGTCTTCGGGGTAATCGTACCGCCTTGACCCGCTTACCGTAATCAGGTACGCGGGGATAGAGCCGCCGCTCGGAGGAGGAGTGGGCAACGCGAGGATCGTAAGGTTGAAGGCCTTAGTCCCGGGTTCCCCTCCTTCTTTCGAGATGATAGCCGTCAGGGCTACTCCTGCATTGGGCTCGCCTGCGGCGGGTCTGGTTACTGCGCCGGTAGCAGTGTCCACTACTCCCTCAGGGTCAGCGCTCCAAGTGATGGTGGTACCGTAGGCACCTGAATCCATCAGGTTCAAGCTACTTGTCACTTGGCTCGGAGCACTATTGGATCCCTTGATCGCGTCCCAATCGAGAGAACTCAGGACGAAGGCGATAGCCTCGTCGGGGGTGGGATCGGCCGCGATTATCGTAAGGGTGAAGGCCTTCGTATCCGATGCTTCTCCCTTGCTTATGGTGGCGGTCAATGTGACCGTTTTGTCACCATCCGTAAAGGCAGGCCTCGTAACTGCTCCCGTAGTGGTGTTGATGAAACCGACGGGTGAGGCGCTCCAACTAATCGTGGTGCCGTTGGCTCCGGAGGTTGGCAGGGGGTTAACAAGGTCGACGGTGACAGCCTCTTGTCCGCCGTTCCCACCTTTGATCGCATCCCACGTCAAAGCCGCCTTATCCGCAGCCACCGCGCCGGAATCGGGGGTGCCGGGGCCAACTGGCGTAACTCCCCTTAAGAACGGGTAGCCGCTGTTCTGACCGGCATCAATGTCCCAAATCTCGGTGAAGTCCCAGTCAACATAAGTGCTCTGAAGCTTCATATCGGCGGTGGTCTTGCCTACGACCCCTTCGCCGCCCGCAGACGAGTCGCACCCCGAAGTGTCCGTGTCCCAATAACTCCCGGTGCAGATCCCGATGCCTTCTCCTATCAAACCGCCAACCGAAGACGTGCCTGTTACCTGTCCGGTGGCATAGCACTTAGCTACTGAACCGGAGGGTTTCCAGCCAATCAGCCCGCCGACCATGGAAAGACCCTCAACCGCTCCCATCGCGTAGCAGTTGCCGATTGTGCCTCCAGTAGTATTTGTTCCGACCAGTCCTCCGATGCCCTTGTTTGTGCTGCTGACGTCACCTTCGGCAAAGCAACGGGAGACCTGCCCGCCGTAGTTGTTGCCGACCAATCCTCCGACGGCACCAACGTCTGCCGCGGCACCAATACCTTCCACGTCACCGGTGGCAAAACTGAGCGAAACTTCGCCGCCGTTGTAGCCCGCCAGTCCGCCTACTTGCACCTTACCCTTCACTTTACCCGAGGCGTAGGACTCCGTAATAGTGCACGACTCGGGCACGTTCCCTGCCAGTCCCCCGACAGAACTGCCCAAGCCTGTCTCTTCTGAAACGGTAACGTTTCCTGTAGCATGACATTTCCAAATCGTAGCCGGCGCAATAACCGTCCCCACTAGTCCGCCTAGGCATTGCTCTACGCCGGTCACGTCGCAGCCGGCAGAAGACCCAGAAATGTCGCTTCCGGCGAGTACGCCCACTAGACCTCCTACAAAGCTATGTCCGCTCACACTGCCGGTTGTCACGTGAACGTCCTGGATCTCAGTGGGTCTGCCGTCGAGAGGAGCAGCGTTACCCGCGAGCCCGCCTGTCTCGTTCTTCCCCTGTATGTCCACGTCCGCGAGGGTTAGGTTATTGAGCGTAGCTCCCTTCACAACCCCGAACAATCCCACAAGACTGTCTGATGGCCGGTTAACGCTAAGCCCCGAGATGGTATTGTTATCGCCGTCGTATGTGCCCGTAAATGGCTCGGCCGATGTGCCAATGGGGACCCAACCTTCGCCCTCGTTGTAGGGCGCAACGTCGAGGTCTATGTCAGCTGTCTGTCTGAAGTGTTTGTCGAGGTGATTCCTCACGTTGTTAAGTTGGTCTGCGGTGGCTACAAGGTAGGGGTTCGCCTCGGTACCGTCACCTCCGGCAAACTCGGGAGGTGTCACATCCAAGACAAGTACGGCACCCAAGTTGGAGTCGATGGTATAGATCCTATAGCCCGGGACCATGTCGGGGTCCAAGACGTAATCGTTAAGCCCCAACTCGGTTTCCCCAATCCGTATGTAGACGGGCGCCGTGATCTCTCCGTCGATAGATATTTCCGACTGACCACTGTCCATGTCTCCCATGATCATTGCGCCGGTACCACCAGACACAACGTCACCGTCGACTTCGACTATACAGTTGTCAATAGCCATTACACCGAAGCCGGACTCATCTGTAGAAGTGACTTTTCCGCCTATCTCAACGCCGGAAGAGACGTAGGCAAACACACCGCCAACGACTCCCGTGACGTCGCCCAATACGGTAACGCATGAGCCCGCGGCCAGCACACCGATGCTGTTGTCGCCGGTAGCGGTAACGTGCCCCTCCACCACGACCTCTCCGTCATCCCAGGCTTCAACCGCGGCGCGATACCAACCGTATTCATCTTCAAAGACGTTTTCCGCGGTCGCGATAACGTTGCCTTTTACGGTCACTGACCCCAAGGAGTTGCCCGTCGCCCCGTTACCTCCGGCGCCCGTAGCTGTGGCGTCTTCCAGCACGGTGATGGTCGCGTTTTCGCCGCCGGCATAGGCGCCACACCCCCATGCATCGTCTGTGTCTGCGGCGGTTGCAGTGGCGTTGGTGACGGTGGCAGAGGCCGTTTTCTCAGGGTAAGCCTGGACGTATACCCCATACAGCGTTCCGGTAACGTTGAACTCGCCTTCACCTAGCAGAGTCAAACCAGCGTTGCCGTCTTGGCCAATCACACAGAGTCCGCTTGTAGCCTCCGGAGAGTCTCCTTCCGCGGGGTTGACTACGTTAAGGTTGTACCCATTCAAATCGAAGGTAACAGTCTTATCCGTAATCACAATGCCGCCGCTGTAGTTGATGTTCCCAAGCAGCTGGATTGTCTGTCCGGTCTCGAAGGCGGCAAGCGCCGCGTCCAGCGTAGAATAGCCGATTTCCGTTTCGACGATTTGGCAGACGTCTCCCTCGGAGGCTAAGACGGACAACGGGGTGAACGCGGCCCAAACACATAACACCAGCACCAATGCCAAGAACCTGCTAAACACTCTTCTCATGAGACGCCCTCGCTTTCGATTTGTACTCTTTCGCGAAAAGCCGGCAGAAAGTCTATCGCCCGTACTCGGGACCCGTCTGTTTACTTGAAGTGTGTTTCCGGCCAAACGGATGGCAGTATATGTCTGCTATCAGTATTGTGGTGACGGGCTTGCCCGTGAGGATAGGTTGGATGTGCTCATAATCAGTACGGAAAATGTGGTCTTGAGGAAAAGAGGAACGATCTATCCAGCTCCCGCGGCTTCTCGATACGCGGACGGCGTGACGCCGACCTTCTCCCTAAACAACCGCGAGGAGTGGCTATTGTAATCCATGTTGCACGCGGCAAAGGCCTGCGCTATGGAAAGGCTAGTATCCAGGAGCTTTTCCTTGAGTTTTCTGATCTTGTAGTCGGTGTAGTACTGATGCGGAGTCAAGCCCACGTGCCTTCTGAACAGTCTGGTGAAATGGGACTTGCTGAGGCAAGCAGCTTTGGCCGTCGCGTCAGCATCAAACGGCTCACGCCAATGCTCTTCTATGTATTGCCGGCCTCGCCCAATCTCTTCCTTGCCCCGGTACACCTTCTTGAATATGAAGACCGTAGCGAAATACTCCACTGCTCCGTCAGCGTTCACCAACGGGAAACAGGTGATGTCCGAGCTGATTGTCTGGATGTCCCTGTCTCGCACTCCAAAATAGTGGATCATGTCCTGGTAGGACGCGTTGAAATCGGTGAGATACACAACCTTGCCTTCCAAGACCTGTTTGACCCTAGCCATCACGCCGAGGTCACGCACTGATTGGGTCTTCAAAAACGTTGTACTTGCCAATATGGGTTGCCCTATCCCTAATGCCTATCATTTCTAGCGACGCCTTGTTAATCAACCTTGCCGTCCTGTCCTGGGAGAAAAACCTGAATAGGATGGGGGAAGGACTCGAACACGCCTGTGAACAGCTCGTGTCGTTCAAACATCGACTGGGGCAGTTCGGTCAAGCTTCCTTGCGTGTCACGGACATGACCTTTAGCGGAGCGGCCGTCACTTCTCCTCGACGTGAACTGAACCCTATATGCCGATGGAGATAAGCCAGTTTTCTCCCTAAACACCCTCGCGGAGTGACCACTATACGACATATTGCAGGCTGCGAAAGCTTGGGCAATGGAAAGGTTGGTATCCAATAGCCTTTCCTTCAGTCTTCTGATTTTGCAGTTCAAGTAGTATTCATAAGGGGTTATCCCGGTATGCTTCTTGAAGAGTCTCGTGAAGTAGGCTTTGCTAAGGCAGGCCACTCTTGCGGTCTCGTCGGCGTCATACCCGTCAAGCCAGTTATTTTCAATGAACTCCTTCGCCCTTTCGATGGCGTCGCCGCCCCGGTAAACCCTCCTGTCCATCAAAAACGCGGCGACATGTATCACCCGTTTTGAGTCATCCACAATAGGGAAGACCGTAATGTCCTGGTATACCGCCTCCACATCCAAGTCGTGTATGCCGTAACGCTCTGAGATGTCTTCCAGCGGTACTCTAACATCCCGGAAATCGACCGTTTCTCCCTGAAACGCTCGCTTCAACACCGGGAGCTGGCCCGTAGCTATGACTGAAGGGTCTTCCAACACATTGTACTTTCCGACGACCATGTCCGGACCCGGGGCGTGAAAGGGAGTCAGCATCGCTGGGTTCACGTACTCTGATGTGCCATCACCAGCGTATACCTGAATCGGGTAGGGAAAGGACTCGAACAACCGAAGAAGGAGTCCCTCTTCACTTCTCATTTCCGATCATCCACCAGTGCTTCCGGGCTGACAGGATTTTGCGGCATCTGCCCCGACAGAACCCGCGCAAGATTCCTCGCCGCCATTACCGCCATTTTAGTCCGCGTCGCGATGCTGGCGCTTCCGATGTGGGGCAAGAGCACCACGTTATCGAGTTCCAGGAGCGGGTTGTCGAAGCCTATGGGCTCTGTCTCAAACACGTCGAGCCCCGCGCCGAAGATGCGCCCGTCCTTAAGCGCCCGGTAGAGAGCGCCCTCATCGACCACGGGTCCCCTGGAAGTGTTCACCAGCACAGCCGTGCGTCTCATAAGGGCAAGTTCACGTTCTCCGATAAGGTGCCGTGTACTGTTGTTAAGCGGAACATGAATGCTCACGAAATCTGAGGACTTAAGGAGCTCGTCGAGACTGCGCCTCTCGATTCCCAAAGCGTCCTCAACCTCGGGCCGCGCGCTTCGGTTCGCATATAACACCCTCATGGAAAACCCCCGTGCCCTCCGGGCAACCGCCTCCCCTATCCTTCCGAGACCGATAATGCCCAAAGTGGCTCCATACACATCAACGCCAGTTAGAAGCATAGGAGACCAGGTCTTCCATTGACCCTGTCGAAGGTATCTCTCGGCTTCCGGTACCCTCCGCGCGGCAGCCAAAATGAGGGCGAAGGCCAGATCCGCTGTGGTCTCGGTCAGCACTCCCGGAGTGTTGGTGACCACGATACCGCGCCGCGTACACTCGGCCACATCCACATTGTCAAACCCAACTGCCATATTGGCGACGACCTTGAGGTTCGGCGCGGCCTCGAGCAGGCGCCTATCAACCCTCTCGGTGAGCAAAGCAAGAAGCCCTTCGGCATCGCTGGTCTCGGTTTCCAGGACATCCCGGGGGACGGGCTCGCTCTCTTTATCCCAAACACGATAATCGCAGGCGTCCGCGACTATATCCAATGCCTCAGATGGAATCTTTCGGGTTATGTATACTCTCGGCCTCATCTGGATGACACCCCTCACGGTTGCCGAATACGCCGTGTAGTGAGCGCGATCCTTCAAACGCAGCCCAAATGCTTCTCAAACTCGTGCCGAATCTGGTCGACGGGAAGCCCCATACCCAGGAGAGTTATCAACTTGACTCTGGCCTTTGACGCGGAAAGACCGCTTCCGAGAATGACGCCGATCTCGCGCAAGTGAGTCTCGGATCCTTCATATCCGTATGTATTTACCATGAGTCGCCCAGAATGGCAGCGGGAAGTCATGACTACCGGGATCCCCTTCTGGACGGTCTCTTCCACAGCATGTACCATCGCGGGTGGGACATGCCCTCCTCCAAGCGCCTGTAATACTATGCCTTGGGCCCCAGAGCCCACAGCGGCGTTCAAAAGGACCCCATCCGACCCCATGTTAACGCTTATGACCTCAACACGGGCGTCCAAGTGGGCCGGCGCGTATCTATCCTGCATGACGGGCCTTCGAAGCCAGTACAACTGGCCATGGTCCACGACTCCCAGAGGCCCCAGTTCCGGGCTCTTGAATGTGTCAAGCCTTGAGGTGTGGGTTTTTACAACCTCTGAACCTGCCAAGACCTGCGACCCAAATACGACCATGGCGCCCAACCGCGGAGTTATCTCATCGCATGCCACCTGTATGGCTTCCATGATGTTGACCGGGCCGTCAGCGCTCAAAAGCGCGGGGTCTCTCTGCGCTCCCGTAACTATCACAGAGATGGGCTCTTTCACGAGCAAGTCAAGAAGGTACGCGGTCTCCTCGAGGGTGTCGGTACCCTGCGTGATTACGACTCCGTAGCAACCTCGGGAAAACAGGTCTGCGATATGGCGGCTCAACCGGTAAATGTCGGGAGGCGTGAGGTGCGGGCTGGGGACGTTCATCAAGGTCTCGACCTCAACCTGGGCTGTGCGCTCTATGCCGGGAACAGCCGCCACAAGCGTCTCGCCGTCCAGGGCCGGCCGGGCATATCCGTGCTCGTCACGGGTCATCGCTATTGTGCCGCCCAAACTAATGAACTTGATCCGCTTCATGACCTAGACCAGTCCCTTCTTCCCTCATATTACACTGTTGTCGACACTCAACCAACACCGCGGCCGGCAGCTTGGATAACGCTCGTAACCGGCAAACGCGACCTAACGGTGGGATTACACTCCGACCAAAGGGAACGGGACCCCTCTCGGAGTCCCGCGCCTATCGTTGGATTGCGTACTGTGACTCTACTGCGACGCGCCGCTCCATTCCGGTTCTACCACAAAGCGGCCGCCAATCGCCACGGCCTCTACCTTACACGAAGGAATGTCAAGAGGCGAGACGTCGTAGAGGTCCTCAGAAAGCACCACAAAGTCGGCTAACTTGCCCGGTGCCAAGTCGCCATACATACCTTCTTTACCCGCGGCGTATGCCGCATCCCTAGTGTACGCGGCGACTGCCTGGTCCACCGTAAGCCGCTCGGAAGGATGCCACGACTTGGACTCTGGCTCACCTGGGAATAGCCTGTTCACGGCGCAGTTAATGCCGTAAATCGGATCTGGGGTGTCCACAGGGGCGTCGGACCCGAATGCAAGTTTCACGCCGCAATCGGTGAGCCGCTTCAACGGAAAGGCCCTGTCTGTTCGGGCGCCCCACTCGCGATCGGCCATATACCGGTCGGCCACAATATGTGACGGCTGGAAAGAACCGATAACGTCTAGATCCCGGAACCTAACAATGTCCTTGGGATGGATCATCTGAGCATGCTCGATCCTATGCCTGATGCCCTTCTCCTTGGACTCGTCACGGTACTCCTCAATGGCATCAAGACACTCGGATACCGCCCTGTCGCCTATGGCGTGAACGGCAATGCCGTAGCCGGCTCCGACGCACTCCGCGACCGCCCGTCTCAGTTCCGGTAACGGTCACATCAAGGCCGGTAGTATCCGCATGCTCGTATCGTTCAAACAAGAGCGCTAGGGACGCGCCCCGGGCACCGTCTTTAAACAACTTGATTTGAGCCGTCCACACCCATTCATCGCCATATCCCTGGGGTATCCCCAGAGAGACGATATGATGGAAATCCCGCTATGGGCGGCATCAGCACTACACGCAGAGGGAGGTCACTTTCCAGTCTAAGTCTTCTAGCGATGCCGAAAAGCCCCATCTGGTCCGGAGCCTGCACACACGTGATCCCCATCTTCCATGGTTAGGTACGAACTCGACCGCGGCCTCGTAGTACTCCTCGGGAGTCGTGGGGGGAATGAACTACTAACCAACCTGCTGGCCCGGTCCTGCAAGATGCCTGTGGGTTCGCCGTCCGCATCTTTTAGAATAGCCCCTCCCACAGGTTCCACCGTGTTACGGTCGACGCCCGCCATTTGAAGAGCCTTTGAGTTCACCCAGGTGGCGTGACCGCACTTGCTCGTGAGACATACCGGCACGTCAGGGGCCACCGCATCAAGCATCTGCCTCGTGGGGAACTCCCCCCAGAGGCTCTTGTCCCAACCCCTTCCGGAGAGCCAACGGCCTGAGGGAGTCTTGGGTGCAGCCTCCTTCACGATCTGAACCGCTTCTTCGATTGTCGGCACGCCCGCGAAACTGAGTCTCTTCAAAGCCACGGCATGCATCAGGAAGTGGATGTGTGCGTCGTGGAAGCCCGGGAACACCGACCTTCCCTTCAGATCGACATCGTGGTAGGTCTTGGGGAGATACCCCCGGACTTCCGCCTCAGTCCCGGCCGCCAAAACTCTGTCGGATACGACCAGGAGAGATTCCACCGTGCCCTTGTAGGACATGGTCCGTATCTTACCGCCGTGTAGGAATATCGCCAATGACCCCGTCCCCTCCCAACACTACTTGATTATGCGCCAAGAGAAGCCAACAAGATCTCTCTCGCCTGATCCGGATACTCGCGGGACAGGACACCGCAAGACGCCATTATGTACTGCTTGTCCAGGAGAACTTGGGCGTCTTTGGGGTAGAGTTCCCTACCGGGTCCCTGCCCCACCAATCCTCCGAGTGTGTCCACTCCGCCAGGGAGCCTGACGAGCGGCCCTCCGGTACCAATGACGGTTCTCACGCTAGATAAGTCTTTGCCGCTCGCCACCATCTGCCTGCCTGACGGACCGTACAGATAGCGAATTCTTCCCGCATGTCTCGAGAAGGCAACCCGGGCAGCGTATTGCGCGAAGTAGACCACCATCCGGACTTGCCTGGGGTCAACCGGTATCACTTGAAGACCCGATAGAACGGCTTCCGGGTCAAAGCCCAAATCGGCAGCCGCACGGTCTTTGACCTGCTCGTAGACGTTTCGGGCATTGACGTGAATGCCAAGGTCTCCCTCCACCGTCCGCTTGGCCAAGGGTTCGGGGTCTTCCAGAATCGACTGGATCTCGGGACTCCCTTTGGCCACAGAGTGAACATCAGTCGTCGCACCGCCGACATCGACGGCAACCAGGTCTCCGAGTGTGGGGTGAAGCATCTTGCACGCCTGCATGACCGCGCCGGGCGTAGGAAGTATAGGGCCATCCACCATGTCCCGAATTTTGTCCATGCCCGGAGCTCCGGTTATATGCTCCTCGAAGACCTCCTGTATCACCGCCCTGGCGGGCTCGACAACAAGTTCGTCAACTCTTGGATACACGTTCTTCACCGGGTAGACCTTGAGCCCGGCCCCTTCGAGGATACCTTGGACCTCCTCTTGCGCCGCCACGTTGCCCGCCCAGACCACGGGGACCCGCAATCCGCTGGCGGCAACCAAGCGGGCGTTCCTCACAGCCGTGTCCTTCTCCCCGTAATCAACGCCTCCGGCCAACATGATGACCTTCGGCCGAATGGACTTTAGGCGGTTAAGGTCACTTTCTGTCATGTCTCCGGCGGTGACCATTCGCACCACGGCACCGGCGCCCAGGGCCGCCTCACGGGCTGCCCGCACGGTCATGTCGTAGACAAGTCCGTGCACGCTCATGGACAGCCCGCCTGCGGCGCTTGATGCAGCCATCATCCGGTCGTAGGAAATCCCGTTTCCCGCTGAAAAACCGGCCTTACGAAGGTTAAGGTCCAGGTCCAAAATCGCAGCTTGCAGCCCTTCGGTTACGTCCCCCTGCCCTACCGTCGTCGGGGATGAACCTTGGCCAAGGAAGACGGGGGACCGGCCCAAATTGAAAGCGTTGACCACAGTTGTTGTGCTTCCGATCTCCGCGACGAGGACGTCAACCTTCATGTTGCTCCCTCTACTTCCCTGTGCCGGAGGGCACTCTTCCCTTGCCCTCTTTCCACAGTTCCTGCCGTCTCTTGCATAAGAACGAGGCCACGTGAATGCCCTTGGTCCCGCGACCAAAACCTGCGTCGAGCCCGGATTCCACAGCGAGGTCGTTGGTAACCTGCGTGCCGCCTCCTACCAAAATGAACCTGTCCCGGACACCTTTTTCCCTGCACAACTTGTCCAGCCGCTCCATGTTCTTTCTGTGGATGTCAGCATGGCTGATGATAGTGGATATTAGGATCGCGTCGGCATCCTCTTCGATGGCGGCGTTAACCACCTTGTCTATGGACACGGATGTACCCAGGTACGTGGCCTTCACGCCGAACCCCTCGATGCCTCCGTGCTTGATGTCGATGATCTCACGCATCCCCACCGAGTGCTCGTCCTCGCCTACTGTGGCGCAAACGACCTTCATGGGGTTCTTCATGATGTCGTTACGGATCTGGTCTTCCGTCAACACTTGAGGCTTCTCGGGTATCTTGAGAGAATTCCTGTCCACCGAGAACGGAAGTCGCGCCTTCAGTTCCACCAAAGTGCCTTCGGCCGGGTGGGCGATCCCCTTGTGGATCACCTCCGGCTCCAAGAGCCCAAGCTTCCGCGCCATTTCGAGGGCTGCGTACTCCGCCACCCGCTCGCTTTCCGCGATGAACACGGTAAGGGTCAGGTAACCGTCGTTGGCCCACTGCACTTCGGGCTTAATGGCGCCGGTCGCAAGCTCCTTCGCCACCGGAGCGTACCTCTGTTCCACGTTGTCCTCGGGGTCCAGTTCATCGATGTACACGATCTTGTCCGGGTCGCACAACGTGCAAGCGCCAAAAAGCCGGCATGGCTTGTCTAGGCCTTCGGGTAGGTTGTTGTAGCCGAAATGGTGGCACACGGGGGCCATGTAGTCATCGTCCCTGGGCACTATGCTCCCGGCCGCGACGCCGCCCATGGGATCCCTATTGATCCCATCCCCGTTTCTCTCCGGGTACAGGCCGGAATCAACAAACATTCCTTCCTCCACCGAACGGAAATACCCCATCTCGTGTACTTCCTCAAGGTACAAGACGGCCCTCTCGGCTAGTTCGCGCACGGCCTTGGGCAACGGCCCGTCCTTCCTTATCTCCACCATATCCATGATGCCGTCCATACCCAGAAGCGCCTGTTTGGCAGTGTCCACGGCGGCCAGGTTGTTGTAATGCCACGGCACGTTCCTTCCTTCATCGGGAGTTATGGTGCTTTGAACGTCTGCCGAGGTCAGCCGGGACAAGACCAAGTTCAGGGTGTGGGTTACTGTGGCTTCCCTAGAGTCGGACTCTATGTACCTGGTGTTCTGTTGGGCACGAATCTTGTAGTCAGAGAAAAGCCACCTCACAGCCACAGCGTACGGGAGGTCGTAGGACATGGCCGGGGCGGGCGGCGCCGTCGGCGGAACACTGGACAGAGCGATGTGGTCCGCCGGCATGCCGACCATCCGCGAGTACGCCGAGTTAAGGGCGTGCTGCACGAGAAGCTCGGGCATCACCTTCCATGCTTCCCTGGCCGTAGCATTGGCGTTGTGAGCTCCGTCGATCTGCAGGATCCCCGCCTCCGCCATTACCTTCTTGGCCACGGCGGCGTCCACGAAGGACCTCTCCATGTTCACGTTCCTGTACAAGACGTTGTACTGAGGGTCCTGATGAGCGCCGTTCACCCCTTCTTCGGCGAACAACACCGCTATCTCGGGTCCGGCCACCCCGGACACGTAAGAGTGGAAGTTGAGAGGCCTCCCGACCTCGTCCTCGATAAGATCCAAGGCCTTGCGCGTAGCGCGAAGCTGCTTCCTGGTAATGGGGATGCCCCCCACCCCTTCGGGAGTCCCTTCCAGAAGCCCGTCGATGTGGCTCTGACCCGTGGTCCTAATAACCATCATGTGGTCGGCGCCGTGCCACGCCGCCATCCTCATTCGCCGTATGTCGTCCTCAAACCGCCCGGAAGCTATCTCGGTGGTGATCACGTAGTCGGGCTGAGGGTCTATGGCTCCAAAGTACTTGGAGGCAGGTAATGGCACAGAACGGTCAAGAGGCGCCGATGTCTGCTTATATGTGAAAGGGCCAACCTTCTGATCCTGAATCCTCTTGCGCCAAGTCCACCCGGTCCTCCTGGGGTGGTAGTGCTTTAGGTCTTTGAGGAGTTCCCCTATGTCTATCTTCTGATTGGGGTCTAGGCGTTTCACGCTTTCCCACCCCCAAACAAGACCTTTAGATCATCCCAGCCCTGTCCATTGGCGAGGTCATGGCCTGCGTCAAGGTAGTCCTTTTCGGTCTCCTGCGCGTACCGGAGCACCAGGTGCCCGGCTCCTTTACCCAACAGCCCCCGCTTCTCCGCGGCATTTACGATGGAGGCCGCTTCCAAGCTGGAAAACCCCATTCGCAAGAGCACCGACCTCTCGATAGACGGCGACGTATGGGTGTACGCCAAGTCATACAAAGGTTTCACGATCTCCCGGGCCAATCCCCAGAACCTCTCCTTGAGTTCCTCATCTGAAAGGTCCTTCACGTGGAGGCGCCGCTTCTCGAAGTCAGACGGTCTCTGCACTTCTCTCACCCTACCTTTACGCCCAGGTCTCCCAGTATTTTCGCGACATCGGCTTCGCTCTGGGACGAGTCTTGGGCCAAGAATTGGATCTCTCTCTCCCCCGCTTCCTTGAGGGCATTCCTTTCGACCGCGTTTCTCACGTAAGACCTTCGCATTCTCCCTAGGTCCATCTCAGTCACGTGAAGCTGGTCGAACCTCTCCGGTATCACGATGGCTTTGCCCGGGACGTTCTCCCTGGGGTCGCCTCGCCTTACCTCTACTCCGTTTCTCCTCGCGAAATCCAACTGCGCTTGAGGGTGTTTGCCCGCGCCGGTATACTCGGTCTCCTGCACCACGACAATTTCATCTCTAGGGAGTTCCCTGGCGAGCGGGATCGCCGCGGCTAAAGACGTGTTGCCGGCGGGACCTCTCTCCATACCCTCTACTGTGGAAAGCGCCTCTGTAACGTAAAACACTTCGCCTTGGGTCACCGTGACGTACCTATCCAGGTACCGAAGCGGTCTGGCAGCGTTCCTCGGGACGTCGGTCCTGTCCGGCCAGGTGGCAAACGGGACGCCAAACCCGGTATGCCCGGTGGTAAAGGACTTGCGGTTGAAATCGTGGTCCGACGCCATGTGAAGCCCCTGAAGATCCACACTGGCGCCGATTACCTTGGTGTTGGTGGCCCCCGCCCTCCGAAGTCCTCTGGCGGTGCCCGTTACGTTACCGCCCCCGGCATGAGTCACGACTACGTACGCAGGGTCTTTTCCGTAGCGATCCCGGACGTCCCTTACCAGTTCCCAGCCCAGAGTCTCTATGCCGGCTATCCCGAATGAGGAGTACAGCGAGGCGTTGAAGTAGCCGGTCTCCTCAAGGATCAGTAGGGCAACGTAGAAGAGCTCGGGCCCGACTGTGAGCTGTATCACTTCGGCACCGTAGGCTTCGCACTTCCTGGACTTCTCGATGATCTCGGGCTGCCCCACTTTCCTCGAGTCAAACACTTCCTGCACGATGATGCACCCGAGGTTTCGCATTGCGGCCTGAGACGCCACCGCCGCGCCGTAGTTTCCACTGGTTGCCGCCAAAACTCCGGGGTATCCGGCCTTCTTGGCCTGGTAAGTGGAGATCGACGACCGCCTGTCCTTGAAGCTGCCCGACGGGTTCGCCGCTTCGTCCTTCACCATGATCCTCGCACCGTACCCGGGCTTGGAGGTCATTCGCACCAACTCGGTGATGTTCTTCAACTCCAGTAAAGGAGTGTCTCCTACTCCTACTTCCTTCTGGATCTTCCTTACTTCCTCAAAGGGGTAAGCGGCCTTGGTCATCATCGCCTCGTAATCGAAAACGATGCCGCCCTCCTCAAACTCCCCGTACTCCACCCCAAGGGCCTTCTTCATGATTTCGCCCTTTCGGGCCATGACCGCCGCATAGGATACGTCCTTAGCCACATTCCCCGCCTCCCTTCAGAAGCGCCCGAAGTTCCTGGGCGATGGGCACTAGTTCGGGCACCGAGGGCCCGTATGTGTGGCTGTATCCCGGCGCCAACTGAGTTAGGATTCCTTTGACGAGTCGCCCGGCAAGGGTCTCTACCGTGACTTCCTCGCCCACACGGGCCTCGCTAAGGGCCTTACCTTTTATCCAAGCTTCCAAGGGGACCTTGCCGGTGTCATCCGGGACGCCTGCCGCACGCTCACCCGCGGGCAATATCACCTGATGTATCTCGACGATGTCTCCCTTTTTGCAGCTCTCGCGCGTCTGCATGGTCTCGTTCACCTCGCTCATTCAGTTCACCGCCCCTTCACCATCTCGGCCGCCTTCAGAAACGACGAAAGGATAGCCCTTGGGACGGGAAGGTCGGCCATGGTTAGGAGCCCCGGCCTCGCTGAGACCACCAGCGGGATCATGTTCACCGCCGCGGCGATGGTCCCGATCCCTCCGGGTATCTCCGGCTTGATGGAGAGATTGACCGGGGGATCTCCGTCTACGGTAATGTAGTCTCCGGTATCGACTCCTTCTGCTTCAGGACAAATCTGCTGCGGGTGCTCCAGGAAAATGACTTCATGTTCCCCCACGTAGGCCCTGGCCGTGTGCCTGCAACCGGCGACATTCCCCGCCGTCACCCGGGCGTATTGGGTCTCCCTATCAACCTTAGTGATGATGGGCTCCCGCTCCTCCAAGACCCTGTCGATCTTCCAGCCCAAAGATGCGCCGATGAGCCTGGCCGACTCCTGAAACCCGACGTGGCCAACTATCGCGCCGCTCTCTATGCCCTGCCTGAACTCTTCGGGCGTAGTGCCGACTCCTTGGGTCCTCATGACCGTGGGACCAAATGGCGCTAAGTTGTTAACCCTCTTTGCGTGGATGTGCTTTACGTCGCGGCAAATGCCTGTAATAGCTACCACCAGGGTATCCAGAACAAACCCCGGATTGATGCCCGTGCCTAGAACCGTCTTGCCCACCTTCTTGGCCAGGGCATCCATCTTCTCGGACAGTTCGGGGGCTTGTGCCCAAGGGTACGCCATCTCTTCGGCGATGGTAATCACATCGCACCCGCTCTCTAGAGCCAGACATATCTGCGGGAAAACGTCGGTAACAAACGACGCGGTACTGATCAGGGCGATGTCGGGCTTGGCGGAAAACGCCTCTTCCGGATCATTGGTCACCCTAAGTCCAACCGCCTTGTCCAACCCCAGGATATCACCAAGATCCTTCCCGGCTTTGGATGGTGTGCTCGCCAAAGCGGAGACGATCTTCACAGCCTCTTTACAGAGCAGCATGCGAGCCATGCCGCCTCCCATTGCGCCTAGACCCCAAAGCATTACTCTGGTTTCCATAGACATAGTTCTCCCCCCAACTAGAGTTGGCCGCTATCCGGCTACCTAGTAATTAGTTCCCGAATATACGAGAAAGCAACTACCGTGCCATAGACAAGCCCGTCTTCGCAAAGTGGCGACTGCCTCACGAAAAGAAGGAGGTCTGGCGTCTAGCAGCGAATTCAGCGGTCAAACAGGATCACGAAAGTCGGCGTACTTACCGGGAGCCAGATCGCCCATCATCACTCCTTGCAGGCCAGAAGGCAGCGTTCCGTGTATATGCTCTTACGGCTGTCTCCACAGTCGTTTTCTCAGCAGGATGCCACTCCTTGTCCTTCGGCTCACCGGGAAGGTTCCTGTTCACAGCGCAATGGATACCATCGCAAGTGGATCCGGGGTGTCAACCGGGGCATCTGAGCCAAACACAAGCGTCGCACCTGAAGATACCAGCTGCCCAAATGGGTACGCGCGTACAGACCGGTCCCCCTGAAGCCGCTCCACCATGTAGCGGTCCGCAACGGCATGAGACGGCTGAACCGACGCCAGCACCCCGAGCGCCTTGAAGCGGGGGATGTCGTTGGGGTGCACCATCTGGGCATGTTCGATTCGATGCCGAACTCCTCTGCGCCGTGATTCTTTTAGATTGGCCTCTATCCCATCCAGAAGTTCTAGCTTACGGCCTTGTCCCCTATCGCGTGGATGGCAACCCCGTAGCCTGCTTCCACGCTGGCCTGGATGTTCATCCTGATCTCTTCGTCTGTCAGTACCTCAAGCCCCACAAAGCAGTCTGGCTTTCCCTCGTAAGGCTCATATAGATATGCGATCGATGAGCCGAGAGAACCGTCTTTTTGAGCATCTTGATCTGCCCAGTCCAAACCCAGTCATCGCCGTATCCCTGAACGATGCCCATGGACTCAAGAGAAGGCAACACCGCGGAGGCATGGACGACTCTCAAGGGGAGTCCCTTTCAAGGCGCAAATGCCTCACCATCCCAAACAACTCAATCTTGTCAAACGCGTGAACGCACGTGATCCCCATCTTCCAAAGCTGCGGTATGCATGCGGCAGCCTCGTAGATAAACTCACTGGATGCGCCCAGGAACACAGCGGCGCACCAAGTGAACCGCCGTATCTTGAAGTATGCCCGTGGGCTCGCCCGACGCATCTCTTAGGATACTGGCCGGAAGACTCCGTTGTTCTGCCGATCCCACTTAGTTCAGAGCTTTGGAATTAACCCAGGTACTGTGTCCGTCCTTGCTGACCAAACAAGCGGGAATTCCGTTGGTGACCGAGTCAAGCTGCTGACGGTTGGGAAAGTCTATCCACAGACTCTTGTCCCACCCGGTCCCTAGAATCATTCGCCATCCGACCTAGCAGCCTCAGCGGCCTTCTTAATCATCTTTAAGCCTTCGGCGACTGTGGGCACTCCTAAAAGGACAACCTGCTTGAGACCACCGCATGCATTAGAAAGTGGTGGTGGCTATCGTGAAACCCTGGAAACACCGCACGCCCCTAAGGTCTATCTGTTGCACATTCGGCGGCAGATGTTTTCGGACTTCGTCCTCGCTCCCAACGCACCTGACCTTGTCGCCAACAACGAGCATGGCTCGAACAGCCCCATCCGCCGACAGTGCCGGATCGGACCGTTATATAGTAAATAGGACGACATAACGAGAAATCCTCTCTAGGCTCTTCCGAGGTAATGTTCGGCGGCCGTAGGGTCGTCCAGAGTACCCCTGCTTTCCCTTCTTTTACGATCAGACCCGTATCGAGAATGTAAGCGCGGTCTGCCAGTTCGAGGGCCATCATTGCACCTGTTCGGCCAGAAGTATAGTCACTCCTGAGTCTCTCACTTTGGATAGCCCGTCAAATAGCGCGTCGACTATAACAGGTGCAAGGCCGAGAGATGGTTCATCGAGCATCAACAGTCGAGGATTCGACATTAGCGCTCTCGCCACAGCAAGCATCTGCTGCTCTCCGCCTGACATGGTGCCGCCCATCTGTTTGAGCCTTTCACGCAAACGGGGAACAGTTCCAACACTTTCTCGATATTGGCATCCATCTCAGACTTCTTTGTAAGGAACGCCGACAAGCAAGTTGCCGAGCACGGACAAGTTGGCGAAAATGCGTCTGCCTTCAGGGACCAGAAACTCCCCAACCCCACAATCTTATGAGGCGCGATATCGAGTTTCTTACCTTCAAAAACGACGGCGCCGCCCGAGGGCTTCTTCAAGCCGGCGATCCTTTGAAGCGTGCTCTTCCCGGCGCCGTTCGCCCCGATAATGCGAGCTATTTCACCCTGAGACGCTGGCGACACGCCGTGCAACGCCGGATGCCGCCGTATGAGACATCTAGATTCTGCACCTCAAGCATCGCGTGACACTCCTCTCGCCCAGGTATGCTTGGATGACCTGAGGATCCGACTGGATATCGCGAACTGTTCCCTGGGCAAGCATCTTACCCAAATTCAGCACGATCACGCGCTGGCAGACTGCCGCCACTACGGTCATGTGGTGCTCTATCAGAAATGGTAGAGAGTTTGTACCGGTCATGGATCTCTCGTATTAGTTCCTGGAGTTGAAGGCACTCCTGATCATTCATTCCGCCGCGGGCTCATCAAGAAGGAGCAACCCGGGCCGCGTGGCCAAAGCACGCGCTATCTCAACCTTTCGTTGCAGTCCGTAGGGTAGAGGTTCTGCTTCACGCTTCGCGTACTCCGTCAGACCAACCGCTTCGAGAAACTCATACGCTTCGGACTCGACTTTCTTATCTGCCTCGACGACTTTTCCGTGTTGCGCAAGAAGACCTTTCCCATACCGAATAGGAAGGTATGCGGTGTATCGCCAGGGCCACATTTTGAAGAACTGTCATCCGTGGGAAAATGCGGATATTCTGAAACGTCCGTTATCCTAAGGTCGCTATCCCGGTTCGAGGGAAGTCGTTAAGGTCCTTGTCCGGAACTGAATGCTCCGGACGCCCATGGGTACGGCTCCGTCGTAGCATTGAACAGCGTAGTTTTCCCGAGCCGTTAGGGCCAATAAGTCCGACCAACTCCCCTTCGCCGACCGATAGACTAAAGCCGTCGATGGCGCGAGCCTCGAACTGAACTACCAGGTCATCTATGACCAAGACGTCATGTGGCGCGACATCGACACCCTCCTCCGCCTGAAACCAATCTTGCCTAGATCTTGTGGACCTGCTCAAATCCGATGTCTCTATAACCAAAAAAGACCCTGTGGCCTGACTATCATGATTATGACAAAAATCGCGCCGTAAGCGACGAGCCTCCATTTGGCCACTTCCGGAGCAGCTCAGGTACGAACGCAGAAAAAACGCTGCTATTGACGGTCCTGTAATGCTGTTGATACCTCCGAACACTACCGAGCAAAAGGTCTGAGGATTTGGTTTGGGCAAACTGCAAAGGCTGAATATACGTCATGAAGAAAGCCCAAAAGGCCGCCTGAGCACCCAACGAAAATGCGCTGATAGCTAAAGGCCCAAATCTTGACTCTGGGCGTATCTACGCCCATCATCATGGCCGCAACTTCCTGCTCTCTTACGGCGATGCTGTTTCGGCCCCACTGGGACTTGACGTAGTTACGCACCATGATGAGCGCCAATATGTCAATGATCAGAACATACCAGAAGGTAGTTTTCTGAGGTATCCCAGGCAATCCCATGGCGCCACCGATCAAGGGCTTCGTATTGCTAAGGATGAGACGGATGGATTCACCGAACCCTAACATGGAGATAGCGAAGTAGTCGCCTCTCATACGCCCTCTCAGGCTCGGATAACCGATGAGTAGGCTGGACAACGTGGCCGGTATCCCTCGCCAAAAGGGCGAGAGGAATGGCACCAAGCTTCATGACGGAGTATTGCGCTTGTACACGCCCTATCGCCATAAAGCCTGCAGTAGCCGACAGAAAATAACCCGGTATAGCCGGTGAGAATTACCATTCCCAAAGTGGCGAGCAGGTTGATCACGCCACCGACAACACCAAGTAGATACCGCATGTTTCTTACCCCCTTGCTTCTATAGAGACTCGCGGACGTCCTTACCGAACAAGCTCTTAAGGGAAAGAACACCAAAGCCAGGACAAGCAAAGAATAAGAGAACAAGTCTCTATATGTCGAAGAAACGAAACCGCTGATCATGAGTCTCGGCGAAACCAAGCAAGACGCCTCAACAACTGCTCCGGAAGCTTTAGTCCTCCGACGACACTAGCGATGAACGCCTTATTGCTTATGCCGCCTACGTTCAGGCTAACCGAGTATTTCTGTGCGCAGAAGATGCGGAGATCGCCGCCAAGAGCGGAAATGGTGAACACAAGAAAAGCGATAGAATCAACAGGTATCCCCATCAGAGAAGCCGTTGTCATGTCATAGGAACACGCTCTAATTGCACGACCAAGGCGCGTTTGTCGAGGAAAGCCCAAAGCGCCAACAGCGAGAGACCGGAGACAGCAGCAGCTAGGACATCGTTGACGGCTATGTTCACTCCACCTAGCGAGAAGACTCCCATTCTACTTTGCACCGGAAGAGCCCGGTATTCCCTGCCGCCTATCCACGACGACTACAGTCTGAACCAGCAATAGGTTAACTCCAATAGCCGTTATCATGAGAAAGAGCTTGGGCGAATTCCTGAGTCTGAGCGGTCTGTAGGCCACTCGCTCAATGATGGCCGAAGACGCCGCACCTGTAAGGAGCGCTAGAATGAGCGCAGCCCACGTTAGGAGGCCGGGCATCTTAAGCGCATAAAAAGCCGCATAGGCTCCAACCATCATGGACGATCCGAACGCGAAGTTGGAGAAGTTGAATATGCTGAAGATAAGGGCGTATCCAACGGCAAGAAGGGCGTATATGCTTCCGATCGACAAGCCCGTGACTGCTTGCTGAGCAACACGTTCCAAAATATGTTCCCCCCTTAAGTGCGAATGAATAGGGGTGAAGTTGCCCTCACCCCATGTGTGTACCTACTGTGGAACGTACGTTTTGTGTATTTCCGCTGAGTCATCGATGGTCAACATGACGACGGGTCGCTTTAGGGGGTTGTGAGTGGCCGGATCCATTGTGAAGCTGTCAGTCGTGAACAACTTCACATCCTTTGCGTTCTCAAGCGCCTCTCGCATCTCTTCCCTGAATGGTGACGTTCTCATCTCGGATGAGATGTTCAATCAGCATTAGTGCATCAAGGCCATGTACGAGAAGACCGTCAGGTTTACCCCATTCTTCGCGAAGTAGGCGTCATTGTGGGTCTTGAACTCCGGCGCATCTATCGCGGCGAGACTCGAAACGTAGCATCCCTGAAGCTCTGGGCCTGCGAGAGTGAGCAGAGTCGTCGCTCACCCAAGCGTCGGATCCGAGAAACGTCAGTTCCGCCTGAATCCTTAAGCTGCTTCGCCGCGTTGCGCATCTCGATACTGGGAACAGGGAACGAGAAGGCAATCTGCCGTTTAGCGAGACAATGTTGGTGAGCTGCGCCCTGAACTCAAGGTCACCCGCCATATAGCCCTCGTCGGTGACAATCTCACCACCAGTTCTGTGAAATGCTCCGTGAAATACTTAGCCAGGCCGCGGCATACTTTATTCCACGTCGCGCAGGATGGCAGCTTTTCTTAGGCTAAGGTCGTTGTAGGCAAAGTCGGCTAGCGCGTAGCGCTTGGTAGGGGTCTATGAAGCTGTCCCACAAACATCCCAAGGGACTACCTCTCCGGTCTCGGGGTCGATGGTGACAGCCGTATTGGTTGCAGTGGTTGCAACAACCGGCACTTTCAGGTCGGCAGTAACCGTAGCCAATGGAATGGCCCCGCCACTCCATTCCGGCCCGATAATCGCCAAAGCGTTGTCTTTTTCCACGAAACGCTTGACTAGGTTAGCCGCCTGAGCGGCATCTCCTTGGGTATCGTAACTCACCAACTTGACCTTTTTTCCGTTAATGCCGCCTGCGGCATTGATCTCGTCGACATAAGCGTGCAAAGCTTTGTCCGAGGTCTGTCCAACAAAATCGGCCAGCTGGGCGAGGTGGCCGATCACGATAGTGTCATCTGATGAACATCCGGAAAGAAGCCCGGCCATCACAGACCCTACCATGGCTAGTACTAGAGCATAACTGACTAACTTCCTCATTGTGTCCCCTCCATCTTATATGACCATGTTTAGTGCGATTCTCTGGACTAGCCCAAGCAGACGATAACACCTCCCACCATAACAGTCCTTTTCTCGACTAATAGACCCGCTAGGACGCAGTAATCTGCCGTTGTAGAGGCCCGTTCATATGCCTCATTTATCCGGCGTTCCTCGTCTGCGGAGCCTGCCAAACATGCTAGGCAAAGTGCACGGACGAGACTTGAGCGAATAGCGCTCTTGACTATGTTTAAGCACAAACCGTGCCAAGGTGTCGGAATGCATTTTGTTGTCTGCTTAAGAGGACTTTTGCTTTCGTGAGTCGAAAGAAAATCTGACAACATGTCCGATTTGTAGACACAGTTGTCAAGGCACAATCTGTGTGGACTCAGCGGTGTGGAGGCAATGATATGAGACGCAATCGCCCATTAGGGGGCTCGACAATATTCGGAGTAGAAAGCCTGCTTGAAGGTCTGCCGTCACTCACGTCGGATTCACGCAGCCACGCCAATTTGGTTCACTTTGCCGCTTTATCGGTGATCGATGAGGGAATCCACATCGTGGACGTTTCGGGAAAAACCATATTTTACAATGCAGCGATGGGGTCTATCGAGGGGATCGACCCCAGCAAGGTGCTGGGCAAGCCGCTTCACGCCGTGTTTCCCGGCCTGAGCCTGGAAAGCAGCACGCTGCTGCGTGTGCTGAAAACGGGTAAGCCGATTCATGACCTTGTACAAACTTACGAGACGCCTACAGGTGATACTGTCACCACCGTCAACAGCACGATCCCAATCTTGGTGGAAGGTAACTGCGTTGCGGCGATTGAAGTCGCCAAGACTACGCGAGTTCGGCGACCATCACAGCAGGTCAAGAACTTCCTGACGCAAAACAGAAGAAGCCCGCCTGCCAGACGGCGCCAGGGCTGCGAGGTCCAACGATACCTTCGTACACTTTGACGACATCTCGAAGGTCGGCTGGCGAATTCCCAGGCGAAGCCGTTGGCAAAGAGCGCCCGCCAAACGCGACTCGCCGATTTTGATTTGGGGCCGATGGTGGCACCGGCAAGGAGACAGCCTGCTCAGAGTATACACAACGATAGCAGACGGTCGTCCGGCTTGCAGCTTTAGGGTATATTGACCGCTCCGCCCTTCCCGAATACTGGCCGGTGCCACGGCGAGCTGAACGTTCGCGGGCTGATGGGCTCTTTGGACAATGAGGGCTTGTTTGAGCAAGCTTTCGACGGCGGAACGCTCTTTCTCGACGAGATCAACTCCGCAGGACTCGCTCTGCAATCGAAACTGCTTAGGGTGGTTGAAGAACGAGCGGGTGAGGAGAGTTGGCGGTAATTGACTTATTCCCGTTGATGTCCATGTCTTGGCAGCGAGCAACGTAGATTCCACCCAAGCCATCAGAGATGATGTCATTTGAGAAGACTACTATCGATTATGGCAACAAGCATCGGTACTGGGCCTTTAAGCGAGCGGTATGATATCGACTCCCCTGGTACAAGAAATGACTTAGAAAGCATGCTCGAGGTCTTGAGGTCGCTGCCCCAGCATACCGAGCGCGTTGATGCAATGCCTGCGAAACTACCCATGGCCTGGCAACGCGAGGGAGTTACGTAACGTAATTGAGTCCATCTGACTCTATCTCCGGTAAGACCGATCGATATCGAGGATCTGCTTCCGTAAATCGCAGGTGACGGAAGTCCGGAGCGCCTGAACTGGCGCAGACCACGATCAATGATGTCTTGGCTCATAATGAAGCTCGCCTGAGAGCCTCTTGAGGAGGGCAAGCGTCGCACTGCAAAGAGGCTGGGAATCAGCAGACAGTCGCTATACTACCGGATGGCTGGCACGGATAGCGAAACCATGACCACCGCCGGTGGCCCAGCTCCCAACCGTGGCTAAATGAATGTCGTTCTCGCGGGTAATGTCCAGGCATTGGGTTGAGCCAGAGGACGACTTGGAGATGAGCCAGATAGTGTCTATCGAAAAGGGAAGGGCTTTTCAGTATGGGTTCGGAATATTGTGACGTTCGATAGACTCCCGTATCCAGCGCAACAGTCGAGCTGGCCGCTAAAGGCAGGGGTGGAACGCCTTTGAATAGCTGCTGAGCCGCTGTTTAGGACCGAGAATGGGTGCATGTTGATATTTCACAAGGTGACGTTGTGATTGATAATAGGAAGTTCAAAGATGTTTGATGAAGGCCAAGATGTTACCCTGGATGGCGTTATGGATATGGTAGGTTATCCCTGTCGGCGTGTTCCGTCTTTTCGACATCAGCGACGATATCCATTACCTTCTTGATGCTTCCATGAACGCTTCGAAACCGTCTTCCCCGGTCGGTAGCGGCAATAGTGCTGTTGAATCCTGTCCTGACGAGTTGTTCAGGTACTCAAACGCGCTGGAGCGGGTTGATTTATGCAACTGGCCGACTGGATGGACGAATACTCAGCGAGTGCATTTGTGTGACCAGCGTTTACGCTCCTGAAAGAGATGTCAGAACTTCCGGCGTCCCCGGATACGAAGAAGAGGTCTCCACCAGCGCTGAAGATGCGAGAATGATGCTGATGTAACTACATAACCTTGGGTCGTGGATATGCAGAAAAGTCGACTTCGACCGCCCCAGGATCATGTGCTCGCTGGATACAGTGGATGAGGTCGGGAATGGCTGCGGGCGATATAACAGCGAAGGCGCCGCGAAATTTGCGTTGGGCGGTTTCTTTGAACAGGCTCTTTTACAAGCCCAGCAGTTTCGTCATAAAGACTCCTCGGGCGACGTTTTCGGTGTCACCGGCACCAGGCCGCTGCAGACATGAAGCCGGAGGAGCGCGCCAAAGTGCCCGAGAGAAGCCAGATGTTCAGCAGACGTAGGCGCGTCCACTTGGCGAAGAAGCCGAGTCCATGGTATCGTCCCCGGAGACCTGGTGGTCTCTTCCCCTTCGCAGATGAAGAACTTAACACCTGCTGGGCAAAGCATTTGATGACAGATGTGCGCGGGTGTTTATGGAGGTCCTGAAGGCCCTCCATGTAGAGCATCCGGGGGATGGTACGGCGCGTCGGCACTGTTCAGAGGAGAGCGGGACGCGCGGAGCCACCACAAGCGCGCTGCCGTCGAACCGGATATCTACAGTGCTGGAGTTCGACATCCCCGGAGAAGGCCTACCGGTTGAGGAAGGCCGAGTGCGTCTTGGCAAGGGCCGGGCATCGCCCTGGTCTACGACAACCCCGAGGAGCCTGGCGAGAAGCTGCGTGCGTGCATGCCCCGGACTACGTCACCGCCAAGTCCGCAGGTATCCCGCCGCGTCGGGGTTCATGCCCGCGAGCAACCGGGATGAGCAAGATCTCAGGTCGACGAACGAGGTGCCAACCTTCCGGATCACCATCCTTGGTGGTACGAGCACGGCCGGCCGTCGATCAGTGCACAGGAGACGCGATTCTTGACATGGTTACGCTGGTGACTTTAGATGACAACAGACTGGACAAGGCAACCCACGAGGTTACGGCATGGAAAAGAGAGCAAAAGGGGCTTCGCCAATGACAACGCACGAGCCCGGTTGTGATACTGCCGGAAGCCGACACGCGTGATTCCGCGAAAGAAAACTACTGGGAGGTTCAGCGTCATTCAGGTAACGAGCGATGTCCGGAACTGGCCGGTGCCGAGCGACCTCCCCATCGGCTGCCTGCGCCTGACGGTTTCGCAGTCCTGACCAGCAGAGCAACTGAATCAACCCGGCGGATGGCAAACGGGGAGCAGGCAAGCGCAAGGTCTCTATGAAGAGTCCAGGCGACCCAGGACGTACGCAGAAGTGCAGGTTTCGTCTCATGAGCTCAACAGGCGCTGGAGTCCGGTAATCCGTATCGATCAGGATCGCCGGTGTGTCGCCAGTATGAACCAGGTTTGATATGAGCATCAGGGCCGCGGTGAAAGTGCCTCATGATGCCCTGGCGGCGAGACCGCACTACCTCTCCGCGTGAGTATAGAAGGATGCCGTCGACAACCAACCGATTAACGATACGGCCGAGGCGCAGTAGAAACCGGAACGCCGCGGTTGGGTAGCGGCGGTAGTGGAACGGGTCATCTCGTCCGCTTCCACTGGACCTCCCGTCTCAGCGATGTCTTATTCGACCATATCGCCACGATCTTGCCGCAATAACCGCAGACAAAACCGGCAGTTCCAGCTTCATCTGATCCTCCCTGCGGAACATAGCGAACATCACAATCGGGAGAGCGAACAAATCTCGAAGCCTAAAAGCAATGGAGCGCGGGTTGTACTGAAGCTGTTCGAAACAAAGCGATAAGTCCATGGAAAACTTGACATTTTTTTCCATATGTCATCATCTTCTTCTTTTGCGTGTTCCATACCGCAGCCCCTGACATGTTGAACTAGCGTGCTTTCCTGCCCCATGCTTCAAAGGTTTCGACACAAATGATGATAGACGAGTGACGAATGTCAAACGACGATATCTTCCGGTATATTGGTTGTTTGCCAAAATAGAACGCTTGTTGTCACAAAATAGTACTACGGCTTTGAGATAGGATTGATGTTCGCGCTTTTCCAGCATCCAGATATACCACCTTTTGACTTCATTTTCGCTATAATCGTCCCCATTGAACATCCGCGAACTGCTGCTGGCCGGAGGAACACTATTGAATCCATTCGAGACATTTGAAGATCAGGATGGGCCATCCAGCCTCACACCATGGACTCATTCTACGCAGCAACAATATTCAGCAAAACCCGGAAGCAGACTGCCGAGGTCCGATTGCATGGTTCTCCGTCCAAGACCGGACGGGGATATCGACGGACTGCGGTGAAGCAGGCATTTCTTTTACCGGTCGAGACTGAGGTGATATTCACCGATCGATCTGGAAGGTACAGCCACCCCAACACGGCTCGACTTGATTGCGTACCGTGACGGGGCCGAGATCAGCCGCATCAGGGCATACAGCATTGCGGCGGCATCGTCATCGACGGCCTGGGACGAGGACGATACCGGCCGAGAAGAGGTCTACCCGGAGAATTCCTTTGCCGAGATCAAGCAGTTCTTGCCAGTACCGTTGTTACATTGACCTTGTTGACTACGTCGCCATCAACGAGGATGAGGGAATCTGGGATTTCTCCCGGAGATCTCGAAGGCCAGCGGCAACGGTTAAGGGAGGTCTTTCTCGTGAGGGACGACTTCCGGCGGTACCAATATCGCCCGCAGCGCAGCGTTCCTATGAGCACATCCTGCTGAACGCCCACCCCGAGGTGGTGAACGCCGCAAGTCTGCTCTTCGCCGCGGTCAGCGGCAGAACGCCGAGCACGGCAGATTGTTACCGCGCCCGACCCGCGTGCTGCGTGCGTTAACAGCCGTACTGTGCATTATCTGGTGAGAAGCTAAGCTTCCGAGGAAGAGATCGTTCACGCGCTCGAAGTCATGGCCTGTCGAGAACTGGCTAAAAGAAACGGCCCTGCGTCCGGTGCCGAATGCGGTCGTCAGGCGGAACACCGGAGGCATGTTCCATGCGTTAAAGGCGGCTTTAGGCCAAATCTTCCATTATAATCTCAACCAGATCGATACGCCGCCGGTGATCGCTCTGGAGCATCACCTGGGACTGACCCGCGGTTCAATCCAGGGCTGCGCAGGTGCTGGCGCATAGAGCGAAACGGCGGTACGCCATGCGCGCCATCAACTGCGCGAACCTTGCCTACTCTATTACGATACTCGCAACTATCAGCTTCGATATGGTGCTGAGAGCATAACATACGGGGCTGGATATGAACAGCCGCTATCGCGAAACATCCGAAGGTGGCCGGCCCGCGCTCACAGTCGACGTGGCGACCCGCGACCGCTCAACCTCAGACAACAGGCCTGATATCACTAATGCTCTTGATTTGCTGGTTGCGCCGGGCAATAGGGGGCAATAGGCTCTACCACCAGCTGGCCTGACCACGATTGCCGCCACATCCTCAGGTACGAGGTGATCCGCTTTTTCTAAAAGTCCTTTTCAACAGCGATAACAGGTGATGGTCGTAATAGAGCCCCTGCATGCCGGTCATGGATCACTCCTTCAGCAACGAAACCGGTTTTCAGTAGCCGGTACGAGCCGACATTCTGCAAGTGAACGAAGGCCCACACGGTTTAGTTGCATCTCAGTAGGTTGAACCAGCACCTGCTGCAGCACTTCGGTCATGATTCCTCTGCGCCAATATTCAGCTCCAAGTCATAGCCGATTTCCGTTATGTGGTCTGTCCTGTCCAGGTTAGAAACCCAACTGTTCCCATAATATTCCGCTTTGCCACGATTAGCGCAACGGTTTTGTTCCTGATTGTGTTATTGTTGTTGCCGCACCAGTTAATAATCTCTTTGAGCCGCTTCCGGACTACTAGGAGGCTCAGCGTCAGCCAGGTAACGACAGACTTTCGGATTGCGAAAGTGGTCGAAGATGAAGTCCAAGTCCGAATCGGTGGACTCTCCTGAGTCTTCGTTCCGTCGGTCTCAGCGACGGCTATAGATAAGAGGCCACAATTTCGTCACTGCCCTTTCGCCTAGATTATCCAACAAGTGACACAAGCCACACGCTTGTATTATGTAAGGAGAGAAAGTGGGTATGTCATCTAATACTTGCCAAGCCAGTAACCAACTGATTCGACGGTAAGGCACGAAGGTTTGCTAAATTTCGCGAAAGTGAACTCAGACCAGCTTACGGCTTGGCGCCATGCTGAACGGAGGCACAAAGGAGGCATTCGAGTGGACGGAAAGGCTTACCTTCTTGAAGGAGTTGTCCGAACTTCCTGTGTCCCCGGATACGAAGAAGAGGTCTCCAATTACATAGCGCTGAAGATGCGGATTACGCGGAAGCAACAAAGGATAACCCGGCTCCAATATATGCAGAAAAGCTGGACGTCGGATTGCGCTGGGCGATCATGCTCGTTGGGCACATGGATGAGGTCGGCGGCATGGTCAGCTACATAACAAAAGAAGGCAAGCAGCAGCTGAAGCTGGAGGCCTCCCTGAACAGGCCCCGCAGGCCCAGCGTTTTGTGATAAAGACCTCGTCGGGGGACGTCCTCGGTGTCACCGGCACCAGACCGCCGTAATATCCAGGAAGCCGGAAGAGAGCGCGCTAAAGTGCCTGATAGGAGCTTGATGTTCATAGACGTCGGCAGGCTCCACCAGGAAGAAGCCGAGTCCATGGGCATCGTCCTGGAGATCTGGTGGTCCCCTTCTCCCCCTTCGCAGTGATGAAGAATCCTAAATACCTGCTGGTAGCACGATGACAGAGCAGGGTGCGCGGCGTTCATGAGGTCCTGAAGGCCTCTGGCGGTGGAGTATCCCATCATGGTGGCTATGTCGGCACTGTTCAGAGAGATCGGGCCCGCGAGCCACGATAAGCGGCGCCGTTGTCGACCCTGGACATCTGCATAGTGCTGAGCCCGGGACATCCCCGGAGATACGCCCACGGTTGAGGAAGGTTGCGCGTTCGGCAAGGGGCCGCATCCTGGTCTACGACAACCCTTGATGTACTACAGACGTCTTCGATTTCGTTATAGCCACCGCCAAGTCCGTAGGCATCCCGCTGCAATTCGTCTATGCCCGGCGGAGGTAACCATTGAGGTGATTCAGGTCAACAGCATCAGGAGGCTAACCCTTCAATCACTATCCCGGTATTGATGGCATCGCCATACGTCAATCATGCACAGAGACGACTTCGATATGGCAGTTATTACGCGCTCGGTGACCGAGATGATGAAGAGTCTGACAAGGCAACTGTCGATGCGGTCAAAGGTATGTAGGCAAGAGAGAGGTCAAGGGATTCCGCTCGATAACGACGAGCCCGAGTTGTCAGCATACCGCCGGAAGCCCCATATCAAGCCGATTCCGGCAGTTAGAAATCCCTTTTCAATAAGGATAACAGGTGATGGTCGTAATACGAGCCCCGGAAGAAATGCCGGTCACGAATCACTCCTTCTGCGACGAAACCGGCTTCCTCAGCACTCGATACGAGCCGGCGTTCTGCAAGTGAACAAAGGCTCAGGCGACGGTTGATCTGCATCTCGGAGAAGCCGAAATGCAGTACTCGCCGCAGCACTTCGCCTGCGATGCTCTACCCCAGTGCGGTCAGGTCTCAAGTCATGTTTGATTTCCGCGGTGTGATTCGTTCTATCCAGATTGTGAAACCCAACTGTTCCTATGGATTGTCCGGTTTCTTTAAACACGATCAGCCAACGGTTTTGTCTCAAATTGGGGTTACCGTTGCCGTTGCACCAGTTGATAATCTCTTGAGCTGCCTCCGGACTGTCGGGCGGCTCAGCGTCAACTAGATAAAGACAGACGTCCGGGTTACGAAAGTGGTTGAAGATGAAGTCCAAGTCCTGATCAGTGATTCTTCTGAGTCTCGTCCGCTCGGTCTCTAGCGACGGCCATAGATAAGTCATATTTGGTCACTGCCCTTTCACCTGCATTTGCCACGTACCACTATCTCGCACACCCACCTTCGGCCGGAGGCCTTGTCTGGCATCGCGTCGACTCCCGGGAGCCCAGGTCACCGGTTCATGTCCAGGTAAGAAAGCCACTTCCCCAATTCTCGGCGGATTAACTGTGCATCATCCTGTTCCGCTTCCGGCTGACGGATGAGCACAGAGGACAACGGCCAGCCCTCGACTAGAGGGAATAGCGGTTGCTCAGCGATTAGAAAAGGTGTAACGACACGGGTCACGTAGGCCGTTCCATCCGCTTTGACAATCGCCCACCCGGTCACGAACCTAGCGGTACGGCGTGGCAAAGGAACGCCATCCATTCGATCTAGCAGATACCCCAACCATTCCCCATCCGACACATCCTCGGTGAACTTCCCGTTCCAACGCCTTGTCTGCAGACCCGGTTCGCCATTTAGAGCGTCGATTTCCAATCCAACATCGGTTCCGAAAACAGCGAGGCCTTCGCTCCACGCCGCACGAGCTTTAGCGAGGGCGTTGGCTTCGGCGGTTTGCGCGTTCTCTTCCACGTGGCCATCAAGGCCTAATTGCTCAATGCCCACAGTCTCCCAGCCATAGAATCGGAATGCCTCACTGTAAAGCACGATCTTGTGGCGATTGCGTGTTGCCAGGACCAGCTTCCGAGAACCAATGCTGCGTTCTATGTCTCCTCGCGCCACTCATGACACCCCTATTCGCTCAATCCATTTGAGGCCTACTCCCGCCGACCAACTCAGCCATTGGTGCCTGCCCTCTCTACCCGAGGACGCAACCCGCTGCGAAAAATGACTCAGGGCACATGCTGTATTACGTAAAGAGAGAGGATGGTTCTGTCGCCCAAGACTAGATTCGACATGTGCGGAACACAGAAGCACCAAATGGGCGTGAGGGACAAAGGAAGCCTGGCCGGCAAGCTAATCATGGCCATCGGAATCCCCTTGTGCGGACTTGTTGGAGTGATCATCGCGGCCCCCTGGGCCTCTGCCACGGTGACTCTGACCCTTGCGGCCGCCCTAATCGCCGTTGTCTATCGACGTAGGCGTTCGCTTGCGGGGTTAATGACTCGCTAGGCTCACCAGACTCATAGGAGGGAGCGAGGAGCCCCCTCCTTTTGTTTGCCGGCATCCGAGAAGGAGTTCGCGGACCCTCACGAGGGCAGACTTGGTGGGCTTCCTCAGATCAACGACAGGTAATAGGCGGACAGATACCCAATAGATACCCGACAAGGGTCAATGACGTTGAGATGCCCATCAGAACTCGAGAGACTAGGGGTCTAGCAGGAAATGAACTGGTGGACCGGAAGGGAATCGAACCCACGACCTCCTGAATGCCATTCAGGCGCTCTCCCAACTGAGCTACCGGCCCACCTTGCGAGGATGGCCAGCGTGTCCTTCTGACCCGCTGTCCACAAAAAGCATTATACCCACAGCGCTGCTCCAAGTCAAATAATCCTCGTGAACTGCGTTGCACCTACTCTGCGCGCATGAACCCGCCAGCTAGGAACTGTGCCGTGGTGATCACCCGGGCACCCTGCTCTTCGAGTTTCTGGTTCCAGTCGGCAATTACCTTCTCGGCCTGCTTGTGAAAAGTGCTGTGTGCATCGCTCACCAGGACTACGGAGTAGCCGTGCTTAATAGCATCTGTACAGGCTGCCTGAACACACCCATTCGACACGAGACCGGTGACGACCAGGGTTGTCACGCCCGCTTCTTCCAGCAGGGACTTAAACCCCTTTTCTTTGAACACGCTGCTATGCATCTTGTCCACACAGGTGTCTGTGTCTCCGAAACTCAGTCCAGGATCTAGTTGCCAACCGTCCGAACCCGCTTTAAGGAAACTGTCATTGGCATGTCTCACCATGAACACGGGCTCGTTCGCCTCATGGAACCGGGCTATAAGGCAATTGACGTTTTCAATGAGATCCTGCTTCCGGAAGACCGGCCTTGTCAGCAGCTCCCTCTGCATGTCGATGACGAGAAGCCCCATTCCTCGCGTCATCCCTTGCCACACTCCCTTCGTCGGTCCATCTTGGTGCGCGAAATCTAGGACCTGAAAAACTACTCTTCCCAGGTAGTTTCTCAGGTCCTAGGCGATTCTCCTTGGACGGACTACGGACACTCCTACTTATACTGAATCTGCGCCTTCTTCCTCAGGTTCTCCATCCACTGGGGGTAAGTCTCGTTGATCTTGGCTTCCTCGTAGTCCTCAGTAACCTTATCCTTGACCTCTTCAAAGACTGCTTCCTTGGCTTCCCTTTTCTCAATAGACTCCAGGATGACGAAACCATCCTCCGTCTCAACCGGCTCGCTGACCTCGTCCACTTCTAGAGCGAACGCTACAGCCTCCAGTTCTTCGTCCAGGTCGCCTTCCTCCACCCAGCCAAGCTCCCCGCCGTTGGCCTTGGTGGCTTCGTCAATGGACTTCTCTTTGGCTATCTCCGCGAAGTCCCCTCCCGCTTCGATTTCCTCCAAGACGGCTTCCGCTGCTTCCTGGGTCTCCAAGAGGATCTTTCGCAGATGGACCGCTTTGGTCTGGTCGTAATCGTCCCGGTTGCTTTCGAAA
>JAXGQX010000039.1:0-15753 GCA_040766225.1 Bacillota bacterium | reverse complement strand
GCCCTCTCCTTCTGACTTAAGTTGAGAAGTGACGCTACAGAGGCAACGCTCACCACAAGCACACATGAGCGAATGGCAGCCGCGGTAAGGTCCGCCGGAGACGAAGCTCTCGCAACGCTTTCATACTGCTCGTCGTATGCGGTAATGTCCCAGCGTCGCTCAATCTGAGCAAGAGCGCTCTGGACGGATGCCATACTCACTTGCCCATCCAAGGTCAACAGGAGGGCGTTTGGCGTCCCATCGCTTCCGAGTCTGACCGCGCCGCCTTTTGTTGCGATCAGCATCCGAGGCACTCCGATCTTGTCCGCCAGGATGCCCGACACTGTAAACTCGACCGGCTCCCCCTGCCGTCCGCTCACTAGGACCCTCACAGCTCCACCGGGAGCCAAAGAGAAGTAGCGAGCCATTTCAGCCGGGACCGCTATTTCGCTGTCGGATGCGGGAGCAGTCCCTTCATCGAAGTCGAGCCGGATGCAGAAACTGTCGGGGTCGGGCACCAACACCCGCGTCTCGCCTATCTGGGCGATTACGTCAACCAGGATGGCCTCCTCGATGTCCGCGACCCCTCGGATATTGCGTATGGCGTCGACTTTCCCGGCGACACCCTGACCTCTAACCGTCACGTCAAAAGGCCACTCCGCCTTTAGAGCCGTCTTGGCCCGCCAACCCATCTCGTCGAGTGTAGCGCCAAGACCGACGTAAGCGGTTAGCGCGGCTATGACGGTGAAAGCCATAACCAGCAGCCTGAACCGGCTTCGGGCGATGTCTCCGAAGGAAAGCTTGAGGACGAAGCCTAGCACCGCCCGTTCACCCCCTCGGATAAACAGGACTTTGGAGATGCCGGGACAGGCTCAACGCGCCCGTCTTTGAGGTAGACTGCTCTGTCGGCGCGGTCCATCCATTCCGCGTTGTGTGTCACAAGAAGGCAGGCAGTGCCCCGCTCCCTGACCAAAGATGAGAATGCGGCCATGAGGGCTTTGCCGGTATTTGAGTCCACGTTGCCCGTAGGTTCATCGGCACAGAGGACCTGGGGTTTACGTACCAGCGCCCGCGCAATCGCGACTCTCTGCTGTTCACCGCCGGATAGCTGCCCAGGACGATGGTTGATTCTATGGCCAAGCCCGACCCTTTCCAACATGGCGATGGCCTCTTTGCGCGCCCCTTTTGCTCCGGCCATTCTCAAAGGGATCTCCACGTTCTCAAGGGCAGTCATGTTCCCGATCAGGTTGTAGGCTTGGAACACGAAGCCAAAGGCTTCGGCCCGAAGGCGGTCCATCCGGCGTTCTGACAGGGCGTATATGTCCTCCCCCTTAAACAGGACATGACCCTTGGTGGGTTTCTCCAGGCCTGACATGGCGTACAGCAGCGTTGACTTACCGGATCCGGAGGGTCCCAGCACCAACACCATCTCCCCCGCCGCTAGGGAGAGATCAGCGTCGGTTAGAGCGTGAACCTTCTCAGATCCGATCTCATAGACCTTGGTTACGGCTTTAGCTTCTAGAATGGACTCGGCGGACAAAGAAACACCCCCTGCAGTACTTCTGGAAAAACCATGGCGTCACGGATTTCTCAAGACGTCGGCAACGTCGCGACGTACTAAGTGCCGCGAAGAGACGGCTGCCGCGACTCCGGGGAGAAGGTTTACGCTCCGCCCCTTGAAGATCGCTTGTGCCGCAAGCAGCGAGAAGAGATATCCGGCCACCGCACCCAACACCGATACAAGCGTGCTTTCGATGATGAATAGGAGCCGGACCTGCGCTGCCCCAATGCCGGTCGTACGGAGGACCGCAAGCTCTCTCCTTCTCGAGAACGCCAGCCAGAGCCGTAGCGATGACGATCTGGATGGAAATCAGGATGATGACCGGGCCGTAAAACATCGAAGTTGCTTTGAACCTCTGGAAGTCCGCCATCATCATCTCAGCAAATTCGTCCACGGAAATTACCTGCAAATCGGGTCTTTTATCGGAGATGAGCGCGCTGACCCGCCAACCGTTTTGTCGAGGGCGTTACATCGCCGGCAATTACTCCGCCCAAGCAACTTGACCGCCCGCCCCCAAGTGTTCCTGAACGGTGGCGAGGGAAGTCCAAAGGTAACCAGAGTTGAAAATACCATCGTATATGCCTGCGATATTGTAGTCTTGTAAGATACCGGAGGCGAAGTCCCACACGTCGCCGCTAGGTGTCGCCTCGCGGCGAGGTACTCTCACCGTTATTGTGTCTCCCGGAGCCCTGTTCCGAGGATTGCCTCTTCTTCCGCTCACGGCCAGTGAGTCGTCGCGACCGCCGGCTAGATCGGGAAACGACCCCTCAAGAAGTGACGGCCTGTACAGCCAATATCCGATTGGATCATAGCGGCCCAGTAAGATGCCCAAGGGCGTCGATTCGGCAGAAAGGGCAGGCGCAAAGAGACTGCCGGTGACTCGGGTCAGCGGGATTTCCGTCTCCACGAGAGCGCGCAGTTGGTCGAACTCAAACGTGGGGAACATTCCTTCACTGTGGACTCCCGATCTGGATCCATAGAACTCTACCTCGGCGTCGGCGATAAACATGTCACCGCCGACAACGGAAGCCACCGGATGGCGCGCAAGGTTATGCATTAAGTTTGCACCCGAAAGGCCCAAACAACTGACTGCCACGGACGCGGCAATGCCCACTAGAGCCAACCGGTACTTAGCGAGGTTCCTACGAAGAGAGGTGAGAACAAGCCACATCATGAGGCTAACCTCCCAACAGACGATTCATGGCAACACGGATCCGAAAAGGCCGCCAAGAGAGACCGTCGAAAGGAACGCCCCCATGGCACGTCATGACACCGTGATCGTCTAGTCCCGTGATGTATAGCGCAGTTAGAGTCAGTGGGTGAGTTTCTTCCGGTGGAATCCCATATCAGGCGCCTCCTTCGTCTAGGGCACTTGACGCTGCCAAATGAACAAATCTCTTCCTTTGCCCCAGAGACCAGTCTTCGTCGTGTTTCTTGGGCTTCCTTCTACAACTGAGACTATTCTCAACACTCTCAGTGTACGCAAACAGTCGGGCGTTTCGCTGCGGAAGGTTTCGGGCCAGCATCGCCTGCGGTTTCGAGTTCTTGCTGGATGTAGTCAGGCAACTGGAACAGCGTGCCCTGACCGTGAAGGATCACCTTCCCTTCCCTCAGCGCTAAGGGAAGGCTCATCTCTTTGCGTCTCACGGCGCCTACCGCGTCAGGGTAATCCTGCGCCCCGGGATCATCAATATCAAGATAGCGACAACTGAGACGCCGCTGACCAAAACGCCTGTAAAGATTGGGGATATACCCCAGGATTACTTCCTCTTGAGTCCTCGAGCCACAGCATCCGGTCCGGTGCTTTATCATGCGAGAGCCCATGATGATGATTTCAATGCGCGCCATGGAAGTCAACTCCTTATGTTAACTTTCCTCGCACATTGTATGCGCCACCCATGTCCTGTGGCATCGATACCTCGGAATCAGCAAGCAGTTGACTGGAACAGATATTCTGTAACCTTCATGCTGGAGTTCACATAATATGCACTAGATGCCGGGTATGCCCGGATCAACAACCATCCCAACACTAGGAGGATAGGAAATGAAAGCCAGACACTTCCCTATACCGATGCAGCTGCCGCCAGTTCCCCCGCCGAACGGGCCCATACGCCCCGACGCCTTCAGATGCGAGTGCGTGTGTGTCGAGGTTTCTAAGGTCCTTGACGCCCGGAAGCAGATAGATTGCGATACCTTCTTCCGGCTCGAGGAATTCTCAGACGAGGCACCCACGCTGCCTCTGGTAGACATCGACCAGAACCCCATCGCTGGTGTAGACTGGCAGCCCACCGATGACATCGTCTGCGTAGGCGCCGTTTTCAAACAGAATCACCAAGAGCACATCTTTGTGATCGAGAAGCCCCCTGCAGATTTCACGGTCAACCCTATCGGAGGCGTGCCCCCGCCGCAGAAATCACCGTAACCGTAACACCAGGAAACGACCCGACTCCTTCCATCGGTGACTGCCTCGTAAGAAACACAGTACTGGTGCAGTTACAGAACAATACACCCAATAGGACTCCGGTAACCGGATACCTCGAGGTGTGCCCCGTACAGTTCATCAAATCGCTGGTCCTGTTCTTCCCCGATCAGGACTTGGTCGGCCAGGTCAGCGTCAAGACCGAATCCGCGTGGGAAATCCTGGATTGCACGGTCGATGTGTTCCTAGACGTACTCAGAGTCAGCGTCGTAGTTGGAGCTCACGTCATTGTCAAGACGTGGGCTGACGTACAACTTGTCACCACCGCATATGGAGAGTGCGATTGGGAACTGCTACCGCCGCCCTTTGCAGAGAGCCCCTGCGTGGAGTTTGTCAACAGACCATTCCCGTCATTCAATCCACCACAGTTGCAGGACTTCTTCATACCGCCTCCGCCCGTAGACAACCTGGCGAAGAAGTAGCGGAGAGAAGAAGACCAAATCAAGCCAGGAGGGTTAATCCCTCCTGGCTCCCCGCCCTAACGGGTAATCACGCGCGTCCTTCGTCGTTACTCTCGGTCTTCAGGAGCATACGTTTCAGGTACTCCACGTACTCATCAACGAGTCCTTTGGTTGGCTTGATCCTCTTCTTCACAAGAATCTCCTCTGCCCGTTTCTTGGCGATTTCAGGAGCCTCCACCAGTAGTCGACGCAACTCCTCCATTTCCTCGGCATTGTCTTGTTGAGCCACTTGGGCCGGCCTCGAAAGGCTTAGGATGTTTCCAGAGTAGCCGTAGAGCTTCTGAGAATCGCTATATTGTCTTTGCGTAAGCGCATTACGGGGTCCAGCCACGCCTGTGCCATCGGCTGAGGCAATGGTAGGACGAGCCTGCCTAGCACGGGCCTGTTGAGCCACTATGATCGCAGCCTCGCGCTCTTCAAGTAAGCTTGGTGGTTCGACTGATTGTGTTTCCGAGGGCAGGCGGGATTTCTGGTTTACTTGCGGTCCTAATTGAGTCTTACAGTGCGGGTCGGGCGTCCGAACCACTTGGGGAATCGCTTCCTCCGGCTTGTCGGTGTCTGTCTCTTGAGGTGAGTCCGGCATCACCACGAGAGGCTCTCGCTCCAGAGGCAACTCTGGCATGAGTATCTTCTGCCTCAAGATGGAAGCGGTCTCCGGAGACAGGGGCGGCTTGCGAAAGAACCTCAACACGCCATCGCAGATCCTGAGCGACAGTCTATCCAAGAAAGACTGGCCGTATCCATCCACCAACGGTACAGACAATAGGACTGCCGGAGCCCGGGTTTGTGAAAGCGCGCGGTAGTACCAGTTCTTGAGTTCCTTCGCCATGCGCATGGTCGTGGCTCGTTGCATACCACTGTCAGCAGCCTTTTCGGCGCGTTCAATGCACCCCGCGAGACGGCGGCTCTTTAGTGGGCTGTGCCACCACGAGTAGATGACGAGGGGTTTGATGCACCCCGGGACTGCGTGACTGGGGTATACGAAAAGGGTCAGGTCCCAGTAAGCGGATTCGCCAGTCCTGTCAAAGCTCTCCGCGGAAGTCTGCTGCGACTCAAGCAACGTCACGTCAGCCCCCGAGACCCAAAGAAGTCGCTCTAGCAGCCGCAGTTCGGACGCTAACTGCTCGTGGAGACTGCCTCTCGCCTCGCGGTCAACCGCGAATGATCGGATGATTATCCTCCTACCCAAGAGGGGCGGGTAGACAGCAAAGACACCGGCTCCCTTCTCGTGTCTGAAGGGCAGACCGAGCAGTTGACATACAGCTTCTAACGCATCGGCGGGTGGTGAGGCAACTCTGTGTTGCGGCACCTCTGCGTTGCCCATGAGTAGGTGCATAGGTCCTTCACCCCTATATGAAACGGTCACATTACTGTCATCCATTTGTATGACCGTTCAGTCCAGTCGGCTACTTGGACCGATGAGAGCCCGCTAGACTACGCGTGGCGGCCTCCCTGCTCGATGACCAGTCGCAGAGGTGCCTCTCACGCTACTTCTGTACAAATATCTCTACTACATAGTAGAGCGATGAACCCGGCTTGCGTACGACACTGATTCCCACATCGGTCCACCAGGCCTTCAACATATTCTCTCTGTGACTCGAACTCCCCATAAACTGGTTGTGAGCAACCTGGGCTGAGTTCGCCTGGCAAATGTTCTCTCGAGACAGACGCACGGAAATGCCGAAATAACCCAGCATAGTTCCTGAATAGCCATAACTTGAGCCGTGGCCGTAGTAGTTGTTCTTGATCATGTCCTCTGCTTTGACGCGAGCAACGGCAGAGATGTAGGCATCGAGCCTGACCGGAGCGAACCCGCTCTTAACCCGTTGTTGGTTCAACAAGTCCAGTATCCCTTGCTCTAGTGCGTTAGGTTGGACAGGCTGGATAGACCCTCCTGAGACCGTTGGAGGTGTCGTTGGCTGCGGCGTAGCGGGCGGGGCCGGGGCCGGCTGGGAGGGAGCCGGCTGTGATGGAACCGGCTGTGACGTGGGCGTCCCGAAGCGTGCCTGGTACCAAGCGTCGTAAAGCACCCGCTGTTCGGGTGTCATCGCGAAAGCGTGCCCGGCGTTTAATGCCAACGACACGAACACGATGACAATGGCTAGGATTAGAGTTCTCACACTCTTCATATACAACCTCCTCCAGTGTTTGGATGGCTCAATAGCGGAACCAATAGACGATCACATTCGGGCACCTAATATGCTCGTCCTCCCCCAAGCCGGAACCAATGTATGGCATACTGCCTGCTAGATGGCATTATTGGATGGTCGAACACGGTCTTGCGCCTGCGGCAGAACCCACACACAAATGCTGATGCCCTCACGGTACCGAACCGTGAGGGCATCGAGTAACCAGAGGCGCGACGCGCGACTCCGCTACCGCGTCTTTTCGCCCCCCATCGCTCGCTCCAAACCGTTTTCCCACGCATCTCTCAGTTCGGCGACGGGAACGTCCACAACCGCGACGCCGGAGCAACTCTCGATTCTCAACGACCCCGTCGCGGGCTCGCCGCTAGCGTCGGCAGCGGAGGACCTCAGAGCCGCACCCTGCACCCTTCCGAGCACGCCAAACGGAACTCCCGCCTCGTCACACGGCTTCTGCAGCCGCTCGACGTCACCCTCGGCCAAACTCACCACGACAGCCGAGTTGCACTCTCCGAACAGCACGGCGTCCGGGCGATGGTCGGGGACGGCTTTGCACCCGGTGCCGACCACGTCGATGACTGCACCCGCCACGCCCTTCTCCGCCTTGATGCAGGATTCGGCCAAGGCCACGGCCAGCCCGCCTTCGGACAGGTCTTGAGCGGACTTGAGAAGTCCCTCGGACGCTGCCTTGACCAGGACTTCCACCAAAGCCTTCTCAAGCGCAAGGTCAGGTTCCCTCGGGCAGCCTGCAACGAGACCATGGATCGTCTCCAAGTACTGGCTTCCGGCCAAGGAGACCGCATCTCCTCTGATTACTCCCAGCAGGGCGACAACGTCTCCGTCAGCCTTGAACCCTGGGGTGACTTTCTTGCCGACATCGTCTAGCAGACCGAGCATCCCTACTACGGGCGTCGGGTACACGGCCTCTCCCTCGGTCTCGTTGTAGAAGCTGACGTTGCCTCCCGTAACCGGAGTCGACAGAGCGACGCACGCTTCGGACATCCCCTCGATAGCGTGCTTGAACTGCCAGTATATCTCGGGTTTCTCGGGGTTCCCGAAGTTCAGGCAGTTGGTGATGGCCAAAGGCTTGGCGCCGGTGATAGCCACGTTCCGGGCCGCTTCCGCGACAGCCCACATCGCCCCGGCCTTGGGATTCAGGTAGACCAGCTTCCCGTTACAGTCGGTCGCGATGGCCATAGCCTTAGTGGTCCCCTTAACCCGTACGAGAGCAGCTCCGCCGCCGGGGCCCTGAACCGTGTCGGTCCGGACCATGTAGTCGTACTGCCTGTAAACCGGCTCTTTGGACGCGATGTTCGGCGCGCCGAGAAGCCTCAGCAGAATTCCTCCAAACTGACTGAACTGGGGAACCTTGACGCCGCTGAAGTCAAAGCATTGGTTCTCGCCCTGTAATAAGCAGGTTCTTTCCACTCGGGACAGTACACGGGCGAGCCTTCCGCCAAGAGCCCAACAGGGATAGAGGCCGCCAGCTCGCCGTTATGGAACACCTGCAATTGCCCGGAATCGGTCACGCGCCCGATCTCGGCCGCGTTAAGTCCCCACTTCTTGCCTATGGCCTGGACTTCTCCGACCTTCTCCGGTTTAACGATTAGGAGCATACGCTCCTGGCTTTCGGAAAGCATCACATCATAGGCGGTCATGCCCTCTTCGCGCATGGGCACCTTGGAGACTTCGATGGAAAGGCCGGTCCCGGCTCTGGCCGCGGTCTCGGCGCATGACGAGGTAATGCCGGCGGCGCCCATGTCTTGGATACCCACCACGGCGCCTTTCTTCATCATTTCGAGGCAAGCCTCTATGAGGAGCTTCTCCATGAACGGGTCGCCCACTTGGACGTTGGGGCGCTTGGACTCGGTATCCTCGCCCAACTCCTCGGAAGCGAACGTGCACCCGTGGATCCCGTCGCGACCCGTTGAGTGCCCCACGATCATGACCACGTTTCCAATGCCGTAAGCTTGGCCTTTGTGAAGGTCTTTGTGCTCCATGATGCCGGCGCAAAGGACGTTAACCAGCGGGTTCTGCCTGTACGGTGCATCAAAATACACCTCGCCCCCGACAGTCGGGATGCCCAGGCAGTTGCCATATCCGGCTATTCCCGAAACGACGCCGCCGAACAGAAACCGCGTCCTGGCATCGTCAAGCGTGCCAAATCGAAGCGAGTCCAAAAGCGCCACCGGCCTAGCACCCATGGCCAAGATGTCCCTGACGATTCCTCCGATACCTGTCGCCGCGCCCTGGTAAGGCTCCACGGCGCAAGGGTGGTTATGGGACTCAACTTTGAAAGAGCAGGCAAGACCGTCGCCGATGTCGACGACTCCGGCGTTTTCTCCCGGGCCCACCATGACCCTCTCTCCCTTTGTAGGCAGGGTCTTCAAGAGGGACTTTGAGTGCTTGTACGCGCAGTGCTCGGACCAAAGCACCGAGAACATGCCGAGTTCCGTATAGTTGGGCTCTCTGCCGAGCCTCTCCACGATCAGTCTGTACTCTTCGTCTTTCAGGCCCATCTGTCTCCAAAGGGGAGCCGGGTCATTTGGGACTACGCATTCAGCCATCTCACTCAGCTCCTATCCTTAGAGGTATTGGCGGCAAACGCCTCTATCATGGACAAGAACACCCTCTTGCCGTCCTCGCCGCCTAAAATCGCATCCGAGCATCTCTCGGGGTGGGGCATCATCCCGAGCACATTGCCTCGTTCGTTGATTATGCCGGCGATGTTCCTCGCGGCACCGTTGGGATTGGCCTCTTTGGAGGCAACACCGCTCTCGTTCACATATCTGAACACTATCCGACCGGAACGTTCCAGTTCGTCGAGAACTTCCGGCTCAGCGTAGTAGTTGCCTTCATGGTGAGCGATAGGAACCCGGATGATCTCACCGGAAGCATACTTGGAAGTGAACGGCGTGCGGTTGTTCTCGACCTTCAGGTTGACCCATTGGCATCTGAACTCAAGCACGTCGTTGGGAAGCATGGCCCCGGGAAGAAGTCCGGCTTCCAGGAGGATCTGAAAACCGTTGCATATGCCGATGACCGGGCCGCCTTCCTCCGCGAACTTCTGGACTGACTTCATCACCGGAGAAAACCTGGCAAGCGCACCGGTTCGAAGGTAATCGCCGTAAGAAAAACCGCCCGGGAGGATTATGGCGTCAAATCCCGAGAGGTCCGTGTCTTGGTGCCAAATGTACTCGCATTCCTGGGAGACCACGTCCCGAATCGCGTGGAAAGCGTCGGCGTCGCAGTTGGAGCCCGGGAAAACAACTACTCCGAATTTCATCTGAAGGTCACCAGCCTCTCCATAGTGCGTCTATAGTGTTCAGAGCGCGCGGGGGCCATGCCCGACCGGCTCCACGCCTACGCCTCTTCCACCTTCACGCGGTAGAACTCAGTCACCGGATTCGCCAAAAGCTTCCTGGCCATGTCGTCCAAGAGCGATTGGGCCTCGGCCGAGTCCGAAGCCTCAAAGGTGAGGACTATGTCCTTCCCCATCCGCACCCTATTCACCTGAGTATAGCCCATGGAGACCAAAGACGACCTCACGGCTTCCCCCTGGGGATCAAAGATGCCTTCCTTCAAAGCTACAGTTACGGTGCCTTTGAACTTCAATCTAAAGTCCCTCCCCGCATATTTCTCCTAAGAAATGCGCCTAAGCACCTCGGCGTAGGCTTCTTCCACATTGCCTAGGTCCCTTCTAAACCTGTCCTTGTCCAGCTTCATTCTCGTTTGGGCATCCCAGAAGCGGCAGGTATCGGGCGAGATCTCGTCCCCCAGGACGATCTCCCCCAAGGCCATGGTGCCCTCTTCCCCAACCGAAACCACCCGGCCAAACTCAAGTTTGAAGTCGACCAGGAGGAGCCCTCTCTCTTTGAAGAACTCCTGGAGCAGCGAGTTAACTTTCCTCGCTCGGCCCTTCAGGTGGTCGATCTCCTCTCTTGTGCTGATGCCGAAGGCCAGGATGTGGTCGTCATTCAGGAGTGGGTCGCCCAGCTCGTCCGACTTGTAGTAGAGTTCCAAAATGGGAAAAGGAAGCTCCTCGCCCTCCGGGTGGCCGACCCTCTCGGCCAGATGACCCGCGACGATGTTCCGCACCACGACCTCTATGGGGAAGATCTTTAGCCGCTTCACAGTCATGCTGATGTCGTCATCCAGCGAGACGAAATGAGTTGGAATGCCGTTCGCCTCAAGGTACTTGAACAGTATGGCGGAGATTTGGGCGTTAAAGTGGCCCTTCCCCTTGATGGTGCCTCTCTTCTCGCCGTTGAAAGCGGTGGCGTCGTCCTTGAACACCATATGAACAAGTCCCGGATCATCCGAAGGGTACACCACTTTGGCTTTACCTTCGTACAGCTTGGTCTTCTCCACCTCGACCACACCTCCTATCACCGCAAGGGCTTTACCAAGAGCCCACATCTTTCAAACACGAAATCCACTTTGGACAAGGCGCGCTCCAATCCGAAGCACTCATCAAGCCGATCTTTGCCCAGCCTCTCGGCAATGGCCGGGTTGGCGTACACCCTTTCCTTGAAGCTGGGAGGCCCCTCCCATGCTGCCATAGCCAAACTCTGAACCAAGGCGTAGGCGTCCTCGCGCCTCATACCGGACGCGACCAACGCCAGAAGCACTTCTTCCGAAAAGACCAGCCCGCCAGTGAGGTTCAGGTTCGAGAGCATCCGGTCGGGGTACACTCTTAGCTCTTTGAGGATCCCCGTCATCCGGTGAAGTGTGTAGTCAAGCAGGGTAGTCGAATCGGGGATGATTATGCGCTCGACAGATGAATTGGAGATGTCCCTCTCGTGCCACAGTAGGTTGTTTTCCAAAGCTGACACGGCATAGCCTCGCATCAATCTGGATACGCCGCTCACCATCTCCAGCCCGATTGGGTTTTTCTTGTGGGGCATGGCCGACGAACCCTTTTGCCCGGCGCGAAAACCTTCCTCCACCTCACGTATCTCTGTGCGGGCCAGCCCCCTAAGGTCCGTGGATATCTTCTCAAGAGTGCCGGCCGCCACCGCAAGCGTCGCTATGCACGCGGCATGCCGGTCCCTTTGAATTATCTGGCTGGACGCGTGTGCCGGCGCAAGTCCCAGCTTCTCGCAGACGTATCTTTCCACAAACGGGTCGACATGGGCGTAGGTCCCTACAGCGCCCGAAAGCTTGCCCACGGAAATATCCTGCCTCGCGGCGGTGACACGCTGTAGGTTACGCTTCATCTCCTCATACCAAAGGGCCAGCATGAGCCCAAACGTTATGGGTTCGGCATGAACGCCGTGAGTGCGCCCGATCATCGGGGTGTCCTTGTACTTCAGCGCCAAATCGCTAAGCACGTCGATCATTGCCTGGATGTCGGCCTGAATGATCCCGAGAGCTTCGCGAAAGAGCGACGAAAGCGCCGTATCCACTACGTCGTAGGAAGTCAGGCCGTAGTGTATGTACTTCCCCTCATCGCCTACGGTCTCTGCTACCTGGCTAACGAACGCGATGACGTCGTGACGGACCGTCGCCTCGATCTCATCGATCCTGGCGGGGTCAACGCGACCCTTCTCGCGGATGGACTGTGCAGTCCCTTCGGGACCTGTCCCAGAATCTCCCAGGCTTCCAGAGCCAGCGTCTCTACTTCTAGCCACCTTTTGTAGCGGTTCTTGTCGCTCCAAAGCTCTTTCATCAGCGCTCTTGTGTACCGCGGGATCATTGTATGTGCCTCCTATTCCCACTCAATTGTCGAAGGCGGCTTTGAGGTTATATCCAACGCCACACGGTTAACATCCCTGACCTCGTTGACTATCCTGGTCGACACCCGTTCCAGAAGCCCGTAAGGGAGATGCGCCCAGTGGGCGGTCATGGCGTCCTCGGATTCCACGGCCCGGATGGCTATGAGGTGCCCGAAAGTACGCGAATCTCCCATGACGCCGACAGTCCGAACGCCCGGGATGACGCAAAAGGATTGCCACAGTTTCTCGTAGAGCCCGGCGGCTTGGATCTCTTCGTCCAATATGGCCTGGGCTTCCCGAAGAGTATCCAGCTTGTCTCGGGTGATTTCTCCAAGGACTCGGACTCCAAGACCCGGACCCGGGAAGGGGTGGCGGTTGATGAACTCGGCCGGAAGCCCCATCTCCCCGCCTACCAGCCTGACTTCGTCTTTGAACAGCTCCCGGATCGGCTCGATGAGTTTCAAGTGCATCCTCTCGGGCAGTCCTCCAACGTTGTGATGGCTCTTTATTACGGCTCTGAGTCTCGAGCCCGACTCGATGACATCCGGGTAGATGGTACCCTGCACAAAGTACTGGATGTCCCCGAATTTGCGGGCTTCGTCCTCGAAAACGCGGATGAATTCCTCGCCGATGATCTTTCTCTTCTTCTCGGGATCCGTAACCCCTTTAAGGGCATTCAGGAAGCGGTCCTGGGCGTTCACCAAGTTGACCTTAATGCCGAGTTTGGCCAAAGATTGGACTACGTACTTGGCCTCATCTTTCCTGAGAAGTCCGTGGTCAACTAGCACGCAATGGAGGTTTTGGCCCACGGCCTTGTGCACCAAGACCGTCGCCACCGTCGAGTCAACTCCGCCGGAGACTCCGGAAATCACCTTGCCGTCTCCCACGGTGGCGCGGACTTGCTCCACTGACCGCTCGATAAATTGGCTCACTGTCCAATCGGGTTTAAGTCCGGCAACCTCGAAAAGGAAGTTTCGGAGCATATCCTGACCGCTTGTGGTATGCCGGACCTCGGGATGGAATTGCACGCCGTAGAATTTCCTATCTGGGTTCCCCATAGCCGCTATGGGAGTCTTCTCGGTGGAGCCTAGCGTCACAAACCCAGGCGGCGCCGTCTCCACCGCGTCGCCGTGGCTCATCAAAACATTGAACCTGCCTTCCAGACCCTTCAGAACCCCTGACGCCTCTTTGACCCAGAACTGAGCCAATCCGTACTCCCGTCCGCCGGTTTCGGACCCCGCGATTACCTGACCGCCCAGCACCTTAGCCATCGCCTGCATCCCGTAGCAGATCCCAAGGATGGGCACGCCTAGCTCAAATATGGCTTTATCCGGGAGGACCGCGTTGGCCGAATAAACGCTGTCGGGCCCGCCCGAGAAAATGATGGCTGCCGGTAGGTCTCCATGCACCGGGTCTACAGTCTTCTCAATCTCCGAAACGGTCGCGTCTCCAGAAAGGACCTGGCAATAGACTTTCTCCTCGCGTATCCGCCTTGCGATGAGCTGGGTATACTGGCCTCCGAAGTCTAGGACGATGACTTGGTTTTTCATGTTGCCATCCCTCTTCCTCATTGAAGCTTGGAGTGTTATCAGAATTATATATTACCTTATAACAATTTATTTTGCGTGTAACAATTCTTTCGAGAACCAATTTATCACTTGTCTTCCTTGTGTACAAGAAAGAATGTCATACTCCTGGTTCTAAGCCCCCGTGCCTTTGAGTTAGTATGTTTCCATGAAGGTCATACCCACTTACCGGGAGAATCTACATATACCCCGTGAGGTTCTGTTTTCGAAAGGCACGATTGGAGCCGAGAGGCGCAGTTGGTGCCGTACGCTTAGGAATCGTGACTAGGAGTGACTAACATGAAGATGGATCTCTTGATAAAGGGCGGTCACGTTATCGACCCGTTGACAAAGTTCTCAGGTCAAGGCGATGTCGGACTGGCGGGAGGAAAAGTGGTTGCTCTTGCCCCCTCTCTACCCGCTATCCAAGCGGACAAGGTGGTCGACGCTAAAGGCTACATAGTGATGCCGGGAGTAATAGACGCTCACATGCATGCTTCGTCGGAGGCCCGTTGGGTCGGGTTCGCCATGATGGCCGCCGCCGGTGTGACAACAGCGGTGGACTTCGGGGGACCGATTCAGTCCACCATCAAAGGTCTGGCATCCCGTGGATGCGGGATGAATATCGCGGGGCTACATACGATAGTCCCCGGCGAAAACACGTCCACGACCGATCCGTCAATAGAAGAGCTGTCTGCTCTGGCGGACCAAGCCCTGGCCGCGGGCGCCTTGGGACTCAAAATGGTAGGCGGACACCGCCCGGCTACTCCCGAGGTTACAGCCCGCATCATCGAACTGGCAAACCGCAAGGGGTGCTACGTGGCTTTTCACGTGGGCACAACCGAGACCGGAAGCAACATAGACGGCTTCTTCGAAGCCATCCGGCTTGCGGGCCGCAACAGACTCCACATCGCGCACGTCAACAGCTACTGCCGCGGGCTCTCTAAGACTCCCGCCCAAGAGGCCCTTCACGCGGTCGAAGCTCTAGCCGCCAACCGTCACCTGGTCTCCGAGTCTTATTTGGGCACGATAAACGGCACAAGCGCGACGTGCAAGGACGGACTCCCGGTAAGCCATGTCACGCGCAACTGCCTCAGAATGGGCGGCTTCGAGCCCACCGAGGAAGGCATGGGCCGGGCGATCCAAGAGGGATGGGCGTTAATCCAGGCTCTTCAGGGAGGACGGGTCGAGCTGATCACCGGTGAGGAAGGATACAGGATATGGCTGGACGCCAAGACAGCCACGGGCGTGAGCTTCCCCGTGAACAACCCGGCTTCTATGCACATCCTCGCGACCGCCAAAATGCCTTCGGGCGAGTTCGTGGTCGATGCCATCAGCACCGACGGCGGCGCCATCCCCAGGAACGTGCAGTTAGAGCGAGGGGCGGCCCTCGTGCGTCTAGGTGCCCTAACATGGCCGGAACTGGTCCTTAAGCTGACACTGAACCCGGCCCGGATGTTCGGATTTGAAACGAAGGGCAGCCTAACGGAGGGGTTCGACGGCGACGTCACGCTGGTCGAACCGCTGTCAGGCAAACCTCACATGGCGGTAGCCCAGGGACAGATCATCATGGTGGACGGCGTGGTGGTCGGGCAAGGAGGCTGCCTCATCGCGACATCCGCGGGGAAGAGCGCCGAGACACAAGGCCTACCCGTCCAGGTCGCGAACTTGGAGAACAGCCTGTTCTACACACGGCAATGAGCGAGCGTGGGCTGCCAGACCATTGCGCCCAAGACGGCGCGGGAAGTCCGGTTGCCCGAAGGATATGTAAGATCCCATGTCGAAGTCGGGCATAAGCGCAAGAACGGCCGCATTCGCGGAAGACGGCCTGTCTCGCCTAGAAAAAC
>JAXGQX010000038.1:0-16808 GCA_040766225.1 Bacillota bacterium | reverse complement strand
ACCATATTGGCGACAGAGGTGGTCAAGCGCGGGTTTATGAGCAACCTGCTATTCGCCAACATTTCTGGGATCTTTGCTCTGCCGAAGGAGATTGTGGACGGTATTTTGAGAGAGCTCCCCGTGGAAAAGCAAGGGAAGAAGGACAGTTCCGCGTCCGCTGTTGACTTGACTGGAATAGAAACAGACGGAGACGGCAACGTGGTGGTGGCGCCTGAGATTGTGATAAGCAAACGGGATGAGCTGTTTGGCGATAAAGTGTATGATACCTCGCCAGTAGGAGATGTCATTGAGCATCTACCAGATTCCCGGGTTTCGCAAAGTGTCACTGCCAAGATCGTCGATGTTGCGATGGGTTTGGCCAAACCAATTATCGTGGACACGGTGAAGACTGGCTTCGCTCTAACAAGCGCGCAGGCGGACAAGGTTGAGAAAAAACTCAGGGACGTTATTACCGATAGAGTAACGAGGATCGAGAGCGAGAATTACCGGAAACAGTTCGAGATCAAGCAGAAAGCTAACGAAGAGATCAGGACCGCTCAGGATACCCTTAGCGAAGATGATCTCAGATTGGCCATAAGAGACATAGAAACCAAACAACAAGCGGAATTTGATAGGCTGCGAAAGGAGTTTACAAAGAGCCTTAACGAGACGGTCAGAGAGACCATCGAAGAGCAAAAGACCATACAGGTCGAGGAACAAGCTAAGATAAGGGCGGAGAAGAACAAGAACTCAAAGGAGGAGGAGATCAGGGGCCACCTTCGGGGGTTCGCCCGGACAATCCCGAGTTTCCTGATGGCCTATGGGACGCGGGACACAAGGCTCGGCAACTTCGAAAGCTATACCCCTGAAGAAGTGTTCCTTGAAGTGACCGGAATCACTGAGGAGCAGTTCAGATTCTTACGAGACGGTGGGCCGTATGTCGATCAAAAGACCGGTGAAGAAAGGCACTTTAGCGGCGGACTGTTTAACGAAATGGTCTTCGACGAGGCCATACAGGAATTCTTGAACATACGAGAGAGGCTAGCTGATTATTTCGACGAATCCCACGAAGAAGATGTCTTCAGCTACATTCCTCCCCAGGAAACCAATCAGATCTACACGCCGAGACAAGTAGTAAAGATGATGGTGCAAAAACTGGAGGATGAAGATCCCCACGTATTTGAAGATCCCGAGAAGACCTTCATTGATTTATTCATGAAATCCGGGCTTTACATAACAGAGTTGGTCAAACGCCTGTTCAATAACCCGGTCATGAAAGAGAAAATACCCGATAACGACGAGCGACTAAAGCACATCCTAGAGAAGCAGCTGTATGATAGCGCCAAGCGATATTATCTATCACATCGCGACGAACTATATCTTCAGTTTGATACCGAAAACAGAATCAGCCGTAAGCATTTCAAGAAGCGTGGATACCAGACCTGCCGTCAAAAGAGACTTGATGAACTATTGCGCAACATTCGATGACCTCGGCCCAAAAGACATCTTGATTCGCTCTTCATTGTACCAATGCATGTAGTCATCGAGCATACCTGTGTACTCACCGACGCTGACCCCTGCCCGCGACCTTCCGTTGAACGCCTCGTTCTTAAGTCGGCTCGAGAGGTTTCACACACGGCGTTGTCAGGTGAAATCTGCCGATCACCTACGCTCTGGTTCGTCTCCACGGCACCGCGAACAACTCACGTCATCGGTGATACAGTTCCCCCTCCCCCTATCTTCACCGCCCTGTACAACTGCTCCAGAAGAAGCAGGGGCATGAACTGGTGGGGAAAGGTCATCGGACCCATTGAGAGTCTATATTGGGCCTTCGTCAGCACAGCATCAGACAGCCCGGTCGTCCCTCCTATCGCGAAAACCAGGCTAGATTCGCCGACCAGACTGCGCTCCTGGAGCCACCTACTTAAGTCCTCTGACGACATCTGCTTCCCGCGCATGTCCATGGCCACAAGATAGTTGCCCTCGCGCACGGCTCGTAGGATGCGCTCCGCCTCGACATCCCTGGCACTGGCCAAGTCCTTCCGGGAAGCGCGTTCCGGCACGGGTTCATCCTGAACCTCCACCAAGTCAACCTTGGCGTAAGGACTCAGCCGCTTCAGGTACTCGGCAGCACCTTCCCGCAAGTACCTCTCGCGCACTTTGCCGGCTATCACAACTTTGATGTGTAGAATGGGACATCCTCCCAACGATTGTCGATTCACACACCGCAGCTCGAAGGCCCCTTGAGACGCCTGTTTGGGATCCTCGCCACTGCGAAGGCGGCCCTAACGCCGTACAGCGGGACGTAGGCTACAACTCACCTCTTCGCGCCCAGCCCGGTCCGACCTCCCGCCTATTCTACCACCCCAAGCCCCTCAAACATCTCCGATACGGCCTCCGGATCACGCGCTTGGCGTTCACTTCCACCACGACGTCGCCGTACAACACACTGAACCGCATCCTGTAGCCGGTGTTGTCGTCTCCAGCATCGTCGACCGTGTACGATCTCGCGCGGATGAAGTCGACGGTCAGGTCCTCCGCTTTTACGATAGGGTTATCACACTATCTCTTTCAGTTCCCTAGGCACCGATTCGGCGCGTGGGATTGGGTATAGGCTGAGGTCGTAGGTCTCGCGCGCGGCTACGTCCACAATGCGAGCGGCATCGTCTTGCTCCATCCTCCTCACTGTCCACGTGACGTACTTCAGGCCGCTGGACCAGGTAATCCTCAGGTAATCCTGGCGCTGGTTGAGAATCCGCCTGCCTGACTCAAAGACAAACCCCTCAGGCGACCCATCCGGCACATAAGCTCCGAAATCCGGGTCGTTCAACGCCTCGGCAAGCGTCACGTCGTCCTCGCGCCACTCAGGGATGTAATCTGGGGTTACTCTATCGAGGTCGGCAGCGCCACTTCCGACAATCGTCGCGACGAAGGCGTGATCTCATCCCGGGCAGCTTCATCCCCGGCGCCCTCAATGTAGTATCCAGTCTCTCCGAGGACAAATGATGCGTAATGCAGCGTCGGACGTCCGTTTGACGGACTCTCCCAGAACCCGGCTGTCACTGCGGTCCCGTTCACATCAGTGCTCTCAGCCTCGTCAGGGTACAGGACATCCATCAGAACCATTGCCATCACGATGCTCACGACACGCCCGGTCGTCCTCCGCTCACACGTTACGGTGACCTTCTGAAGCTCGCCCTCCCCCGAAAAGCCCGCTTCGGCGGTCACCTGTAATCCTCAGAAAGCCGCATCCAGGCATCGCCGAAAGGGCGGCGACATCATCCTCCGAGAGTTCCTGCGTGAAGTACCCTGGGATATACCGCTTTGACAGAGACCGTCGCCGTCCGTCGGTGAGGTGTCCCCTTCCACCCGTTGAACACCAAAGCGATGGGCGGAACGGCGATCTGCGGTGGATTAACCAGTTGTGGAACAAGCTCGAATGGCAAGCGCAATGGCCGCAGCGCATGCCAGGATCACTCAAAGCGCCGGACGCTCAAGAATCCGTCTCGCCGCCGGCTTCCGCGTCAGGGGACTCCCGCAGCACGCGGTTTATCAGATTGCTGCGCGATCCTCGTCGCCTGCTCCACAGCCCACTCATCTCTCTGCGCTTGCGCCGTCTGTTCCGCCGCCCACTCTGCCTCCCGCACCTCCGACGACTGCGCTATCCGGCTCATTATCCTGCTATGGAGGTCCTCATCCACTACAATCCGGTCCAAATAGCTCCGGTAATCCGCGCGCCCTTCTCGGTCTTCCATATCCTCCATGCCCTCCCTGCCGCCTTTCATGGCGCTTCCTCCTTCAAGAGTGCCCCGAGTTTTTGGCGCGCGCGGGTTAGGAGGCTCCTGACGGTGGATTCCTTCTGGTCCGTAACCTCGGCAATCTCCCTCGTCGAGTAACCTTCGTAGTAGAAAAGGTGCAGGACTATCCGGTACTTTGCCGGCAGGGACAGGATCGTCTCCATCAGCTGCTGCTCGCTTTCCGACCGTGCCGGATAGGAGTCGAGGAGCGGCTCGGTCGTCTTCCACCACTTCGACCGCAAGCGGCTTCGGCAAAGATTCACCGTCACGCGTATTAGCCAGGCGATTTCGTGTTCCGGGGACTCAAAGCCGGGACGCTTCTCCAGCACCTTGATGAAGGCGTCCTGGACGATATCCTCAGCGTCCGCCCGATTCCCCATGATGGCGACGGCGGTTCTGTACAGCCTGCTCTCATGCTTGCGGACGAAATCTTCTATCAGTCCCAGCTCCATCGGTCCTCCGGCATTTGTCCAGCCCATGACTTAGTTCGATCTTCACGCACGCTCACCCTACATACGATCGGGGGGCGCGGATTGCTGCAAAGCGTTATCGGTCGATCGCGACTCTTACGACCAGAAAACCACAGACTTTCTGCCACGCAATAAGCCGACACTCACCCTTGCTCCCACGCAAGTATCGCTCCAAACACTTGCTCCCAGGCAAGCGTTGTCGCGAATACTTGCTGGAGAGAAAGCGTTTCGGCTTACCCTTGCCGTGGAGAAAGCGTCTTGGACGCTTTTCGGGCCTCACGCAGGCGATGGTATCAGTTGCCAAGGTATTGCGCGGTCACGCTGGGCAAACTTCCACCGCAGCACAACGCGGCTGTTCTCCGGTCAGCTTCAACAGCAGAGGTCGGACTAGCCGCCACTTCGACAGCACCTCTGTTCGCCAGCACTTCTGCATCGGCAGCGCCTCTGCTTCGCCAGCACTATCTACTTCAACACCTATCACACAGGAACCCGAAGGCGCCTGACAGCGGCCACCAAAGCTCTCCACTCCTCCAAGGCTTCGGACAGCCTCCTACGGCCATCGCCGGTAAGGCGGTAGTATTTTCGGGGAGGGCCGCCGGAGGTCTCACCAACTCCTGGTGAACCATGCCGATCCCGGCCTCCAAGGCTTCCATAGGCGATCTGAAGTGAATCTCCCTGCCGTCCAGGCACAGGCCGCCTGTGAAGCCGCCTGTTTCCTCAATAACGGGCAGTTCCCTCATCCCCTTCTTCGTTGAAACCTTCATCTGAGCGCGGACCGTGCGGGAACACCTGGCTCTCCAGTGGCGATCTCGCGCCAAGACCGAGATGCCGCCTGCGTTAATGAACTCGCGGTGCTTCTTGATGGTCGACGCTGCGGGAGGGTCATCACCATATGCCTCGTTTTGTGCGGCGATCATCCCGCCTATCTCGGCGTCAGCGGGGAGAAACCAGCTCTATCCCATCGGGTACCGGCGCGTGCCTCAGATTCCCCGGGGGACAAATCATCATCGGCAGACGCCCCTCAACTATGAAACCGTTGTCTAGCAGAAGCTCTTCGACATCCGGAGCCAACGATGGGCAGTACTCAAGGCGAGGACTACGCCCGCGCTGCCGGTAGGCCGCAATTAGAGCTTGGACGTCGGACGCCGTCGGTTCGGCCCCGTCATCGGGAATAGCGTAATTGAGGTACTGATTGTCAGCATCCTTGGAAAACGTCGCCAGGAAGGGGCCGATACGCTCAATATCCCGGGCTCTGCTGGCTGACCTGCGAAGATATGCTTGGACTTGGGCAAGCAGTTCGAAAACCTCCTCTGGGATCAGAGATCCCATACCTCTGTCGTGCGGATCAAGCATAACGCGGGGGTCTGTTCCCCTAGAGCCTCTTCAGAGCCTGCTCGACGAACCAACCGTGCCTTTCGCGCATGATGACTTCTTTCTCAGGTTCCAGTCCCCAAGCGGCGAACTTGGACGGCGCCAATCGGAAAGCGGCGTACAGATCCCAGTACGGCAAGGCCGTGAAGTCGGTCTGCGGCATCGACGTGCGATAATGCCGGGTGAAGTCATCCATGCGGTCAGGGCCGAAAGCCCACAGTATCTCCAGCCTGGCGTTGGATACGTCAACAAGCGGGTCTCCGACGGCCGCGTCCTCCCAATCAATGACCGCAGCGAGCCGACCATCCTCCCACACGACGTTGCCCGGCCAATAGTCTCCATGGAGTAGTGTCGGCGAGTTTTGCTGCGGAAGGGGCATCGCGGCACTCAGGATCTCGCGGATGCGCTCTTCGCTGGCGAAGTCTTCGGCCAAACCCTTAGGCGGGTCTTCCGATGTCCTGTCAGACGGACCTCCTGGCGAGCTATCGGAAGGGTGCGCCTTCGGGCGCTTGAGCTCGGCGACGCAGAATTCTTCGATCTTTGGAAGCCTTGACGCGGCGCGACCGGTTCCCGGAATCTTGTGGATTTCCCCTAACTGCGCGGCAAGTTGACGGATGCCGCTCTCTATCTCGGAAGGGGCGAGTTCGGTGCTTCCTTCGATGTATTCTAGGACTAGGTAGGGAACCGGGAAGATTTCGCCGCTCCCATCGAACATATAGGGTGTGGGAACGGCCAGTCCGGCCCAATGCAAAGAAAGCAGTAAGCTGAATTGGTCGTGCCCCAGTTCTGGGTTACGCTTCAAATCCGCTTCTCCAAACCGACGAACGACCAATTTCTCCGGAGGCCCGTCCGGCACCACAATCTCAACGACGGTCACGTGCGCCGAAACGCCGCCCTTCAGATCCCAACAGCGCAGGACATCGCCGTTTAGTTCCAGTTCCCTGACTACTCTCTGATACGGCCAGAGTGGGTCGGTGAGTTTCAATGACTAACCTCCAGTGAATTGCAGAGATTGAAACGCTTTGGCGTCGCCAGCCCTCCTGCTTCGCCAGCGCTTCTGCCTCGTCAACACTTCTGTTTCGTCGGCGCTATCAGCTTCGTCATATCTTCCTCGCCATCTCTACTTCGGCACCCGTCACACAGGTACCTTGAGATGCCGGACAGCGGCCACCAGGGACCTCCACTCTTCCAGGGCTTCAGATAACCTGCTTCGGCCCGCGTCGGTAAGGCGGTAGTACTTACGAGTCGGGCCGCCGGAAATCTCACCGAGAAACGTCTCCGTGCATCCATCGGCGTGGAGCCTTCGAAGGACGGCGTAGACTGAGCCGTCGTAGACGTCGGGGAAAGCCTCCTGGACGGTCTTCATGAGCTCATACCCGTAGAGGGGTTCACCGGCCAAGAGATGCAGGACGCACATCTCCAAGATGCCCTTCTTCATCTGCGCGTCCACGGCCTAGTCCCCCCTGCGTTCGCTTCTTGCGTCCGCGACTCGGGTTCCCGCGATTGCGTCCCACAGCGTCATTCCATCCGGCGAGATCGCGCTCCATACGAGTGACGCCAGTGGAGGCACGAATCCAAGAGGTAACCAAATGGAGCTGCACATCGCATTGATGACTAGTTTACCGAGGATTTCACGCGCGGCGAACTGGGCGGGCTTTGCGGCGCCACCTGCTCTGTCTATGACGCGCAGGCCGAACATCCGCTTCCCCAGAGTGCGTCCGCGAAACACCCAAAGAGAGGCGACATTCACCATCACGAACCAAACCAGCGAGGCGACGACCGCGACCTGCCAAAAACCACGAGCCGAAGCGATCCAACTGTGATTGGAAACCCTGACGGTGGAAAGCAACGAAGGAACCAATGCCAGCATGAACTGGGGACAGAAGAAGCTCACTATCCCCCAGTTAGGCGCGAACCAGAGAAACGGTAGGACGGGGACGAGAGCGTCAATGACGAATGCCGCCACGCGCCGGGAGATGTCAGCTTTGGGGACTCCGGTATGCCGCGGGGAAGATCCATGCTGAGACCCGCCCTGAAGCCCGTCCCGGAGCCCAACCTGGGACCCGTCCTGAATCCCCTCTCTCCGAAGCAACGAAAGCGCGATCTTGGCCGGGTCTCCTAATCGCTCAGCGACTTGCTCCTCGGTATTGCCCTCGGCGAGCCCGGCATCGAAGAACTCGTTGTGGTCTGCCAGTATCTCGGCTACGTCTGACTCCGGAAGACGTCCCTCCAGAGCTTCCTTGAGTTCTCGCATGAACTGTTCTCGTCTCACTGAACGAGACCTCCTACTGTGCGAAGCATAATAGTTAACGAGAGCAGTGTACCACACTACTATTCGTTGCACAATAGGACTAGAGGGCGGATTGAGATACACTTGTCTAGGATAAACTCCTGCGAGAGATGCGTTTCTGCCATGCGACAGCCCATGACTCAGCTCAGAAAGAATCCGAAGCGAGTGTTCTTGACATCAGCGCCAACTTCAGGGTTGTGCGGGCTTTGATGGTACGCGGCTTTGGTTGTGCGGTATCGGTCTGTTATGAAAGGATGCGTTGATATTGGAATGGAAAGAGAAAGCTGAACTGGCAGCAGTGCTAGTAGTTGCCTTCGCTGCCGTGATCGTTGCTCCCACAGTCATACAATCCGCAACAGGAAATGCGGCTAAATGGGCTGCTAGATGCTTGTTCAATGCCCTCCTGATTGCGTCGCCCTTTGACATGTCCAAGATTTTTGGGAGAAGAACCGGTTCCTTGGGCTTCAGCAAAGAGAGAATACCCAAGCAAATCGCCGTGGGCGTAGCTGTTGCCGCCGCTACGATAATTCCGCTCACTCTCGGCGTTCTGGCATTGGGCGAGAACAAGAGAATGCTCCTGACCACTCCCCAGCGCAGCCTCGGGGCTTTAATCGCATATATAGCGTTCGACATGACGTTCATCGGATTGGGCGAGGAGCTGCTCTTCAGAGGATACTTTCTAGAGAGGTTCCAAAAGCTCACGCGGTCTGCGGTTGGAGGAATTGTCTGGTCTTCAGTGGTATTCGGACTTTGGCACTTCCCAGGCGGACAGGATTTTATGCAGGTGATCATTACCGCAGCGATCGGTGCCCTATATGCATTCTCGATGAGGAAGTTCAGGAACTGCACGACTCTGTCTGTCGGCATTGCCCACGGGCTGCACGATGTCTTCATCCTAATCCTTAGCAGCGCCTTGTTGTAGCGCATCCAGCGGGGCATTCAGAACTCCCCGGTGTCTCCTTTTGCCTATCTACACATTTGACAGACGTTTGCCCTGTGTGTTGTACTGATATTTGTTGTGCCAAATGAAACTTGGGACAAAGGGGAGACCACAGCATCCATGTATAGCATCCGTCTGAGATAAGCAGGCAACAAAAAGCCAGGATACCGGCCCAAGGGTGTAGGCTTGGTTGTCATGCTCATTTCATGCGGATCATGCGGAATGCAAAAAAGGAATAGCGATGCGGTAGTACCGCCCTTTCTTGCTCTTCTGGCCCTTCTGGCTCTTCTTGCTCGGGAGCCTCTAGGCGTGAATGCGCAGACAGAAAGCCCGCTTTGCGGACCGAGGTCTGCGCTTTTTGTTGCCAAGGCCGTTCACTGAACAAGAGCAACGATGGGGGTAATCATATGAAGCAGCAGACTTCCAACTGGAAACGACATTTTGCCACTTTATGGGCCGGCCAGGCCGTGTCGCTTGTGACCAGCGCCATTCTACAGATGGCCATCGTCTTCCACCTGACCGAGAGGACGGGTTCGGCTCTCGTACTGTCAGTCGCGTCGATCATGGGCTTTCTGCCTTATGCCGTTCTCGGCCCGTTTATCGGGATATTAGTAGATCGCTACAACCGTAAGGCGGTCATCATCGCCGCGGACCTCACCGTCGCCTCGGCTGCCGCGGTGCTGGCTCTAGCCGCGATGCATAGTGAGCTACCTTTGTGGATGATTATGGCTGTGTTGTTCATCCGCAGCGTAGGAAGCGCCTTTCACTCGACCGCGCTAAATGCCGCGACACCGATGCTGGTTCCGGCTGAGGAGTTGACCAAATGCGCTGGATATAGCCAATCCGTGCAGTCTCTGAGTTATGTACTGAGCCCCGCCCTCGCGGCGGTACTGTACTCCATATGGCCGCTGAGTGCGCTGGCGGGTCTTGATGTGGCGGGCGCGCTGGCCGCGTCAGGAGCGGTGGCCATGGTTCGCATCCCGGAACTCGAGGCGGAGCAGCGCAGCACGAAACCGAACTGGTGGGATGAGTTGAGGGAGGGGTTCACCGCACTCCGAAAAGACAAGGGCCTCTTTGCATTACTCATGGTAGGCACCTTATACATGCTCATCTATATGCCAATAAACGCCCTGTATCCGCTAATGTCCATGGACTACTTCGGCGGAACGCCGGTTCACTTGTCCATCACCGAATCCGCTTACGCGTTGGGGATGCTCGTTGGCGGACTTGTGCTTGGACTCGCGGGCTCCGTCAAGAAACGGATCCCGCTCGTTGCAGGATCTATCATGGTGATGGGCCTCAGTCTCACAGTCTCGGGGCTACTTCGTTCTAATCAGTTCATCGTGTTCGCCATGTGTTGCGCCGCCATGGGGCTTTCCGTCCCCTTCTTCAGCGGCATTCATACAGCCCTTTTCCAGGAGAGAATCAGTCCGGAATACCTGGGGCGCGTGTTCTCGCTGACAGGCAGCATCATGTCCCTCTCCATGCCCCTCGGCTTGACGATTTCAGGCATTTTCGCGGACGGGGTCGGCGTGCAACGCTGGTTCCTGCTCTCTGGAATCGTCATAATCGGCGTTTCGATGCTCTGTGTGGCGTTGCCCGCGATAAGGGACCTAGATAGGACGACCTAACGCCCGTCGTCCTCCGGTGACCTGAGCCGCCCGGAGTGAGCAACTTGCGCGGACAATACTAAGGCGGAAGACACGCAGGAGAAAGCCGTGAACGAACGGAAACGATCATCATGGCTTTCTCCTTGGAGTAGGCTCCCCAACCAGTCTTTCAGGAGGGGTCGATTTCGCATGAAGGTCACGTACATCGGCCATAGCGGATTTCTGGTGGAGTGGCAAGCATGCTACTGGCTTTTTGATTACTACACCGGAGACATCCCGCAAATGGACGCGGAGAAGAAGGTCTTCGTCTTTGTGAGCCACAGTCACGGGGACCACTTTAGCCCCAGGGTCTTCGATCTGCGTCATAAATACCCCCACGTCGAATACGTGCTGTCTTCTGACATCGAGTTGCCCAAAGAAGACTGGGTTTCCGAGAAAGTCACACTTGTGGAACCCGAGAAGCGATACGAGTTCGACGACGGCCACAACCGGATGGTTCTCTTGCAGACGCTCAAGTCGACCGACTTGGGAGTCGCGTTTCTTCTGAGTTACCTCGGTAAGACCGTGTACCATGCAGGCGATTTGAACCTCTGGGTGTGGAAGGAGGAAACTCAGCAGTACAACGACGACATGACGGCGGCGTTTACTGAACAGATGAACCATTTGAAGGGTATTCCTATCGACGTCGCGTTTGTGCCCCTGGACCCCAGGCAAGAGGAGTATTACCACTTGGGTCTAGAGGCACTCTTGAGCATAACAAAGGTCAAACGGGTCTTCCCTATGCATTTTGGCCGTGAGTTCTCGGTGATCCAGCGGTACATGAAGGACCGGGCGGCCAATCTTGCTGGAACGATTCTTACAGACATCAAGCAGGCCGGGCAAGAGTGGAGATCGACCTGTAATCACGGCGACGACAAGAACGTCTGCAACGACAAAAAGAAAGGAAGGATATCATGAAGTTCAAGATGGTCCATGAGAACTACAACGTCTTTGATCTCGAGAAGTCGCTGAAGTTCTACGAACAAGCGTTGGGCCTCACCGAAAAGAAGCGGATTAACGCAAAGGACGGCTCCTTCATCATCGTGTACGTCGGAAACGACACCACAGACTTCCTGTTGGAACTGACGTGGCTTAGGGACCGGGATAAGCCATACGACCTCGGTGACGACGAGTTCCATCTGGCGTTCAGGACGGATAACTTCGAGGAGGCGCACGCGCTCCACAAAGAGATGGGCTGCATCTGCTATGAGAACCAACAGATGGGCATCTACTTCATCGAAGATCCCGATGGGTATTGGCTGGAGATCGTGCCTGAGCGGAGGTAAATCCCCCCAAGCCGCCAACAAAAGGAATGAGGTTCCAGGAGAGCCGCGTAGGCTCGGCGAATTGTAGGTTAACACCTTGCTTCGTGACGGGTCTTGCTCTCACGGGAATCCTGGCTTTGAAGGAGGCCGGGTGAATAGCGACACAATGGCGGAGGTAACGCCGTGACAAAACTTGCCGTAGTAACTGACAGCACCAGCGATCTCGACCAGGCAGAAGCAAGAGATCGGGGTATAACCATAGTCCCCCTCTACGTCACTCACAAGGGGACCATCTACAGAGACGCCCTTGATATCACGCCCAAAACTTTCTATCCGCTGCTTAAGGACAAAGACGAGCTGCCGAAAACTTCTCAGCCGTCCCCGCACGACTTCGAGAAAGTATACCGCGATCTAGTGGGCTCGTTTGATGAGGTCCTATCCATCCATATATCCAGCGGGCTCAGTAGCACGGTGGAGTCTGCTCGAAGAGCCGCCGAATCGGTCAACCCTGAACGCATTCACGTCGTAGACTCCAAATTCCTTACTTACGGCATGTCGTTCCAGGTCCTGGAGGCAATCGAACTCGCGAAGAAAGGTCTACCTGTGGCCAAGATTCTCTCGCTGCTCGCCGGCCTCCGCGAGAAAACAGAGATGCTCTTCACACTCGATACTATGGAGTATCTTTACCGTGGAGGACGTATCGGAAAAGTACAGAGTCTCATGGGGACGCTCCTCAGCATAAAGCCCGTCGTCAGGGTCGAAAACGGGGTTTACGTCCCAAGTGGCAAGAGCCGGAGCATGGGCCAGGCTCTACGGACGATGGTCGAGTTGCTTGGTCGCAAGTTCGGACGGCAGAAGGTCATCGCAGCCGTCGGTCACGGCTTAGCGGCGGAGCATGCGGCTGTGCTGGCAGACCTGGTGAAGAAGACCCTGAATTTGATAAGAGACCCCTATCGTTTCGAGGTCGGTCCGGTGATTGGCGTGCATACGGGCCCGGGAACGGTAGGCGTCGCGGTGCGACCCGCTAAGTACGCGCCGTGACCGCCTACCTGCGGCTCAAGCCGTAGGGACCGACTCCACTCGGGCTTGTCTGCTGATCTCCGCTAACGGCTGGCTGTAGAGTGTCATGGGCTCGGGCTTGGGACGAATACCTTGTCCAGCCTATCTGTAGCCCTAGCGGTGCTTATCCGTGACGCCAATTCCCTGAGACTTGCGGTCAGGTACGCCTTCAACGGTACGCTCTTGAGTGACAAGATGTCCAACGCCGTCTCTAGCACCCGCTGCAGAAAAGCGCGGGTGGATTCTCTGTCGTTGTGTGCTAGGACACCCTTGAGTCTTTGGACGTCGGCCCGGGACAGCCTAAGGGAAGACACGTTCTTACCCAAGATAGCGCACCCCAAAGCATTTTGGAGCACTTGCCCACAAATGTTGTCCAGCAGGTCCTCGTACGCGAAGTGATATCTTCGCATAACCTCGTCGATAACCGCTGCGTCAAACCGGGAGCAGAACACATTTTCCAGGTAAAGGCTCTGGAGATAGCGGACCATATACTCAACGCCGGCCAATCCCGTAACCGGATTCAGCAGTTGATAATCGATAGACCCGGGAACCTCGTGCGCCGCGAAATCCGGGTCGTAACAGCGGAAGAAGTCGTCTATGCCCCGGTCGATGGTCGCGACATACGCATAGTTGGGACTTGACACCTTCGTCATACGGACGAGTTCGTACAGCCCCTTGGCAAAAGCCAGCTGCGAGTCGAGGACACTGCGACCTCTCCGATAGATCTCAGATACCGGTTCGCCTTTGAGGGTCAGAAGTGCAACCGAAACCTCTGGTTGGGTTTTCAAATACATGCCCATGGTGTAGAAGTTGGACTCCGCCAGCATCTGAGCCACATCCAACTTCACGGAACTGCTCGCGCCCCTGTTTACTCGTTCCACACCGGCAGCCAAAAGACTAACGCACTGCATCAAGATTGCCTCCATCTGCGGGGCGTCCAGTTCTCCTTGACGGTAAGCCTCCATCAGGAGCGATCGAAGGTAGAACTCCTCGCTGAGCGCTGTCTTCCTAATCCTAGAAGGCGGGTAGACCGGGCAAATGGCATTCTCGACCAAAGTCGAGGTATTCCCAGGCCCTTGGTCCTTGCGCGCTTGGCCCAGTGCTACGTTGTCCGCGCTCGTCGCTGGTACTTCCACACCCGCCCACGAAATTGCTCCCCGCCCCGTACTGAACGGACCGTTGCGTTGAGCTGATGGGCCGTGAGTTCCAGTACCGGCTAAAGCTTCGGCACGCCGTCCGGACTGCGCATCGGTACTGCCGCGAACGCGGCTCCGCACTCTGCGAGCCATCTCCTCAAGGTCTGTGGATCTCAGCATCTCGAGAGAGCCTCCGCACCTTCCGTCGAAACACTTCTTCATGAACCTAACGAGATTGTCGTCACTTATGAGGTCGAGAGTTTCATTCTTGAAGTAGTAGAATACCTCGATCAAGTCGTGGAGGGTCTCCAAGTAGTTGTCCGATGAAATATACGGTGAACTGCTAAACTCTTGGATCAGTTCTGCCGATGGCGCCGGCACCGAATTCCAACCTGCCGGTATTCTCAAGAGAACTGGAACGGGTCTCGATGAGTTCCACTGCTTCCTTTTGGGTTAGGGCCAACCCGTAGGATGCAGTGAAGTCATTTTGCCTTGCTATTTCAACAACAGCTTGTCTCTTCGCAGGAGCTCCGGACAACAGCGTTATGTCTGATGACATAGGTTCACCTCCGTTCGCCCAAGTGCTGGACCCTAATCTTTAAATATACCACAATTTCCCTGCTAAGTCAACAGGCGAGCCCTGGTGCCGACGGTTTGTGGTGGGACGCGCGACGAAGCCCTCTGTTCAGGGCGGGGGAGGATGTCAAGGTCTCCCGAATTCCATTACGGTGTCGATGGAAGTATTCCAAGAGGATACTGCCTGCCCACGGTGGAACTATCTTTGGAGAGACCGGGTATCGGGTTGCCGGTGCCGTATCAAAAGTCCGGAAAGAAGAAGTGATGTCAGGATGCTCAGTTTTTCAGGAGAAACCCTCATCAAGCGGCCAGCTGAAGAGATCTTCGATTTCGTGGCCGATGAGCGCAACAATTATGATCCAAGTATTCGCCGCACGGAGATCTTGACCGAAGGTCCCATCGGGGTCGGCACGAAATTCCGGTCCGAGAGCGTAGGCACGAAGCAGACTATCCCCATGACCGTCGAGATAACCGAATACGAGCGGCCAACGAGGCTGTCCTCAAAGACTCGTCTGGATACCATGGATATCCATAGCACTCTGGTATTCGAACCCAAAGACGAGGGCACCCTCCTCCGCTGGAAGTCAGGCCTTGCGCCGCGCGGAGTGTATAAGCTGCTGTACCCGGTTCTAGCGCTCGCGGGCAGGCGTCAGACGACTCGGATTTGGGAAAGCCTGAAGCGCACCCTGGAGAAAAGGAACGCGCAAGAGCCCAATGCCACCGATCCACTGAGGAGTGATACGTATGGCCGTTGAGCAATCCCATCAAGCCCTAGTAGAGTCCCTGCGTGAGCGCATCCGTGCGTTTTGCCGGGCCAACGCCGATGAGAAGCTGGTGGCCAAGTACGCCAGATACTTCAAGGAAGGATACGACGCGTACGGGGTCGACGGGAATGCCTCAACGGAAGAGGCAAAGCGCATCTACGGGGAATACCGCGGCACGCTTGGCCTAGAGGGCTTCATTAACCTGTGCGATCTTCTCATGGAGAACGGGAAGTATGAGGAATCTGGCTTCACGATTCGCTTCATGAACCTCTTCAAAAAGGAGTTTTCTCGGAGTACGTTTGACCGGATTGGAAACTGGTTTGAAGGCAAGGTGAGGAACTGGGCCATATCTGACTCTGTTTGCGGAGACCTCCTTGCGCCTATGCTCGCCAACTCCATAGTGAGCCTTGAAGACTTCCGCCCGTGGAGGGAATCCGCCGATCGCTGGAAGAGACGCGCTGTGCCCGTCTCAATGCTCATCCTGCTAAAAAGCCCATTTGACCCGAACGAACTGCTGGAGTTTATCCGCCCCATGATGTTGGACAAGGAGCGGGTGGTCCATCAGGGACTCGGATGGTTCCTGCGAGAGATATGGAAGAAGAGCCCGGCCGAGACCGAGGGGTTCCTCTTGGAATGGAAGGACTCTGCCGCAAGGCTCATATTCCAGTACGCCACCGAGAAGATGACTCCCGAACAGAAGGCCAGGTTCAGAAAGTCCAAGTAGTTCTAGCATAGTCTCCGACAGTCGAGGAACCACTAGGTAGCCGCTCTGTGTGGTTCCGGCTCATGCCTCTATCCATTCCCCCCCATATCCACAGGCCTGACGCTGTGCTATCATTATTCCTGCTGCTATCCTATGGTTTGCGGCTCTGGACAAGTGCGTCTCCCTCCCGCTTCCTATGCTTAGCGACTGCTTGAGAATCGAGTTTGGCAAACCCCGTTCCGGTGATTTGGGATAACACCTTTGGGCATCCCTAGAAGAGCGGGCGGTTATCTCATGATTACCATTTGACCATACGGACTACTGGAGGAACCGAACAATGAGTAGAAACATGGGAACGTTACCCGCCATCGCCATGATCGCGATGGCCATCTTATCTATTGCCAACCTGTTTGGGTTGCGGATCGCTTCAGTATCTGTCTTCATCGGCGTCGCATTCTTCTTCATCACTAAGGCGTCCGAAAGAGCGGCTTTCGACGAGAGTGGATTGGACATCAAGTCTATAGGGGCCGGCTTTAGGGTCGGGGGAATATGGCTCTGGTTGGTGCTCCCTACGATCATGGACGCGGTCTCCGCGGGACTCTCCAAGTTTGTCCTGCCTCAATACGTGACTTACGAACTCGCTAGGGCAGGTGCTTATGTAACGTTTGACAAGGTTCTTGTCTTGCTTCCCCAACTCGCGGTCCTTGCTCTAGGAGAGGAAATCGCCTGGCGGGCCTTTTTTCAACGGCAGTTGACTAAGGCCTCCCCGGCGACGCTGGTGATCTTTCTGTCGTCTGCCTTGTTTGCGC
>JAXGQX010000037.1:0-16915 GCA_040766225.1 Bacillota bacterium | reverse complement strand
TCGGCCGTAGCGTAATCGTTATGCAGGTTTGACACGCAAGCGCCCGCGCAGGCGGCCTTGAACAAGCCGGTTTGCGTTACTGCCCATACCGTCCACCATCCGCCGTATGACCATCCGTACAAGAAGATGTTCTTCTCGTCGACTATCCCTCGGGACACGGCAGCCTTCACGCATGCCATTACGTCTCCGAAGTCCTTGTTGCCCCAGTCCGCGTCGATGCAAGACGAGAACTCTTGACCGTATGAGGAGCTGCCCCTCGGGTTGCAGTATAGGACACCGTATCCTAGTCCCGTAAAGAGGTTGGCGGTGAAACTGAACGTGGGACCGTATGCACCGTGAGGCCCACCGTGTACCATGACCAAAGTGGGGAGCTTCCCGCCGGAACTCCTTTGATACCCGTGGGGATACATGTGCCAACAGTCCAGCTCCTGACCGTCTTCGGCCAGACACTGAAGTTTTTCCCATGTCCCCGTCGCGATGTCCTCCATGAAGGAGTCGTTTTCGGAGGTCAACCTAGTTATGGTCCCGCCGATCTTCCCAACGTACAAGTTCTCGGGCGTTGTCGGGTCCGACGCCTGGTAGGCGAGCGTGTCCGCCCCGACGTGGAAGCCCGATACGGCCACGCCTATCTCTCCCAAGACTTTATGGAAGGTCCAGGTGGGCGTCCATGGGTTGCCGCTGTCCTGAATGCGTGCGGGATTTGGCGGCGTAGCGCTATAGACTGAACTCTCGCCGTGATCCACCAGCCCAAAATACAGTTCATCGCCCTGCCACACCCCCGCTCTCGTAGCGCCGGAGTAGCCCGGCTCGGGCCTTGGCCTTCCTAAGAGGAGGTCCCGGTCGAATCTAGCCGTAAGGTTGACGGCCTCTGTTTGCGTCAAAGGCATGGGAGTTGAGCCTGCGCTCACGGACTTGATGAAACCTTCCACATCCAGCACCCAGAGATCTGTCCGTGTGGTGTCGCCTCGCTTCGAATCGTGGCCGGAAAAGGCTATCCGTTTTCCGTTCGGTGACCACACAGGGTTGTCAGACGGGCCCGGCGCGTCATATAGGAGCCAAGGCCCGGAAGCGGCGGCTTTGGAGGAACAGGCGGCTTGGACCTCAAACAACCACAGATCGCTCTTTTGGCAATAGTCGGCGTCGTCTTCTCGAAGCGCCGAAACGGCCACGAACCTGCCGTCGGGGGATATGGCGAATGAGCGATGGTCATAGTCGCCACAGGTCACCTGCATTTCGTTACCCTCGCCGGGTTTAGGGGGGGTGGCCGGGGGAACGTCGGGTACCTCAACGTAGAAAACGTGGCTTCTCACGTCACCGAAGTAACCCACTCCATCCAGACGGTATCTCAAGCGAGTAATGACCCTAATCTGGTTAGGCTTGGGCCGGTCGGGACCATCCGTCCTGGAGGACTCGGATTCGAGCTGTCTTCTTGCCTGGTCGATGGCTCTTTGGCGGTCATTCTCCGGGCATCCGGGGTAGGGGGTCCAGTCTTCTCCTTTTGAGAATGCCTTACCGAGGAAGAAAACCCGTTTTCCATCGGGAGATACGGTCAAGTTGCCTTGGACCGCCTGCTTTGTGGGAATCTGCCATGCCTCGCCGCCCCTAACGTCCATTACCCAGATCTGGCTCTTTCCCGACCTCTCCGATATAAATGCTAGGCGGCGTCCGTCGGGAAACCACTCCGGCGCCATATCTTTTCCCGAACCGGTCAGCCTCTTCAGGTGTCCGGTCGCTGTTTCCGCCAGATATACGTCGGTGAAAGACTCCTCTTTCTTCGCGTCGTGAGACTGACGCACGAACGCCAGCAGATCGCCGTTGGGCGACAACTTGGCGTCACCAAAGGTTATCAAACTGAACAAGTCGTTGGGGTCTAGAGGTCTGGCCACAATACATGGCCCTGTACCTCCTAGAAGGGGTGACCTCTTGCAGTTCTCTACATCCAAAGGGAATACCTCTAGGGAACATTAAGAAAACCCGGGCCTTATCTGGCGGAAAAGTGGAGGAAGCTCGGGTTGGAACCCGAATTTACAGCTGAGTGGCGTCATTCTAACGTGGTGGCGCCGAATCGATATACTAGAGCGATATAGCGCAGAAACGCGGCAACGAATGGAGAGTGGCTGTCCTTGACCGACGATGGCACTTCGCCCATAGATAGCCAAGATACGGCGAAAGAGGAGCTAGTTGTTTCCGAGCGCTGGCTGGTTTCCGGAATGGACTGCGCCCACTGCGCCTCTAGGTTGGAGAAGACCTTACTTCGCGAAGACGGGGTTAAGCGTGCCGGCGTGAATTTCGCCACGGGCGCTTTGCTCTTGGAGTACGACGTCGGCAAGGTCCTGCCCGGGAGATTGGAGGCCGTTGTCGCTTCGCTTGGTTACACGGCGGTACCTCGTGCGGGAGGAGATTCGAAAGACCGAGGGCTTCGTCATGACCACGAAGGCACAGACGATCACGATCATGCCTGCGAACATACCGATGGTGGCCATTACGCTGACGGCACGGACGGTCATCATGAACACTCCCATTCTCATTCACACTCCCATTCCCACGGCGAAGGCGGGTTCAGCGAGTTGTTGCCGCCTTTGGCGGGCGCGACAGGAATCGCGTTGGGTTTCTTGGCCAAGTATCTTGGTTACGAGTGGTACTGGGCCGTGTACTTTCTATCGTCGGTCGTGGCGGGGTACCCGGTGGCGAAAGCCGCCTTGCGCTCCCTATCCTCAGGGACGGGCGCCGACATATACGTTCTCACCACAGTGGCGGGAATTGGAGCGCTGGCCTTGGGGGAGTGGTCGGAGGGCGCCGCGGTGCTGACCCTCTTTTCCGTTGGCGAGTACCTGGAAGGTCGCGCTAGCGATAAAGCGCGCAGGTCGATCCGGGAGGTCCTTGATCTGGCGCCGCGGACTGCCAGGGTCAAGCAGGGGGGCGCATTTCAGGTGATCCCGGCCGGGGAAGTACGACCGGGCGACGTCGTTGTCATCTTGCCCGGGGAGCGCATCCCTACCGATGGTCGCGTGTCTTCCGGCGATTCATCTGTAAACGAGGCGCCCATCACGGGTGAAGCCGTCCCGGTGGAGAAGACCCGGGGCAGCGAGGTCTTCGCCGGTACGCTGAACGGTGAAGGCTCGCTTGAAGTGGTCGTTACCAGGGAAGCCCGTGACACGACGTTGGCCAGGATAGTAGCGATGGTAGAAGACGCCCAGTCCAAAAAGGCAGCGTCCGAGCGGCTTGTTGATAAATTCGCGCGCTATTGGACGCCTGCCATGATCGCCTTGTCCCTGCTGGTAGCCTTCGGGGTACCGTTAGTGGCGGGCTGGGAACTCCGGCCATGGATATACCGCGGGCTTACAGTGCTGATCGTTCCTCGTGCCTATTCTTGGTGATTTCAACTCCGGTTACGGTGGTGGCGGCGATAACCCGTGCCGCGCGGAACGGAGTCCTTATCAAAGGCGGCGTGTATCTGGAAGACTTAGGTCGGGTACAAGCGGTCGCTTTTGACAAGACCGGTACGGTGACCATGGGCAGGATGTCGGTAGAGACTGTGGCGTCCGCCGGACCCGATGTTGGGGCGGAGGAGGTCCTCTCTGGCCGCGTCTGTGGAATCCCGTTCGGAGCACCCGTTATGGCGCGATCGTCGAATACGCCGAAGGCAAGGGCATACCCTTTGAAGCCGGCGAGCACTTCGTGTCGCTTCGCGGAAGAGGAGCTAAGGCCAAAGTGTCGGGCCGAAACGCCTATGTCGGAAGCGAGGCGTTGTTCCAAGAAGTCGGCGTTTCCGTGCCGGCCCACGTCATGGAGAAGGCCTTAGAGCTTCGTCAGGCGGGTCAGACAGCCGTGTTGGCGGGAAACGGAGAAGGGGTCTTGGGCGTGATCGGAATATCGGATCAGGTCAGAGAAGAGGCCAGAGAGGCGTTGGCGCACCTGTCGGAAATGGGGCTTCACGTGACGGTGCACACGGGAGACGACTACGTTACGGCGGCGTCTGTCGCGAAGAAGATAGGCGTGGCGCTCCTTTAAGTCTAACCTCCTGCCCGACCAGAAGCAGGCGGCTTTACGGAGAGGCGTGAAGCCCTTGGGCGCACCGCCATGGTGGAGACGGAGTAAATGACGCTCCCTCATTGGCCGAAGCCACTCCCGGGATAGCCATGGGACAAGGCGCGGACGTGGCCCTTGAGACCGCTGATGTTGCCCTCATGAAAGATGACTTGCGGAAGATCCACATGGGTCGTGGGGGTTGGGGAGGGGCGTCGCGGTGGACTGATTGCCCAAAACGTCGCGTTTTCGGTTGCCCTAAAGATGCTGGCCCTGATTCTCGTGTTGGGAGGGGGCTCTCCTATTTGGCTAGCGGGTGCTGGCCGATTCGGGTGCGGCCGTGTTAGTCACTCTAAACGGGCTTCGAATTCTATCCTACAGAAAAGAAGACAACTAGCCCATCATGACCTTCGCTCCGGTCACGAGACCACGATTTCGACACCACGGTAGATCTTTCGACCTACCATAGTATCTGACCGTAGTCGCGTGGCCTTTGCTCGACCTGTCAGATTTTACACCGTATTTGACCTTACGGCCAAATACGATCTATACGGCAACCTGCCAAGATCTTCGCTCGGCCATTTAGCCTACCGGTGCCAGGCATGACCTTCTCTGGCCATGCAAGACCTAGTGAACTCCAAGAAAGAACCACGAGAGATGCGCGGCAAACTAAATGACCTGTGCTCCGGCAAGAACGCCTGGAAGGGCGTTCTCACCTTGCTCGACCAACTAGGACCAGCAGCCCTAGTCAGTCTTAGCTCAGCCATGATGGACCGTTCATAGATTCCCGTCCACTAGAGGCTATGCATGCCCAAACCCTGCCGTCTTTTGCCACTGACAAGGCGTTCGCACGGCCCCATCCAGACCGCACCCGCCTCAACAGAGGACTGTCGCGTGCCGCTTGGACATAAGAATTGACGTGTGTGTTGCCCCAAAGAAGAGTCAATCAAACGTCGGAGGTTATGTGCCACGTGAGTACAAAATGGCATTCCGCTTCTAGGGAGGAAGTGGCCCGCACGCCAATTCCGATCGAGCGGGTTGACGCCCGGGAGGCCAAATCCAGGCTCGGGAAACACGGGCCCAACAGGATTGTGAAACACCACCGTCCAATTTGGGCGATGTTCATGTCTCAGTTCAGGGGACCCCGTGGTCCTTACGCTACTGGGAGCGACGGCCGTTTCGGCGTTTATGGGCGAGGGCATAGACGCGGTGGTGATCGCCGTTATCGTTGTGGTCAACGCGGTTTTGGGCACCGTCCAAGAGTACCGTGCCGAAAGGGCCATCGAATCACTGGAAAACTACGCGCCCCCCAAGGCATGGGTTATAAGGGGGTGGCGCGACGTTGGAGGTTGACCGGGAAACGGTTGTTCCCGGCGACGTCTTGGCGTTGTGGCCGGGAATCCGGATCTCCGCCGACGGGCGCCTACTCCAATCCTCTTCACTTCAAGTCGAGGAAGCGGCCCTAACCGGCGCGAGTCACTGCCTGTGGGAAAAAAACGCGACCGTCAGCTTGACCATAGGACTCCTGCCTGACCGGAAAAACATGGTGTACGGCGGCACACTGGTGACTCGCGGCGAGGGTTTGGCAATGGTCGTAGCGACCGGAATGGAACGGAGATAGGCAAGATCGCCCATCTGGTGCAGTCGGCCTCAGACCAGACGACTCCACTGGAACAAAGGCTCGAGCCATTGGGACGCGTCATCTTGCTCGGGTCGCTTTTCATTTGGCGCGGTAATCGCCGCCATAGGGATCTGCGCGGCCTCCCATTCCGAGAGACATGTTCCTGACAGGCGTCAGTTTGGCGGTGGCCGCGGTGCCGGAAGGGCTGCCGGCCGTCGTCACGCTTTGCCTGGCCGGGAGTTCAAGGATGGCTAAGCGCGGCGCCGTCATAAGAAAACTGACGCCATCGAGACCTTGGGTTCCGTTACCGTAATCTGCTCGGATAAGACCGGCACGCTTACGAGAAATCGAATGGCGGTCGCGTCTGTCGGCGTCCCCGGCGGCGTTGGTTTGGTGAAAGAACTGCTTTCCCCGTGGAAATGCGAGGACGGCAGAGAGGTCCTAAAGGTCGCGGTGCTCGCGTCTGATGCCAGGCACGCGCCCGGCGAGGCGGACCAAACCATCGGCGAAGACCCAACCGGAGCAAGCGCTGGTGGCCGGAGCGCTTGACGCCGGCATCGTGGTATCCGACCTAGACCGGGACTACCCGGCTGGCCGAGAAGCCGTTTTCCTCGGAGCGGAGAGCCATGAGGCGTGTTCTGACGAAGAGGGGGCTTTGATTTGCGTAAAGGGAGCCTCGGACAGGGTAATACCGGCGTGCGGGAGCCAGGTGGCGGGCAGAAAAACCCTTCCCTTGGGCCCGCGGGACAGAGAAGCCTGGGACAGATGGGTAGAGGGCCAAGCCGCTCGGGGTATGAGAGTACTCGCGGTGGCTATGAAGCGAAGGAACGGTGCGGTGACGGGGACTACAGCGAAGAGGGATTGGAACTCCTAGATGCGTATCGCTCTCGATCCGGTCAGGCCGGAGGCCAAGCTGGCTGTCCAGGAGTGCCTTAAGAGCTGGTATAAGGCCGGTCTTGGTCACGGGAGACCACTTGAGGACCGCGGAGAGCGTCGCTCGTCAGACAGGGATTCTAGGGAGTGAGGGCGAGAGCGTTCTTTGCGGCCAGGACCTGGACAGTGTGCGGGAGTCCTCACTATGGTCCCTCGTCAAAGACGCGAGGGTGTTCGCCCGTGTTTCGCCCGGCACAAACTCCGTATAGTAAGGGCATTCAAGTCCCGGGGCCACGTTGTAGCTATGACCGGTGACGGTGTGAACGACGCGCCCGTTGAAAGAGTCCGCCGTCGGAGTCGCTATGGGGGCGTACAGGCACCGATGTCGCCAGGAAGCCAGCGCATGGGCTTTAGCCAATGATGACTTCTCAACCATCGTTAAGGCTGTCTCGGAAGGGCGCGCCATTTACGACAACATAAGGAAATTCATCAGATATTTGTTCTCCTGCAACATAGGAGAAGTCTTGGTGATGATGGGCGCGGTAGTGCTGGGCTTGCCCATTCCGCTCACGCCGACTCAGCTCTTGTGGGTGAACCTGGTGACAGACGGGCTGCCTGCCTTAGCGTTAAGCATGGACCCGCCCGGCGGAGTCATGGACAGACCTCCCGCCCCGTCCGAAGGCCTTTTTTGCAGGGGCTTTTCCGGAAGATCGCGGCCCGAGGGACGTATATCGGCTGTATAACGTTGCTCCTGTTTGTCTCGGGCTTTCCGGGAGGTCCGGAACTGGCGTGTACCATGGCTTTCGCCACGCTGATCTGCACTCAGCTTGTGGCTGCCTTTGACTGCAAGTCGAGACCCCTCTCCTTACAAGTACGGTCTCTTCTACCAACTTGTACCTAGTCGGAGCGACCCTTATCTCCTTTCTGATGTTGGTAGCAACTATCCAGGTACCTGCCGGGGCAGCCCTGTTCGGCACAGTCCGCTTTCCTTAACCCAGTGGGTTCTGGTGTTTTCCGCCTCGATCCTTCCCGACGTGTTCCATTACGTGTTCTCACATTGAGAAAGCGTTTTCCAAAGACTCCCGGCGCACTCGTTGGGCGATCGCCTCCAGGTCGGGGACGTAGAGACCCATGGCCTTCATTCGTTCGAAGTACACCGACCGCGAAGGTGGGATGCCTTGAGTCCGTATCCTCCCGGCACCGACGGTAGGCCGTCGGAGCCGATGCCGGATCTTGCGATGAAGTCGCCGATGACCGTTGTGACGGGAAGTCGGGTGAGCGGCTTGCCCAAAGCCTCACGCGCCGCGTTTCGCCCCGCTAGGGCACCGGTGACGATAGCTTCGGTGTGCCCCACGCACACGCCTACCCGTTCGCCGCCCACGAAGAGGTTCTTGGCGCCTTGGACCTTCAGAGTATCGTCCCTTGGGGAGACCGCGGTCAACCGGATGGAGTTGCCTTTGTCTCCCGCTAGGGGGTCGGCGTAGCGGGCGTTCTCAAAGCCTTCTAGAGACCTCAGCTGTGGAAGCGGGAAAAACGGGGACATTAGTTTCGCGTGTCCGGTATCCAGCAATATCACGTTTTCGGCGTACTCGGGCAGGGCGTACTGCTGGCACACCTTGGACACGAGTTTCGAGGCGTTGACGAAGTCCTCCGGCAGCGGGACCACTACGACCCCTTCGGAATCAAGGCGGCTGACGATATCCTTGGAAAGAGACTCTTTATGCACTTTGCAGGATCCGGACATGGCGCCGTAGGTGCCACGACGCCTATTCGACATGAACTCGGGCAGTCCTAGAAGGGACGTCATGCTGACCCTGGGTCCGTATGAGGGGCACCGTTGTATGCAACACGCGCACCCGTTGCCGAACCTTACGCATTGTCCCGGCGGGCCGGACGAGCCGGTCGCGTCCACGAAGCTTTGGGCATGGAACCGGTCGCCTGCCTCCGACTCTACCCAGGCGATTTCCCCATCCACCGAGTGGAGCCTCACTATACGCTGGCCCGCGTAAACCGGGATGCCCCGACCGAGAAGCAGTTTTCTCACCAGAGGTTCCATAAACATAACGTCATACAGGCTCGCGTGCTTGTGGCCGGGGAACGAGATGTTCTTGTGGCGCGAAGCCGATTCCGTCAGTTCAAATAAGTCGCCGAAACCCATGGCCATCGCCTCTCCCGTGGCGATGAGCCTTCCATTGTTCCTCATGATGCCCCCGACAAGCCCGGCCCCCAAGAGCATATCCGTCCGCTCGCACAGTCCTACGTCCGCGCCGGCCTTCTTGGCCGCTATGGCGGCGGACACGCCTGACCAGCCTCCGCCTACGATTAGGACCTGGTGATGTATGTTCAAGAGAAAACCCTCCCTAGGTTGCAGGTATTGTGCCGCTCGTTGTTAATAGGCCCAGAGGTCACGCTCCGGGATTTGGGCTTTGCATCCCCTGAAGCCTCGGGATAGGCACGAACCGCAAATTCCCTCCGCGCAAGTCATGGTTAGGTTTGAAGACCAAGCGAATCGAGGCGGTTCCACCGTCTCTCCGAGGAGCCGGACCATGCCCTTGTGCTGCCCTTCTGAGCCCGAACTGAACAAGAGCCCGTAAGATCCCGTCCTAAGCTCGGCGGCTATTCTGCCCAGGTTGTGATCGCTTTCCCTTGGCATAACTTCCACCGACGCACCCAAAGCGGTCAGGGACTCCAGCGAGAAAGTCGAGCCCAATGGCCCGGGGCCGATCATGTTTCTCAGGCTGCCGCCCCGGTCCGCTACATACTGCGCCACCGGCAAGAGAGTGGCTTGGCCAACCCCTTTGGCGACGGCCAACACAGGCCCGGCCGCCAGCTTACGGAGGTGCTCCTTTCGAATCCCCGACCAGAACGGGCCGGTCAAGGTCACGGCTGCACCGCTTACGGCGACCCGGTCCAGAGCGACGGTCTTGGGGCCTTGGACTTCCATCATGACCTCCAGAGAATCGTCCTTGGCCGCCATCACGCACAGCGGAACATTTCCAACGTTCCGGGGCGCCCTCCGGCCTCACCATGACAAAAGAGCCCGGGAACACAGACCAAGCCGCTAATTCCCGGGGTACGGCCAAAGACAGGAAAAACGCCTTGGGCCTTTCGGAGTCCCGGTCAGGTCTCTTCGCCGGATTACCGGTGCCCTGTGGGACGCACGGCCGGGTACCGCGCGTCTTCCGTTGAACGCGAACTGGGAGTAAATGGGCAGAGGCCGCTCCAAGCGCACTCTGCTGTCTTCGCCCCGAAGCTGCGAACAAGTAACGCACTGGCCTAGAACGGCCAGTTCGCACGGACAGTATTTTGACCCGGCGTCGAAGCATATCGCCGATTCTTTCCCTAATGGCAATGATGTGCCATGAGTCATCTGCCTCCCCTCTCAGAGCAGGTTATGTTACAGGGGGCCGAGTGGTCCGTATAGCCCCGGTAACCCTCGGGCAAAACGATCCCATGGCGACTAGTCCCAACGAACAAAGACAGACTCCAAAAGCCCCTGCTTTGCCCCCATCCGAGCAAGAATGGCTGGAGACGGACGGGCTTGGCGGGTTCGCATCCTCTACGACTTCGGGCGTTAACACCAGACGCTACCACGGGCTTCTGTTCCTCTCCGGCCGGGACCCTGGAGATAGGTTTCTGGCGGTGAGCAAACTCGAGGAGCGGTGCCTGGACGGAGACTCTATATGGGAACTGTCGTCCAACGTGTACCCGGGAGCCATCTACCCGGATGGAGCCAAGAACCTAGTGGAGTTTCGACGTTACCCGTTCCCGTCCTACGTGTACCGCGTAGGCAAGCACCTGCTCACAAAGGAAGTCTTCATGGTCCACGGCAGGCAGGGGATATTCTGCGTCTACCAGCTTATGGGCGAGGCAAGGGACGGTTCCGATCTCCTCCTGCGGATTCGTCCGCTCCTGAATAACCGCTACTATCACCACACAAGTAGAGAGGGGACTTGGGCACCTCAAATACTCCCCTTGGACGGGGCAGTCGTAATCCGCGGGCATTGCTCTGGGTCACTCCTGCTCTGTTGCTCCTCGTCCTCCTTTCGCGTTGAGCCCGTCTGGTACAGAAATATGCTGTACCCGAGGGAGCGGGAGAGGGGGCTGGACTATTCGGAAGACCACTTCTGCCCGGGCGAGTTTTCGGCATGGTTAAGAACCGGCGAGGAAGTTGTGGTGTGGATGGGACCTTTGGCGAGCGAGGACCGTGTTGGGGAATACACCGCGTACCTTCGGGCGTTCTGCGCCGCCTCCCGTGCCAAAGAGGAAGCCCGACGACAGAAAGTGGCCGGTGAAGATAGGGGGCTTTCAGCCAAGCTGGCGTTGGCCGCCGACCAGTTTATCGTGAAGGGTCCAAGGGGAACGTCGATCATAGCCGGCTACCACTGGTTCGGCGAGTGGGGAAGAGACTCGTTCATCTCCCTTCCGGGTCTGTGCTTGCGTTACGGGCGGTTTGAAGAAGCAAAGGCGATCTTTTTGAGATTTGCGGAAGCTATGAGCGAAGGGCTCATACCCAACTGCTTTTGGGAAGGGACACAAGCGGCGTACAACTCGGTGGACGCCGCCTTATGGATGGTGAAAGCCCTGTCTTCGTACGAGGAAGCCTCTAAGGACCGACCGTTCGTCAATTCCATGGTGCCCGCTGTCAGGGAAATTGTCAGGTCCTACGCGTCGGGTACTTCCTACGGCGTTAGGATGGATCCTTCGGGACTCCTATGGGCGGGAGACGGCTGTACGCAGGTCACTTGGATGGACGCCTGCGTTGGAGGAACGCCCGTGACCGGAAGGGCAGGAATGCCCGTAGAGGTGAATGCCCTGTGGATAGCGGCGCTTCTTGCGCTGGCAAGGTGGGAGGAGAGGCTCGGGACAAGCGACTGGGGGCGCTACCGGGACCTTGGCGTCTCTGCCGCGAAAGAGTTCATCCGGGTCTTCACCTGGCCCGAAGTGGGACTGTACGACCGCGTGTGCAAAGACGGTCCCGCGACGGAGGTAAGGCCTAACATGGTCTTGGCCGCGTCCATCTTGGGAGACATCTTGCCTCAAGAGACGGCGCTTTTGGACTGTATTTCGGACAGCCACGCAGTCTCTGGTTACGGCAAGGGGCTTGGGCGCTCGATCAGGCCTCTCCAGTTGCATCGGCCAATACCGAGGTGGTCGGAAGAGGCGCGATAGAGCATATCACCAGGTACCGCATGGCCTTTTCTATCGTGGCCGTATATAGAACTCTCTCGGAAAGCGTACCCGGATATGCCCAACGTCTCCCTCGCTGAAATCCTCGATAGGAGCACCGGCAGGGATTCGCGGACTTGGACTCAACCCGTGCGTCGGTTCTGTCTTCGGTATCTTCCGGTGATCCCCTCACAGCCCGGGAGGCGCGGTAGCGCCGAAACTGGGCGTGGCCGCCGCCGTGAAGGGCCACGAGTTAGCGGAGAGTCACAGGAGCAGGTCCTGAAGAGGGCTGATAAAGCGGGTTTCTTGGCAATAACACGTAGGAAAGGCCGGTATCTCCATTTGGAATGTCTCATTGGGAAGTGATGTTAGGTGAGTGTAGGTATTGATGCTTGTGGGTATCCGCCTGACCACGTGGGGCGGGCTCGGAAGGCACGTTATGCACCTAAGCCGGGCGTTGGTGGATCAAGGAGCGAAGGTGACGTAAGCACCGGGACGGGCCCAGGAAAGCCGGACGTGTGGAACGACCGGGGTGTTTCGGTAATATCGGCGGTGCCATATAGCTGTAGCCCTCCTGATTTCGTCACGTGGGCGGCTGGGTTCAGCGTCAGCCTATGGGAAGCCATTCGGAGTTTGGGACCGGAGGGCTTTGACGTGATACACGCTCACGTGGATCAGCTGGCTCAGCAGCCAGGGCCTGAAACACGCGTGGGACAGCCTTCCGCTGGTGGCGACCAGCTGTGCCGCCGGCGGCCCGCCAGCACGGACTGCATACGCCCATGCAAAGGCATATTTCGGAGATCGAATGGTGGCTTTGCTACGAAGCGTGGCGGGTTATCGGTTGCAGTTTGTACATGAAGGATGAGATCCGCCAGGACCTTCAGCGTTCCCGACGACAAGCTCCGCGTCATACCCAACGGCATCGATGAGGGATAGTTCTCATGGAGAAAGTCAATCACCGACTTCCGCTCATAATCTACGTAGGAAGACTGGTGCCCGAGAGAATCTCCACATCCTCGTGGACGCCATGTCCGAAGTCGTAAGGGTTTCCCACGGCCAGAAGCTGGTAATCAGCGGTGACCCATGGAGGGCGAGCTACGCAAAGAGTTATGGACTCGGGGTTGAGACGGGTCGTGGAACTTCACGGCCATTTGGACGCGATAGACGGCTAAAATTCATAGCGCTCAAGCGCTTGAGCGCGTGTTTCCCTAGCTCTGTGACCTTTGAATATAGTCGCACATTGGAGGCCTGGCCACCGGCGCCCCGTGCGTGGTGGGAGACGGGGGAGGAGCTGGCGGAGATCGTAGACCATATGTCCACAGGCATGAAGGTTCCGCCAAACGATCCGGAAGCGCCAGCCCGGCGCCATTTGCCGCCTGCTTGGAGACGGCAATCTTCGCACGCGCTCTCGTCGTTTCTGCCCGGCTCGTGGCAAGGGCCAAGTACTCTTGGGACGACATAGCCGTAAAGACATTGGAAGTGTATGACGAGGTCTTGGATTCACGCGCGGACGGCCGCGGAAGGATGTCGGATGTGCCTTCCTGCGCCAGGCCGGATCGCCTGACGCCCCAGGTTTCGAGAGCGCCGCAAGTGAGGGCGAGAGCGGCCTGGAAGCGTAAAGCCGCACGTCACATTTGATAGAGCGTTTGCTAACTGAGGCCGGAAGCCCTTTCGAAGCATCCGGCCTCCTTGATTTTGCGGATCCTAAGGGTTACGCTATCCCTTGAAGCGTTACTGCGCCTTTATGGACCGCGTATAAGACCTTCGGGGGGAGATCGGTTGATAAGAGCGGATAGACTTGTGAAGAAGTACGGAAACCTCACCGCTGTGGACAACTTGTCATTGAGAGTAGAAGCCGGAGAGGTTTTCGGCTTCCTCGGACCCAACAGTGCCGGAAAGACCACCACCATCAAGATGCTCACCGGCCTCTTGGTTCCGACTTCGGGCAGGGCGACTATTTGCGGTGTGGATGTTCAAGCGGATCCGGTAAAGGTGAAGTCGGTCTTGGGCTTTGTCCCCGATACGCCTGATGTATACGAGCGTCTCACGGCCGGGGCTGCTTCAGTTCGTCTCCGACTTGAGAAGGATGGACCAAGCCAAAGCGCGGAAGAGGATGGACGAGCTTCTGGACCTTTTTGAGTTGGGCGACCGTCAGGACGAAGCTGTAAGTGGTGCCTCCCACGGCATGAGGCAGAAGGTGAGCCTGGCGGCGGCGCTATTGGACGACCCCAAGGTCCTCTTTCTTGACGAACCTACGGTCGGTCTGGACCCAAAGAGCGCTAGGCTGGTCAAAGACGTGTTGCGGTCATGGCGGACAGGGGCGGCACGGTCTTCGTGTCCACTCATATACTTGAGATAGCCGAGAAGATGTGCGACAGGGTTGGCATCATTCAGAGCGGGCGCCTCTTGGCCATGGGCACGGTGGATGAACTGAGGCAGCGGGTAGTTCCCGGAGCGGGTGGAGAGGACGCTTCTCTGGAAGACCTATTCTTGAAGCTTACGGGCGGCGAACAATACAGCGAACTTGTGAAACACCTAGGAGAAGACGCGGGCTCGTTGGGACAGGGGCGGTAGAAATGTATTACGTATTGACCATATTGAAACGAGACCTGCGTTCCCTCACCTCCCGGGGAGGGAAGGGCGACTCTCAAAAAGCGCCGCTCTGGGCTATCCAGCTGGCGGCCGATTTGGCCTTCGGCGTCTTGATCGGATACGGGGCGTTTCGCCTTTTCACTTACCTGAACACGGAGCTCGCGGGTCTGCCGGGACTCATCGACGGGATCACGGTGACTATTTTGGCTGGCTCCGGCCTCTTCGCTGTTTTTGTGGTGCTGGTCACCGGCTTGCAGGTCATCTACAAGACAGTCTACGAGTCGGACGACATAGGGTTCTTGCTGATACAGCCTGTCCCGGTTCCTGCAGTGTTCATGTCCAAGTTCATTGCCTCTTACGTATCTCTGCTTTCAATTGGCGCGGGTTTCGGGATACCTCCCTGGATCGGGTGGGGTGTGGCCAACGGTGCCGGTCCGTCCTTCTATGTGTACTCGATCCTCGGGTTTCTGCTGCTACTCCTGCTTGCCCACGGCCTGGTGACTCTGCTCTTATTGGTGGCCATGAAGCACATACAAGGTCGAAAGATGAAACAACTCTTCATCGTGTGCTCGGCTCTGGTGGGCGTGGTTTTCGTGATCATCACCCAGATGTTCAGCGCCAAGATGTCACAGATGAACAACCCGGCCGATATGCTCAAAGAGATGAGCGCAAGCCAGTTCGCCAGGACTTGGTACTTGCCGAGTACGTGGATGGTGAACGCGGTTTTTTCCACCATCTCTCGTTTTGGGTTGAACGGGACTCCGTACGCCTTGGCTTTGGCCGGGACGTCTTTGGGAGTGGCCGCTATCGCTCTTTGGGTGTCGGGACGCTGGTATCTGACAGGCTGGGCGGGACGCAACGAAGAGACCGGACCGTCCAAGAGACGAATCTCCAGAAGGACGGCAGAACGGCGCGGCTTCCTGGCGTCCTTGAGAGGCACATATTGGAGCGTGCTCAGGAAAGACCTGAGTCTTCTCGTCAGGGACCCGATCATCTGGTATTCCATGGTCGTATCCGTCATTACGCTCGGGTTCTTCATTTTCAGCACGGCGCGTACCGCCAGCGCCAGGTCAGGAGGCGCGGGTGCCACGATGGGCACGTTGGTTGTGATGATGTCAGCCCTGATGGGATCCGTGAGCAGCGCTCAGACCGGCGGCATCTCGGTAAGCCGGGAGGGCGCCAGCTTTTGGCTCCTTAGGAGCAATCCGACGGACGCCAAGGGCCTCACGTGGGCCAAGATGACTTATGCCCTGCTGCCACAGGTTCTCGTCATAACCTTGGCGCTTGTGGCGAGCCACATCACTTCCGTGATGGGGCTTCCTCTGTGGGTGGGTTTCCTGCTGGGGTTTTCGACAGCGGCAACTTTGGCGTCTTTGCAGATAATGCTCGATGTGCTCTACCCGGATTTCTCCATGAAAGTCGAGTTTGGCTCGGCAAAGAGCGGACGCGGAACAAGGAAGCTCTTGGTTTCCATGTTCTTGTCCATGGGAATTGCCATGGCCTGGATGTTCATATGGCAGATCCCGGCTATGCTCGCCGATAACGGTTTCCTATGGGGTCTCCCGGTCGCGACATGGCAGTGGATTACCCGGGGATTTACCGTGACTGTGGGTGTGGTTATGCTCATAGTAGTTCATACAGTAGGTGTGAGGCGGATCGCCGGCTTACTGATAGATGCCTAAGAGGAGACCTGCGGGACATGACTATGCTTCAAGCGGTACTTCAGGGGTTGATTCAGGGGTTCACCGAGTTCCTGCCGGTGTCCAGTTCGGGGCACCTTATACTGGGCTCCGCCATTCTGGGGCTTCCGGTACCCGGACTGTCCTTCAGCATCATGCTTCACGTTGGGACGGGATTCGCCGTCTTGGTTATGCTGAGGAGGGAACTGGCCTGGATCCTGAGGGCGCTCCTTAGGCCGGACACACCCGACGAGAGGCAGAGAGCCTTCCGGCTTAGCGCGTATGTAGTTCTCGCGTCCATACCCGCGGCCGTGGTGGGCATCCTAGCTAGCGATCTGATTGAGCGCTCCTTCTCCTCGGGAGGGGTGGCTGCATTGGGCCTCATAGTCACGGGGTTCGTCTTGAAGATGACGTCTAGGCGGGGGGACGTGGAAGAAGAGATAGATGTGCGCGAAGGTGAGGGCCGGAGCCAAGAATACCCTAGTTACAGACCGACGTCTGATCCGGACCGAAGATTGAGGAGGAGGCGCGGAAGAGGAGATAGGGTATCGAGACCGGGCGGCGACATGCCGTCGGTGAACCTCTTCAGGGCGTCTTTTGTCGGCATTGCACAAGCGGTAGCCATAGTGCCCGGGGTTTCCCGGTCAGGCGCTACCATCGCCTCCGGCCTATTGAGCGGGATAAACAGGGAAGACGCGGGGCGCTTTTCCTTTCTGCTCTCTATACCGGCTGTGTTCGGGGCAGCTCTTCTCGACATTAGGGCGGCTGCGTCTTCCGGCGCCGAGATAATCACCTCCCAGGCCTTTGTCGGCGCCGCCACCTCTTTCGTGGCGGGCCTGTTCGCCCTTTCGGCCGTCTTCCGGATAGTCCGCAGGGGCGAGTTATCTGCCTTCGCTTACTACTGCTGGATCGCGGGACTAAGCTCACTCATATACCTCATGTTTGCCTGATAACG
>JAXGQX010000036.1:0-18032 GCA_040766225.1 Bacillota bacterium | reverse complement strand
GGTGGTCAAGAGCTACTAGAAACTGCACTGAGGAGAGCCCCCAGGCTCTCCTCTTTATTTACGGCACGCTAACGGAAAGAGAGCCCCCAAGGGCTCCCCCCGTAACATGAGTCGCGCGTGACCGCCCGATTGCGGGGCGTCCTGGGACAGGGCGCGTACCAACTAGGCTGGGCAGCAGCACTCTTCTTTCGGCACGAAGCCAATGATGTGGCATAGCGAGAAAACGCCCATACGACCGGGAGGCCCTGACGTAAGAAGCAACTTCACGGTCCCGCAACCAACGTGGCACACAACGCCTTTGACGTTGGGCGGCGCACCGACAGGCGGCGGGCACGCCGTAAGCAGCATTATCTCCTGGCCCTGGCACATCGCTTGGCACAGCGCCTTTCTGAGACCCTGAACGCATCTGTCTTGAGCTGTACAAAGTAACATAACAATGCACCTCCTTCACTCCTTTATATGAAGACGTGCGCACCGTGGTGATAACCAACGGTCAGCATCTTACGTCAAGGAGGTCCGGCTGCATGTTCATACAGCTTATCACGCCTGTATGCAACGGCGCCTGGTGAAAACGAGCACATACTCAAGCAGTTTTTCCCAATGAATCTCTCGGCTCGCGTACTCGATTCGCTGCCGCTAAATAGGCCAATGCTGATGGGCAGGGACTTGATGCCGTTCGAATCTCAGCTATCCGTTGGATTTGAATTTAGAGGTTGGGTATTGCATATTAAACCAACACACGTCATAATGATATCCAGTTCCCGTTTGGACCTTAGAAAGGAAGTGCGACGAATTGAAGAAATCTCTAGTGTGGCTCCTGACAGCCGCCCTGATAGTCCTGGCGATAGGCGTAGCTGGCTGCACCAAAGAAACGCCTGATCCCAACGCGGACCCCAACACCGGGACACCGAACACTCCTACGGTCAAGTTGGTCGCCGTCGGCGAGGCTACATTTGCGCCCTTCGAGTACGTGGACCCCGCCACAGAAGAACCCACCGGCTTTGACGTGGATCTCATCCAGGCCATCGCGAAAGCCTCGAACTTCGAGGTGGAGTATCGGAACCTCGGCTGGAACAGCCTCATCCCGGCTCTCCAGAACAAGGAAGCCGACCTCGTAGTCTCGGGCATGACGATCACTGACGAGCGGCTGATGGCGGTCGCGTTCTCTGACCCGTACTTCGCTTCAGGCCAAGCGTGGGCTGTAAAAGAAGGTTCTCCCATTGAGACCCTTGACGACCTTGCAGGCAAGACGGTAGCCGTCCAGATCAACACCACCGGCGCTTTCGCAGCCGAGGAACTTGACGCTAAGTTCAAAGACGCAGGCAAAGAAGGCCTCACCATTAAGAGCCTGACCAACGCAGCCGATGTGTTCAACGAGCTGAAGGCAGGCGGCTGCGATGCGGTCATCTCGGACCTCCCGGTCATCCAGGAGTACCTGAAGAACAACCCCGATGACAAAGTGGTCATCCCGGAACCCGCCTTCACCGTGGAATACTACGGCATCGCCATGCGGAAGGCCGACAAGGACATCCATGAGCTCATCAACAGGGGCCTAGCCAAGATCAAGGCCGACGGAACCTACGACACCATCTACGAGAAGTATTTTGGACCCAAGCAGTAACAGGCAGTTCGGCTAGCGCTGGCGAGCAGCTGCGACTAGATGGAGTCGCGAACAGCGTAGGAGTTGCGTCGGCGGAAAGCGATAAGTATCACGATGATTCACACGTACGGTGCGTCCGGCCAGGCGTAACAGAGCATGGCCGGACGTGATGTTGACATAAGGCATGAGAGGAGCGGACGGAATGACTTACGACCTGGAAGTTGTCAGGCGCTACCTCCCCTTTCTGCTGAACGGGATCGGCGTCACCTTCAGGTTCACGGTGGTCGCGTTCTTGCTAGGCGCAGTAGTCGGACTCCTCATCGCGCTTGGCAGGATTCAGCGGAATCCGTTCCTGCGCCTTCCCTGCGTCTGGTATACCGACTTCATCAGGGGGACTCCACTTCTAGCCCAAATCTACCTCATCCACTTTGGGCTCCCGCAAGTGTTAGGCTACAAGCCGGTGGGATGGCTGGACGCCATGATCGCTCTCACCATTAACGCGGGGGCCTATATCGCAGAGATATGGAGAGGCGCCATCGAATCCATCGATCCGGGCCAGATGGAGGCAGCCCGGTCTTTGGGGATGAACTACGTTCAGGCGATGCGTCACGTCATCCTCCCCCAGTCTTTCAAGAGAGCTATCCCTCCTCTCGGCAACGAATTCATCGCTCTCCTGAAGGAATCGTGCCTGGTATCGGTGATTGGGCTGGAGGACCTGATGATGCGCGCCAACATGATGTCGGGAAGAAGCTTCCGCCCCTTCGAGGCGTACTTCACAGTCGCACTCATCTATCTGATAATGACCCTGACTTTCTCCCGCCTCGTGACCCGCGTGGAAGGAGGTCTCAAGCATGGTCGAAGTTAGGGATCTCCACAAGAGCTTCGGTCAGCTGCACGTCCTAAAGGGCGTCAATTTGGACGTCGCCAAGGGCGAAGTGGTGGTCGTCATCGGACCGAGCGGCTCCGGCAAGAGCACGATGCTTCGATGCATCAATCACTTGGAAACGCCTACAGCCGGCCACATTACCATTGACGGGATTCGGGTTGACGATCCGCATACCGACATCAACCTGGTGAGGCAGAAGGCGGGAATGGTCTTTCAGCAGTTCAACCTCTTCCCTCACCTCACTTCTTTGCAGAACATCGCGCTGGCCGCGCAAAGTCCTGAAGGCCTAGTGCGCTTGAAGCCGAAGAAGAGGCTATGGCCCTTCTCGTCAAGGTAGGCCTAGCGGACAAGAGGGACCAATATCCGGACCAGCTTTCGGGCGGACAGAAACAGAGGGTCGCCATAGCCCGGGCGCTTGCCATGCATCCCAGGCTCATGCTGTTTGACGAACCCACGTCGGCGCTAGATCCTGAGATGATCGGCGAGGTGCTGGCCGTCATGAAGCAGCTGGCACAAGAAGGCATGACCATGATCGTGGTGAGTCACGAGATGGGGTTCGCCCGGGAGGTCGCCGATCGCGTACTCTTCATGGACGGAGGCGTGTTTGTAGAAGATGCTCCTCCGGCAGAGTTTTTCAGGAACCCGAAGCACGAGAGGACCAAGGCGTTTCTCAGCAAGGTTCTGTAGGCCACAGAAAACGAAAGCCCGAAAAACGCGGCCCGCGGCGCGAGGTAACCTTCGGGTACCCCGAAGGTGATCTGAAGATGAACCCCCGTTCCGCGGGCCACTTTGTTGTATGATCCGGAAGCGCCATGGCTTCGCTGCCTTCTCGAACGCTACGAATCGGCCGGTCGCTCTACCCCAACCAGCCCGATGCCGCGTCCTTTGATATGATCAGGCAGCCTAAGAGCTGCTTGTAGGCGTCAACGTACTCGTCCGCCTTTACCGCGATGACTTTCGGCCCGCGACGCGCCACGCTTGGGAACAAGCAGCACATGTGCGCCATACTGGTCAGCTTCGTCGTGAGTTGGAACTCGATCGGTCCTTCAATAGTATGAGGCTTTATCTCCGCGACCCGGCTTAAGGCGCGTTTCGCGGCTTCCTTTATGAGCCCCTGGACTCTCTTTGGCGGCAACACCCGCGCGGCATACCTGTCTATCGCCCGTTTGGTGGTTACGGTCTCGATTTCCCCCAGGAACCGCTCGGCCTCCTGGCACAGGACATGGTCGCCTGCGACCAGGACAACGGGCACTCCGTAAGCGCCTGCTATCCCCGCGTTGATCGCGGTCTCCCCAACCACCACTCCGTTGCGGCGGATCTCCGTCACTGCGCCTCCCATGATCGTGTGGTTTAGGACCGCGTCCTCGTTACCTTCGTGAGCATGGTAGCCTAGGAAGAAGACAGCGTCGTATGATTCGTCGATGCCTTCCATCTGGCACAGGTGCTTGTTGCTTCCGCTGATGAGTTCCGCGCGCTCGTCCAGCTCTTCAATCAGGATGTTTGTCATGCTGCCGTGAGCGTCGTTAACCAGGACTTCCGTAGCGCCCGCCTCGAAAGCGCCCTGGATAGCGGCGTTCACTTCCTGCGTCAGAAGCTTGATCATCCGGGTATACCCTGCGTCCCGCATATGCTGAGCGCTGGCTATGCCGGTTCCGCCTTCCATGTCGACCGAAATGTAGACCTTCACTCGATCGCCTCCTCTCTCCCCTCGGGCCCGGGACCGAGCTACCCGGGCAGTCTCCGAGGTGCTATGCTGGCATCTATCTCTGCGTACGCGACGTCCTAAAGCGGCTCCACCCTGGCCCAATGTACTGTCTCGTTATCGTCTTTGAACGCGAAACTCCCCCGCACGAAGCCGCCTGCCAAAATGCGAGGCAGCCAATGCGGGCAGTCATTCCACATCTTGTCCAAGGGAATCCCGGAACGCTCGAACCAGACGGGTTTCATCTCCGTGGTCTCGGTGGGTTCACCTTCCCAGTTCCTCGTCAGGAACACGTGAACGATGCCGTTCCACCTGGGTCTGAACGGGAACTGCAGGATCAACTGCCCCGCCGGTTCCAGGTCGTCGACGCTGGCCAGAAGCCCCGTCTCTTCCCGGAGTTCCCTGACCGCGGCCTCCTCGATGGTCTCCCCTTCTTCGACCCTACCTCCAAACCCGGCGTATTTCCCCACGCCAAACCCCAACTTCTTCAATCCCAAAAGGACCTTCTCCACCGGCTCGCCTTGGACCGGAAAGCATAGGGTCCGATCCTCCGGCCGAAAATCCGATCCGCCAGTCACTCGCAAAACCCCTCTCCAGTGCTGACCTATCCGATGCTGACCTAACACCTATCCCTTAGTTTCGTGAAGATGATCTCACGATCCTTTTCCCAATTCCGTGTTAGACTAACTCCGGGTGCGGCCATACAGTGTGCGACCATGCAGTGTGCGGCCATTACAGTTCGCTAAAGAAAGGGAGGGACTTTGTTGGCCCATTTCGATCTTCGGGACTACTCCCGCCTGTTCTCGGCGTACACCGAGCTGAGGGTCCAAGAGAACAGGAACATATCCGTAGTCTTTGTCAAAGGCAGCAACACAACGAATGCCCGTTCGGCCATTAGCGGCGTGTCAGCCAGAGTCTACAAAGGAGGTTCGTGGGGATTCGCCTCCAACCCGGACCTTACCCCAGACTCGATAGAATCGGTGGTCAAGGCGGCAACAGACAATGCCGAGTTCCTGGATTCACGGGAGAACAAGGGCAAAGCACCGTTGCCGCAAAAACCGGCGGCTTCAGACAATGACTTCTCCACCAGTAAGCCAAAGCTCACCCAGAAGCAGCTCGTCGAGTACGTTAAGGAACTCGACAGCTACATAGCCAGTACATACCCCGGTCTATCCAGCAGGACCGTCGCCCTGAGTTCCCTGGAGATGGAGAAGACGCTCGTTACTTCAGACGGATCGTCATCTCATTCCATGGTCCCGCGCACTACAATAGGCGTGATCCTGACCATGCAGAAGGACGGAAAACCGGTCAACCTCTCGAAATCCTACGGGGGCCGTGGGCAGCCGGAGGACGTGTTGGAGTCGCCTTCCGCCCTCAACGACGGTCTTTCGGAGCAGTACGAGCACCTGGTGAGGAAATCTGAAGGCGTCTTCGCCAACGCGGGGATCCGGACTTGCGTGCTCGATGCCGACTTGGCGGGCATACTCGCCCACGAAGCCATAGGCCACACCATTGAGGCCGACATCGTGATGGGCGGTTCGGTGGCGGCCGGTTGGATAGGCAAGGAGGTCGCCAACCCCCTGGTTACGCTTGTGGACTTCGCCCACAGTTTCAACGGAACGACGTGCCCCGTCCCGGTCTACATCGACGACGAAGGCACCAAGGCGGAAGACGCGGTGGTTATCGACCGGGGAGTCCTCAAGACTTTCCTCCACAGCAAGGAGAGCGCGAACCACTTTGGAGTGGCGCCGACAGGCAACGCCCGGGCGTACCTGTTCTCGGATGAACCTCTGATCCGTATGCGGAACACCGCGTTCCTGCCGGGCAACAGCAAGCTGCAAGACATGATCGCATCCGTAGATGACGGCTATTACCTTGCGAGGCCAAGCAACGGTCAGGCGGACTCCACCAGCGAGTTCATGTTCGGCATCACGCTGGGTTACGAAATTAAGAACGGGAAGCTGGGCAGGGCCATCCGGGACACCACGATCTCCGGAATCGCATTTGACGTGCTGAAGACCGTGACCATGGTATCGGACGATATGAAGTGGGGCTGCGGAGGAATGTGCGGAAAGAAGCAGGCCATACCGGTGGGAATGGGCGGCCCGGCCATCAAGTGCAAGGTCAACATAGGAGGTAGGTAGACATGGGAGACGCAAGGGAAATCGCTAGATACGGTCTCAATGCTCTACTTAAGGCAGGCGCGGACAAAGCCCAGTGCCGCCTGACTTTGAACCAGAAGCACGAGATGAACGTGGACGTAGATGCGCTCAGCCTGCTAAGGACCACTTTCGACACGCAAGTGAACCTTACTGCCATAAGAGATGGACGCCGCGGAAACAGCAGAATCAATAAGTCCACACCGGAGGCAATCGACGAAGCGGCTAAGGAAGCCCTGGCGATAGCGTCGTCTTCTGAAGCCGACGACGCCAACGATATCGCCGAGCATCAGCCTCCCAGGGAGTTCGCGGTAGGGAGCGAGTCGCCCGACCTGGACAAGATGCATTTCCGGATGAAGGAACTCCTAGCGATGACCAGGGAGCGGTATCCCAAGATACGCCTGGGGCAGGTTATACTCGAGTTCATCCGGGAAAGACACTACTTCGTGAACTCAAACGGCGTCGACTTCGCTAGTTCCGACGGAGTGTACCGGTACTCCGTCCTTTTCTCCGGCGTAGATGGCGACAAGGTATCTTCCTTCAACTACACCGGGCTGTCCACAAGGGAATTGGATAAGCCGCTGCTTGAGTGCGGCACAGTGGCGACCCTCCTTGGACAATCCGAAGAACAGGTGACCACAGCCCCACTGGCGGGCAAGTTCGTCGGGGACATGATAGTCACGCCGGATTGCGTAGGGGATATGCTGGGGTTCCTGATGGGCTCCATCGGCGACAGCGCCTTAATATCCGGAACGAGCATCTACAAGGACAGTCTGGAACAGCAGATCGCGAGCCCACTCCTCACGGTTCACTCCAGGCCCGTTTCGGAGGAAATCTGTGACGGCTACTTCTTCACCTCGGACGGCTTTCTTGCCCAAAACAGCACCATCGTGGACCGCGGCGTGCTGAAGAGTCTGCTCCTGAGCCTTTATGGGTCCAAGAAGACGGGCCGGGCCAGGGCCGTGAACCAAGGTGACGCTTGGGTCATCGAACCCGGCACTACTTCCCTGGACGAAATGGTGAAGTCGGTCAAGCGAGGGATCTTGCTGGCTAGGTTCTCAGGCGGGCGTCCCAGCGATAACGGTGACTTCTCCGGCGTCGCCAAGAACAGCTACCTGATCGAAGACGGCCAGATAAAATGCCCGATCAGCGAATCCATGGTTTCCGGCAACTTCGCTGACATCCTGATGAACATCAACGCAGTCTCCAGGGAACGGGTGAACTTCGGGTATATGGTAGCTCCGTGGATTAAGGCCTCCGGGGTCACGGTTTCCGGGAAGTAGGGCTTGCGAGTCAGGCTTGCGCAGCAAGGCACCACAACTGAGATGAAGGGACCCTGCCGGCGCAGGGTCCCATACCTTATCTGGCTCTTTTACCTGCTCCCCACGAAGCAACAAGCCCGTTGTTGCTCCCCACAGAGCAGATAGCCCCCTACCTGTCTCCTGCAGAGCAACGAGCCCGTTGCTGCTCCCCACAGAGCAGATAGCCCCCTACCTGTCTCCCACAGAGCAACAAGCCCGTTGTTGCTCCCCACAGAGCAGATAGCCCCCTACCTGTCTCCCACGTAGCAACAAGCCCGTTGCTGCTTCACAATGCACGCACAATGGTTAGCGAACAATGGTTAGCCGCGAGCGGCCTTAACGCTGTAAGCAGAGCAGATCCGCGTCAAAGTAGCAAAGAACGGTCCTTCTTCGACCATCCTATAGCGTGGCAGTTCGGCTGGCAGAAGTCGCTCGAGCCTGCCTGGCAGCAGATCATCAGGAGTAACAACAACCAGCTTGATGCCCTGCTGTAGACTGAGTTCCTCCTTGACAGCGTCTCTTTTCATCCCTGCGTTCACGGCTGCTTCATTATTGAACACTTCGGTCACGCCATAGTGCTGGGAGCCGTTGAACTCAAAAGCGATCTTTAGCAGGTAGTAGAAGCGGTCGTACTCCAGAGGGACTTCAGTGGTAGGGTTTTCCAGGAACCTGGGCCGCGCGTTGTCGACGAACTCGTCACAGCGGACAATGAGGTCCAACCGAAACTTCATAAGGAATTCTCCCTTATTCGGAGCACACGCATAAGACCTCTCCAGATGATCAGCCATTGCGATCTGGCAGAGTCTCGGGATAACCGGCACAGGGCAGAGTCCTCTGGAAATGGGTGACAGTTGTAGCCACCCGTATTTCGCCAGACTGTTGCAGGCTCGGGTTACTGCGCTTCTCGGCATCTGCATCGCTTGGGCCAGCCTTGAGAGATTCTTCGGCTGAAACGCCCAAACACCCAATAGCACCGCTCGCTCTGCGAATCCCAGTTCGCCCTGTTTCGACAGCTCATCTAGTATAAGATCCGACATCCTCATACCCTCATGTGATTCCTCCTTCGTAGTTTGGCTTCAACCTAACACTGATTTACAATATTTTCCATAGCTTCGGGTATGGATTCGCCTTAGGAAGGAACAAGGTTCACATGAGGAAGTGACTTGGGGGTAGCGGAAAAGGGATGAGCGCCTGCTTGCCCGCCCTCCCCCGCCCCAGACGGTCGGAAAGTGAGGTCGAAACCGATTAAGCACAGACTGGCGTGCCTACCCTCCCAAGATAGGCGGGATGACGTGTAACCTGTCGCCCGGCCGGACAAACGTGGTGGCCTGGTGCTTGGGCTGAACCATGGAGCTGTTGAGTACCAACATATGGACCCCGTCAGGATTCTCGACTCCATCCAGCAGATAACCGAACCAAGAGTGATTCGTCGACGATAGGTGAAGCAGTACATCCCGTACGGAAGTGGTCCCGTCTGGGCTTACAGGCACGGTGATCTCGCGCCTGGTCTCAAAGGGTCCCAGGCAAGACGGTACGTCCACGATTGCCACGCTGTGAGAATCGGCCATACTTGATGCTCCTCCTTTCGCAGTCTCTGATTCAAACCGTATCGCCCGTCACTTATCTCGCAGGTACAGCTCCAAAAAAGTATGAGCAACCGGCACTAGTATAGGTAGCCGGCGGAGGACTCGGGCTAGGCACTTCTGCCATAGTCGGGTGTCCGTCCGCCGGTTTGCACATTCTGGCATTACTCTGTGGTCCATCCGCCGGCCAGCATATCCTGGGATTACGGGGTACCCGTTCGACGGCTACCCCACTTGCGGAGGTTACATGTTCGACAAGTACTACCGATACAGCACCTCAGCTACGTCGTCCAAGCCGAGTTCCAGGAGTCTTTCCTTAGTCGGTTTCCCATCAGCGTCCCAGCCGTTGAACTCGTAGTATTCTTTTGTCATGACGTCCATGTCCAGGCTGATCTCGCCCAGCGGGCCCCTACCCTGCGGAGGATGTCCGTACGCCCTACCCGGGATATCGAAGTCCTTGTTCCTTACGCCCTCGCGGATGTTGAACGCTGCTCGCAAGGTTGCTACCCGTGCACCTATTCCCTCGAGGTCGGCGACGGTGAAGTCGTGGCCCGTAATAGCCTTCAGGAACTCAAGCCAGCCCTGAGCTCCAACCCTGCCCGCGGCCATGGTGCAGACTCCCAGGCACTGAATGGAGTGGTTGTAGTTTTGGGCCTTGGCGTTGGCCTTCCCCTTGCCTTCGTACTTGTAGCGCTCGACTGTCATCCCGAGGTCGAAGCCCTTAATCGCTCTCCCCTGGTCATATGCGGTCGAGCCACCCTGAGTGTGTCGGCCGGGGGTCGCGTCCAGTTTGTAGGAAATACCCCAGCTGGGGGCGTATCTCGGGTCGTGAGCAGGGAGTTCCTGCCCGCCGACGTGGATGGCGTACTTCTCCGCTCCCTCGCCTATCTGAGCGGCCGCTTTTGCGGTTCCGTCGGCCAGCAAAGCGCCGAGGCCTTCCCGCTTGCCAATCAATTCGGTCAGAGCGACGATGGCCTCGTGGTTGCCCCAGGTGAGGTCGAGTCCACCGGCCATTTCCTTGGTGATGAGCCCGTGCTCGTAGCACTCCATGGCGAAACCAATGGCCGACCCGGTCGAAATGGTGTCGATGCCGTAACGGTTGCAGAGGTCGTTGACCTTGAACAGAGAGTAAACGTTATCATTCAACAAGTTGGACCCGAACATGCCGCAAGTCTCGTACTCAGGCTTGTGGACCTCTTCCACGGGATACGGGCCTTCCTTGACTTCATACAATCCGCCGCACGCCACTGGACAACGCCAGCACGCGTACTTCTTCTTCTCAAACTTGATGATGTTGTCGTCGCTGATGGCCTTGGCGTTGGGGAAGTCCTCGACTCCGACGCCTCCCCAGTTCCTTACCGGCGAGTCGTTGCTGAACGCCGACGACGCCACGTGGTTGATGGTCCCGTACTTGCGGAAGTAGCGTAGATCGGGGGTGTCCATTTCCTTGATGTACTTTACTCGAAGCGCCAAAGCCGCCTTGGGGTCGGCCACTGGGACTTCCATGGTTCCCTTCACCACAACTGCCTTGAGTTTCTTGGAGCCCATGACAGCGCCCAGCCCGGACCGTCCGGCTGCGCGTCCCTTGTCGTTCATCACGGAAGCGATCAAGGACATCTTCTCGCCCGCCTGCCCGATGCAGGCGACACGATAGCCTTCCCCGAGCTTTTCCGCGATGGCGTCTTCGACTTCGTAGGAGTCTAGGCCCCAGAGGAAGCCGGCGTCGCGAAGCTCCGCCTTACCGTCCTCAACCCACAGGTAGACAGGCTTTTCAGATATGCCGGTGAAGAATACGCCGTCGAAGCCGGCCATCTTCAAGGCCGGTCCGAAGTTACCTCCGCAGTTTGAGTCTCCCCAACCACCTGTCAGAGGCGATTTCGCGGTTACGATGAAGCGACAACCGCCGATAGCGGGCGTCCCAACCATAGGCCCCGTGGTGATGCCCAATATGTTCTTGGGACCAAGGGGGTCGATGTTGGCTTCGGTCCGGGAAAATATGATCCTGGCGCCGAGCCCATATCCGCCCAAGTACTCCTTGTAGAGTTTCTCTTCAGGATGTTCCTCTATGACTGTTCCGTTAGTGAGGTCTACGAAGAGAATGCGTCCGGTGTTGCCGTACATAGTCTCACTCCCTAGAGTTTGTCGCACAAAGCCCGTTCTGTTCCATGATACCGTTTCTCGGGCTCAGGCGATCGGACAGAATATGCCACAACAAACCGCAGCATGTTGTACATTATTCGCCCGGACTCGTACGCTCCTGGCTGCAAAGTCTTCGCATCTGGTCAAGAAATCAGTGCCGTTGTGCCGTTGTGGCGAGAATGTAACCCCTACGCCACCCACGATGACAACCGGTGCATAATGGCCGCGACCTCGGCTCGCGTGGCGGTGCCTTTGGCGTCCAGACGTCCGCCGCTCTTCCCTTGGATAAGCCCTGCCCTGACTGCCCACGCCATGGCGTCGCGCGCCCAGGGGGACACTTGGCTTTGATCCGCAAACCCGGAAAGGCTGTCATCTCCCACACCTACGTAAAGCCCTATACTTATGGCATACCGGTAGAGCATGGTCACTATCTCTTCCCTGGTGACGCTACTATCCGGGTTGAAACGCGACCCGGATCCGGTGACGACGCCCGCGGCGCTAGCCCATCTGACAGCGCTTTCGTACCAACTGCCTTCCGGGACGTCGTCAAAGTCGGGGCCGCCGCCCGCGCTCTGGGGTAAACGTGCCAGCCGGTGGATCACCGTCACCAACATGGCGCGGGTCATGCTGGCGTTGGGCGAGAAGATGTCTGCGGATACTCCCTCAAACAGGCCTCTGGAGTACACATGCTCCACGCTGGCGTAGAACCAGTCGTCTGGTCCAACGTCCAGGAACGGACTCTGCCACAGAGGCACCAAAGGAGGTAGGGGTCCCGTAGGAGACGGGGACATGGGTGGGAAAAACGGAAGTCCGCTGCCGCTACCACCGCTGCCGCCGCTACCACCGCTGCCGCCGCTACCACCGCTGCCGCCACCCCACCGGGCGCGTCGGTCCATTTGGCATAGAGGTCGATGATGCCGTCAACCGGTTCGAGGTCCGCGGTTATGGGGGTGGCGGCCGTCACTTCCAATCCTCGCCGCCCTGTTCGGTAAACCAGCCCCCGAAAACGCTCCCGTTCTTCTCGGGCGGTGTGGGAAGCGCGACGGTATCCCCATCCCTCACGTCGGTCACCCGATGATACTCCGTGTACCTGTTGAAGAACACTACGGTGTACTTGGGCGTGCTGTCCACTACTTCTAGTCTCAACGCGGCGGTTTTCGATGCTTCTTCCCGTCCGTCGCTGAAGTTGAAGCGAATGCTATGGATCCCTATCGATAGCGAAGCGACGTAGTCCGACGTGAGGGTCACGAGCCCCTCCCCGCCCTCAATGGCGGGCATGGTCGAGAAGGTGTAGTCGGTACCCGCCGTAAGCACAGCGTTCTTGTCCTCCACTGAGAGGAGAGCGTTGCCGTAGAGCCTTACCGTAATCGGGATATCCGTTGCCAAACCGGCGCGTTTGTCGTAAGTCACGCTCGCGGGTTCGATAATCGAGTCGCACAGGGATAGCGGCAACGTCGATGGAAACCGTGACGTAATCCGCGCTGAGGAACTGCCCGTCACCCGCTCGCAGCGTAACAGCCACGGTCTTCCCCGCGTCTCTTGTCGACGGGGTATAGGTGAACGTGGGTGTGGTCTCAACGTCGGATATGGCGGCGGAACCCGAACCGTCGCAGGTAGACACCAGGTACGTCAAATTTGGGAGCCCTCCGTCATCCTCGAACCACCCCGACAGATCCCCGGTATAAGGGACAGCTTCCGTCTTGCCATCGTAAGATGCGGGGGTGGCTGAACCCGTCTGGTTCTCCTGGGACTCGACAACTGAAGGCGCCCCGTTGGACGACACCACTATGTGCACCGTGTGAGGACCGGGACATCCGACACCGTGCGGAAAGACACGGTCCATGCCGCTCCTTCGCTTCCGGGAACCATAGCCACCTCCGTGGGCATGCCGTTAGCGGGGCCGCGACGATATCGTCGGCGGTTATGGCGCCCAAGTCAGTCCCCCGCCGGGAGTTCGACCAGATAGGTCATGCCGACGGATCACTTCGTCTACCTCCGCAGGTATGCCCAACACAGTGACGCTTGACATGGCCATGCTCGATTCTTCGATCCACTTGGCGTAGAAGACCAGGTCACCCACTGAATCCGGCGGCACGACGGTAATCGCTTCTCCGACAAAACCGGGATCCGCAAACCAGCCGGCAAAAGCAAACCCGTCTCGATCGGGTTCCTGCAGTACACTCTCTGGTTCCGGCAGCATAACCGGAGCAGTCCGGTCCACGGTGTATTCTATGGGATAGTCTAGGCCAGGCTCGCCTTGGAGGCTCCCCCCGTTACACTCGTAGACTATGTCATAAGGCAGTGAGAGGGCATCGCTCAAGTTACCGGCGTTGATTAGCCCCCATCCATAGGCGATGTCATATCCTTCGGCGCCCTTGTCCACGCATGAAGCGCGCAGCAGCTCCTGGAAGCCGGGGCCGTCAATGGCGCGGTTCGCCTGCTTGACCATGGCAGCCATGGCGGAGACCATCGGCGCCGCGTATGAAGTGCCGCTCCCCGTGGAGTAAGACTCAGGGGACGCATATCCCAAACTGAGGACGCCGCTTCCCGGGGCCGTCACAAAGACGCTTTCGTTGCGCTGGGATTTGGGGTCCACAGTGCCTGAACTGTTCACCATGCCGACCCCGATCACGCAGTCGTAAGCGGCGGGATACACAAGCGTGCCGGTCCCGTTGTTTCCGGCGGCGGCCACAAGGATGATCCCCTCGTCGGCGGCCTCTTGGAGTCTGTCCTCCAGGGGTGACAGGAGCGCTCTGTCAGTGCCCCCGAAACTCATGTTGATGATGTCCACGTCCTGTTCTATCGCATAGCCGATGGCGCTCAGGACCGTGGATACCAGACCGCTGCCCGAATTGTAGTCGCCTACACCGTCATTGCTAAAACACCTGAGTGAGAGGATGTTCACCTGATCTGTCAGCCCGGCGATGCCCGTCGCGTTTCCCGTCTCCGCTGCCAAAAGGCCGGTTACAAAGGTGCCGTGACCGGTCCGGTCATCGTAGGAATCGTAGTTTTCCGGAAGTCCCAGGAAGCTGTACCCACTGATCCGCTCGTAGTTCAGGTCCTCGTGAGCCCGGTAGACGCCCGAGTCGATAACCGCCACCGTGACGCCATCCCCGGTCAATCCGCTATCCCAGGCGTCCATGGCTTCGATGAGGTTAAGGTACCACTGGTCGGGGATCCTCGGATCGTCGGGCAAGTCGCCCAGTAGTTCCAACTCGGCGTCGGGACCTAGGTATTCGACGAGCCCGGCATCCAACCAGCTCTGGACGTCGGCAAGGCTGTCCGCGACGAAGTAGCCGTCAGCGTACGGGACGGGTGTGGGGGAAGTCCCATCTTCCACTCCTGACAACATGGAAAACGGCCGCCTTACGCCGTCTTTTAGACGGACTATGAGCCGGCCGCCGGTAGGAGCGCCGTCCTCGACGGTATCAGAGCCGGGCCCATCACTTTCGCCCACGTCCAGAGTCTCCCCGAGAGTAACATCTAGGTTCTTGGAGGGAACCGCGAAAGCGGTGGCGGGAAAAGCAAACAGGGCCGAGCCGAGAAGCGTCGAGACGAAGACCGTGCATGCGACAAGTGCCGCCAGAAACGCTCGCAAGGATATGCGATATATCCCTTTCATGGTATCCCTCCTATTGAGTGCAAGAACGCCATAACAACAACCCAACAGGCAGACCGGGTCGACGCCGTCTGTGTCCCTTACGGCGATCGAGCTCCTGTCCGTCACAACCAAACCGGGGCCTGGCTTACGGCCGAACCCCGGTTTGCGTGGATACTGCGATTAGGTCAACGGCTGGAAATGGCGCTCAAGATGAGGCGCATGTAGATGGCCGCCACCTGCGCGCGGGTTGCCATACCCGCCGGGTTAAAGTGGTTTTCGCCCATGCCTTCCACGAGACCTGCCTTCTGGCACTTGGATACAGCCTCCATCGCCCAAGCGCTTATCTCCGCGGCGTCCGCGAACTGGACCGCATCGTTCTCGGCCAGGCTGATCCCTTGCTTGGTCAGGTAGCGGACCAGTATGGTGCACATTTGCTCGCGGGTTACCGGGTCGTTGGGACCAAACCGGCCGTCGCCGTAACCTTCAACTATGCCGTTCTCCGATGCCCAACGGACAAACGCGCTGTACCAAGTACCGGCGGGAACGTCGTCGTAGATTTGACCTCTGTACTCCGACTCGTCGACACCTGCCAGACGTCCGAGCACTGTCACGAACATGGCCCGGGTCATCTGAAGGTCGGGCGAGAACATGTCGTCGCCTGTGCCAAGGAAGAGCTCCCTGGCGGTGATGAAGTCGATGTAATCCTTGGCCCAGTGGCCGCCCGTATCGCCAAACGTCTTGGGGTTGGATATCACGCTGTACTTGCCCATGACCCGGGCGATGAAGGCCACCCCGTCCCCGGTAACCTGGGACCACGGCACGATGTGGACTACACCTCTCGCGTCAGTGTAGACGACAATCCACGAAGGACCACCGTGAACACCCGGAAGGTCCGGTATCAGGTCGTTAAGGTTGTCGCCCTGCCCCAGTGTCCCGGCCGGGATGATGATGGTAAGCCTCCCGCCGGAAAGCACCACATCCCTATTCGAGTTCTCATTGATGATGATCAACTGGTCGGACGGACTCAACACAGGAGGCGCGCCCGTCAAACGGTACACCGCCCGCCCCAACGAATCATGGGTGAAGGGCGATGTCGTGGGAGGGGTTTCACCGGACTCGAATCCGACGCTCACCGACCCGGTGCACGCGCTATCCCAGAGCGTAGCATCACTTGCGTATGCGGAGGCAACCGCGGCTTCAGCTGCCGCGGCCTTGGTTTCGTAGTCGGCCTCCGCGTTGGCTTTGGCCACCAGGGAGGAAAGCGTCTGGGATTCAGCTTCCTGTTTGGCCTGGTTATAGTCGTCGATTGTCACATCTCGAAGCAGCGCTCTCTTCATCAGCGTCAGCAAATCCAACAGGGCAGCGTCCCGAACTGCGGTGAGTTCCCCGTCGGGGTCTCCCGTCGTGTCGGCATCCAAGGCGGCCTGGGCTGCATCGTAGGCCGACTTGGCCTCCGCCAAGTCTTTCGCTAGAGCGACCGCCGAGTCATACAACAAGGACGCGTTCTTGACGGCCTCACGTGCCAGGAGCAACTGGACCAGCTGGTCCGAGGTAACACCGTACATTCCTCTGACCGCGACCTGGTAAGTGCCCCTGGGAAGGCCGCTGAAAGTTAACTGGGAGAGAGGCTGGTTCTGGATGCTGACCCAGACCAGGTCCGGGCTATCCACGGGGATGAGCCCCGTGCTCTGCTTGTCCAGTAGCGCGAACTGGTATGTGTCGTTACCGCCCTTGCCGCCCGAGGCCGTCACGGTGATCCAGCCGTCCCGAGCGGTGCGATAGCTCGCTTTGCCCGTTGACGTCGAGAAACTTATGGCTTCACTCGCCACCGTGACCTGCTCTCTGTAGGCCAGCCAGACGGCGTCGGGGTCCATCTCGTCACGGATGTAGACCACGTAATCTCCCGGCGCCAGACCCTCCAACTTGACCTCGGACGCGGCCCCTCCCAAACCGTCGTTATGCGGCAAGTTCGCCCAAGTGAGGTCCGCGAAGTGCTCGCGCATCTCGGAGACGTAGGCGGCCAGTTCCTCCGGGGTCATGCTTTCCGTATCCTGCTGAGCGATGTCTTCCGCCGCAGGCACCACAGCATACTCGTAAGACCCGTAGTATTTGGTTTGCGGAGACAGGATGACGTACTTGCCTCCCACAATCTGCGACGGGTCTATTGTGATGACTCCGTTATCGCGCGCCTGGTTGTACGCGCCCGCGACCGTCACCGCGCCGCTGCCGTCCACTTTGATCCCCGAGACCACGGCTGAAGCGCTGCCTATGTTCCCACCGCTGTCAACCGCTACAAGTGTGTATTCTCCGTTATAGAGCTTGCCGCCGGAGGGCAACCAAGTCCCGGCGATCCTCCTGCCGCTTACTCCCGTGAGGTTCTCGCCGTTGATGGCCGCGCCGACCAGGGTAGCGGCGCTTGTCTGGTCCTTGGTCACCGAGTACGCGAGGGCGGGGACCTGCTCACCACCCAAGGTGACCAGAGTCTCGCTGAGGCTCGCTATCGGCAAGGCCGTGTCGACGCCGGTCATGTTCAGTATCCTGCCGCTCCAGGTCCCATTAGGGAGAGTGACGGTTACGCGGTAGACTCCGTTCTGAGTGATCTCGGACGAGGTCTCGGAGAAAGCCGCGGACACTATCTTTGTGGGATCGTCCTGGTCGTAGGTGTAGACGAACCTCTCAACCTTGAAAGTGGCGTCCTGCTCCGAGTCCGGATCCGTCGCGTACTCAAGGTTTATGGTGCTGTCTTTGGACACGATTCCGCCGTCCCACGGGGCTCCAACGGCCTCGCCCTTGGGGTACACCATGAAGCGGGCATCCAGCGCGGGAGCGGTGGCGACGGCGCCCGCGGTGGTCTGCACGTTGAACCAGCCCACGTTCACGACAATGGAAGTCCTGTTGCCGCTAATGTCCTGGGCCTGAACCGTATACGCGCCGTTTTGGGAGACCTCCCACGTGAACTGCCAGAAACGGTTGTCCGTGCTCTTCACCAAGGCAGGCGGTTCGCCATTAAGGGTGAGCGACGCCAGCCCGTTATCGTCAATCGCGTAGCAGGTTATACTCA
>JAXGQX010000035.1:0-18784 GCA_040766225.1 Bacillota bacterium | reverse complement strand
CGCAAGTACGGTACCGGCGCCAGCCTTGATCACGGGAGCAAATTGGGCGACCTTCCCACCAAGAACTGGGGACGAGGCTCCTGGAGCGAAGGCGCCGGCAAAATCGGCGGTATCAAGATTGTAGAAACCATGAAGACGCGATTATCGGCGTGTCCCAGATGTCCTATTGGGTGCGGAAAGGAGATCGTGGATACACCCACTAAGTTCGGGCGCCTTGACGGTAGGGGGCCCGAGTACGAGTCGCTGGCGTCACTTGGCTCCATGCTCCTGGTGGACGATCTTGAAGGAGTGTGCTATGCCAACGAACTATGCAATCTGTACGGTCTAGATACCATAGGCGCCGGCGGGACAATCGCGTTTGCCATCGAGTTGTTTGAGAAGGGCATAATCAACGAGGAAGATACCGGTGGATTGAAGCTGTCCTGGGGCGACGCCGGGATGGTACACCACCTACTCAGACTCATGGCCCACAATGAAGGGTTCGGCGCGCTGCTTGGACTCGGGAGCCGAGAGGCCGCCCGTCGGATCGGACGGAACGCTGAGGAGTACGCCATCCACGTCAAAGGTATGGAACTGGCGATGCACGATCCCAGGGCCAGAACGAGTCTGGGCTTGGCATATGCGACCTCCAACAGGGGCGCATGCCACTTGCAGGGCCAGTCTTCCATCTTCGAGTCCAGAGCTTCCGATCCCTCGATAGGGATACCGGAGCCATTGCCCCCATTCGTAAGTGAAGGCAAAGCGGAAATGGTCATTAAGGCGCAGTCACTAGGAAGTGCGTATGACTCTCTCTGCCTGTGTCGCTACTTCCGCCCTGGCATGGATAGAGTCGCGGAGTACTACTCCTACGTAACGGGGTTGGACACCGACGCCGCAGGGCTTATGGAAATGGGTCACAGGATCTACACGCTAAAAAGGCTGTACAACGTGCGGAGCGGCATAACCCGCAAGGACGACGTCTTGCCCGGTCGCATCGCCACACTGGCGTTCCCAAACGACGGTTCCAAAGGAACGTTGCCGTTTTTGGGGCGTATGCTCTTCGAGTACTACAACCTCCAGGGGTGGTCCGAGGACGGAATTCCGACCCTCGAAGCCTTGCGCTCGCTAGGATTGGGGTCCGAAGCAGAATCGATGCCGACTCATCTTCGCCGCTGACTATAGATGGAGGTGCGTTCGAATGTTGGTAAACACCAAGACAATACTGCAGAAAGCGCGGGCTGGAGGCTACGCGGTTCCCGCGTTCAACATCACAGACCTTCAGAGCATCATGGTCATAAGCCAGGTCTGCGAAGAGGAGCAGGCCCCCTGCCTCATCGAGGCCGCCGAGGCGACAGTGAAAGCCTATGGCGCGGACTACTTGGCTGCTATGGCAAAGGTGGCGTCAGAGCGCATTAGCGTCCCCATGGCCCTGCATCTTGACCACGGGTACACCTTCGACATCCTGATCCAGGGCATTCGTGCGGGATTTAGTTCGGTGATGCTCGATGAGTCATCCAAGCCAATGGAAGAGAATATCAAGAACACCAAGCGCATCGTCGAAATCGCCCATGCCTGCGGAGTAGCGGTCGAAGCTGAAATCGGACACGTAGGCGTCGCTGACCACGTTCCGACCGAGGAAGAGAAAGCGCAGTTCCTGACCAAACCCGAGGACGCCGTGCGTTTCGTCGAAGAGACCGGCGTGGATTTCCTCGCGGTCGCGGTTGGAACGGCTCACGGAATGTACAAGTTCACACCGGTTCTAGACCTGGAACGTCTGAAGGCCATTTCCGACCGTGTCTCTGTGCCCTTGGTGCTGCACGGCGGTTCGGGAACACCTGGGCTTGAGCAGACGCCGCCTCTGGGTATCTCCAAGGTCAACGTCTTTACCGATCTTCAGATCCCCATCAGGACCAAAGCCAAGGAGATCTTGGACACCCAACCCCTGGAGAGATTGAGCGCAGTGCGTATCTGGATGACGGCCAACCAAGCCGCAGCTCCTGTCGCCAGGGAGTACCTACGGAAACTAGGCGCCGCAGGCAAGGCGCACCAATAGGAGGTCGACCACACGTGGCAGTTAAAGACTTCACGTTCAAATTGGCACGGATCGACAAGCCAAGAAGCGTAGAGACCATCGAATGGACGCTGCCGGAACTGCGCGCGGACGAAGTCCTCGTGAGAGTGCTTACTTGTGCCGTCTGTACATCAGAGCAGGGCGTCTTCAAGGGAAGCGCTACGCACTTTCCCAAACTATCTGGGGCACGAGATATCGGCTGAAGTGGTTGAGGTAGGACCCGAGGTACTACAGGAACTAAAGCCCGGAGACCATGTGGCGGTTAACAGGATGAACCGCTGCGAACAGTGCTCCAACTGCAGGCGGTACAGAGACAACCGGTGTCTAAACGGTCGGAAGATGCATCGCCCCGGTCGTCCCCCTGGCCCCGGAGGCTTCGCCCAGTACATGGCGGTGCCCGGAGCTCACGTCTTCAAGTTCGGTCCCGGAGTTGACAGGATTTCTTCGTCTCTCACGGAGCCCGTCGCCTGCTGCATCAGCAGCATCGATAAAGGGAACATCCAGTTTGGCGACGACGTCGTCGTTGTAGGCGCGGGCATCATGGGGCTCATCCACGTCAAACTAGCCAAACTCAGAGGCGCAAGGGTCATCGTCTCGGAAGTCGATGAGAAGAGGCAGCAGTTTGCCCGCGAATGGGGCGCCGATGACATCGCGGACCCCGCGAATTTCCGGGATTCCATCATGTCGCTCACCGGCGGCAAGGGCGTCGAGTCCATCTACGTTACAGGCGGACCGACCAGGATCGTCCCAGATCTAATGACCGCATGTGTCCAAGGCGGCACCGTAGTCATCTACACGTCCTATTACGGGGATAGGGGCGGCGATGTTCCAGTCGACTTGAACTACATCCATTACAGCGAGGTCAACCTGACCGGAACAATCAGCCCCAAGAAGTACGACTTCCAGAGAGCGGTCAACCTGCAAAACAACGGCGCGATTCCCCTGGATAAGCTCGTACAGAAGGTGTATCCGTTCGAAGAGATCCAGGCCGCGTTCGAGCATTCCATCGTTCCGGGGACCTACCGGATCGTGGTTGACATCGGTAGTTCGACAGGTGGTATTTCCGCGGGCTAGCAAGCCCAGTGCTAGTTGCCTGCCGGCTGGTTCTGCTCTTTCTCCCGGGGAGCGTCATGCCGGCAGGCAGTCCCATTAGCCTTATGAGGTGATTGAGATTGGTTCATCTGGTGGTCATGGGTCACGGCGGCTTGCCCAGAGGGATAGAGAGCGCATCCGCAATGATTCTCGGAGCACAGGATAACTTTCACGTTGTGGGCCTTCTTCCGGAGGATACCCCTGAGGCATATACGGAACGCGTCCAGAATGTGATAGGAGAGTTTGGGTCCGATGAAGAAGTGCTATTCCTAGTGGATGTCAAGGGAGGCACGCCTTCTAACGTAGCCGCGCGTCTAGTCGACTCCCGTCGCAGGTGCGTTACCGGCGTGAATCTCCCAATGGTCCTTGACGTTCTCATGAGCAGGGCGTCCGGGGCAAACGTCTCTGAGTTGGTTGAACGCTGTGTTGAAGCCGGCAGCTCGGGAGTCTTGGATTTTTCGGCTGAGATAGACGAGATGCGAAGCAAGATGGTCTAGGATTAGCGGCACAGGAATGGTCTCCCGGCCGTTCCTGCCAGACCGCTTTCCAGAGGACCATCAAAGAATAACCACCTTCGGAGGGATCAGCATGCTCGATACAGTCCTCATGCGGATAGACGATCGACTGATTCATGGCCAGGTCATCACCGGATGGCTGCGTCAGACCGGCGCCAGCCGAATAATCATCGCCGATGACTTGGTCGCCAAGGACCAGTTTTCTCTTTCCCTCTTCAAGATGGCATCTCCACCAGGCGTTTCGGTGGAAGCTTACACCGTCGACGACGCGATCAAACTTCTGACCGATCCGGCAGTACCAGAGCAGAAGGTAATCGTTCTGGCGAAGAGCCCGGTAGCTCCTTTGGCCATGGTGACACAAGGGGTCAAAGTCCGCCTGCTCAACGTAGGAGGTATGGGCGCCAAACCCGGGCGCAAGCCGTATTACCGCAACATCTCGGCGTCGCCTGAGGAACTGCAGATGCTGAGAGACATCCAGGCAAAGGGAGTCCCGGTCGAGTTCAGGATCGTGCCGGACGACAAGCCAAAGGCGCTGGATTAAGGCACAGATCCGCTGATCTGATCGATTTTCATACCGGAGTTGCACTAAGAGCTGCACTAGGAGTGAATGGGTTGAAGCAGTATACTGACTACTCATTGCATTTATACCCGGAGATCGTGTTTGGGGCGGACACTGAAAGGCGTGTGGCCGAACTAGTCAAGAAGCACGGCGGGACGAAAGTCATGTTGGTCTACGGGGGAAGCAGCGCCAAGCGAACGGGGCTGTACGGTACGGTGACAGACAAGCTGAACGAAGCCGGCATCCCATTCGTAGAGCTATCTGGGGTAGAACCGAATCCACGAAGGTCGCGTGCTCTTGAAGGAGTGAAGAAGGGCAAAGCGGCTGGAGTGGATTTCATTGTGGCTCTGGGCGGCGGAAGCGTGATTGACACCGCCAAAGCCGTGGCGTACGGGTTGGAGTACGAGGGCGACTTTTGGGACTTCTACACCGGCAAAGCTACGCCGGTCAAGATGACCAAGATCGGTGCGATACCCACCATTGCGGCAGCCGGGAGTGAGCTGAGTGCGGTAAGCGTAGTGAAGGACGACCTGGAGAGTAACAGAAAGGGGCTTCTCTCCTCGCCGTTCGCTCGACCGGTTTTTGCGATTCTGAATCCGCTGCTTACGCGATCCGTATCTCCGTACCAAACCGCAGCCGGCGCCACGGATATCCTCACCCACGCGCTTGAGGGGTACTTCGTGACGGCCCACTCCTACCTTGCGGATCAGTATGCCGAAGGCCTAATGCGGTCAGTGGTGAAGTACGCTCCAATAGCGGTAAGGGAGCCGGATGACGTTGAGGCGCGCCGGGAGCTTATGCTGGCGGGTTCCATGGTGATGACAGGTATCAACTCTGTGGGACGCAGCGGCAGAGGCGGAGGGCCCCACGGGTTCGAGACAATTGTGAGCGGCACTTATGATACCGCTCACGGCGCGGGGCTGGGGATCATTGTGCCGGCTTGGTTGACGTTTCTGGTTGAGAAGGGAACTGAAGCGGCCATCGCCCGGACTGCCCAGTTTGCTGTGAAGGTCTTCGGAGTCGAGCCGGACTTGGAGAATGTCAGGGAAGTGGCGCTTGAGGGTATTAGGAGGTTCCGAGCTTGGACCAAATCCCTCGGATTGCCCGCCACGCTTACCGAGCTCGGGGCGCGGGAGGAAGACCTGGAGTACTTGGTCGCACACGCCAGGAGTGACAAAGAGGGCATCTTCCGCGGATACATTGACCTAACGAGAGATGACGTTAGGTGGGTGTACCAAAAAGCGATGAAGTAGGCGGCCGCATGCCGCACGCCAGAACTCTAGAATTGTAGGGGCGCCGGGTGGCGCCCCTTCCGCATATATACCATCTACATACAGTCCCCCGTGCAGATTTCGTCGGTTGCCGAACCGGAAGGGCTTGGCACCCACGCTCGATGCAGCTTTGATCCCCCACCGGAAGGTCTTTCCCCCGCTCGACGAAGTAGAAGTTCGTGGGAGGGGGCAATGCATCTCCAGAGAACCCTTTGCAGCGGAGCCCGCTGACCGACAGAAATGCGTTCGTGGGAGGGTCAACCATGAGGTGCATCCTGGCTGCTGGAGAACGATACGGGACAGGATCCCGATGAAAAAACCGCATCTGTCGTCCTCTAGCTGGACGATCTTGGCCATGGCGGTCTCCGTGGCGCTATGGCAACTACTGCCCTTTGGCCCTTTACAGACTATTAGTCGCATCAGCGCTTTCGCGTTTGCGGGGGCGCTAGTCGTGTCCCTGCCTCCCCGTCAACGTTGGTGGGGTGGAGGGGCAGTCGTGGTCGTTATGGCGGTCACTTTTTTGTATTGGGCGCCCAGACAGTTCCTGGAAACCAATGTAACCCGGATACCTTTGGGCACGGTGCCCAGCGTGGACGCGTCAGTCGTGCCGGGAGGCGAGTCGCTGAATGTCCATCCTCCGGGAAAATCCGGGGGTACGCTCACCGTATGTTTCTACGAGAACGGCTATGCGGTGGCTGCGGCTCATCCATGCGATTTTCCCGATGATTCCGGATGGGCGTTGTGCGTAGACTGTCTGTCCCAAGAGATGGTTGAAGGCACTCCTACTTTTGTGGCCGATACACCTGTGGGCATCGTGATTTCGGGGATGAAGTGCCCCACGGAAGGACGAGCGAAGCTCCCGTTGGCCGCGCCCGACGAGATCGAGGTTGGGCAGACTGCGCAGGTTTTGTCGGCCGACCTTGGCGATGGAGAAGTTGAAGTCCTTGGGTTTACCGAGAGGAAGGAAGGTCAGTTTTTGGTCTTCCGCCCCGCGAGCAGCAGTATGTCCCTGGGACCGGGGTCGAGCGGCACTCCCCTGGTGCAGAACGGCAAGATCATCGGGTTCATAGCCGGTAGACTCGCTCTCGATTTCAGTTCTCGAAAGCTGGGACTGGCCCGCCTGGCCCCAGATGTGTATGCGGGGACAAAGCAATACTGGAAGTGAGAGCTGGCGCTCGGCGGAATGAGCGGATCAACTTTCCGGCAGTCGGCTGTGGGACGCGGAAAAATGTCGGGTAGCGGAGGTCATTACCGGACAGAATTGGCAGCCGGCCGGGGTGAGCGGATCAGTTTTCCGGTAGTCGGCTGTGGGAGGCGGAAAAATGTCGGGTAGCGGAGGCTACTACCGGACAGAATTGGCAGTCGCAGCAAATTCCAACTGAACCGAAAGGAGACCGCACCGTGCCGGACGTCTTCAAAGTGGCAGACATCCTTGTCTCCCACGCGGTCAAGGCGCACAAGAACGACATCGCCATCATCGCCTATTACGGGTCGTATGCTTCGGGCCACGCTTCCCCAACCTCGGACCTAGACATGTTCTACATTCCCGACGAGGGCAAGGCGCGGACTCTTTGCACACAGTTCGTGCTAGACGGACTTCCGTACGACTTCTGGCCCGTATCCTGGGCTTTCGCCGAGAAGATCGCCAACGCCAAGCATAGCTTCGGCGTAGCGGCCGCAATAATCGCCGATGCCCACGTCCTCTATCACCGTTCCCCGGAGGACTTGGACCGCTTCAACGCTCTGAAGGCCCGAATCGCCGAACTGACTGGGCCGGAGGGCCGCAAGGCCATGGTTATGCAGGCGTTGGAGGAGTACAAGACTACCTTGTTCCAGCTCGGACAGATGAGATTGGCCGCCGACGAAAAGGATGCCATCGGGCTGGGGCTGGGCGTCCAGGGCTTCCATCGCCAGCGCCTTGAATTCTCTGGCGTTGGTGAACCAGACCTATTTTACCAGGGGGTGGGCGCGAACTTCGGCCAGCTAGAGCGTTTAGCCGTCCGCCCTGAAGGATTGGAGCAGCAGATTCTGGGCGATAGTCGGTCCTTGGGGGAGGCTCAAGACGCCGCGCGCTCAGGAGGCGAGTGGCGGCCGGCGGGGTTCCCTGGGTGATGGACTATGACTCCAGAAAGGCCTCTGGCGTAACTCGCGGAGAGGTTCCGCGCTCGACCGATTCGCTACAGTATTGTCGTCCGCTGATGGCCTGGCCAAGGCCGTGCGGCGGATACTCCTGTCGGCGCAGGCCTCGGTCGGCCGTCAGCCTCGGCTCCGGGAAGCCTTCGAGGACTTCTACTTCTTCGTATTCGAGTACATGAACAAGGTGCTGTCAGCGTGCGGTAGGAGATGCCTACGCCGCGGGGATATGCCGCGTTCCAGCTTCATGAGGAGATCTCCAACAACCTCAACAGAGTGGGAAACGGGGATTCGCTCCCTCGGACTTCAACTTGGCGAGTACTCGCACGCTTATGCCAAAGCGGGATTTGCGGATCTCACGGAGGCCGTGAGTTCAGGCGACCTTCCACGACTGGCCGGTCTGGTTCGCGAGCTGGAAGAACGCATGAGGACGTGGATGGAGGAACGGGGAGTGCCCACGAGCATCCTTTCCGACGAGGACGAACTGCGCCGGTTCCTTCAGCGGCGGGATCCGTAGTCAGTCGGCCAGAACCCGCCGCCCAACGAGCCGCCAAAGGAGGACCTGGCAATGGACAAACCGGCATATTGCCCAATGTACTACGCGATGGCCGTCTCGATTTAGAGCTTCTGAGCAGGTTATCGACGGCTCCGCCTGTCTACGACGGGGAACCCTTGTTCTGGACGGATCCCCACATCTCGTCTGGGATGCTGGAAGCGCACCTTGACCCGAATACCGATGCCGCCAGTCGCCGTCCGGAAACCATCCTGAAAACCGTCAAGTGGCTCAGCCAATACTTGCGGCTGCCGCCGGGCGCAAAAGTGATTGACCTTGGGTGCGGCCCCGGCCTGTATTGCGCCCACTTCCATCGCGAGGGCTGGAAGGTGACGTGGGGGCTGGACTTCTCAGAGCGTTCCATCGCATACGGCGCGGGAGCAGGCTGCGAAGTGCGGTCAAGAACCATCGAGTACGTGCAGCTCAGTTACCTGGACTGGGATGAATCGGACAAGTATGACGCTGCCTTCATTATCTACTGCGACTTGGGAGCGCTAAAGGACCCCGACCGCGATGTGTTTCTCCAGAACGTCTTCCGGGCTCTGAAACCCGGCGGCAGGTTTGTGTTTGACGTGGAGACTCCCGCTCACTTTGCGGCTTCCGTCGGCGGAGGACAGAACTCGTACTGGGGAGCCACGCCACAGGGGTTTCTGGAAGCCCGAGCCCCACTTGCTTCTGTCCAAGACCTTCCTATCCGGATAAGGATACATATTTGGACCAGCACATTGTCGTCGTCGAGTCCGGCGAAGCTTTCATCTACCGGGTGCTGCACCATGCTTACACCAGGCAGACTATCGTGCCGGTCCTAGAGCGTGCCGGGTTCATTGTGGATGATGTGTGGGGCGACCTGACCGGTAGCCCGTACAGCGAAGATGGTCATACTCTGGCTGTTGCGGCTAGAAAGCCGGGCGACTCCTTGCTCGGATTACGAGGGGCGTACAAGGGGCAGGACGACTTGACTTCGGCCTTGCTGAAGGAGCGCAGATCGAACCGGGGGCGGGAAGAACGCAAAGAGATGACTGGGCATTTCCTTCTTGAGTCTCGAACTAGATGCTACTCGGGTCACGGGCGGTTATGCTGCTTTGTACGCAGGTAGGTGTAATCAGGCAAGAACCTGATACTCCTCTCGGGTAAGCCGATGTCTTTGCCGCCTTCAGTCAGTACAGCACTTCCGGAGTCCGCGTCCCATTTGTACAAGAGAGGGAGATGCTCATCACGCAACGGGCGCAAGACGATTCCGGTATTGCCGCCACGTAGGGTTATCGTCCGAATTAATGATACCCACAGGATCGCATTCTCCCTCCCAACAACGGTTCAGGCTACTCCTTCGTCACCAACTCGGGGATCCACTCATAGAACGGCCAGCGTTTCTCCAGTTTCAGCACTTCCATGTACTCAGGGCCCAGGGCCTCCTGCGCGGCTTGCTCGCTGGATGCGCTGACCCGGCCAGTCGGTCCGGTTGGACATATGAAGCGCCAGCCTGGCCATGAACGTGGCAGTTCCTCGAGAGCACGAGGCGACACTTTTGTCCAGCGTGTCGGCTGCGGAGTGGCCCCAGCCCCTTGTCCCGGTGCTCAATCGCTGAACTTCGCGGATCTGCCGCCGGACTCCCATCAGCTGGAACGGCCAAATGGTCGCTGTACAGGCTGATTGTGTTGGCTACCTGGATTGGCTGCTTCATGTCCTTTCCAATGCTTCTGAAGAAGTTGAACAGGTTGGCGCGCTTGCCGTGGTTGCACTCCGGCTGGGCGAAACTGCGGCCGGCGCCGTCCAGGTTGAACATCATCTCGATGTTGTCCAGTTCGTCCCGGTGCATGTTTACATAATTATACGAACCGCCCAAGCCGATCTCTTCGATGGGAATAGCACAAAGCGCAGGGTCTTTCCGATGATGTCTTTGTGCCTGGCCAGCGCTCTGGCGGTTTCCATGACGACCATTGCGCCTGCTCCGTCATCCATGGCTCCCGGTGCTATGTCGTGCCCATCATAGTGGGCGCCGCATGAGGATGACCTCTCGGGCTGCGTCCGCCCTTGATCTCGGCGACAACGTTCCACACGGGGGCGGGCTTGCTGTATCAGTGGTGTGGATGCGGACACGCACCGTGCCTTTCCCCTGCATACGTACTAGTGTCTCGCCGACTTCCCTCGACACGCCGATGCACGGCACCTCGACGGGCGTGCCCCCTCGCGGCGCCCGTCTCTTCCAGAAGGCCTGCGTCCCAGCGCATCCAGATGAACCCGATGGCTCCGCCCGCAATAGGCGCGGCCTATCTCCGCATCTATGTACTCCGCGATGGAAGAAGGACGGGGACTTGGCGTTAGCCATTACGATCTTGCCGCGAATGGCATCCCCGGCTGCCTCATAGTCGTCGGGAGTACCGTGTCCGACGTAAAATAGCTCGCCCTCTACGTCCGACGCCACGTTATAAGGAAGGGAAATGCACTTGAATTCCTGGGTCAAGGGAGTGACTGATTGGAGAGTGGCGGGTCCACGGGTCCACGCGCGTTATGCATGAACTCCTCTTTGTGGACGTTTTCGAGACCGTACTCTGAACTTTTTGGAGCATGTAGTCGACTGCGCGCCTGTCCTTCTTCGGTGCCTCCGAACCTGCTCCCGAACTCGTCAAGCAGAGGACGGTGAGGTTCTTGTAGCCTTCGACGGAGGTAGCCAGTTCTGCGATGATGTCCCTCTCGGCGGCTTCGATTCTGTTTCTGTCCACGCTCATTCCCCCTTTTGATGTGTGCCTGCGCTTTCGCGAAACGTCTGCCCGCGCTTCTTCTAGACGTCAGGCTCGCATCCCTGCGAGGCGCCCACTCGCGATCCTGCGAACACATACCCGCACCTTGTCAGGTGCCCGGAAGGTGTCCGGAAGGTTCCCGGAAGGTGCCCGGAGCGCCCCGTGGACCGTGCCCGATAGCCCGCGGTCTACCCCTCCTCGCCCGCAACTGGTAGTATTATTCTAGGATTTTGCGGCGTTCCCAAGATTACCTCCGGGGAGGGTGATGTATGCAATACAGACAATTCGGGACTACCGATGCCCGGGTCTCTGCGCTGGGATTCGGGATGATGAGGCTACCGGTTCACGACAACGACCCCGCCAAGATAGATGAGGAAAAGACCGCCGAGATGGTCCACTATGCCATAGAGCACGGCGTCAATTACTTTGACACCGCCTATCCGTATCACAGGGAGCAGAGCGAGGTTGTGCTGGGCAAAGTCCTGCAGGGCGGCTACCGCGAACGGGTCTATGTCGCCACTAAGTGTCCTACGTGGATGCTGGAAACCCGGGACGACTACGATCGGTTCCTCGATATCCAGTTGAAGAGGCTTCAGACCGACCACATTGATATGTACCTCATGCACGCTATCGGCAAAGAACGTTGGCAGATAATGCGCAAGACGGGGTTTGACCGGTTCCTGGACGCCGCGAAAGCGGATGGGCGCATCACCTACGCGGGGTTTTCTTTCCACGATGACTTGGCAATGTTCAAGGAAGCGGTCGACGCCTACCCGTGGAACCACTGTCAAATCCAGTACAATTACATGGACGAGAACTACCAGGCCGGCACAGAGGGCCTCCGTTACGCTCACGGGAAGGGCTTGGCAGTAATCGTTATGGAACCCTTACGTGGAGGACGGTTAGCGCAACGGGGTCCCGACGAGATTTCACGCTTCTGGGATTCCGCGCCGGTAAAGAGGAGCCCCGCCGAGTGGGGCCTCAGATGGGTGTGGAACCATCCCGAGGTAAGCGTGGTTTTGAGTGGGATGGGAGAGATGAGCCAGGTCGTGGAGAACATAAACGCGGCTGAGACAGCGCTCCCAGGCTCACTGACCGCTCCGGAGCTGAAGGTCATAGAATCGGTGCGGGATTCCTACCTAAAGCGCGTGAAAGTCGGCTGCACCGGTTGCGAATACTGCTTGCCGTGTCCTCAGGGCATCAAGATCCCCGAGTGGTTCGACGCCTACAACCGCGCAAGCATGTATGACGCGCTGAAGGATTTTCCGAAGAAGTACGAGGCGTATAAGGCGGACAGCGGCGACCTGGAGGCGTGCGTGTCATGCGGGCTGTGCGAAGACCAATGCCCTCAGAACCTTACTATCAGGCATTACCTTAAGGAAATAAGAGAGGCCGCTTTGGGCCAAAAGGAGCTTCCTTGATGATCCGTATGCTGGCAATAGACGTTGACGGCACTCTGTTGGACAAGCAGCACCGATTGCCTCCTGAGAACAGGGATGAGTTGCGGAGGGTTCATGCCCAAGGCGTCCAGGTAGTTTTGGCTACAGGGCGGATGCCCGAGCTCATCGAAGACCTGTTGGAGGAGTTGGGCATCGGAGTGCATCTGGTGTGCTCCAACGGCGCTTTGGTCAAGCAGTTCGGGCGGGAAGAGAGCCTGGTGGACGAGGTCATCCCCATGGACATCGCCCTTGAAATCCTTGATGCGGTCGGAAAGCTGGACCGCTATCACTACATCTATTCGACTGAGGGGTTTGTCGTGGGAGATGCGCGGCACCGGGGACACGGACACAGGACTTCCCCACGCAACATAGTTGAGCCGGACTTGGCCGCTTACGTGCGTAAGACGGGAAAGCCTCCCCGCAAGATATGCTCCATGGGGTCGGACGAGGAACTTCTCCGGCTCCAGGAGTCATCCCTTAGGCGGTGGGGACAACACATCAACGCTTGGCTTGGCGGACACGGCGGATTGGAATTTGTGCCTGCCGGATGCTCCAAGAAGAGGGGGATCGCCGCTCTTGCGGAGATATACGGGCTGACGCTGGACGAGGTAATGGCCATCGGCGACGCCGACAACGACCTTGAGATGGTTAGGGACTCAGGATGCGGCGTGGCCATGGGAAACGCCAGCCAACCTTTGAAGGATGCGGCACGGTACGTTACCGCCACCAACGATGAAGCGGGAGTAGCCAAGGCCGTCAAGCTCTTCATACCGGCCAGTTAGCGGGGCGCCGGCCAGTCTTTTCATGTCGAAGATTGCAACATAAAGCCCTATTGCCGAACAGACCCAAAGTATTGAGGGGGCAGACGCTGAGGGGCTATACTAGAAAGTGTGCCATATTTCGCAAAGTCGATCCTTGGAGCGAGTTCTTTCGAAGGGCTCCTTTACAGCTGATAGGGGGACGAGTAAGTGACAGAAGCCAAAGTCGTCGTAAAGAGCCAAGTTGGATTGCACGCACGGCCTGCCGCTGTGTTTGTGCAGGAAGCCATGAAGCACAAGTGCAGCATCAAGATTGAGAGCGCTGGGAAGAAGGCCGACGGAAAGAGCATCCTTCAGGTTCTGTCGCTGGGCGTGAAGTTCGGTCAGGAGATCACCCTGTACGCAGACGGACCCGGCGAGGAAGAGGCTGTCGCTAGCCTCGTCAAGCTTGTAAACGAGACAACGGCCTAGGTGCTGTTGATACTAGTAGAATGTAGACCTCTGGGTAACCTAAAGCTGAACGAACGGGCGTGGACGGGATAGTTGGCGGTGCTCCGTCAGCTGTCCCTTTCGTTTGTGAAGACAACGGACTTGACGGCGTCGGGTGCCGCAAGGCCGGGCACCGCATCGCGCAGGGGAATAGCGCGCATGCACCATAAACGCAGCAGGGGAGAGAATGATATTGCAGACAGACGGTGCACCAAGGACAGAGCATCCATTCCGCATGTGGGATGCCATCATGGAGACCCCGGACTTTGTGGAAAAGTGCCTTCAGCCGGAACTGGCCGAGAGTGCCAGGAGCGTCGGTCGCCAGATAGTTGAAAGAGGCATTAGCAGGGTGTACCTTCTCGGTTGTGGCAGCTCTTTCTACGCGGCATCTTCAGCTGCCCGCGCGTTTCAGGCTCTGGCCGGCCTGGAGGCCGACGCATACGATTCCTTCGAGTTCCATAAGTACCGCTTGGGTTTGACTCCGAAGACCGCTGTTATCTCTTCTCGCACTCGGGAGCTACCAGGGCTACGGTGGACGTCAGCGGGAAGTCCAAAAGCGCGGCGCTTTCACGGTCTCCGTGACCGATAGGCCGGAGTCCCTTCGCGAAGAGCGCAGACCTGTTCGTAAACGTGGGCGGTGGACCCGAGCCAGGTCGAGCCGAAGACCAGGAGCGTCATTAGCACTTTCGTCACGGGTCCCCTCATGGCCGTTGGGGCTATGCCCGAGGACCGGCAAGAGCAGGCGATAAACGAACTAGAGGCGCATTCCCGCAGCTCTTAGGTTGGGGCAGGGGCTGGAGGCAAGGACCAAGGAACTGGCCGAGAAGTACGCGGATGTCAACGGGGTCGTTACCGTGGGCAACGGGCAGAACTACGTCACCGCATTGGAGATGGCTCTGAAGTTCAAGGAGGCCGTGCTGCTCGCGGGCGAAGGGCTTGAGACGGAAGAAGCCTTTCACGGGCCCATCGCCAGTCTCAACCCCCGTTTCCTCGTATCGGCGACGTCGATGGCCGGGACCGAGCTATCAGAAGGCAAAGGACTACTGCGTGGCAGCGTCCATGATCGGGTGCAAAGTGTTGAGCGTATCGCCCGAGCCTTACGACCTGCCAGGTCGACAAGCTGGCAGTACCCATGGATGGCATTAGCGAGGTGTTCAGCAACTCCGTCCTGGTATATCCCCAGTACATGATGGCTTACTATAGCGCGCTTGCCAGGGGGAACAAGCCGGAGCGCGTTCCGCATCGGCGACGGGCTTTCCACGCCGCCATGGCGGCCACGTGCCGGAGCTTACGCGCGCCATATGTATATTAACATCGTTGTTGTGTTGACACCGCTATTTTAGGAAAACTGACGGCGAGGACAGAGAATCCTCGCGAACAAATTATCAACGCATCGGCGCGGCACGCAAACCCGGCGACACCAGCAGGCGCGGCGCGCATACTCACAGCTGACACTACCAGACACTGCAGACACTACCGGGCCAATGTCCGGCCTGCGGTCGTGGGGCGCAGGCGATCCGTTCATCTACCTGCCGGAATACTGAGTAGCAGATAGGCTGGAAGTATCTTAGCCAGAACCGGCTGCCGTAGATGTTATGGGACTCAAAATCGACCGAGCAGCGCTCGAAACCGCCTGCTCTGGCGGCGCGAAGGACTTCGTCCAACAGGCGCGGAACCGACGCCCCCGCGAAGTGTTCCTCCAGCGTGAAGGCCCCGTTGATGCTCGCCGTTTTCGGGTCGGTGATGATGTAGCTTGCGCCGTCATAGGACGGCTCCCACTGCATGTAGGCGATAGGTTTGTCGTTCCGAAATGCCAGGTACATGATATGGGATTCGCCAGATAGCCACTCTTCATAGCGCTTGCGGAGTCCTTCAACTCCACGACAGGCATGAATAAGGGAGATTCCGCCATATATCTCGCATGTGGAGTTCCTTGAGGTATACGATGGCATCCATGTCATCCGCCGTGGCCTGATGGATGTAGAAATCATCGTCATCGTGCACAGAGGCTCGGACAGGGTCGAGCCCCCGCATCGCATCGACGCAGCACATCGAGTGCGACCAGAACCATGCGTTGATTGCATCTTGATCGTGAGCGTAGAGGGTGACGGCGTGGGCGAAGCAGCCGTTCTTGAAGAGCCATTTCTCTCCAGAGGCTCGTACATGCGCCGGTGATGTACTGCCTTCGTTCGCCCGGCATGTCTCCGGCTACCGCATGGCCCCACTCGCCCACGTAAAAACTCGCGGTAGGGTCCTCTTAGTTCCTCCACCAGCACCGTGGTCATGAACCCGACGAGCCGGTCGCCGTCTACAAGCGCGGCAGCGCTTGGCGCCCAGTTGTGCGCCGACGTATCAGCGGCAGCAACTCTCCGAAATCCTCGTACTTTGCGGGCAGGTGCGGGACGTGCCTCTCGGCTCTTACCCTGCCGGCTGCCAAGAAGGGCCGCCTCTCCCAGATACTCCTCGGTGAGAGGCACTATCCTAAGTGGACTCATTCGACCAGCTCTATCTTGCATCCTCGAGAAGCGCCAAAGAAGCGGTGAAGCATGCCCGCTAAAATCATCGCCGAAGGAACCTGCAGTCTCGGTTCGGTTGCGTACGAGCTGTGGACGTCATCACCATCGTCGACTAGAGCCTGGGCAGCGCGGTCAAACAGGCTGAAGTCGTCGTCGCTCAGCTGTCATCGGTTCCTTCAATGAGGCCCCAGACGTCCCACGGGAGCATCTCGGCCTCATTCAAGGCAGCGATCTCCTGACCAGGTTGCCGCGGACAAACCACAGCCCGGCCCAATCGAAGATGCCGAACTGGGGTCCGCTTGGCCGGCCTGCACTTCTGCCACCCAACGGAGGGCGTTGACGAACTGCCCCTCCGGCATATCAGAGTGTCGAAAGTTATGCCGAGAACCTTCTTCTGAAGGTCATCCAATTGGGCGTCGAGGCTGACCCAGCGCTCCCCGTTCCAGTACTCGCGGGTCCAGTGATCCTCGAAACCGCCGGGACGAGTACGTGCCGAACCCGCATCGAGCCCTCGCGGGAATCCCCTTGTGACGGAGCATGGAGCATAGGAGGGTCGAGAAGTCCCTGCAGTTGCCGATGAACCGCTTAGTCAGGGGCCTGGCCACGGTCAACGGTGACGAGTCTATCCCCAGCGTCACCTGGAGGATCCGTTGGACAGTCAGCGCCTGGACGTGAGTCTTCTGCTCTTCAGTCAGGCTGACCCCGTACCTGCTCGCCCAGTGGACGTGCAGGAATACGCCCTGAACAACCTTCACCAGTTGAGACACGGTGTCCGGCTTAGCGCGTCGAACGTGGACGCCATACGCGGGATCCGTGATCCTGGTTTGCTGTGCGTAGAACTCCGTTGTGCTTGAGGTAACCATAAAGGACCTCCTTGTAGTGGAAGAGTGGGGACAACACGAACATACGACAAAGGCCCAGATATGTCGCACATATCGGATTGGTGCGATTGACTCGCCGTTGTCAAATAGATGAGAATCTAAAGGGTGCGGCACTGAAGCATTGGAGATGGAGGTTGCCGGAATGAGCAAGATAAGGGTTTGTGTGTACCCCCCCCCCCCCCAGTCCAGGCCACCGAGACGTTGGCAAAGGAGCAGTGTGACCGCATCAGCCAGACTCCTGACATGGAACTGCCCGTCCTAGTGAGGCCGCAATCCAGCATCCAATGTGGGACCCCGCCCCGTGGTGTCCTCCCGTGGACCAGCCAGGCAAGACGGACCGTCTGCCGCCTGACCATCCGTCACGACAGGACCGTCCGCTGGCCCCGTTGTCATCTGAGGAAAGGCATTAACTTTACAGGTCGGCCAATTTTGACATCACGGGATCTGATGCTCAGAAAGACCTAGTTGGGAAAAGCCCACGGTAGCGTCGCGGTCATCGGAGCCGGTTGGGATCCCCGGTACCGACTCTGTCTTCCAGGTCCTTTTCGCCGCGATGGCTCCCAGAGGAATTACATACACCAACTGGCCCAGGCATGAGCGCCGGGCCATACGGTCGCTGTCGATTCCCGGCGTCAAGAACGCCTTGTCTATGACGCTTCCCGCCGGATTCGGCACGCATAAGAGGGATGTCTACATAGAACTCGAGGACGGCGCCGACTTCGAGCAGGTCGCGTCCGCCATAAAGAACGACCCCTACTTCGTGCACGATGAGACCCGCGTCACAAAAGTGGACGATGTGATGGAAGTTGAGGCTATGGGACACGGAGTGCTGCTCCAGAGGTTCGGCGCTGCCGGCAGCGGTGAGAACCAGGTGCTCGAACTGAAGACGAGGCTCTCAAACCCGTCTGCCACCGCGCAGGTCATGGTGTCAGCCGCGCGCGCGTCAACAAGGATGAAGCCGGGCGCTTATGCGTTGGTGGAGATAGCTCCCATCGACCTTCTTCCCGGTGACCGCGACGCCTTGGTGAAGCACTGGGTGTAGGGTGGAGGGCAGGAACGCAGTAGCGGTACAGCGCTAGGGTTTTGAACGTGGTTTTGGACATAGTATTTATAGGCGAGCCAGGTCTTGGCTCGCCTTTCGTTTCCATTTGACGCCGGTATGCGCGGGCAGAACCCACCTGCTCTGTGGGGCGCAGCAAAGCACCTGTCTGCTCTGTGCGGAGCAACAACGGGCTTACTGCTCCGTGGAGAGCAACAACGGGCTTGCTGCTCCGTGGGGAGCAACAACGGGCTTACTGCTCTGTGCGGAGCAACAACGGGCTTACTGCTCCGTGGGAAGCAGCTAGGCGTCGCGGCGCGATCCGATCCACGCGTGACTAACCGTCAGGTATGGCGTACGATTCCATGTGCAAGATCGTACCCAACACAACAGCAGGACGAAAGAGGAATCGCTATCATGACGGAAGACTTCACACTACGGCCTGTCCGGGAGTCAGACTTTCCGGGTATTGCCGCCATCGAGACTGCCATAGGCCCTGAGGCCGCGGATCCGAGGCAACTGGCACAGAGGGAAAGGTTGGGGCGCGTTGACCCAAAGTACCCCATGCATTGGTTCACGGCCATCGCTCCGGACGGGACCGTCGCAGGTTTTGGAATGGCCGGCAAGGCTGATTGGCTGGGTCCGGACAAGTGCCGGATGTACATCGGAGTTTTGCCTGCCTATCGCGGGCGCGGGCTGGGCTCACGCCTTTTAGGATATGCCGAAGCTGTCGTCGCCCAGTATTCTCCGA
>JAXGQX010000034.1:0-19440 GCA_040766225.1 Bacillota bacterium | reverse complement strand
CTGTCGGTCATTACCGTGGTGTTCCTGTTGCCGCCGGTGTTAATAGTGGCCATCGTCCCTCATCTCTTGATCTTCCTCAGAAGCCAATGGTAAGGGAGGTGAACAAATGCTCAGATTGTACGTCAGGGCTCAGTTGGCGAGGCGGGCTTTCGTGGACCGTATTGCCCGTGTACTTAGGAACGACCACGGCGCGACGGTTTCCGAATACGCGCTGGTGCTGGCGTTGGTCAGCGTAGCAGTGATTGTTGTGCTGGGTAATCTAGGCGGCGCACTGGAAAGCAAGATTCAGGCAGTGATCGATAAGCTACAGGACGTGAACCCTTAAGGAAGTCGGAAGACACAGCGGGCAAGCAAGCAGGCACTCAGGGCGGGCTCGCCGGGGAGTTCCTAGAACAAATCCCTTGCGGGTCCGCCGACACAACTCATCCAGGGGAGTGATCAGCTCATATTGAACATGATGGGACATCCAGGCCTCGCAGGTCGCCCTTGTCCCTCAGACGGAGGTCGCCTGAGATGGACAAGGGTAGGCACCCTTGTGGGAGAAGAATCAGGCCAGGCGGTGGCCGAGTTCAGCATGGTTGTGTTCCTCCTCGTACTCATTCTCTTCTCCATACTGGAGACAGGGCTTCTTCTCAACGAGAAGCTGGTTCTAGCGTCGGCTGCCCGCGAGGTGGCAAGAGTATGCGCGGTGGAGGGAGGGAAGACCCCCGGCGCCCTCAGCCGTCTCGACGAACTGCTAACCTTGTCCGGCATCGAACCTTCCAGAGTCTCAGCCGATATAACACCCAAGCAGGCGATCTATGGGACCACCATCAGGGTCTCTTTGGAATACGATTACGAAGTGCTAAGCCCGGTAGTGGCGTCGATAATAGGGGGGACTATCACCCTAACCGCGAAGGCGGTGACCAGAAGTGAATTCGTTCCCAGGTAGACCGCAAGTAGGACAAGCTGTCGATAAGCTCCGAACACGTTGTGCGGGGGAACGCGGCGGTGTCTTGGCTTTGGTCGCGCTCTTCCTGCCTATAGCGGTATTGGTAGTGGGGCTGGTCTGTGACCTGGGGGCTGTGTTTTGCGTGCGGAAGATCGTTCAAGCGGCGTGCGATCTAGGCGCGTTGGCCGGAGTTCAGGAGCTTGACTGGGAGCTCCTAGCGGAAGGGACTGTAGCGATCGAGGAAATCACTGCACAGACGGTGGCCGTCGGCGTCGCCCAGGAGAACCTCACAAACCTCGGAGGTCTGGCTCATGTGGAGGCCGTGTACGCGGTTGTTTCCAACCCACCAAGTTCTACCGAACCGAACCTGGTCCTGACGGTGGTTTGCAGGGTACACCCCAGCTACCTTACCTGGCTGCCGGCCTTCGCGGACGGCATATCCCTGTCTATAGCCGCGGAGGCGTCAGTGGTGGAGAGGACGGAGTGGTGAGATCCGGTTGTCAGCGAAGTATGGCAGACGGGCGGGCTATTGACTGGGTGTAGGCCCAAATGTACCATGATGGCAGATTCAGTAAATAGATAAGGATGGAGTCCAATTGAGATCGACCAACCGCCCCCAAAGAATAGACATTGATACGCGCATCCCGTCGCTTGTCAGGTACCTAAAGCTGCAGGACGACATCGTAGCGGCCATGCTCTACGGTTCATATGGCACTGTCTATCAAACCCTCCTGAGCGACGTGGACTTGGCTTTGCTGTTTCATCCAGAGAGACGGCCAAGCATTGACAGAATTCTCACGCTCGAGGCGGGCGTCTCAAGCGTCTGCCAGGAGGATGACATTAACATCTTGCCCCTTAACGACGCGGACATCATATTACAATTCAAAGTGCTTGAATCAGGAAGGCTGATATACGAGAGGGATCCCGTCGCGCTCAGCGACTTCCGTGAGTATGTTTTCAAGGTCTACGGGGACTTTGCGCCTTTCTACCGAGCGTTTACCCGAGAGTATGACTGTGTCCTGAAGGAGACTTATGTCCATGATAGACCGCGACAAACTTAGGGACAAGATAGCGTTCCTCCGTAGAAACCTTGATACACTTCGGGTACTGGCCGACATGCCTCGCGACTCTTTTTCTGAAGGTTCAATCCAATTTCATGCCGCAGTCCGCCTCCTTCAGACCTCGGTTGAGGCGATGATAGATACGGGATCCCACATTGTCGCAAGGGAGGGCCTCGGTTCGCCCAAAACCTACGGCGAAGTTTTTGACCTGCTCGCATCCGCGGGAATAATCCCTATTGAGTCTCTGGATAGGGTTAAGGCAATGGTGAGGTTCCGAAATAGGGCAGTACACTTGTATGGCGAAATCGATGTAGACCATGTCTGTTCCATTCTGCGAAACGACTTAAGAGACTTTGAGGACTTTATCGGCTTTCTTGTGAGTAGGTATTTCGCCTAGTCTCGAACAGGCCAGGGACTAATCGACCATATAGTCCGCAAGCCATGATCTACAAAACACTGCATCTTCACAGCCACATCGGCACTTCTCGTCTCACTTGATGTACGTCGAACCACGGCCTCAGCCAAGCAGTGAAACCTGGCTATCCTTCGGACATAGAATCTTGTGAGGTTTGAAAGGAGTGTGCCCCATGAAGCGCCGATGGTTTTCTGAAGTCTGGAGATCTCTCTTGGGCATGGCGATCTTCCTCTCGTTTGCCATACGCGCCTATCTCTTGAATGACCGGCTTGCGTTCTGGGGGCATCTCGGTGTGTTCATCTGGTTTCTGTTGGGCTTAGGTGCCTACTTCGTGGAGAATAGACGTGGCGCCCGAGCCTTTCATCGAATCAGGCTCGCTTTCCTGGTCTGCTTTGTCGCTTTCGAGGGTTATCAGTTGCTTCGTGCCTTCTCTTGATTCAGTAGCTGTCGCTGCACCGGAGGATTGGCACGGGCGCGGACCCAACTGGACTGCCGCGCCCGCTCTGTACGCTAATATATGGGTCCATCCAAGCCGTTTACGACGTCTGTGCCGGAAACCAAACCGTTCGTAATGATGTATACCACGCTCTTTTGTGCTGTCTTTAGGCGTATATGCGTAGGCGCAGTCATACTCGCTTCCAAACCAAGCCTCATCATCGTAGCTGATCCTGTCCACTTTCCGTAGCTTATTGGGCCCAAAATGCGTCGAGAGAGACTCCTCAGTATCGCCGATCTTCACGCCCGCCGCCCAGTAGGGCCTGTCTTTGGTCCGGAGAGTGATTATCGTGTAGACCCCGTCAGCCGGCGTCAAGTAAGTCACCTGCATGTCGTCGGATTCTACTACCGTGACTTGCCCAAAGCTCTCTGCCCTGTACGTTTCCCGGCTTTTCTCGGGAAGATCGAAGCAGAAGGGGAAATCCAGAGGGTATTGACAAGGTATATCCCGCCGGGATAGGCGCGGTTTTCCACGATGGGTTTTGCTATACCGAATGACTATCGTGAGGATCCCTACATCGTGCCAATACCTTATGGGAGCGCGATGGACTGACGCAGGGTACAAGCGTCCTCGCTTGGGAAAAACCGATTCAAAGAGGAACTGTACAGCACGGGGTCGGTCCACTGGTTCACCAAAAGGGTGCTAAGCCTTCGGAATAGGCGCCGTCCGATGCGAGAAGTGCCTTTCCAATGTAATAGTTGCGTGCGGCTTGGTCTTCACTGTCATCTGGCTCCGGGCTCACGGCTGCGTCTTCCAGAGTGGCGAACAGCACGTTAAACCAGTGCCTCCGGGTGCCTCCGGGTTTGTTTGTCGTAGGCTTCATGCAACCTCAGACCAAGTCGCGATGGTGAAGTTTTCAAGACACGGGAGAAGTTCGTAATCGCTCACATCTTCGCCCGCCAAGAGACGGGGCATGTAGTCGTGGATATTCCCGGTGGACAGGGAAAACCGCTCGTTCTGAGGTGAGATAGTCTCGTAGTCGGGCCCGTGTTTTTCAACGACCCTCACGAGCCTCGCGAAGTTCATACCTTCACTGGAGTTATGGCGCCGTATCACGTAGTCATCGATGACGATGGTTGCCTGCACGTCATAACCGGAGGACCCAAGAGTCGCGAGCGTCCTCGTAGTTGGTTATGATGAAGTGTACCGCACGCGTCACCATCGATCCACGGGAGCCGCGCCGAAGGCTCTTCGTCGACGAAGAAGTGCGGCTGCGGATGACCCGACACGTGGCCCGATAGTTCTTGCTCCTCAACAGAATCGCAGTAATATCGGCCGGTGAGAGTGACCTCACCTTTGAACTTCACGATGGCTGAGGGAAGTCGCTTTCCATCCAACCATATTCTCTAATGTCAGGGATGTCCGTAATGTAAGCCCTACAATTGAGTCACCCACGCTTACCTCCCGTGGATCAAAGAGGTTTTCCGGCGGCTGGGACGGCACGTCTTCAGTCTCGTTTGGGGAGCTCTGGTCGCCGGACGCAAGATTAGGTCGGCTTCTACACCTGATGGTCCCGTAAACGTGCAGCTCACGGCCACTACTAGGAAGATGATTAAGACGACTAACGTGGACAAGAGCGTCGTGGGTTTCCGCGCCGATCATCGTTATCCGCTCCTTCCATCCTGTCCAAGATGGCCTCGCAAACTCCTCGATCTCGCGTCGAGAGAAAGGCTCTTCTGACCAACAAGAGTGTTCACCATTAAACCACGACTCCCATTATAGAGACGAGCGAGGAGACTCTCGGTTCCTGCCACGCTCGCAAGCGAACGCGTTCACCGAAGGACCTCCGTGATATACTGGACGGCAGAAATCTTCACTGGAGGAGCCGCCCATGTGTGATACCCTGTGCGCTCTGCCTTTATGGTCAGCATCCGGTCACGCCTTGCTGGGCAAGAACAGCGACCGGGACCCCAACGAACCCCATGTGATACGCCACATTCCCGCCCGAACTCATGAACCCGGCAGCCGTGTGCGCTGTACGTACATTGATGTCCCGCAAGTTGCGCGGACTCACCGGTGTCCTGCTCTTCAAGCCGGACTGGATTTGGGGAGCCGAGATGGGCGTCAACGAACATGGAGTCGCAATCGGGAACGAGGCCGTATTCACCCGCACCAAGAAGGAGAAAGCCGGGTTAATCGGCATGGATCTCTTGCGTTTGGCACTGGAACGCGCGGACTCCGCGCAAAGTGCCGCCGAAGTGATCGTCGACCTGCTTGCCCAATACGGACAAGGCGGCAATTGCGGTTACTCCAAGGATTTTCGTTACGACAACAGCTTCCTCATCGTCGACCCTACCGGTGCCCTAGTGCTTGAGACTGCCGGACGCTCGTACGCTGCTGTCCCTGTGTCGGAAACGGCCGCGATATCCAATAGGTTGACGATCCGGGGCCACCACACGCTCGGCTGGGGATAGATCCCGGCACGGACTTCGCCAAGATCATGACGGAGCCAATCTTCTCGCACTTCGCTCAGGGCGCCGCTAGGCGGCTCAATGCCTCTCCGCCCTCGAAACCGGTCCGGTGAGGGAGCCAGATGATGGACATGCTTAGGTCGCACCGCCCGGGCTTCAGGGCGGGAGTTTAGGCGCGGCGATATCGGCAGCGTTTGCATGCACTCAGGCGGCCTCGTCGGCGATCACACAACCGGAAGCTTCGTCGCGGTCCTCCGTCGCGACGCGCCTATCACAGTATGGGCGACCGCCGCGTCAAAACGCCGTGCATTTCCGCGTTCAAACCCGTGTTTTTTGGAAGCGGAGTCCCCGTTCACCAAAGCGATGAGGAAGGGCGCGCCTATTGGCTGGAGAGGGAACGTTTGCACCGCGCGGTACTTGCTGGGCTGGTCGACGTGGAGGCTTTGCGAGATAGGCGCGATGCCTTGGAGAAAGCCTGGCTTGAGGAAGAAGCCCGCTTGTTCTCGGAAGGGGTTCCGAACCCCGAGCTGCTGAAAGCGTTCGCTGCACGTGCGGCTCGCGAAGAGCAGGAAATGGTCAACGTTTTTTCCTGCGCTGGCTGGTCAGAAATGCCCGGTCGAGGATACTTCGCCCGCTACTGGCGGAAGAAGAATGCCAGTCTGGGGAAAAGAAAAGCTGTCTTCTAGCATTCACGCACCCGAACAGCCTTGCTCGCCACACTCATAGACGCCTCAAGATTTACACAGAAGCCTCAAGGTTTGCGGCTTTCACAAATTGTGCTATTGTGCACAATTTGTGAAGGAATTCGGCGATAGGCGTAGAACAGTGGAGGCGAAGCAGAAGAGGCAGGAGTTGTGTGCAGCCGACGTAGCGAAAGTGACCGGAGATGGTCTACGTGGTCAGAGTCTCGGCTGTTACGCCCTACCCGATGTCGCAGAAGCTCTTGGAAAGATATGTCGGCGGGATAGTCAAGGGGATGGCTTCCGTAAAGGCGTGTTCCCGCGACCAGTTTGATCCGGAGTCCTGCGACGTGGCAGTGGTATACGCGGAAAGCCCAACGCAGAGGATGTTCCTGCAGAGGTACCGGGATTTGAAGGTGATTGGGATCCGCTTTACCCTTCAGGCCTCGGGCGTCAGAGCTCTGTCTCGACTCCCCGCTGGCTCGAGAGTAGGAGTGGTCGCCGACCACCACCAGTGCGCGAACATGCTCTTAAGAGAAGTACTGGATAGCGGGGTCTTCGAGCCGCGTTACGTGTCAGGCGCGTTTTCGGACATGGAATCTATGCAGGTTGACGCGTTTGCGGTTGCGGAGGAAATGGACTCGACTCTCTGGACAAAGTACCATGGTCCTCCGGAGAAGGTGATGGTGCTACCGAGAAGTCTGCTCCCTTTGTCGGTGGCGGAAATCATAGGCGCAGTGGTCCAGGTGCAATCGGAGAAAGCCTACCCAGGCGTAGAGTAGCGTTGCACCGGGTACTGACCCGCGAAGAGCAAGAGGCAATCTCATATCAACCAAGGTTAGAACGGGACCTCGGTCTTTTGGCCAGGTTCCGTTTTGTTTTGGAAAGTCCGGAGGACTAGGGTCATAACCGACACGATACGGAGGGGGTCTCATGAAGAGAGTAGTCATAGTGGGCGGAGGCTGGGCGGGTTCCTCGGCGGCGGTCGCGGCCAGAAAAGCGGGCGCCGAGGTAGTTCTATTGGAGCGGACCGACGCGCTTCTCGGGACCGGCTTGGTGGGCGGCATCATGCGAAACAACGGCAGGTACACGGCCGCCGAAGAGATGATAGCGATGGGGTGCGGCGACCTTGTCACTATTACGGATAGCTGCGCCAAGCACCGGGACATCCGGTTTCCAGGCCACAACCACGCGACCTTGTACAACGTCGGAACCATCGAGCCGGCGGTCAAAAGATACCTTGAGGCCTTGGGCGTAGATGTCCGGTTCGGCCAAAGGGTTACATCGGTAAGGAGGGTGGGAAAGAGGCTCGAAGCCTGCGTCACGGAGTCAGGAGAAGCGTTTTTCGGCGATGCGTTCGTGGACGCTACCGGTTCGGCGGGACCTCAGGTCAACTGCGTGAAGTTGGGTAACGGATGTTGCATGTGTGTCCTTCGGTGCCCGTCTTTCGGCGGCAGGGTGAGTCTAGCCGGCCTCTGCGGTGTCCAGGAGTCAATTGGCATGGCGGCGTCCGGCAAACTAGGGTCAATGAGTGGAAGCTGCAAGCTTTTCAAGGAGTCGCTGGCACCTCATATCGTGCAGGAACTGGACGATTGCGGCGTCTGTGTGATTCCCATCCCCGAAGAACTCGGCAAGAAGGACGTCGCCTTTAAGGCGTGCCAGCAGTACGCACTTCCAGAGTACCGGGAGAACATCGTACTCTTGGATACCGGACACGCCAAGTTGATGGCCTCCTACTTTCCCCTTGAAGCGCTGAGGAAAATTCCCGGTATGGAGTTCGCCCGGTTCGAGGACCCTTACGCCGGGGGCAAGGGCAACTCCATCAGGTATATGGCGATAGCTCCCAGAGATGACGCTCTGAAGGTCGACGGTATGGATAACCTGTTCTGCGGCGGCGAAAAGGCGGGTACCCTGGTGGGGCATACCGAAGCCATGGTTACCGGGTCCCTTGCGGGGCTTAACGCAGTTCGCTTCGCCGAGGGGCAGGTTCCGGTCGTCCTCCCGGAAACCTTGGCCTCTGGAGATATCATAGCCAAGTGCAACCGTGACATGCGCCAAGGACCGGGCCTGTCCACGAAATATACCTTCTCGGGCTCCGTCTACTTCAGCCACATGAAAGATGCGGGTCTCTACACCAGTGACCCCGACGTCGCGCACAGACGGGTCAAGGATGTTGGATTGGATGGACTTTTCGGAACGAACCGGTTTTTGAAGGAGTGCGCGGCAACCATCCTGCCTCGCGAAAGGAGGTGATCATATGTCAAATCATAAGACGTTAACGCTTGACATGACATCGGACAAGCTTCACGAGAAAGCCACGGGAACCATAACCCGAGTCATCGATGTGATTGAGGCCCTTGACCGAATAACCGGCGGGAGGGTGGTTAAAGGCACGGGCTACGTAAACCGCGGTAGTTCGCCCTTTGTGGTGACGAAATCTTCTAACATTCCTGGGAAGGCCATTACAGAAACTCCCGGGCTAGTGTTCGGCGACATAGACGCGGCCGTGACAAAACTAGCCGTTTCAATGACTCTCACCGAGTCCCAGCTTGAGCTCTGCTGCGCTTTGGGAATTGACGGGATCGTATGCCATCACCCCATAGCCGACGCGGCTAACTCAGGCGGAGTTCCGCTCAAGAGCTATCTATCTCTTTACGGGATCTCAGTCTTCGAACTGCACGAGGCGTTCCACGGGCTTCACCCGGGATTACCCTTCATCCATGGCCACAAGGCTTTCCGGGTGGATATCGCCTACGGCGGGGTTCCAGGCAATATCATGAACGTCGGCAAAGCGCTTCCTGAGATTCGGACGTTGGGAGACATAGTGCGGCGTCTGAAGGACTTCTCGGGAATAGAAGACGAGATGTCGATCTTGGAGACCGAGCGCCTAGTGCGGCGTTCTTCCAGTATCCAGGAAACCAACGCGTGCACCGGACCTGTCATCCTAAACGGCAGCGCCGAAACGCCTGTCGGCACAATACTGCACATTTTCCCCCACACCGGCTTCACGGTGAAGCATCTGGAGCAGGTCCTTACAGAGCATCCGGACATCGATACTGTCCTCGCGAGCATTAGCCGGGTCAAGCCAAGCCATCCGTTGGTGTCGGCATGCCGAGAGAAAGGTCTGGGGTTCATCTGCGGCAACACCCATGCCATGGAAATCTTCGAAAACGGCCTCCCGTTGGCTTTCGCTCTGCAAGAGCTTTTACCCGGCATTGAAGTGTCGGTGCTACGGGAGCGTGTCACGGCTACCCCGATAAGCGAAGCGGGAAACAAGCGAATACGAGATTACGGCAAAGAGATAGCCAGGACGTACCTCGTGCCCGATAGGCGGTAAACTCTTTGGGTTCGTCGGAGTAGTCCAGCGTAACCGAGTCCATATGAAGGAGGTAGAAACGTGAATCCCGAGCGCTCAGAGTTCTCCCGAGAGAAAAAGGGACTGTCCAACGTAGAAACAACCGGTCTTGTGGTTTTGGCAGTATCCCTTCTCGGTCTATTCGTCAACCCCGGGTTCGTCGGCGGCATTTTCGATGCGATGGTGAACAAAGCAAAGAGCATAGTGTCCGACGTCTATCTAGTTGGGACGCTGGGAACCGCGGTTATCTGCTCAGTTATGACAGGAAGGATCCTGGAAAGGCTCAGGCTCACCGATGCGCTGCTCAGGGTGTTTATGCCTCTCGCGAGGATAATGCGTATCAACCCGGCAGTGGTCGTCCAGGCGTCTACAATATTCTGGGCGATATCAACGCAGCGGGGTGAATCGCGGGACCCGTGTTGAAGAAAGGCCAAGGCCACCAAAGACGAGCAGAAGATAGCTATCTGCGCCATGGTGCAGTCCCAGCAGTCCTTTTCCACCTTCATGCTGGGACTCATCGCGTTGACTAACGCTGGCGTCTGGGCTTTTCCTGTGATCATAGTCGGCCTTTTTCTGCCGCTGATATTAGTCCCTTGGCTTCTGTCAAGACGCTGTGGAGAGACACGAAGGCGACGGAGTTCACCGACATCCCGAGAATGACTCCGCACACAAAGCCCATGGACACAGTGTTTGGTGGGGCGGGGAAGGGGCGGAACTCATGTTCTTGCTCCTGATTCCGCCGCGGCTGTGATTTTCGCGATCATAGGGGCCCTAGACATGAAGTCTGGGCGGGTATACAGTCGGCGATGACTTCATTCTTCCAATCCGTTAGCATTGAACCCCAGACCGGCCTTCTCTGTTCTTGCGAGCCCCACGCTTGCGATGAATACCCTCAAGGATATCGCAGCCACTTTGAGCCCCGTCTTGTCGTCGGCTCATTCATCCTTGCCGCCTCGGGACTCCCTTCAGGTAGTGTTCGGGCAGATCCCGCAGTCTGGAGCCAGGCTTCCGATCTCAGCGGCACCGAGGCCATGGGCGCGGCCATCCTTGGCACCGTGTTCAGGGTGCTTACCGCTATAGCGATGGCGCTCTTTATTACCCCTCTTCTGACCTAAGCCGGGGCGGCCGAGACGGGTATACGCGTGGAAAAGGGCCTCCGGGAGCACCGGGGGGCCCTTGTAGTAGATGGTGAGCGTGAGATGACAGGCGCACTAGCCTTTAGGTGCGCCCGGCCATGCTTCTCGTCAACGCCTCAAGGACGAACGGCTGCAGCGACACCAGGTATTCGCCGCGTCCTACCCACTCGATCTGCACGTCGGGCCGACATAGCGGGATATCGAAGGTTTTCCGTCGATACGGAGCTTGACTGCGAAAACCTTGGTGAACACCCCGGCATCGAGAGTCAGGTTTGTCTTCACACGTAAGCGTAGATCATCTCCGAGATCGAGTCCAACGACCGCCTCCCTCGGGCCCGGTACGCTTACGTTCCCCAATCCCAGCGCGGCACTTAAGTTGTTCATCTGATGCCTACAGGTTCTTCCTGTGGCCCCCACCCGCCTCTCCGCAAGTATTGCGCCGTTGAACAAGAAGGAATCGGAGCCGATAGTATCTTCCAGCGGAATGCCGTTCCTTTCGATGTGCAGAGCCATGAAGGAGGTATCGTCGAAGAATACGGCGTTCTCGCAGAATGCTTCTGCCGATAACAGCATTGAATGTCTCCCCCAAAGGTATCATCCCCGGTCAAAGCGAAAGACCGGTCAGCCCATGATATGGGAGGGGAGTAGGCGGGGTGTCTACCTTGTCGTCTATCTCAGCAACTGCCGGTATATCTCCTGGATTTCCCGGCCATCATGTTCATGGAGTAACTTCTCAAGATGGCTTCCCGGGACCACCGGCCCAAAGACTCTCCTCCGATCGCGTCCGGACAGCAAGCACCGGATATCGTCGGCGACAGCTCCAGGGAAGCCTCAAGGTGCCGCGAGTAGTGAAGTTCCTGTCTTTAGGGCGTCCAGGATCTCCGGGCGTGCGATGCCAAACATGCCCCCGGGTCCAACGATTATGGTTGGCTTGCCGCAAGCCATTGCCTCGAGGGCAACCCTGGACATACCCAGCACGAGGTCGGAAGCTTGATACAGGGGAGCCGTATCGAGCACGAAGCCGGGGCACAAGACCGCTTCCCTCCCCACGGCACGGTTCACCTGCTCGGCCTTATCCCGCACCTTAGGCAATCCGTCGCCGTCGCCGGCAACCATCAAGACCACGGTGGGATACTCGGATAGGAGAGAGAGGACGGCATCCATCACAAGGGCCGCCGTAGCGGATAGTCCTTCGTCCATTCTGGAAGCGTAGACTAACAAAGGGCCCTGTCCTTGCCCTAGGCCTAACGAAGCCCTCGCGGCGGTGATTTCCTCACCGGTGGTGGGTCTGTACATTTCCGTGTCGATGCCATTGGGGACTACAACCGTCTTTTGAGGATCGAATCCGAACTTTCCAATGACATAGTCTTTGACATCTTGGCTAACCGCGATGGTCAGGTCACCTGGTTTGGTTACCATGTTCCAGAAGGCCCCCGACACATAGGTGCCGTGATAGGTGGTGACCAGCTTAATGCCCCGTCTTCGGCAAATGCCCCCGGCTATCCAAGCCGGTATCCTTGCGTGAGCGTGGACGATTTGGATGCCCAAGTCATCCACGAGAAGGGATACCTTACGGGACGCTTCAAGCATCTTAAGGGGAGACCTGGAATGAAGGGGAGCTTCGTAGTGGGCAATGCCCGAAGAAGCCAAGTCGGCTACGCGTCTGCCTCCGTTTGAGGCGACGTATACGGGCCATCCTGAGTCTTTGAGGCTCTTGGTTAGCCCAACGACTTGAGTTTCAGCTCCTCCTATGTCCAAGCTCATAGCGAGGTGCAATACCGGAACTTTAAGGTCTCCGTTGGTCAAACCGTTCATCACTCACTCTCAGACGTGCCCATGAACAGGCTACTAGTCGGAGGCGTCCCGGTCAAGTGCGGAAAAAGAGAGGTGAGCCTAGGCGCATGATCAAGGGCCTAAGTGCTAGAATAGCCCTTGAAGATGACAACCGGAGGTATCGTCGTTGAAGAAAAGGAAACTTGGCAAAACAGGCATTTCCGTGACCGAACTCTGTTTTGGAGTGCTTCCCATGGGGCCGGTCCAGTACGGACTTAGCCCGGAGGAAGGAGGTCCACTCATCAGAGAGGCCATAGAGCGAGGAGTGAACTTCCTCGACACCGCCCAATCGTACCGGACGTACCCTCACATACGCCACGCCTTCCAAGGGCTTCCCAACGGCGGCCAGGATGTGGTGGTATCCACCAAAGCCCACGCCAAGACCTACCGGGAGATGGAAGGCGCGATCGAAGAAGCCCGGAGCGAGCTTGGACGCGATGTCATCGACATCTTCCTTATGCACGCGGCGAGGGAGGACTCCAAGGTGTTCGTCGGACAGGCGAGGCGCTCAGGAGTGCCTGGTCGATATGAAGGCTCGAGGAGGATCGGAGCGGCAGGTGTCTCGACCCACTCGGTTGACGTCGTATGGGGTCGGTAAAGATATGGCGGAGCTGGACGTTATTTTCCCGATCATAAACGCCGCCGGACTTGGCGTTCTTCACGGGACCAGGGACGAGATGGCACAAGCCATCGAAGACGCCGCCAAGGCGGGGAAAGGGCTCTTTGCCATGAAAGCCCTAGGCGGAGGCAACCCGTTGACAGACCGCAAGGCCGCGCTCGACTACGCCGGGGTCTGCCCGGCATCTCATCGGTGGCCGTCTGATGGTAACGCGCGACGAACTTGACATGAACATCCGTCTCTTCAACGCTGAAGAGGTGCCCTCGGACCTAGCCGAACGCACGCGGCGCTAAAAGCGCCTCAATGTACAGGCCTTCTGTATCGGCTGCGGCACGTGTGTGGTTACGTGCCCCAACTCGGCCATGACAGTGGTGGACGGAAAAGCCGTGAACGACAAGTCCAAATGCATCTTGTGCGGGTACTGCGCACCTGTCTGTCCCCAATTCGCGATCAGGTTGGTCTAGAGGGGCCGCTTCCTCTCCCCAACAAAAACGCCGCTCCGCCAGGGCCGCCAGGGAGGCGGTCTTGTTCGTGCGGCGAGAAACGCGGCGGCCGCATCCTTTGGCTCCTTCCAGATCAAACGATACGGCGTGCGGTCAAAGCCGACCGGAAGCCTACCCTCCGCCACTTTGTCGATGACCAAGGATGGCAGAATGAACGAGAGACCTAGGCATATTAGCCCTCCCACCACCACAGAACACCCTATCCACCTTATCCCCCTTCGATGGTCAGGGGCAACGAGCATCAGCAAGAACGCCGCGGAGAGCCCGACTACAGCCGAGTAGCGGACTATCTCCGTCGCCCTCCGGTAATGCGCCGTCGCGGCGCTAAGAGAGTCCAGCCCGATGTATTCGGCTACGTTCACCCGCGACGGTATCTGGTCCAAGAGCGTCTTTAGGTAATCGGTTGACCGGTAGTGCTTGGAGAATTCACTCAAGAAAACCCGCTTCAGTTCCCATAGTTCTACGTCGATTCCGAGCGTCCCGGCAGTCCGAGACGAACCGGACAGGTACGCCTTGAGCGAGGCCGTCGCATACTTCAGGACAGGGTCCAGCGATTCCGGCATAAACGTGCCTTCCGTCGCGCTAATCAACGCATTCCTAAACTCGGCTCCTATCAAGACCTTTTTCAGCGCTTGCTCCATCCAGGCGCTCGCTATCCTGGAGGCTCCTCCCGCACCCTCCAAGACGGACGCGTAGAGCCCGGGATCATAGGCTGCCGACAGGGTAGGGTGACCGAACGCCACAGCGAACGAAGACAGCAAAACAAGAAGCGTTAAGAGGGCCAACACCGACAGTCTCCCGCTGCTCATACTGAGGCCCGCCTCCATCGACAGTCTGACATCCCGCCCCGCCCCGACGGCGGCATCTAGTTCACCCGGGACAAGGCATGCGGCTTCCGCTACGTTTCTCTATTGCTCGTTGGGACGATCGTATGCCCCAAAAAACCGTCTTCCTCCCGCCGAAGGTTCTCTCCTGCCCGGCCTATTGCCTGAAAGCGTATAATTGATGAATAACGATGGACGGGTCGTTCCACGGCCTGGAGAGGGCGGTACCCATGACAGGGACACTCATCAACATATTGACCGTGATAGCGGGGAGCATCGTTGGGATCATGGTGGGAGGGAGGCTTCCCGAGCGCGTGAAGGCAACAGTGATGGATGGGCTCGGTCTCGCTACCATCGCCATAGGTTTGAAGATGACCTTGGAAACCACAAACGCAGTCATTATGGTTGGGAGTCTGGTCTTGGGCGGAGTCTTTGGCGAGATGATGGACCTGGACGCGGCCGTCACAAAGCTGGGCGAGACCATGGAGCGTATGGTGCTTGGCAGGAAAGGGACGGACGCGGGCCCTGACAGCGATCAAAAAGGCCGGTTCGCCAAGGGGTTTGTCGCCGCGAGCCTTCTATTTTGTATCGGACCTATGGCCATCATGGGGTCAATCCAAGACGGGCTGTCCGGCGATTACACGATGCTGTCCGTGAAGTCTATGTTGGACGGCTTCATGTCCGTTCTTTTTGCCTCCTCATTCGGCATCGGAGTAGCGTTTTCCGTCCTTCCGCTGACCCTGTATCAAGGAACAATATCCCTCCTGGCAGGGCTTCTTCACAGCTTCTTGACGGAAGCCATGATAGCCGAATTCACGGCAACAGGCGGAATTCTGGTGTTCGCCATAGGGCTCGGCATTGTCGGGATCAAGAAGGCAAAAGTCGCCAACCTGTTACCGGGCGTGTTCTTGGCGCCTATCATCGTCTACATCGTATCAAGCGTTCTGGTATAATCGGTAATTGGTGCGTTTGCGACCCGAGATAAATGGACCTTCCGACCGGAGGAGAGATCGGATGAACAGGGTTCTGTCCTGGATCTCCGCGATCAAGGAAGATCTTCGCCCTATAGATCCCGCTAAGGGGCAAGAGGGGTCTTCACGCCTAAGGACCGAGCGTAACATACGCATCAGCACTTACCACGGCATTGCCTCTATCATGGCATTGAATTTGGCGTCTCCTTTCGTGGGCATCTTCGCGGTGAAGATGGGTGCCAGCAACCTTCAAGTGGGGCTCCTTTCCTCGGCTCCGGCTCTGGTTGCGCTCTTGTCCATGATCCCGGGCGGAAAGTACATTGACCGCCAGACGGAAAAGAAGCAGGCGGTCATATCCTTCATTTTCGCGCAGCGTCTGTTCTATTTGCTCATGGCTACGGTGCCGTTCTTCCCGGTAGACAAGAGAGCGTGGGTTTTGGTGCTGTTGGCGACGATGATGAACGTTCCAATGTCCATTTCAAACGTGGGCTGGCAGGCGTTTATTTCGCGCGTAATCCCCATTGAAAGACGCGCGGAAGCTTTCGCGGCCCGAAACAGGCTCTCAAACATCGCCGGGACTGTCGTTGTACTATTGGCCGGACGGCTTATAGACGTGGCGGGGAGCCCTTTGGGCTACCAGATCGTCTTTAGTGGCGCGTTCCTAATGACCATATTGGAGATCTGGGTGTTTCGGAGGATTGACGAGAGCGCGGAGTACGCGGCGGTTGCCAAGACCGGCACCTCTTCAGACCGTGTTGGTATCTTGAAGTCCATCGGACGGGACCTCCGAGAGGTGGTCTCTCATGGCCCTTTCGTAAGGTACACTATCGGGTCCATCCTGTTCTACCTTTGCTGGCAAGCCCCTTGGCCGTTGTTCACCTTGTACCAGGTCAATGTGCTCAAGGCAAACAACATCTGGGTGAGCCTTCTTAATCTCGCTAATACCAGCGGAAGCCTCCTAGGCTACGGGTTTTGGGTGCGTCAAATCCATAAGCACGGAAACCTCAAAACCTTGTTCATTTCGGGCGTGTGGATCTTCGTGGTTCCCTTGGCTTACGCCTTGTCCAAGAGCCTCCTGATGGTCGCCGCCTTCAACCTTCTTACGGGAGCGGTCTTTTCCGGAGTAAACCTGGCTCTTCTGAACACTCTTCTGGAGGTCACTCCTGAAAAGAAGAAGGCGACATTCATCGCGTACTACCAGACGGCGGTCACCAGTTCGGCCATCGTGGCCCCCATGGTCGGCGTGGGTCTCCTGAACAGATTGGGGTTCTTTTGGGCCTTCATTTCTTGCGCGGTAATGAGGTTTTTGGGAAGTTTCGTCTTCTTGTTGGCAAATACAATCGAAAAGAGAATCGCCAAACGACAAGGAGCGGTCGCCGGGGAGGTATCACACGGCTTCTAGCAGAATCCGTTTGTTTGGCGATGGATAGAACGCTCAAAGAAGTGACCAATGCAAGCCATTAAATGACAGAGAGACGGTGATCCTTGGGTGGCTTTGGTTGAGAAAGCAGTCCCTGATGAACTAGAATCCGAAACCCGCAAATCCATTTTCCAGTACGTATTGAGCGCCACAATGGCATTGGAGTTTGGCCGGGGACTCCAAAACGGAGTCTTCAACAACTTCGTGGTGGAAGTGCTCCATATCACCCCCGCGCAGCTAGGTTTTATTCAGGGGATTAGAGAAGTCCCCGGGCTGTTGACGGCTCCGCTGGCGGTGGTGTCCGGATTCTTCAGAGAGAACATTTGGGCAGGCGTCTGCCTCATAGCTACGGCGGCCGGACTTGCCCTTCACTCGGTTACCTTTGTCTTCCCAATGCTGATCCTAGCTACCTTGGTGTATTCCACCGGGTTTCACCTGTTTTTCCCCGTCCAGCAGTCCATCGTGATGAAAGCGTCCCACCAAGATGAAAGAGCGACGAGAATGGGGCAGCTGAACAGCGGAGGCGCTATGGCGTCCCTGGCTTCCTTGGCCGTCGTGATGCTCTTGACACGGTCCGGAGGCAAGGTGAGTTACGGATGGATTCACCTGGGCGCCGCGCTGTCGGTGCTATTGGGGGGCTTAGCAGTACTGGCCAGGCAACTCCCTGGTTCCGCCCCTACCAGCAAGTCCATGAACTACGATCGCAAGTACATGAGCTACTACATTCTCACGTTGCTCAGCGGCTCTCGCAGACACATTACAATGACCTTCGCCGGGTACTTGTTGGTGAGCGTTTATAGCACGCCGGTGAGCACCATGGTGCTGCTTACTGCTCTCTCCAGCGTTGTGGCCGTCATTACCAGGCCCCTCATCGGGAAGGTAGTGGACGGTTGGGGCGAGCAGCGCAGCCTGGTCTTAAACTACTGCCTGGTTATCCTCATGTTTTTCGGGTACGCGGTCTTTCGGAACATATTCATCCTCTATAGAGTGTTCGTCCTGGACCATGGCCTCCAGGGCTTCGACGTAGCGATCACCACTCACTTGGGAAAGATCGCACCCAAGGAGGTCTTGTCAGCCGCCTACGCTATGGGGAGCACTATTAACCACGTCACAGGCGTTTCAGTGCCCATGCTTGGCGGATATCTGTGGGACATCACCGGTCCCGCTTCGGTCTTCGTCGGAGGCGCAGCCGTAGCGTTAGCGTCGCTCCTGTACAGCATGAAGCTGGACAGACTCGAGAAGGCATCAGACCTTAGGGCGAGGAGCGGAAGCTGATGGCGGTCTATTTGCCGATAATCGTTGGTTTTATAGCAGGGATGGTCGGAACCGGTCTGGGCGGGACCCTGCCATTCCTTTTCCCTTTCCAGGGAAGAAGATAATGGCGTTCTGCTTGCCGCCGCTGCCGGAGTGATGACGAGCATCTCCCTCCTGGAACTGGTTCCTGAGGCGGTGGAAGCGGCGGGGCAATCCTGGGCGGCCGTGGGGTTAGTGGTGGGTACTCTAGGGCTATACCTCTTGGACAGGGCGTTGCCTCACGTCCACCGCGGAGGGACGTCCGAGTGCAGCGGCATGGTCCGCGTCGGAGTGCTCATATGCCTGGGCATTTCTCTTCACAATTTTCCCGAGGGGCTCGCCAATCGGAGCCGGGTACGCCCATGAGGCATCCTTCGGGCTGAACATGGCCATCCTTATCGCGCTGCAGAACATACCTGAAGGCGTCGCTATGGCCGTTCCGCTCAAGGCGGGCAATGTCTCGCCAAGCCGCACGGTTCTAGCCGCCATCGGGTCCGGAATTCCAATGGGTCTAGGCGCGGCCCTCGGCGTCCTCGTAGGAAGCGTTTCTCCCGTATGGCTGGCTATCTCTCTATCAAGCGCCGCGGGTGCCATGATGTATGTGGTAAGCGACGAGCTAATCCCTGAAGCCCACAGGTTAGATGTGGCACCGTACCCGACGACCGGCCTGGTCACAGGCATAATCGTGGGAGTGATGGCTTGTTTTCTGGCCTAAGGAAAATTGACCCCTCCTTACGCCGTGGATATAATCTGTTTAACCTTTGGACCCACGCTGTCCCACACGCACTGGAGGTCTTTGCCCCATGAGAATGTCCATGAGATTCGGAAAAACCCTCAGAGAGAGCCCGGCCGAAGCCGAACTCCCTTCCCACAGCCTAATGCTCCGCGGCGGTTACATAGCCAAGGTCGCCGCGGGGATATACGACTATATGCCTTTTGCATGGAGGACCGCCCGCAAGATCGAACAAATCATGCGCGTTGAGATGGATGCCATTGCCGGCCAAGAAGTGCTCATGCCGGTCGTGCATCCCGCGGAGTTGTGGCAAGAAACGGGTAGGTGGCAAGCGATTGGGCCGGAAATGGTGCGGATGAAGGACCGTTCCGGGAGAGATATGGTCTTGGCCATGACCCACGAAGAAACCATGACGGACTTGGCAAGACGGTACATTGACTCGTACAAGCAGTTGCCCATGGTCGTCTACCATATTCAGACCAAGTTCAGAGATGAGCCCAGATCTAGGGCGGGCTTGATCCGCGTTCGCGAGTTCATCATGAAAGACGCCTACAGTTTCCACGCGGACCGGGAAGGGCTGGACGAGTATTACCCCAACATGTGCAGGGCATATAAAAGGATTTGCCATGCTTGCGGAGTTCCTGTGGTGCAAGTCCTCGGGGATGTCGGCATGATGGGCGGAACGGATGCCCATGAGTTCACCTACCTTACCGACTACGGTGAGGACACCCTCATCCTGTGCCCCGAATGCGGATATGC
>JAXGQX010000033.1:0-20283 GCA_040766225.1 Bacillota bacterium | reverse complement strand
GGCCCTTAGCCTTCCGACCGTGTTCTTCACGACGGCCCCGCGCTTTCAAGCGATAGTGGCCAGTCCGGCGGGAGAACCGGATGCCAGGGCGGTCACATCACGCATCGCCGCATCAGTGGGAGGCAGGGGAGGAGGGACTCCTCAACTTGCCCAGGTGGGTTCGAAAGAACCTCTCCGGTTTTCCGAGGACGAAGTGATGGCGGCCATCCTCCAAGCATTGGAGGGGAGGTGACGGCGGTGGCGGTGTTCAAGTGCTCTAAGTGCGGAAACGTAGTGGAAGCGCGCTGCAAGCCGGGGAAGTGCCCCAGCTGCGGCGCGCCAAAGGACGAGCTTATTAAAGAGGCTGCTCCGAAAGCGCCTAAGGCCTCTAAGACAAAAGGCCTCTAGGGCAAAAAGCTAATCTAGCTCTTCCGTAACACCTTCCCGGCGAAAGCGTTCTTCACGACCCCGTCTTCCATGGACGCGACGCCGTTCACGAAGACGTGTGCTATCCCGTTTGCGCGAGCGTAGGGGTCTACGCCGGTCGCGGTATCCATCAGCGTTTCGGGGTCGAACACGATCAGGTCCGCCCAGTTACCCGCCTCGACTAGTCCACGTCGAGAAAGGCCGATGGTTCGGGCCGGAAGCGAAGTGCTCTTCATCACTGCTGTTTCCAGCGAGAACAGGCCTTCCTTAACAAACCTGCCAACGACCCTCGGGAATGTGCCGTAGTGCCTTGGATGTGCGGGGACCGGGGTTATGGGACGGTCGAGGGCGAACGCATCGGTCCCCGGCATGGCGAACGGCGCGCTGATTACGGTGTGTACGTCTTCCATGCTGATGGCGGATGCCGCCCACACATCCAGGCCGTCGGCTAACAAGAACTCGAAGAGAAGGTCCAGGGCTTCCTTGCCCGTCTCGGGGGCGTACTCGCCCAGAATGCGTCCTTCCGCTTCCGGACAGGACGGGCACTTGACTATGACATAGTCGCCCAGTCTTTTCGCGGCGGCCTGCACTTCAGGCATGGCCTTGGTCTTGGCCATGAGGTCGGGGTCCCTGAGCAACTTCTGGGCTTCTTCGTAAGTAAAGAGGGACAGTTGGGATGATGCCGGGCTGTCCGGAGACTGAAGCGACGTCAGGGCTTCGGGAGGCAGAAACCTGGCTAAGGAGCTGGCTTGGGCAAACTCGTAGGGATAGCAGTCCACCGACATTCGAAGCCCTCTTCGCCTCGCGTTTTGGATCATCTCGAGGCTCCTTCGTACCTTGCCAAAGTTCCTCTTGGAGATGCTCTTGTGATGCGAGATTTGAGCCTTCACGCCCGAACGTTCGGCGATGGTGATGACTTCGTCCACCGCTTCGAATAGATCGTCGCTTTCGTTTTTCATGTGGGTTGAGTAGATGCCGTCGTATTCGCCCACTACCTGGGCCAAGGCCACAATCTCTTGGGTGGGCGCGTGTCCTCCCGGACGGTAGCTTCGGCCGGTGGACATCCCCCACGCGCCTTTTTCCATTGCTTGTCGCAGGATGCTCTTCATGGCTTCTAGCTCTCCGCCTACCGCGTCTCTCTTCTCGGTGCCCACAACGTGGGCTCGGAGGAGGCTCTGCCCAACCAGGGGAGCGACGTTGACGCCGATTCCCGCCTTGTCTATTTTGTCCATAAGCTGCTCAAATGAGTTCCAGGACCAGTCCAATCCGTCATACGCCTCGGGACTGACCAAGCCCGACAGAAGTCCCTTCAGAACGCTTTGCTTGGTCTCCTCTTTCACCGGAGCCAGCGACCAGCCGCAACTTCCCACCAGTTCGGTGGTGATGCCCTGAGAGATCGAGCTTTCCGCCTTCGGATGAGTGAGGATGGATAGGTCCGAGTGAGAGTGCATGTCGATGAAACCGGGAGCGACTACTAAGCCGGTGACATCAAGCACCTGTTCGGCTTCGGCTGCCTGCAGGTCTTGTACCGCGTGAATCTTCCCGTCCTTGATCCCTACGTCTGATTGGAACCTGGGTCGGCCGCTTCCGTCCACGACTGTTCCGCCTTTTAGCAGCACATCGAACAAGTGGGGTCCCTCCTTGTGGTTTGAGCGAGCGTCTTGCAGCAGGGGCGACACCGGTTGCCCACACTGCGTTGTCCATGGGCGGCTGCCCACGTCCGTTTTCAATATACCAGTCGCACGACAAGAACGTCATCCGGATAATGGCCCAAGGACGCCTGTGGCTTGGGCTTAAGGATCTGCTAAAATGCTAATGGATTGTTTTGTTCCACTTCAGACTTGAAGCGGCGCCTGTCGTAGTAAGAGACATGAAGTGCGCCCCCTGGAGGCTTACACGAGGGTTTGGATGACCGGGAGCTTGTACAAAGAGCACTTCGCGGTGACAAGGATGCCTTTGGCGAGATCGTTCAAAGGTACCACAAGAACATCTATAACTTAGCTTATAGGATGACTGGTAACCGTGAGGATTCGATGGACATCACCCAAGAGGTCCTGTTGAGGGTGTACAGGGCTCTTCAGCCATTTGACCCTGAGAAGCCGTTCCTTCCGTGGGTGTACCGGATAACCTGGAACATCTGCGCGGACCGGGGCAGAAAGATCGGTCGGACGCCGCGGGAAGGCTCAATAGACGATAACGAACTGGAGTCGGCCAGGTTAAGAAGTCCTGACCCTGGACCCGATAGGAGCTATGAGGCAAAGGAACTCAGGGGAGTTCTAAACGATGCCATCGAGAAGCTTCCCGAAGGGTACAGGGAACTTGTTGTCATGTTCCATGTGGACGGACTGTCCATTAAGGAGATATCAGATCTGACCGGAATGAAAGACACGGTTATTAAGAACAGGCTATATAGGGGACGACAAATGCTAAGAAAGACACTCGAATCAGGTGGGATAACATGGTCAGCATAGATTCCGGCGAAGGGCACCATGCGATGACCGTAGGTGGTGCTACGCCATGAGGATTGGCAGATGTCCTGACGATACCATGCTTGAGTCCCTTATCTACGGAGACCTCTCCACGCTAGAGTCCGTGAGCGTTAGATTCCACACGTTCCTATGCCCGCCTTGCCGAAAAAGGCTATCTGACTTGCGGAAGTTCCAATCCCTATTGTCAGAGATCCCGGTAGCCGAACCTCCGGACGGTTTCACGGAGCATCTTCTTCAAGAAGTCGACTCTTGGCAATTCCCTCCGCCCGAACCTTTGATGGAGGATATCGCAGGAGCTTACCTAGGTGAGGAAGATGTCCAAGAACCAGAGGTTAAGGGCCTAAGGCTGCGTTGGGCGCTGGGTACGGCGTCGTTCTTCGTAATGAGCTTCCTGCAGTGGCGGTTCTCTGACAGGCTTCCACCCGCCCTCCAGGGCAGGTACTTGATGTCCTTTGCCGACCTAGACGGCCTGTGGGATTTCATTTTCTCAGGAGCCTGGCTTAGGAGCCTTAGGGACATTTTTACCGCCATACGGGCGGACGGGATTTCTTCATTGAAAATCCTGGGCGACACAGTACCAACTCAGATTGCCGGCGTACTTGTATTTGGCGGCATCGTGACGGCAATTCTCATAACTCAGTTGCGGTCGTCGCGAACTGGAGGCGATAAGCGGTGAAACGGCTATACAGGTCAAGGCAGTACCGCGTCCTCGGAGGGGTTGCGGCAGGGGCCGCGGACTATTTCGGGCTGGACGTAACGGTGATGAGGCTCCTTTTCGCCCTGGTGGGTGTACTCATGCCCCAGGTGATTATCGCTTACATCCTCGCTTGGGTGATTATCCCCGAAGCGCCGGCTGAGACATCGGGCCAGCAGAAGGTCTGGACTCCTACGAAATCCGAGCCTTTCGCGGAGACTCCCAGGCAGGAAACCCCGCTGAACGCTTACGTCCCTGTTCCCGATGACCAGGCGCCCGCAGTCATCCCGACGGCCACCTCGAATTTCACGAGTCCGTCCCCTGACCAGGTTCAGCCGGTGCATAGGGAATCGGACAGGAGCAGGCAGTTCTTTGGCTACTTGCTCATAGGCGTGGGAGTCGTGGCGCTCCTAAAGAACGTGCTTCCCAGCTACATCTGGAGAATGCCATTTCACCTTATCCGTAACTGGTGGCCCGTGGGGATAATTGCCCTGGGCATGGTGCTCATTTTCGGCGCCTTGAGGGGGAGGTAGTCCATCGTGGTTAACCGCCTGCTTAACGGCCTCACTATGGTCGTTGTCGGCATTATCCTCTTGATGAACACCACCGGGAGTCTTCCCTGGCGAGTATGGGGGGCGGCGTTGGTCTACTGGCCGGTGCTCTTGATCGGTCTGGGCGTCCAAGTCGCGTTATCCAAATGGCGGATACCGGGCATATCCCTGGCTATCATCGCTATCCTCATCCTCGCCGCCATGAACCCTTACGCTAATGGCGGTTTGTTTCCGGCAGAATGGAACTTCTCCTTCCTACCTTCCATGAAACAGTGGACGGGGGAGAAGGACTGGTCGGTCACGTTGGAGCCAGCGGTTGCCCGGCTGGATTTGGGCCTAGAAGCTCCCGCGATGGATGTCACAATCGCTGGGCTCCCGGACCTGAACGATACAGACCCTCCCGGCGCTTTGGAAGGCGATCTCAGATGGGACAAGTACGAGCCGGACGCGACAGAGATGTCTTCAGGCGATACTCTGAAGGCTGTCCTCAAGTCATCGGTGCCCATCAACACGTCTCAAGCCGGCCAACAGGAGTGGGTCTTGTCTGTCAACTCGTCTCTGGCTACGACATTGAACCTTACGGGCGGCGTAGCCAATCTTAGGCTTGACGCCAGCCGGTTGTACGTGGAGAGCCTGGTTCTCTCTGCGGGGTTACAAGATTGGACCTGACCCTGGGACTCTCCGGTAAGAAGACAGCTGTCCTTGTGACCGGCGGGGTAGGAAACGTAGAAGTCGTGATTCCGGAATCTGCAGGGGTTCGCATAAGCATCGGCGGGGGGCTGACGTCCCGGGACTTTTCCAGGCAAGGTCTGGAGAAATCGGGAGGAGTCTGGGTCACTCCCGGCTACGATAGCGCGGCCACTAAGCTGGACTTGACAGTGAACTGCGGTGTGGGAAAGGTTGACTTAACCCGCACAAATACCGCTTTCTGACTACTGCCACCTTCTTCCGGGCATAATACCTGCGTAGGAATTCTGGGAGAAGGTGGCTGGAAGTACCTCATGCGCGTTGGCGTCCCAAGAAGCTTGAGCTTCTATTACCTGTTTCCTTTTATTAGGTCCTTCCTAAACGAACTCGGGGTCTTGTGGCTGGAATCGCCGCGAACCAAGGAACACGACCTGGCGTATCTGGATTTGTGCCCTACCGACGAACCCTGTGTCTCGGTCAAGGTAGCGTTTGCCCATGCCAAGAACCTATTGGATAGGGGAGCCGATGTCCTCCTGGTTCCCACGGTAGTTTCCCTTTCGGATACCGCTTACTGCTGTCCCAAGATGATCGGTCTCCCCTCCATGCTAAAGGCGGGACTGGGACTGGAGGACTCCCAGCTTCTTTGCCCCACAATTGACTTCAAGGATAACCCGGACAAGTGGCGGATGTCCTGGATACAGACCGCCCGCCAACTGGGAGTGGACGACCCGGAACTGGCCGGCCGTGCCCTTGACAAGGGGCTTTTGGCGTGGCGAGAGACGGAACATTTCGTTTCTACCAGCAAGACGCCGGTGATCAACGTGATCGAGGGGTCGGCCGACCCTTGCGGCTTCGGCTTGGAGAACCTGGATTCCCTCGCCAAAGGTACCGTCCAAGCGTCACCGGCAACGACTCCAAGTAGCCCCGGAGAAAGCCAAGTTGACCACTGGACAACGGGTGTCATGGGACACGCCTACATCCTCCATGACGTGTTCGGGAAGAAAGTCATGACGGTCTTGGGCAGTTACGGGAGCTTGATCACCACCGAGGAGGTTCTTGTCGAGGAGGCTACTCTCGCCATCAAGGACATCCCTGACGGTGATAAGGCATGGACTATAGAGGCGCGCATCTTGGGTTCCGCCCTTTATCTTCTTCGGCACCGGAAAGTGGACAGGATGGTCTTTGTCTCGGCTTTCTCTTGCGGCCCCGCGTCCATCATCGAAAACTACATCATTAAGGAAGCCGAAAACCAGGGGATTCCTCTCCTAACTTTGGCGGTGGATGAGCACTCGGGCGAAACCGGGCTGATTACCAGGCTAGAGGCGTTTATGGACTCGGTTAGGCCTGTCGCGCCCGTCACGCCTGTCACGCCCGTCGCGGGTGAAGCGGATGCTCGCAGCGCCGAAGTTGCCGTTAACACTCTTCCCAGTTCGTCATCTACGCCCTTGGGCTTGGTCAACTTAGGTAACCTCGGCATAGCCCTGGAGGCCATGTTCGACTCCATGAGGGTGCCGGTGATTCGCGCGCCGCTGGTTACCGAAGACATGGCGCTGGCGGGGAAGGAGCTCGCCCCCGAGTTCATCTGTTCGCCCATGGTGACCGTCTTGGGTCAGGTCAGGTATCTGGCCGACAGAGGGGTGGACCGCATCCTCATGGTTCAGGGCAAGGGCAGATGCCGCTTGGGATGGTACTCCCAGGTCATGCAGACGATCCTGGATAGGGCGGGCTACAAAGTGCGTCTTATGGCGGTGGACTCGCCGTTCCCATGGAAGGACAAAGGCGAGGCCTTTCTTCAGGCATACAGGGATATAACGGGCGATCCGGGAGCGTCACGAGCTCTTGGCGGGCTTGCCCTCGCCATTCGCAAGCTTGCCGTCATGGACAAAGCCGGCGACATACTCCGCGAAGTGAGGGCGAGGGAGAGGGTACGCGGGGAAGGGGACCGCAGGTACGCTGAGTTTCTCACTGAACTTAGGGCTGCCAAGTCGTTTCTGGCAGTGGAGAGGACTCTTGTTAGGTTTGCCCGGGATGCCCGTAGGATTCCCACCGATCAAGTGGATCCTGTGAACGTCATGATAGTGGGCGAGATTTACGTGGTGAACGAGCCTTTCGCCAGTAAGGACGCGGAGAAGATCCTGGGCTCCCTTGAGGAACGGGTCAGGGTGTACAACAACCTGGGGCTCAGCGAGTGGGTGAACCACCACCTCCTGAAGATGCCCCATGCAGTCAGGAACTACCGTCAGGTAGCTTTGGCCGCCGCTCCGTACCTTGCTCCCGACGTCGGCGGACACGGCCGCGAGTCCGTAGGCGAGACGGTGCTGGCCAAGACCCGGGGCATTGACGGCGTGCTGCACTTGTTCCCCTTCACATGCATGCCGGAGATCATAGCCCAGAACGTGCTGGTCCGGGTGTCCAAAGAGCTGGATATACCTGTGTTGTCACTGATGATATCGGAGCAGACCGCTGTCCAGGGTCTTACGACCAGACTGGAGGCGTTCTGCGACCTTCTGGCGGGAAGGAGAAAGAGAGCTAACCGGACATGAACGTCAAAGAGCACAGATACCTGGGGATAGACGTGGGGAGCGTCACTACCAAACTGGTGGTGATCGACGGGGAAGATAACATCATTTTCGAAGACTACATCCGCAACGAAGGCGGTCCCATCGGGGCCCTTCAGGAAGGCTTTCGGCGCCTGGACGCGGACGGTTTCACGGATCGGATTCAGTCTGTGGGGGCGACCGGATCAGGCAGAGAACTGGCCAACGTCATAGCCGGAGCGGACGTCGTGAAGAACGAGATCTCCTGCCACGCCCGCGCCGCTTCGCACCTTTTCCCCGACGTCGGGACCTTGATTGACATCGGAGGACAGGACTCGAAGATCGTGTTTTTCCAGTCCGGCTATCCGACCGGTTTCAACATGAACACCGTGTGCGCCGCGGGAACCGGGTCCTTTTTGGACCACCAATCGGCTCGTCTGGGCATCCCCATGGAAGAGTTCGGGGAGTGGGCCCTAAGGTCGCGTTCGCCTGCCAGGATCGCCGGCCGTTGCGGGGTTTTCGCTGAGTCCGACCTCATCCACAAACAGCAGATGGGATACAGGAAAGAGGACCTCATAGCCGGCCTTTGCGCGGCTTTGGCGACCAACTACATCACCAACGTGGCCAGGGGACAAAGGATTCGGCCTAGGGTGCTGTTCCAGGGCGGAGTGGCCGCCAACCGCGGGATCAAGAAAGCCCTGGAGGACAAGATCGGGCTGGAAGTGACCGTGCCGCCGCATTTTAGGGTCATGGGCGCTTTCGGCGCCGCCATAATCGCCAAGGAGCGGTTCTTGGAGAACCGGGTTCCCGAGACGCGCTTTAGGGGAGTATCCAAGATCGCGGGATTCAGCGCGGTTAGCCAAGGTTTCCCGTGCTCCGATTGCGCCAACAACTGCGAGATCCAGGAGATCCTCATCGACCTGGTCCCCGTCGCCAGATGGGGCTCGCGCTGCGGCAAGTGGGAAGACCTAACGGAACAAAGTTCTTTTGCTGCTCGCCACAGAGCAATAACGGGCTAGCTGTCTCCCACGGAGCACCAACGGGCGGCCGCCGAAGTCACCTGATCCCCTCCGTAAGCCGCTCTTTTGTGAAGGATATGGGTCTCTTGGAAGCGAACACAATCCCCTAATAGGCTTCCTGGAGGACATACACGGACCATGACAAGGATTGTGCACTGCGCGGATGTACACGCGGGCAGACCCGCTTCGCTTGAGTTGGACCCCGACAAGGCACTTACGAGACGAAAAGAAATAGAAGAGACTTTGTATCGAGTAGTAGAGATCGCCCGGGATGAAAAGGCTGATTTGCTTTGTATCTCCGGCGACCTGTTTGAACACAAATACGCGCGGCTCTCCTGGGTGAAAGGAGCAGCCGAAGCCCTGGGTTCCATACCCGACACCAAGGTTTTCATCGCTTCCGGCAACCATGACCCGGCACTGGAAGACTCCCTATACCGAAGCACGCAATGGCCCGCCAACGTGAGGCTGTTCCTTTCGCCTCAGTTGTCGGAGGTCGTCCTGGATGAAGAAGGCGTCTGTGTCTACGGACGGGGATGGACTACATACCGGGAGACCGAACCTGCTCTTGCCGGCTTTCGTGTTAGGCGCCCGGACCTCCTCAACGTCATGTTGGTACACGGCGAACTCATGCGCGGTGCCTCCCGTGGTGGCTCGGACGAATCCGGATATCTCCCCATTCATCCCGATGATGTCTCCGCATCCGGCCTCGATTACCTGGCGTTGGGCCACATTCACGCTCCATCTTGCTCCAGGATAGGGGATACGACCGTCGTTTATCCGGGGTGTCCGGAGCCTTTGGATTTCGGGGACAAAGGCCAACGCGGCATCTACCTTGTGACAACGGAGAAGACGTCTCAAGGGGTCTCTAAGGTGGAGGCGGAGTTTCGCCCCATAGCCAAACGGCAAATGAAGTCTGCCGAGGTCGAAATAACCGGACTGGATACGGATGAACGCGTGCGACACGCCATCTTAGGCGTGGACGAGCCCGCCGCAAGGAAGAGAGACCTGTGGGCGGTAACGCTTACCGGGCGAGTTGATCCCGAAATCTCATTTGAAATCCCATCTCTGGAGAGAGAGCTATCAGGCGAGTTCTTCTCGCTACGCTTATCAGCCGAGTATTGGCCCGATTACGACCTCCAAACCTTAAGGGACTCGGACAATCAGAGTCTGGAGGCGCGATTCGTCCGGTATCTAGGCGACATGGTTTCCGAAAAACGAGCCAAGGGCGATGAACGCGCAGCCGAAGCTGCCGAACGTGCTCTTTACTACGGGCTCGACGCTCTCCGTCAAGGGAAGGTCCTTCTAAGAGGGAGGCGGTGGAATTGAAGCTACGATACCTACTACCCATAGCCTTCGGGAAGTTTCACGCGGAAGAGCCGATCCTTCTGAAAGATGGGCTGAACCTCATCTTGGGAGACAATGAGGCCGGGAAATCCACGCTGGAAGCTTTCATCCACGGCATGTTCTACGGTTTCAAGAAGGAGGGGAAGTCGAGGATATCCAGGCTTCCCGAGTTCGATAGGTACCGTCCCTGGAATTCGACGGATTACCGGGGAGCTATCGGATATGAGGACGGCGGCATCAACTATCGGGTTGAGCGGTCATTCGACCCGGACAACGTAAGGATTTTTGACGACGACACGGGAGAGGACATAACCCGCAGCTTCGCCCAGGATTCGCGCAAGGAGTACGACTTTGCCGAGCGGCACTTGAGGCTTTCGGCCAAGGAGTTTCGAAACACGGTCTGGATCGGACAGCTAGGAAGCTCGCAGGAACCGGGGTTGGGGGCGGAGATCCAGGGGAAACTCGGGGATATCCTTCAAGGCGGGGCCGAAGACGTCTCCTTGACCAAAGCCCTGTCCGCGTTAATCGAAGAGAGGAGCAAGATCAAGTCTCCCAGAAGCACGAAGCAGCGCCTGGACATGGTCCGAGAGCGCTTGGCCGAACTCGAGAGAGAGGCGGAAGAGGCGTCCAACCGTGAGTCCCAGGTGAGGGACTGGCTCGTTCAGGCGTCGGCCCAAAGTCAGGTTAGGGATGCACTCGAATCCGAGTGCCTGAACCGCCAGGCCGAACTTGACGAGATACGCTACTTCCTTTTATCCGACCTCATGGCTCAAGTGACTGCCTTGGATGAGAAGGTCAAGGAGTTGGAGGGGGCGCTGTCCGAGAGGGAGTGGGCCAAAGACATCCACAAAGATGCCGCGGCGGACTATAGGTCGGTCCTTCAATCCAAGGAGTCTGTGAGCGCGAGGTGCCGCGAAGTCGAGGCCGAACTGGACTCTCTGTTGGAGAAAGAAGGATCCCACGACGCTGTCATAAACCGTCTGGCCAAGGTGCAGGCAGTTAATACTGACGGAGCCTCTCTCGCGTCCATGTACGCGCGGTACCTGTCCGCCAAAGCGACAGCTACGAAGGGAGAGAGGGTCGCCAACGACGCCAGAAGGGAGCTTCGGGCGGCGGAAGAAGAGGTCAGAACTTGCGGCCTTCTGGACAGAGACTTGAGCGAGGAAACCATCAAGCGGGCGGAAGAACTTCAATCTACCGTTCTTATCGCGGAGAAACAAAAGGATAACCTTACCGTGGAGTTGGAGCGGGCGAGGGCGGAAGTTCTTTCGCGGAACCAGGGAGGAGCTTCGGGCTGGTTGTACGGGCTTTCGCTCGGGTTTCTAGCTATAGCGATAGTGCTAACGGTGATGGGCCTGGCGGTGTCGATCCCTGCCTTTGCAGTCGCGGTGGCGCTGTTCGTTTTCGGCCTTTATCGGCAAAATCGGTTCGCCAAAGCCAGGCGGGACGACGAAGCCGTCCTATCCGACAAGGAAATACTGGTGAGAGAGCAGGATGAGCGCATCGAAGAAGCCAAGCGGGTCCTCTCGGAGTATCTTGCCGGAGTGGGAGTAACGTCCCCGGAGCAACTGAGAGCTTTCGCCAGAGAAGCCGCGGCCGTCAGAGCGCGTTTCCGGAACGCCAAAGACAAGTTCGACGTGGCTCAGGGGTTCTGGTTCGAAGCTTCCCAGGATTACGCCACGGCCGAAAGAGAACTGCTATTGGTCTTACGCCAATCTGGGACCATCGGGTCCAACGAGTATGTGAGCGACTCCGCCGTGGAGTCGCTGAAGAGGGCGCTTTCGTCGCTAGACTCGGCCGTCCAAGGAAAACGAGTCGTTGGCGAGAGGATTTGTGAGACAAGGCGCTCCTTGGGAGAACTCCGAGCCAGGCTCGAAGAGCTCGATGAGAAGGAGAGGGCTCTCCTGGCGTCCGCCAACGTCGCTTCCGCCGTGGAGTTCTTCCAGAAGGCTCAAGCTAGGGAGGAGTACGACGACTTCAAGAGGTCCACCGATGAAGCCCTCCGGCGCAGGGAGGATCTCCTGATGGGGCGTTCGTTGGAAGAACTGGCCTCGGAGCTCGATGGAATAAAGGCCCGGCTCAGCCGACTGCCCGAAGTTGGCAGGCATGTGGACGGGGGCCGGAAGGCGTACGAAGACAAGCGACAGCAACTGGATGACGTCAAGAAGGGCCTGGCCGTCGTGGATTCGGAGTTGGCCTCTATACAGAGCGGAATCCGGATTCGGAGCGAAGAGGGCCGGCCTCTCGCCCAAGTGGAAGAGGAGATCGCCAGGTATCGCGAGATTGAAGCCGAGATGCTTCTGGAGAGGGACGCATTGGATCTCTCTCACGCCGCGCTCCTGGAGTTGTCCAAGGGCATACGCAAGGAATTCGCTCCTATCCTAAACCAGAGGGTAGGGGAGGTCCTGGCCACCATCACCGGGCAGCGGTTCCATGCCCTAAAGGTATCAGCGGACCTGCAGATGAGCGTAGTCCACCCGGATACCGGGAACGTCGTGAGCATAGATGCCCTTTCTTCCGGGACTCTCGACCAGTGCTACTTCGCGCTCCGCGTGGCCATCGCCGAGGTTATCACGAAAAAGGACGGCTTTCCTCTCTTCCTCGATGACTCCTTCCTCCAATATGACGACAAGAGGCTGGAAGGAGTCATGGCCGTGCTCTCGGCTCTGGCAGATAGGCATCAGATATTGCTGTTCTCGTGCCACGGGCGCGAGGAATCCGTAGTCCGCAAGCTGGGGCTTAGCTACCATCTGTTGAGGTTGTAGCGCTACGAAAGACTCCGGGCCTTCAAAGCGTCCTCTAGTTTCGCGGCCAGGCAGGAGCAGCTCGCGTCCAGGATTCCGAACGAGACCTCAAGGGCTTTCCAACTGAGCGGCTCGCCGGGGTATTCCCGCATGTAGATTGCCGGATGAATGAGATTACGGACCATCCGCACAACATCCACAAGGTCGCCGACCTGGGCCTTGTTCGGGTCGTACTTGGCGCGTTCATCCCGGCTGTTCGGGAGCCATCCCAAGCCCCTAGCCACCAACAGCAGTTGCGATAGGCCCCAGTCTTTAGGCGGCCTTGAGAACTCTCTGGCGTTGGAGGATGCGATGAATGACTGCACTTCCTCTGGGAAGCAGCGAGTCATAGCCAGAAGTGAGGCTTCCAGAGCCGACGCCAAGAGGACGCAACCGGCCAGGCATGCCTCGGCCTCAGCGCACTTTGCAGCTTCGTCCCTGTAGAATTCGAAAACCGTAAGCACTTCGGCCAGGGACTCAGGACCGGGAATGCTCAAAGGGGGTTTCTCGGGAACTGCCTGGGCCTCAACCTCTACTCCGGCCATCATCCATCGCCTCCGCAAAGACTAGTGTGCCCTGATGGGCACCACTGTCTCTCCTCGAGGCAGGTGCTCGGCTCGGAGGGTTTGTCAGCGCTTGCCCACGTCAGGCTTGTCCCTATACAATACGATGCCTATCAGTCCAGGTCCGCCGTGAACGGCCAGAATCGGCCCAACTTCCCCGATGAACATCTCTTTCACATTGAGGCGTTTCCTTACCAGGTTGGCGAACTTCTCGGCTTCCGCTCTGGCGTTAGCGTGCATGACGGCTACCACGGTCGGTACGTTCCCGGCAGTCTTGTGGGCCAGTTCCAGGACCCTGCCCAGCGCTCCTCCGTAGGTCCGGACGTGGTCTACTACCTTGACCATCCCGTCACGGATCTCAAGCACGGGTTTGATGGAGAGAAGCGAGGCGAGGATCGCCTGCCCCTGCCTGACCCTCCCGCTTTTTTGCAGGTATTTCAGAGTGGGAATGGCTACGTAAGTGTAGATGCGGTCCCTCAAGGAGTCCAGTCTCGAGATGATTTGTTCCTTAGAAAGCCCTTGCATTGCGGACTTGGCCGCCTCGATGGCAATGAACCCTATGCCCATTGAGAAGGCCTTGGAGTCGTAGACCGAGACGTCTACCTCGTCGGATACCGCCTTGGCCGCCATTTCGGCCACCTGGCACGTCGCGCTTCCGTCGCTGGTCAGGTGGATGGAGATGATGCTCTTGGCCTTCTTGGCCAACTGCCTGTATACCTGGACGAAGTCGTCGGGCCGGGGCGGAGGTGGGCAACACGCGTCCGTCCAGTTTCTCGTAGAACCTTCAGCCGTTGTCAGAGTGACGCCGTCTTTGTATGACTCTTCTCCAACCTGTACCCAGAGAGGGACAACGGCGATGTCGTGTTTCTCCAGGACTTCTTTGCTCAGACTCGCTGTGCTGTCTGTGACGATCTGGACGGTTTGCATGTTGAGGGTCTTCTGATGGGCGGATTGATTAGGGTTTTCAGTGCCTAATGCCGTTTCCCGCTTGTCTAGTCAGTTGGCCTTGCCCGGAGTATCGGCGTAGATCGCCAGCGCGTCGCGGAAGAACCGCCAATCCCGGCTTGACGTTCTCGTAGTTTGCTTTGAAGCGCTCATCATTCACGTATAACTGCCCCAGGCCGCGGAATATCTCGGACGTGCGTAGGTGTAGTACCGGTCGCATATGAGCCTGAACTTCAGCCATCTTCTCCTGAACCAAGGGTCGATCCGCGTAACGTGAGGGTCAAGACCCTTCTCCAAATTCGCTGTGAGCCGCAAGAAGCCCTGTTGAGGCTCACCTAACCGTTGCCAGGGGTGCCAAAATATGGAAATCGATAGTATGATCCCATGAACTGTTACCGCGTAGATATTATCATTTGCCTGCATCTGCCCTGTTCCTCATTGCCGTCAGCGTTTGGTGGCAGGGTGTTTGGCCGTCGTCTACTCCCATTGGCCTGAACCTCTTTGTGCCGACGGTCAAGATAATCGTGAGAGGCGCCGGCTGGTCAGGGAGGATTGGGCGGTCAATTGGGTTCGGGCAGCGAGCGGATCCGGCAGCGGTGAGGGTTCCGAAGATCCTTCCTCGGATGATGCCAAGATCGTCATCCACGTCGCCGGAGCCGTGCTAAAGCCAGGGGTCTACGAACTGGAAGAAGGTCAGCGAGTGCATGATGCGGTCGAACTGGCAGAAGCGGCCGAGGACGCGGACTTGGACGCGCTCAACTTGGCGGCCCTCTTGCGTGATTCGGACAAGCCCGTTCCGCGCAAAGGGAAGAAGGGTTCCTCACGGGATGGACCGGCGGATACGCAGGTGTGGGCTCAGGACAAGCTCAAGCGGCTCTTCGGGGGGTGTCGGCGGCGGAGTTCGTTTCCCTATCAACATCAACACTGCCTCTCCGTCCGAACTCGACGCACTGCCCGGTATCGGACCGTCTCTGGCTAACGCCATCATCACCTACCGCAACGAAAACGGACCTTTCGCGAGTCCCCACGATAGTGGCAGTCCCCGGCATAGGCGAGAAAACTTACGAGAAATGGCGGACCTTATAGTCAATCATGTGACTGTCGAGCAGATATGCTCGCTGCTCGCCACGGAGCGCAGATAGGGTGCTTTACCGCTCTGTACTGAGCAGGTAGGTGCTTTGGTTGCCTGTACGGAGCAGGTAGGGCGGTTTGTTGCTCGCCACGGAGCAGATAGGTGCCTTTACCGCCCTGTACGGAAGCAGATAGGCTTTGCTGCTCTGTACGGAGCAGGTAGGTGTTTGTTGCTCGCCACAGAGCAGGTAGGTGCTTTGCCGCCTGTACTGAGCAGATAGGTGCTTTGTTGCTCTCCACGGAGCAGGTAGGTGCTTTGCTGCCGCTGAGCAGATAGGTGCTTTGTTGCTCTCCTGAAAACAGGTAGGTGCCAAGTCGTTCCGCCGGGGCATTGCCACAAGGCGGTTACACACTCCACTTGGCTGATGTTGACAACGTTCTCCGCCACTATCTATAATATGCCCTCGGTTAGCACTCACTGACCTAGAGTGCTAACAACAGGGTAGCGGCTCGCGTAGCAGCGACTGGGTACAGCAGCGCCAGAGTACACTAGCGCCGGAGCTCAATCGCGATTTAGTACAACAGCGCTGAGTACAGTAACGGCTAGGCAGAGCAGCGACCCGCACAACTTCACAAGGGGGGTTTCTTCTTGGTACTAAAGCCACTGGCCGACCGCGTTGTGATTAAACCAATCCAGGCGGAGGAGAAGACTAAGGGAGGGATCGTTCTTCCCGATACCGCAAAAGACAAGCCGCAAGAGGGCGAAGTCGTAGCGGTTGGACCCGGCCGCATTCTCGATAACGGGACTAGACTCACTCCCGAAGTCAAGGTAGGCGACAGGGTAATCTACTCCAAGTACAGCGGCAGTGAAGTCAAGATTGACGGCGAAGAGCACCTAGTAGTGCGCGAGCAGGATATCTTGGCCATCAAGGCCTAGTAGCAGCCCGCTAATTCTTACCCGCTAGGAGGGACTTATAGAAGTGCCCGCAAAGATGATCATCTACGATGTGGAGGCCCGCAAAGCCCTCGAGGCCGGCGTCAACGCGGTAGCCAACGCAGTGAAGGTTACCCTCGGACCCAAGGGCAGGAACGTGGTCCTTGACCGCAAGTTCGGTTCCCCGGTTATCACCAAAGACGGAGTTACCGTCGCGAAAGAGATTGAACTCTCGGACCCCTACGAGAACATGGGCGCCCAGCTGTGCCGCGAAGTCGCGTCCAAGACCAACGATGTTGCCGGTGACGGCACTACCACCGCCACCGTCCTCGCCCAGGCCATCGTCCGCGAAGGCCTCCGGAACGTAGCCGCCGGCGCCAACCCCATCTTCATCAAGAGAGGCATCGACAAGGCCGTCGCCCGTGCCATCGAAGAGATGAAGAAGCTGGCCAACCCGGTGGAGAGCAAGGAAGACATAGCCCACATCGCCGCTAACGCCGGAAACGATAAGGAGATCGGCGGCCTGATTTCCGACGCTATGGACAAGGTCGGCAAAGATGGCGTCATCACGGTTGAGGAGTCGAAGGGTACTTCGACCACCGTGGAAGTCGTTGAAGGTATGGAATTTGACCGCGGATACCTCTCGGCCTACTTCGTGACCAACACGGAGACCATGGAAGCCGAGTTGGAGAATCCTCTGATCCTCATCTACGAGAAGAAGATCAGCGCTGTAGCGGACATCCTCCCGCTGCTTGAGAAAGTGGCCAGGAGCGGCAGACCTCTACTTATCATCGCCGAGGACCTGGAAGGCGAAGCTCTACCTACCTTGGTCGTTAACAAGATCCGCGGAACCCTCCAGGTTTGCGCCGTCAAGGCACCCGGATTTGGTGACAGGCGGAAGGCCATGCTCGGGGACATCGCTGCTCTTACCGGCGGAAGGTTCATCTCTGAGGATGTCGGCATTAAGCTGGAGAACGTCGACCTCGACATGCTCGGCCAAGCGGCAAGGGTCCGTGTGGCCAAAGAGAAGACCACGATCGTCGAGGGCAAGGGCGAGAGCTCCGATATCCAGGGAAGAATCGCCCAGATCCGCAAGGAGCTCGAAGAGAGCGATTCCGATTACGACCGTGAGAAGCTTCAGGAGCGTCTCGCGAAGTTAGCTGGTGGCGTAGCCGTTATCAAGGTCGGCGCCGCCTCTGAGACGGAACTCAAAGAGAAGAAGCACCGCTTCGAGGACGCTCTGGCTGCTACCAGAGCCGGAGTCGAAGAGGGCATGATCCCCGGCGGTGGCTCGGTGTTCATCAACGTCCAGCACGTTGTGGATGAACTCCAGCTGGAAGGCGACGAGAAGGTAGGCGCCAGCATCGTGAAGCGCGCCCTCGAAGAGCCCCTCCGCCAGATCTGCTACAACGCAGGTTTGGAAGGCTCCGTCATCGTCGAGAAGGTTAAGAGCAGCGGCAAGACCGGTTGGGGCCTAGAGGTCGTATCGGGTGAGTTCGTTGACCTCGCCAAGGCCGGAGTGGTCGACCCGCTAAAGGTCGTAAGGTCTGCTCTGGAGAACGCGGCCTCCGTAGCTTCGATGGTCCTGACCACCGAGGCTCTCATCGCCGAGAAGCGAGAAGGAAAAGGCCGTTGGCGGTCGGGCCGTCGCCTTCCAGCTGTGGATGAACTCCAGCTGGAAGGCGACGAGAAGGTAGGCGCCAGCATCGTGAAGCGCGAAGAGCCCCTCCGCCAGATCTGCTACAACGCGGCTCCGTCATCGTCGAGGCAAGACGAGGTCGTATCGGGTGAGTTCGTTGAAGGCGGAGTGGTCGACCCGCTAAAGGGAGAACGCCGTAGCTCGATGGTCCCGAGGCTCATCGCCGAGAAGCCAGAGAAGGAAAAGGCCGCGCCGCCGCATCCGCCGTCGCCTGACATGGACTACTAGAAGCGACAGAGCGACAACGGAGCGATAGCGAGGCAAACTCGTGGAGAGGCCCGGGGCATAAAGCCTCCGGGCCTTTCGATTCTTGTACATTTGGGGAACAAACGGCGTTCCGCTTCGTCTATAAGCACTTGGAGGATGGTACATGATTCGAGAAAATCTTCCAGAAGGGCTCTGGGGAGGGGAATCGTTACATGCGTCGATTTCCGGTGAGATGGGTAGTCATACCTCTAGTGATTCTAGCCATAGTAGCTGTAGGTTATTGGGCGTTAAGGCACTTTCAAACGAGGACAAAAGCCTTACGTCATGGCCCTAAAAGAGGTAACTAGGGCGATATCGAAGTAGTGGTCCGCGGCTGGGGGACAGCTCCAGGCCGCTGAAGAGCAGGATATAGCCGGGGCCAGCGGTACAGTAAAGGAAGTCTTCTTTGCTGACGGGCAGCAGGTTACAAAAGGCCAGGTCTTGGCCACCATCGATCCCGGCTCTTTACAGCTTGAGATCATGAAGGGCGAAGCGGCGCTTGAGAAACAGCGGATAGAGCTGGCCAAGGCATTCGGCGTTTCTCCCGACCAGGTGGGGCAAGTTGATCCGCAATCGGCACTGAAGCTCAAAGCCCCCATATCCGGTAGGATCACGGGGCTAACCGCTGTCGCGGGCGCGGACTTAGGGGCTTATAGCAGTGTCTGCACCATAGTGGACGACCAGAAGCTGATACTAAAACTTCAGTTGTCCAAACCTCTGTTCGACCTCATCCAAGTGGGCACAAAGACCAGCTTCCGCCCGATAGTTCGGGTGCTGAGCCCGGTGTCGTCACTAAGGCGGATCCCACCCCATCGCCGGCCCCGATGCTTACTTCTTTGACGTGCGGGTGGAAATGGCGAACCCCGGTCTTCTCGGTTGGGGATGAGGGACTCTTAACCTTCTTTGGCACCGGGGAGTTCCAGCAGAGAGCATCCGTGTCGTCCTTCGGTTCCCAGGAGGTCGTCACGGCTCCTTTCACCGGTCGTGTGAAGCGGGTTTATGTAGCTGAGGGTAGCCTCGTCAACGCTGGGGACGTGATCTTCGAGTTTGAACAAGGCGAAGCCCTGTATGGGGCCATGGAGAAGCTTGCGGCATACAGGCAGCAGGCGCTTGCACTGGACAACCTCAAGTCCCAGCTTGGGAGCCTTGAGATCGTCAGCCCGATAGACGGGGTATGTATGGGAGTCAACATAAAGCCGGGCATGGCCATCGGCAATGGAACACCGGTGACAAGAGTCTCGAATTACTCAAATTTGAACCTCATGCTCAGGGTAGATGAAATAGATGTCCCCAAAGTCGAGGTTGGGCAGACGGCCGACATCATAGTCTGGGGCAGGGAAGGGCAGCAGTCTGTCCAGGGAGAAGTGATGCAGTTGGGTGCCGGCAATCCCATGGACGGCTATGCGTCATTTAACATCACCATATCCTTGATGAACCCAGGTTTCTTGCGTCCGTGGATGGGCGCGGAGGCTCACATCTTCGTCTCCAAGAAGTCCGACGTCATTTTGTGCCCTGTTGAGGCCTTGTACAAGGAGAACGACGTCTGGTACGTTGACCTGAAAGACGGCAAGGACAGGAAGCCCGTTGAAGTAGAGGTCGGAAGCATGAACGACATGTTCGCCGAGATCATCTCTGGCCTGGAACCGGGACAGGAAGTGGTTATCGGCATGACCAAGGAAGACCCCAATAACCCGGGCGGCGGCGTCAGGCCCATCGGCGGCGGGAAGGTCCTGTACTAATGGACGCGCCGGTGTCGCTAAACGCTACGCGGGCCGTCATTTGGAGCCCGCGACCGACCGAAGGGAAGGGGTGTCACGATGCATCTTAGGAACATACTATCGGTCGCTCTGCGAGGGCTTACCGGCAACAAGATGAGGTCGATCTTGACTATGCTGGGGGTGATCATAGGAGTGGCCTCGGTCATCGCCCTGGTTTCCATCGGCGAAGGCGCCAGGAAGGAAGTCATAGCCAACTTCGAGAGCATGGGTACCAACATCCTACAGCTCTCTATGAATAGGTGGGACGCTCGCCTCACGCCTGAACAGGTTTCAGAGCTGGGCCAGAGAATCCCCGACCTGGAGATGGCTATGCCCACTGTCTGGTGGGGAGGGGAAGTCACATACGAGGGCAAGACCAGATACGCATCGGCTCAAGGGGTGACGGAGATTTTCCCCAAGATCAGGAACCACGACCTGTACCTTGGCCGGTTCTTTACCGCTGTGGAGGTTGAGATCTGTCGACCGGTGGCGGTCATAGGATGGCAAGTTATGCAGGACCTGTTTGCGGGAAGGAATCCGTTGGGGAAGTCCTTGTCCA
>JAXGQX010000032.1:0-21708 GCA_040766225.1 Bacillota bacterium | reverse complement strand
CAGCCCCGAGGCGATTATCTGGTTTAGGAGATCGCCGGCCAGGATAAAGTCGACATCGTCATCGGTAAAGGAAGCCTTGGCCATGGCGATGTCCACAGCTTGCCTGACCATGCGGGACTCGCCTTTCTCCCAGGAGCTCTCGCCGGCCAAGGTGTCCTTGTATATCACATCAAACCCGGTCCGTAGAGGTCCTTCGCCCTCCTTGGGGCCAACCACCGAAGCTGCCGACACGATGAAAGGCATGTCTGGGAAGACACACGTCGATGAACCGCGCCGCCTAGATTCCAACATGAAGCCCCCCGGAAGTCTTCCAAGGAAATCTTTAGAAGACGAATACTTTCAAGATGGAGACAATGATGCTGCTAAGAGCCCCATAGACTATGACGGGGCCGGCGATCTGGAACATCCTTGCCGACACTCCCAGGACGAATCCCTCACGTTTGAACTCCATGGCGGGTGATACTATGGAGTTGGCAAACCCGGTAATAGGAAGAGCGCTGCCCATGCCGGCGTATCTCCCGATCTCGTCGTAAACCCCAAGTCCCGTCAGAAGCGCTCCCAGGAACACCATGCTAGAGGAAGTCATGCTGCTGGCCTGCACGTAAGGAACTCCCGAAGACACGAGGTAATCCAGGATTATCTGCCCCACCACACAAATGCTACCGCCGACTATGTACGCTTTCACGAAGTTTCGGCTGACCGCTCGGGGAGGGTGAAACCCCTTAACCAGCATATTGTAGGCTTCGGCTTCCCTCACAGTAGCTTTCGCCATCGGCCATCTCCCTCAAAGGAGCCTTACGCGGTACCGGCTCCGTCGTTTTTCTCACGTCCCGTAGTATCCCCGCCGGAAGCGGCCTCAAAACCAAGGCCGCGCACTTGGAGATAGGACTTGAGCACTGCCAGAGCCTTCTTCTCCAGCCTCGAAACGTGAGCTTGGGATATGCCAACCTCTTTGGAGATTTCGGATTGGGTCTTCTCATGAAAGAACCTGGACTCTAAGATAGTCCTCTCTTTTGGGTCGAGGGAATCCAGGGCGTTACGAAGGTCCATGGACTCGGCGAGCACGTGGGAGGCGTCTTCAGTCGAAGATGCGGCTTCTTCTCTATATGCGGGCACGTCCTCAAGGTAGGTGATGGACTGGGTGGCGTCTAGGGCGGCAACTACCGTATCCACGTCCAGCTCCAAGGCTCTGGCCACTTCCTCGACCGACGGCTCGGCTCCATGCTTTGCCCGGTAAGCCGTTCGAAACCTTTTCGCCAAAGCCGCCACTTCTTTCAGGCGTCGTTCCACCTTGACCGGAGTGTTGTCCCTAAGAAAGCGCCGTATCTCCCCCATGATGTGGGGAAACGCAAAAGTGGAGAACTGGGCTCCGTAACTGGGATCGAACCTGTCTATGGCCTTCAATAGCCCGATGGCTCCCAGCTGGTAGAGGTCCTCTTTCTCCAAGAGGCCCGTGAAGCGCTTGACCGCTGCCCAGACAAGCCCGGTGTTAGCGTTAAAAGCCTCTTCCCTGGCGCTTTGATCCCCGCCTCTTACCCTATGAAAGACTGAGCTGTCTAGAGGCATCTTCTCTTGACCATCCTGACGCGGGTCCCATTCCCCACGGTGGATTCAAGAGAAACCGCGTCCATGAACGATTCCATGAAGGAAAGACCCAACCCCATATGCTCGGGGACCGTGGTAAAACCGGGTTCCTTTGCCTTGGCGAGATCGGGGATACCGATCCCTTGGTCTTCTACCTCTATGACAAGTTCGTCGTCATCGATGGCGGCGGAGAGGGTTACGTCCCCCTCGCCCTCTGGGTACGCGTGAAGGACTGCGTTGGAGACCGCCTCGGAGACGGCTACTTTGATTTCCTCGATGTCGGGGACTGTAAAGTCGGCGGTAGCGGCGAGGTGGCTACCGCGATCCTCACCACGGAGACATTTGAAGGATGTGCGGAGAAAACCATGGACATGTGTCTCTTCACGATAAGGCACCTCCCAAGAGCCTAAGCGCGTCCTCCTGGCTCCTAACGATTCTTAGGACCGATGATAGGCCCGCCATTTCGATCATGGACATTACTTTGGGAGGTGGGCCGGCGAGGATGAACTTGCCTCCTGACGCGGTCACCTGCCTGTGGCGTCCCAGAGCGCCCCCAGGCCGGTTGAATCGATGAAATCTAGTTTTTGCAGTTAAAGAACCAGGTTGGGTGAGCCGGTCCGGATGAGTTCCTGATCAGCTCTTTCGCGAAACAACCCGGCCGCGGACAAGTCCAGTTCGCCGGATAACTCCGCGATCACGCAAGCAGGATTTCGATAAAAAGGCCAAATGCATTGCCCTCGCACCGCCCCATGCTAAAAAATTTCCTTTTTTCATTTCGACGGCGCGAGGAGCTATTCCTCTTTTGGATCCGGTTCATTCCTCTACTTGCCTATAGTGAAAGCCCGCAGATACTTCAGCGCGTAATCCACAATGGCCCTGGCCACGTCCTCGACGCGACCAAAGGCACTGTGGTCACGACCTGTCCGTCTACCTCGACCTGCACCTTACCGATAATGTCGCCCTTCTTGACAGGGGCCACGACCTGGTCCATGGTTATCGTCCTACGGAGGCTTCACCTTTATCCCCCTTCGTCAAGGTGACCGCCACGGGTCGTTCCGGAGCAAAGCTCACCGTGTCGCTCCCTGCCCTTCAGCACTCTGGCTTGACCGACACAATGCGTCCTTCTCCAAGATCCTAAGGGACCTAAAGTTGGCAAAGCACCAATCCAGTAGCCGCCAAGCATCGTTCTGCCTTTGGTCGGGCGTCTCCGCCCCCATAATGGCCACAATGAACCTGGAGCCTTCCCTCTCGGCAGTAGCCGAGATGCAGTAGCCGGATTTGCTCGTATGTCCCGTCTTAAGCCCGTCGCATCCGGGGTACAAATAGACGAGCTTGTTGAAGTTGGTGAGCATGTTTTTGCCGCCGCGAAACTCCTGCATGTAGATCTTGGTGTAATCCAACAGATGGGGCACTATGGCCGCATGTCTGGAAAGGATGGCCAAGTCCATGGCGGTAGTCTCATGTCCGTCATCGTCCAGGCCGTGGGGGTTCTTGTACGTGGTGTCCTTCATCCCCAGTTCCTTCGCCCTTTGGTTCATCCGGTCGACGAAGGCCTCTTCTGTGCCACTTAAGTGCTCGGCGACGATGACCGCGGCATCGTTGGCGGACGCGACCGCGACCGCCTTCAGCCACTCATCGAGAGGCATGGTCTCTCCCGGCTCAGCCCAGACTTCCGTGCCTCCCATTTCCCAGGCGTTTTCAGAAGTTGTGGCCTCATCGGTGAGTTTGGCTTTGCCCGAAGCGATGTCTTCGAAAGCCAGGACCAGAGTCATGATTTTCGTCACGCTCGCAGGGCTTCTCCTTAAGTTGGCGTCCTTTTCGAACAAGACCTCTCCCGATACCGCGTCCATTACCACGCAGGAAGGAGAGTCGACCCGTGGAGGAGTCACCGACGCGATCCCGGCGGGCGCAGCGATCCCAGGAGTTCTGGGTAAGGCCAAGGTTACAAGTAGGACCGCGACCACAAGAGCCGCGGACTTCCGCGTCGAAAAGCCGCGGATCTTTCGGATTCGGCTTGTGAAGAACATAGCGAACGCCTCCAAGTGTAAAGTCCTTGGAGTTATAGTTCCAAGAGCGTCCCGGTGTTATTAGGTGGGCCCTGAGAAGGTCTACGCCCGAGGATGGCTCTTGGCGTAAACGTCCTTTAGTCTATCTTTCGTGACGTGGGTATAAATCTGCGTGGTGGAAATATCGGCGTGCCCCAACATCTCCTGAACGGCCCTGATGTCGGCCCCGTTCTCCAGCAAGTGGGTGGCGAAAGAATGGCGCAAAGTGTGAGGCGTAATCTCTTTGCGTATGAGGGCTTGCTGCGCGTATTTCTTTACTATCTTCCAGAACCCCTGTCGAGTTAGCCTTCTGCCGTGATGGTTCACGAACACCGCTCTTTCTTTGGGATCGGCGATCAACTTGGATCTCGCGTTTTCCAAGTAACTTCTAAGGGCTATGACAGCCATCTCGCCGATGGGAACCACGCGTTCCTTGGAGCCTTTTCCAACGCACCGGACGAAGCCTTCCTGCAGATCCACATCTTGCACGTTTAGGTTGACCAGCTCGGAGACCCGGATTCCGGTGGCGTACAAAAGCTCAAGCATTGCCTTGTCACGCTTGCCGGCAGGCAGGGAGAAGTCGGGCTGGGACAAGAGGCGTTCCACTTCTTCGACAGTCAAGACTTTGGGGAGCTTCCTCTCTAGCTTGGGCGAGGACAACTCGCCGGTGGGGTCGTTGGCCACATAGTTTTCCTTTACCAGGAACTGATAAAAAGCCTTAAGCGCAGCCAACCTCCGGGCGATGGTAGCGGTGGCCTTGCCCTGTTTCCTAAGGTACATGAGGTAAGCCACTATGGTCGACTGGGAGGCGCTTTCGAGAGAAAGAGAGGAATCGCCCGAGAGAAACCCATAGTACTGCCTAAGGTCTCGGCTATATGACTCGAGAGTGTTGGAGGCTAACCCCTTTTCGTGCCCCAGGTAGTCTATGAACTCCTGAATCAGGCTTTCCACTTCCACCATCCTCCCCCAGAAGCGACACTCCAAGAGTCTATTGTTCGACCCAAGAAGACCAAACCCTTCCGCACTTACCTATCTTCCCCTGTTGTCGGAGAAATATCCTACATATTGAACATCATTCCTCTACAAAGTCTTATGTCAGTTATTGACGTTCTATTCCGTAGACACGAAAGGGGCTTCTCGCGAAGCCCCTCTTTGGTCAGGCAGTATTCATAATGCGGACCGTAAGGCAAGATCCCTACGCCAGGATTTCCTCCAGCGGGGTGTATGGCAAGTTGTGCGCTATGGCTACGGCACGATATGTGATCTGCCCCGCGGTCACGTTCACGCCCTTGGCCAAAGGCGCGTTGGATTTGACGGCTTCCCTCATGCCCTTGTTGGCCAACAGCAAAGCATACGGAAGCGTGGCGTTTGTGAGCGCCATTGTCGAGGTTCTGGGCACTGCGCCGGGTATGTTGGGGACTGAGTAGTGGACCACTCCGTGCTTCATGAAAGTAGGGTTAGAGTGAGTCGTGGTATGGTCCATGGTCTCGATGCACCCGCCCTGGTCGATAGCTACATCAACTAGGACCGAGCCCGGCCTCATGCTGGCTACCATGGATTCGGTCACCAACTTGGGGGCCTTGGCTCCGGGGATCAACACTGAGCCTACCACCAAATCGGCATCCTTAACTGCCTCATTGATGGCGTAAGCGCTAGAAGCCAGCGTCTGGACCCTGGCGCCGAAGATGTCGTTTAGGTACCGTAGCCTGTCCAAGTTCATGTCGATAATGGTGACGTTTGCTCCCAATCCCACGGCCATCTTGGCGGCATTGGTCCCGACGACCCCTCCGCCGACGATTACCACGTTGCCTGGAAGCACTCCGGGGACCGCCCCAAGGAGGACTCCCGAGCCGCCGTGCCTCTTCTCCAAGAAGTGAGCCCCAATCTGTACCGACATGCGCCCGGCCACTTCGCTCATGGGAGTGAGCAACGGAAGGCTTCTGTTGGGCAACTCGACGGTTTCGTAGGCCACGGCGTCCACATTGTTCTCAATGAGGGCGTGGGTCAGCTCAGGTTCGGGAGCAAGGTGGAGATATGTAAACAAGAGCAGACCGCGCTTCATTAGAGGGTATTCCGCAGGGAGAGGCTCTTTGACTTTCATGATCATATCGGCTTCGGCCCAAACATCTTCGGCCTTCGGTAGAATCTTGGCGCCCGCGCTTGCGTAAGCCTCATCCTGAAACCCGCTGCCTAGTCCCGCCCCTTTCTCCAAGAGCACTTGGTGCCCCGCCGCGGTAAACGCTTGGGCTCCCGCGGGAGTAAGTGACACTCGGTTTTCGTCCGGCTTAATCTCTTTCGGAACTCCGACTCTCACGAAACTCATCCCCTTCTCTGAAACTGCCGCTAGAACACATTCTTCCAACCAAACTGATTCTACACGGTTGTCCATTATCCTGCCATATATCAAGTCTGTGGTATCTATCAGGCTATTTGTTATGGGGCAAACCGTTGAAAATAGGCTTATACTCCTGCGGCACGGATGAGCAAGGCTGGTGAGACGTATGCCTCTATTAGGGATGCCACCACATAAAGGGCTGTCAGAATGGCGCATTTCCATGTGTAAGAGCCGCTTTTGCTCCACAGCCCACCGTAGGTCCACGGACGCTCGTGGAATAGGACCAGGCTGAAGGTAAGGGACAGAGTGGCGAGCAGAACGGTCGTGGGCACGAAGACGATGCTCTGGGGGAGGATGCCGGCAATGAACATGAGGGCGCCTCCCGACGCGACCTCGCTCAAGACAAAGGACGCGCTAAACCCGAGCACGAACCCACGTATCAGAAGCATCACGCAGGTGAGAGGCGCACCGATGATAGAGAGGCCGAAGGCCCAGATCATTGCCGCGGTCTTTAGATTCTGAATCAAAGATAGTTTGAACACGACCCCGGATTCCAGGCCGGGGCTCCGAAGACCCCTCATGAACACTTCGAGGTAGGAGACAAGTTCGGCTTTCTCATTAACCGAGAGCACTCTTAGGCTCAAAGCCCCCATGACGATCCCCGTCAAAAAAAGGAGCGCGCAGAGGATGAGTGGAGAGAGGCCGGCGGTTCTTCTCACGTAAGAGCCCCCTCATAGCATGTCTCTTCTCTTGGCTCAAGAGAAACCTATGAGGGGGCTTCCTGTCGTTATGACTTGTTCTTGGATTCTCTTTTGTTCTTAGCCGATGCGGCGGGCTCTTTTTCCGTAAACAAGCCCGGATTGCCGTCTAGCGGCTCCACTTCCTCTTGCTGTTCTCCTTCTTCAGGCGTCTCAGCGTCTTTGTCGCAGTCTCTGATGATAGAACCCTTCTGGGGGATCGCTTCAAGCCGACGGTTAAGGCCGTCCAAAGTAGCTCTCACGCACGCTTCCCTAAGGTCGCGACGAACTATGGCGCAGCCTATCATCTGCTCTTGGTTCCGTCTTGGAGTGAGCAGGTCCACCAACACCGCGATCGCTTTTTGGCTGCCCACATCAAAGACAGAAATGTCGTCCACGAAAAACGCGTGGGGCGGTTCCAGCGCGCTGTTTACAGCCAAACAAGTCGCCTTGGCTACGCCCAAAAGTGCTGCGGATTCGTGGGATTCGCACTGCACTCGCCCCACGTACACCGCCATTTGTCCCTCAAACGGGCGCTCCAACGTGACGCACAGGTCTGTCTTGCCGCTCCTTGCATCGGTCTTAATCTCAATTCCCGCATAGCGCAACCTACCCATCGGTTCGGGAAGCCCCACGCGGATCTGGGCGACCGAGATCTTCCTTCGGTCCACGGTTATATCCCACTGAGCCTTGAGGGCGCTTTGAACGTCTCTTACGATTTGTTTGGGGTTCCTGCCCAATCCGGTGAGAATGTGGATCTCTTCGATAGCTCCCCAATCACTGATCACGACCCGGGCCTTTTGGATCCCGGGAAGGCAGACTAGCAGAGCCTCGATGTCTTTGATACTCACCGTTTTCTCGCTACTCAATCTCCCACCCCATTGGGGCGAAAGGGGCAAGAACGCCTCCCAACGCCCGGTTACTTTAGTTCTTCGGCTAGTTCAAAACCTCTTCGTAAGGCTTTTTCGTTCAGAGGGAGGAGACTGTGGTGCCGGGCGCTTATGACCTTGGGAAGGACTTTGAGAACGGTATCCAATTGGACTGCCCCGGTTGCCCCAAGGAGAGCGCCTAGGCACACCATGTTGGCAACCCGGTCCGATCCCAGTTCTTTCGCCTCGTCGTTCGCGGATATCCGGTAGACCTTGACATCCTCCCTGGTATCTTCGGCATTCACCAAGGACGAGTTTACTACCAGCGAGCCCCCTGAGACTATCGCCTTGTGGAACTTGTCGAAGGAGGGTCCATTCATAACGATGGCCGACGTTGGCTCAACCACAACCGGCGAAGCTATCGGTTCATCCGACACGCAGACCGCGCAATTGGCTGTCCCGCCTCGCATTTCCGGACCGTAAGAAGGCAGCCAAGACACCGACTTGCCTTCCTCTTTGCCGGCGTAGGTCAGGAGAGTCCCGATTAGCATGATGCCCTGTCCGCCAAACCCGGCCATGATCACCTCATGCAGCACGTTACTCTCCCTCCTTCACTTTGAACTCGCCTAACGGATACTCGGGGATCATCTTCTGCTCGAGCCACTCCAGGCTCTTCGCCGGAGTCATCCCCCAGTTTGTCGAACATGTCGAAAGAAGTTCGACCAGAGAGAAGCCCTTACCTTCCAGCTGGTTGGAAAAAGCCTTCTTCAAAGCCTGTTTCGCTTTCACGATGTTGGCGGGGTTGTGTAGGGAGCAGCGGGCAACGTACGCTGCCCCTTGGACTGTGGCCAGAAGTTCCGAGACCTTCACCGGATAACCCTGGAGCTTGGGATCGCGCCCCAAGGGCGATGTGGTGGTCTTTTGCCCCACCAGCGTCGTTGGAGCCATCTGCCCGCCGGTCATCCCGTAAATGGCATTGTTGATGAACACCACGGTGATGTTCTCGCCGCGCACCGCCGCGTGGAGTATCTCGGCCGCACCTATTGAGGCCAAGTCTCCGTCGCCTTGATAGGTGAATACCACAGCGTCGGGATGCACCCGCTTGATACCGGTAGCCACCGCCGGCGCCCTTCCGTGTGCTGCCTGCTGAAAGTCGACGTCAAAGTAGTTATAGGAAAAAACCGAGCACCCTACCGACGCTACTCCGATGGTTTTCTCTTGAATCCCCAGCTCGTCTATTACTTCGGCCACCAGCCTGTGGGCTATGCCGTGAGTGCAGCCGGGGCAATAGTGGGCTACCACGTCGGTTAAGGATTTGGGTCTTTGATAAACCGGCTTCAACGGTCCTCACCTCCGGTCACCATCTCGGTGAGTTTCTGTTGGATCTGCCGAGGATTGGGGATCGCCCCGCCCGTCCTGCCGTAGAACCGCACAGGAGCCTTTCCGGATACGGCCAACCTAACGTCTTCGACCATCTGCCCGGTGGACATCTCCACGCAGAGGAATCCCTTGGCATGGTCGGCTACCTCGCCAAACGCCTTGTCGGGAAACGGCCACAAGGTTATGGGCCTTATTAACCCTGCCTTGATGCCGGATTGTCGCGCCCTATCCACAACCAACCGGCAGATCCTTGAGACAGTGCCGTAAGCGACCAAGAACCACTCGGCGTCGTCACCGTACACGGTCTCGTACATGACTTCGTTTTCCTTGATCTTGCCGTACTTCTCCTGGAGTCTCCAGTTGTGGGCATCCAGTTGTTCGGGGTCCAACACGATTGAGTTTATCAGGTTGTTACTTCCCCTACCCCGTCGTCCGGTCGAAGCCCAAGGTTTGGGAGGCAACGACTCCAATGCCACATGCTCGGGAAAGACTACGGGTTCCATCATCTGGCCGATATTCCCGTCTCCTAGGATCATGACGGGCGTGCGGTACTTGTCCGCCACATCAAAGGCCTTCAACATCAGGTCGCAGGCCTCTTGGATGCTCGAGGGCCCGTAGACTACCAGGTGGTAGTCCCCGTGTCCGCCGCCTTTGGTGGCCTGGAAGTAGTCGGACTGGGAAGGCTGTATGCCGCCTAGCCCAGGGCCTCCTCTGGACATGTTCACGATCACGCACGGCACCTCGGAGCCCGCGATGTAAGAGATTCCCTCCTGCATCAGGCTGATTCCCGGGCTTGACGAAGAAGTCATGACTCTGGTCCCGGCGCCGCCGGCCCCGTAAACCATATTGATTGAAGAGACTTCGCTTTCGGCCTGCACGAAGACGCCGCCTTCGTCCTTAAGCCTTCTTGCCATATACTCGGATATCTCGTTCTGCGGAGTAATGGGGTATCCGAAGTAGTGCCGGCAACCCGCGCGTATGGCGGCTTCCGCCAATGCCTCGTTTCCTTTCATCAAAACCGAATCTGCCATGGGACATCACCTCCTGGTTATGGGCGAAAAACCTCGATCACCGCGTCAGGGCACATACGTGCGCACAATGCGCAACTAATGCACTTCTCCTGGTCCTCGTCTCTGACTAACGCAGGCCGGTATCCCTGCCGGTTCAGGGCGTCCTTAAGTCCGATGATCTTTTTCGGACACACCGAAACGCACAATTCGCAGCTCTTGCAGTGCTCTTCTTTGAAGACTACCCGCTTATCCACGCCTCTCCCTCCCAACATGCGGTTCATCCTTCAGTTTCCCACGGTTTCAAGAGGAACCTGGTAAGGAACATCAAGTCCGTATCCCCCAAGTTCGACCGAATCTCGTCTTCTTTGTCTTTGAGTTCTATGGGCGCGCAAAGCATTGATACCGGAAGCGCTACCGCGGAAGACAGCTCCCGGGCAAAGGCGAGCCCTTCCAGCACGTGATGGATTGCCGTCAATTCCCCCAAGTGGGTATTGGCGACCAGACCGGAGGCTTTTACTCCCGCGGCATTCGTAACTAGCTCCAAAGCCTTCACGGCCTCGGGGATCGTCCTGGTAAAAGGCCTTCGTGAGTTCACCACAAACAACCCTCTGGTGTCGGGAGGCAATGCGTCCTTGAGGCCCCCCAGTACCCTTGAACCCGTCGGGTCTCCTCCGACGTCCACCACCACTTGGTCCGGACCCTGTCGAAGCACCCTCCGCACTCCTTCGGGCAAGACGGGGAGATCGGCGCTTCGTAAGGATTCCTTGGGAGCTACCACCTGGACACCCTCCGAGGTTAACTGATCCCGGACGTCCCTGACCCTAAAATACGGAGTGACGGCATCCAAATCGATCAACATAACCTGGCGGCCGTCCCTGGCTAGCCTCAGAGCATAGTTGATGGCTATCTCAGATTTCCCGCTTCCGTACAGCCCGTAAAAGACTGTTACATCGGGCAAATTGAAAACTCCCATCTATGCTAGTATTCTTTGGGGACTTCGCCCCTTAGTACAGACGTTCCTCCGGAAAAGAGCAAGTCCAACTCGGTTTCTTCGTAAGTGACTACGGGCGCCCATTTCCCGACGAGCCCTGTTATGCGGTCTTTCAAAGCCGCCAGTCGCGAGGCGGGTCCGCAGACCACGATGGCGTCCACTTTGCCCGACAACGCTGTGACCTGCCTACCTATCTCTTTGGCGACTTGATACCCCAAGGCCGATACGGCGCATACGGCGGCCTTGTCGCCGCTGGAAAGGGCGGACGCCAATTCGTCTAGCGTTCGTACTTTGGCGTAGCCGAACGCCCCCGCTCCGGCTTTTAGCGAACTAGTCAGGTCGGATACGGGGTGCTGGCTCAAGTAGGCGAGGTATCCGCCGGCCGGAAGAGTCCCTGCCGCCTGAAGTCCAAACGGGCCTTCGCCCAAGACGGGGTCGGAAGTGTCCACCACCGTGTTTCCCACGTGACTGGATACCGACGATTCCTCCCCCAGGTACGCGGTGACACCTCGTGCCGACGGAGGAAGGCCCAACGACCTGCGGGAATCTTCCCAGGCCTGCCTCTGAGGTAGAGCGTAGTAGACGCCCCTTCTTTGGTGAGTCCTAAGCCCTGATAGCCTGGCTTCGGGGATCAACTCTCCGGTGTTCATTGGTTCAACGGCAACGCCCGGGAGACTTCGCTCCAGGCAATAGCGGTGGGCGAGGACGGTAAGCCGGTTGCGAGGGTGGAACGAGTCCACCTCTTTGGCATGCTCGGCCATTTTGGAGTTGATCCGGTATATCCCGGGATTCGACGGGTTGTATATACCGCCGGGTATCGCCAATAGAGAGGGGGGACTTCCGACCTCCCTCTCTATAGCAGCAAAATCGCAAGTGTCCGCCGGAAATACCCACCTTCCCAAGGAAGATTCCAGGCCGGAACCTTCAGGCGATACTACCGCTTCGACTCGGGCATAACCCGGATTCACCGCGAGTATTGTCTTCACCTGGGTAGATACATCCTCTTCTGCTCCAAAGCCTTCTGGATTCTCGTCTCGGCATAGACTTCAGCCGCTCTGTGAGTGCCGATTCCCCTCTCTTTTGCGATGGTGAAGACTCTTAAAAGGATGTCGTAAATGGCTGAGACTCGAGCCATTGCCCGCTCGCGACTGTAACCGTTGGGAGACCTCTCCTCGGCCACGTTGATGACTCCGCCGCCATTGGCGATGAAGTCAGGCGCGTACAAGATGCCTCTCTCAGCCAGCATATCTCCGTGGCGGCTCTCCAGGAGCTGGTTGTTGGCCGCCCCGCACACGATCTTGACCTTGAGACGGGGGATGGTGTTGTCGTTCAAAGCGGCTCCCAGCGCGCACGGCGCAAAGACATCGCATTCCACGTCGTAGATGCTTTCGGGGGGGACTGCCTGCTGCGCACCGATTTCGACTGCGCGCTGCACTTTCTCGGGGAAAATGTCAGTGACGGTCACCTTCGCGCCCGCATCCAGGAGGAACTTAACCAAGTTGTAGCCGACAGACCCAACACCCTGGACGGCGACAGTCTTGCCGGCGAAGTCGTCGCTGCCGAAAGCTTCTTTCAGAGAAGCGGCCATAGCCCTGAATACACCGTGGGCGGTAATCGGAGACGGGTTTCCGCTCTTCCCCATCCCCTCCAGCCCGGATACATGTGTCGTCTCTCCCCTGATAATGTTCATATCGGCTGTGGTTGTACCGACGTCCTCAGCGGTGATGTACCGTCCTCCGAGAGTGTCGACGAACTTACCGAAAGCCCTAAAGAGCTCTTCGCTCTTGTCCTTCCTCGAGTCGCCTATGATTACCGCTTTTCCTCCGCCCAGAGCTAATCCCATGGCCGAGTTCTTGTATGTCATGCCCCGGGACAGCCTCAGTACGTCGGTGAGTGCCTCTTCCTCAGTCTTGTACGGCCACATTCTGGTGCCGCCCAAAGCCGGGCCCAAGGTGGTGTCGTGGATCCCAATGATGGCCCTGAGACCCGAGGTCTTGTCGTAGCAGAAAACCACCTGTTCGTGATCGTACTCGCCCATGAGTTTGAACATACTCAAACGGTCCATCCTCCTTTAGTCTTTCTTGATAAGGCTCCTGGCCATCGCCAGTGAATAGAGCTTCGCCCTTCTTTCGTCGGCGCGAGAGATCACCACGATGGGTGCCTTAGCGCCCACAATTACGCCTGCAAGTACAGCTTCGGCGAAGTATTGCATGCTCTTGGCCACGCTGTTTGCCGAGACTAAGTCCGGAGCCAGGAGTATGTCGGCCCGACCCGCCACTTCGCCTCCGACTCCTTTTGTGGCCGCCGCCTCCACAGACACCGCGACATCCAAAGCCATCGGCCCATCCACATACGCGCCGGGAAAGCTCCCGCGATCCGCCATTTTGGCCAAGATAGCCCCGTGAACGCTTGCCTCCGAGTCCAAAGTGGGGACTTCGGTAGGGCCAAGGCACGCGAGCCTAGGCGTCACAATGCCGGTCATCTTGGCGACCGATATCGCGTTCTGCGCTATCTCCACTTTCTTTTGGAGGTCCGGGGCGAGGTTCACCCCTCCGTCGGTGACGAAGATGAACCTTTGGTAACCGGGCACCTCCAGGCAAGCGACGTGGCTTATGAGGCGTCCCGTCCTAAGGCCATGCTCCCGGTCCAGGACCGCCTTTAGGAGCATCGGCGTAGGCAATTTTCCTTTCATCAGTATCCCGCAGGACTTCTCCCTGACCAAAGAGACCCCGGTCTTTGCCGATTCTTCCGGGCTAGACGCCAGAACGAAAACCGGGTTCTTGAAGGAAATGCGGTACTCATCCATTGCCTTCTCGATTCTGCTCCTATCCCCGATAAGGAACGGCTCGGCGAAACCCGCATCTTCCGCGCTGGATAGAGCTGAAAGAGCCTCCGGATCCCCGGCTTCAACCAGACTGACTCCCACCGGCCCTAGAGACTTGACTTCCGCGAGAAACGATTCAAACAGGGTTCCCAAATCCGGTCACCTCTCCTCCTGGATAGACACGGCCCGCTTCTTGTTTGAAGAGCACCCTTCGGGCACCCGCCGTGAGGGCTTCCATCTCGTCCTCCCCGGGATATATCAGATGGGGAGCTATGAATGATGTCCTCTCGCGCACCAATCCCGTTATCATCGCCGACCGGGCAAGGCCTCCGGTAATCACTACCGCGTCAACCTTGGAGGGATGGGCGCTGGCCATGGCGCCGATCTCCTTGGCGACCTGGTAGGCCATAGCCTCATACACACCCCTGGCCCGTTCATCCACGAAAGCTTGTTCTTCGACCGCCTTAGCGTCTTTGGTGCCCAAATGCCCGTACATGCCGGATTCAGTGGAGAGCCTCATCTTCGCCGAAGAAGAGTCCCAAGATTTCCGGTGAAGGTCCCAGACCAAGGCCGACGGCAGAGTCCCCGCCCGCTCGACCGTAAAGGGGCCTTCTTCGTTGGAGTTGTTGACGTCCCTGAGGTGCCCCTCATAACACGGGCTCACGGAAAAGCCGCTGCCCAAGTGAGCTATGACTAGAAATAGGTCTTCCAGGGGCTTCCCCAAGTCAGAAGCGGCTCTCCTGGCCGACGCTTTCATGTTGAGGGCGTGTAGAAGGCTCTTCCTGGGTATTAGCGGATGACCGGAAACCCTCGCATCGTCGGAGAACTCGTCGACCGAGACCGGGTCCACGATGAAAGCAGGGATCCGGCCCTGCCCCGAAAGCTCCCAAGCGAGTAGCGGTCCGAGATTGGAAACGTGCCTGCCCCCTATCTCGGCTAGAGAATCCTCCACCATTGCCCGGTTGGTGAGGTAGGTGCCCGAACTGACGGGCCTAAGCAGCCCTCCCCTGGCCACCACGCAGGATAGTTCGGAGACCGCAAATCCGTGGCGTGCCAGGAATTCCCGGACCACTAGGACTCTAAACGGCAATTGCGCGACGGTCTTGTGGGTAACGGACCATGACTCGCCTGTATGACTAACGTTCTCGACGACGGCCGGCCTACCCCCGACTGACAATGCGAGTTTAGTGGAGACTGACCCCGGGTTTATGGCCAGTATTACGTCAGCTTGCGCCAACGACATCCCTCCAATCGGCGTCCACGCTAAACGAAGCAAAAACCGTGCCAAAATTGCGATGTCGTTGAAATGCTAGGTTCTGACGCGTAGACCCCTAGCGGGAGCCAGAAAAGGTCCAATGTAATCCGATGGAATCCGAACTGCGACCGTGCAAAGCGTTTCACAGTGCACCGGCACTGCATGCAGAATAGTACACGTCCTACATCAGGCCGTGCTTTGCCATTTTGTTGTAAAGATTCCGTATGCTGATGCCGAGAAGCCTGGCCGCCTTAGTCTTGTTGCCTTCCGTATCCTCCAAAGCCCGCAGAATTGCGCTCTTTTCGGCCTCGTTCAAAGCCTCGGCGAGAATCCTGGGAGACGTGCCGGTTGAACCCTCAGGCGCTCTGAAAGCGCCGGTCCCGTCCGCGGCCTTTATGGGGGGCATGTGATGGGGCTCGATTACCTCGTCCTGATACCGCATGCTAATCATGGCTCTCCCGAGGACGTTCTCCAGTTCCCTTACGTTACCCGGCCATCTGTACTCCCTGAACATCTCCAACACCTGGGGGTCGATACCGGTGACCCTACGCCCGTATTCCTGGTTCAGCCTCTTTATTAGCTGTTGGCACAGACCGGGAAGGTCCTCGACCCGCTGTCGCAAAGGCGGGATGAATATGGGGATGACGTTCAGGCGGTAATAAAGGTCTTCCCTAAATCTGCCCTCGGAGACCATCTGCTCCAAAGAAACGTTTGTCGCGGCGATCACTCTCACGTCCACAGCCATAGGCTTACTGGACCCCACCCGCACTATCTCTTTTTCCTGCAGCACTCTGAGCAGGCTTGCCTGAGATGCCAGGTTCATTACTCCTATTTCGTCCAGGAACAGGGTCCCGCCCTCGGCCTCTTCAAAAAGGCCCCGCCGGCCGCCTCTCTTCGCTCCGGTGAAGGCGCCGTCCACATAGCCGAACAACTCCGACTCCAGGAGGCTTTCTGTAAGCGCCGCGCAGTTTACCCTGACGAAAGGCTTGTGCCGCCTGGGCGAGGCGCTGTGAATAGCGTGGGCGAACAACTCTTTTCCGGTGCCGCTCTCCCCTCTCAACAGGACTGTCACCGAAGTTGCCGCCACTCTTCTGGCTTGGTCTATGGCTTGGGTAATGAGCGGGCTCTTGGACACAATCGCATCGAACGTATACTTGGCTTCCAGCTCTCGCACGATCTTTTTCATGCGTTCCAGTTCTTCGTTAAGGCGAATCAGTTCGGAGACGTCATGGACCACTCCCACGCTGCCCAAGAGCTGGTCGCCTGCCATGACCGGGTCGACGGTCACCACGACGCGCCTGCGCATGGGCCCCACCCTCATGGGCACGTTTTTTACAGGCTGCCGGGTGCGAAGAACCTGCATGTGCATACTTGGACCCTCGGCTATGTCCACGGTGGCGGGCTTCCCAATGACGTCCTTTTCCGTTAGCCCGGTAAGACGCGTGTAGGCGGGGTTGATCAAAATTCCGATACCTTGGGCGTCTACCACAGATATGGCATCTTGAGTGGCGTTGATTATGGCGGACAAGAGGGTCTGCACTTGTCTCAAGTTAGTAATCTCTTCGGCTAGGTGCTTGACTTCCGTTATGTCGCGAAACACGGCCACGGCCCCCACCAATTCGCCTTCAGGGCTCCGCAAGGGAACCCGGTTGGTGATGATAGTGGTGTTGCCCAGGTTCTGCCGTTGGTTGAGCTCGGGCTTCCCCGTGCTTACGACTTGGTCCAGCCGCGTGGTTTCGATCACTTCCCTAACGTCTCTGCCGATGGCACGGGAAGCCGGGATACCCGACACCCTCTCAGCAGCCGGGTTAAAAAGAAAAACGCGGTATTCCTTGTCCACCGCGACAATTGCGTCATGAGTTGAGTTTAGTATGAGGTCAAGCAGCTGGGCTCTTGCAGAATCCTGCATAGAGAACACCTCCGTCATGCAGGATTTCTACACAGCGGAGGTATGATCCTTCTTTCATAGAACGGCGGTAGCGGTAGCGCTCGTCTGCCTACGCGCCCAATCTAAGCCTATCGGCTACCATGGCTATGAATTCGGAGTTGGTCGGTTTCCCCTTCTCCTGGCTAATCGTGTGACCGAACACCCTTTGGATGAAGTCCATGTTGCCTCTGTCCCAGGCCACTTCTATCGCGTGCCTTATGGCCCTCTCTACTCTGCTGGGGGTGGTGAGATACTTGTCCGCTATGGACGGATAGAGTTCTTTTGTGATTTTGGACAAGAGGTCTACCCTGCCTACGACCATCACAATGGCATCCCTCAGGTACAGATAACCCTTGATGTGAGCGGGTATGCCTAGCTCGTGCATCATTGCCGTCACTCGTGAATCTTGGTTCTTATCCCGGTCCTGCACAACGGAAGCACGAGTAGGCTGTCCTTGCTTGTTGAATAGTTGGCGCAGTCTTTCCGCCAAGATGTCAAAATCGAACGGTTTCAATATGTAGTAATCAGCACCTAGTTCCAGGACCCTGTGGGTTATTGACTCCTGCCCAAACGCGGTCAACATGACTACTTTCGGACGGGGCCCCTCCTCGCATCTCGCTAGCCTTTCGAGCACTCCGATTCCGTCTAGATAAGGCATGATAATATCGAGCACAACGACTTCCGGATCGGTGTCTTTGATTGCCTGCAAGGCCTCCAGACCATTGTGAGCTGTTCCAACGACCTCGACATCGTCTTGCCTGTCCAGGTACTCCTTTAAGAGACTCACAAACTCTTTGTTATCGTCGGCGATCAGCACCCTAATTTTTTGCAACTCCAAGTTCCTCCCCCTAACCCTGGGCTACTACCGGTTACCGCGCCGATTGCGGTCTAGGCGAGCACTCTTTGTTGCACCCATATTATACCAGTTGAGGGAGAAGCACAAGAGACGTTCTCGCTTTTTGTCAGTTTTCTATATGACTACTTGACGACGCCACGTAGAAAGGCTCATCCGCTGCGGAAACCGACATCATGTGCGAGTCTTCCGCCATCCATTGAGCAAACGTTCCGTAGCCCCGGGTCGGATCATTGACAAGGACATGGGTGACGGCGCCCACCAAATAACCGTCCTGAATGATAGGGCTGCCGCTCATACCCTGCACTATGCCGCCTGTGGCCGCCAAAAGCCTTGGATCGGTGATCTTGATGACAAACCCTTTTGAGGAAGCGGAAGAACTGCCGAATATTTGCTGGATCTCCAGCGAGAAGCTCTCTATCGTGTTGCCGTTCAAAGTGGTCAAGACCTCTGCCGGTCCCGTCTTCAGTTTGCTCTCTAGACCTAGAGGAATCGGCTCCAGGTAGATCGGGTTTTCCGGCTGGCTGGAAAGAATTCCGGTAATCCCGCAAGGGCCGTTTTTCAAGATGCTTCCGATGACGTCCTGTCCCTCGACAAACGTACCCAGCACCTCGCCGGGCTGGCCTTTCCTACTCGGTTGAATGCCGGTCACTGTGGCTTTCACTATCTGGCCCTGTTTCATGGTCACGGGGCGCCTGGAGTCTCCTTCGGATATCACATGGCCCAGCGCGGCATAGAGGCCGCTTCCAGGTTCATAGAAAGTCAAAGTCCCCACCCCGGCTAAGGCGTCCTTCACGTACAGCCCGATGTTGAAGCCCCCGTACTTGTTTCTCACCGGCAAAAGCGCTCGATGAACGGCGGAACCGTCGGCCTTTTCGACGAGAAGGTCAACCCACTCACCCGCTCTTCCAGCGGAGTCGACGTAGATGGCCAGGTCTTCCTTGGTCACCACACGTTTGTCGCCGACCGCCAATATGACGTCTCCGGCTTCCAGACCCGCGTTCTTGGCAGGCCAGACTTCCTTGCCATCCACCGTTTCAACAGGAGAAAGCCCGGTTATGACGAGGCCGGTGCTTCTGAGCACGACACCGATGGAGTGTCCTCCGGGTATGACCATTATGGGTTCCGCGACGGTCAAAGAGACTCTTCTTAAAGGAATAAAGCCAAAGAGTTTGAATTGGACCGAGTACTGACCGGGCTTGTTTGTGTCCATAGACAGGCGGGTTGTTACGTTGCCGAAGGGCCAGAACCCCGAGCTTCCTGCCGAAACGGACACCACCGGATATCCGGTATCAATGACAAAATCTTGTCCGGTGGAGAGAGTGATGGCGTCCGGGAAAGAATAAGCTAAACGAAATGGATTTGAAGCGGTGATCAGAGTGATGAAGATGCAGATTAGGATGCCGGCTGTTTTTTTTGCGCGATCTTTTCGCATTTTTGAGCCACTCTCCTCTCGCCGCCCATGACTACAGGTAATAAGGTTTACCGTAAAGGAGTCATTTATTGCGTCAGTGAGAGTAAGTGGTGGAAAGGCGAGGAAGGGTTCAGTCTTCTGAAACCTTCTTCTCCTGGGCTCTTCGCAATAACGCCCTGGCGTGATCTGAGGAAATTGACAATCCGGACCCGCTCAACATACGGGCGATTTCCGACACCCGGCCTTCTTGGGAAAGTAACCTTACATCGGCTACAGTCCTGCCGTCATGCTCGCTCTTTTGGACAACGTAATGGTGATCGGCCAAAGCGGCGATCGAGGCCAGGTGTGTGACACAGAGGACTTGGTGACGCCTACCCAGTTTCCATAATTTTTCAGCGACAGCTTGTCCCGCATCGCCGCCTATTCCGGCGTCGATTTCGTCGAAAATCAGGGTAGGCACAGGGTCGTTTTCTTCCAGATGGGACTTAATGGCCAGCATAAGACGGGATAACTCGCCCCCTGACGCCACCTTGTTCACCGGTGAAGGTGATTCTCCCAAGTTGGCGGAGAAAAGGAAACTGACTTTGTCAAACCCGTCATTGAACGGCCGAAGGCGGAGTCCGCCCACGCGTACTCCTTGTTCGTCCTCCTCATTCTCCACTTGGGCCATAAACGTCCCGCCGGGCATTCCGAGTTCCCCGAGCGAGGAAGTGACCTCCTGGACATGTTTTGGGCCAGTTCTCTCAATGATGTCAGTTCCGATCCGGTCCGCGCCATTTCGTCCTCTATCCGTCCCAGTTCCTCATGGAGTCTGGCCAAAGCCTCTTCGGAGTGCATCAACTTGTGGAGGCTTTGGCGCGCGTCTTTCTCGTACTGCAAAATGGCTTTCTCGCTCTCGCCGTACTTAGATTTTAGTTTTTGCAGGAGATCTAGGCGTTCGGCGACCTGGTTTAGCTTGTCCGGCTGGACTGACAGACGCTTCTGGTATTCTCTCAACGAGTCCAAGGCAACTTCAAGGGTAAAAGAGGCTTGTTCCACCGCCTCATAAGCGGGTGATGCCGCAGGGTCTATAGACGAGGCTTTCTTGAGCGCGGATAGGGCCAAACTCAGTTGTTCTGTGGCCGACTCCTGCCCGCGAGAAGAGGCATACAGGAGGTTGTATGCCGTTTGCGCCAGCTCGATAAGACGTTTTTGCGACGATAGGACCTGGTACTCCGTTCGAAGCTCGGCCTCTTCACCCTCTCGGATCTTGGCGTCGGCTATCTCGTTAACCTGATAGAGGAGTAGGTCGATCTCTCGTTGCCTCTCAGGACCCCTTCTGCCAAGCTCCCTTATGTCGCTCAGAAGGCCCTGCCTTTGACGGTATAGCGCGATGAACCGGCTACGGAGCGGGACGACCCGTTGGCGGTCCAAGGAGTCTAGGATCGACAAGTAGTTCTGGGGTTTCATCAGCGAGTGGTGTTCCTGCTGGCCGTGTATGTCCACCAATCGCGAGCCGATTTCTTGAGCCATCCCTGACGAGACCACTTTGCCGTTTACCCTCATGTACGACCGGTCCGCCAGAATATCCCTCTGAAGGGCCACATCGTCCTGTTCGCCTAGGATAGATAGAACGCCGTCGTCTAGTTCCCTGTCATCATCGGTCCTAGGGCGGTTGGCTAATAGCTCGACGACAGCTCGTTCTTCTCCCGTCCTGAGAAAGTCTTTGGAAGTCCGTTGGCCGAGGCAGGACATGACCGCGTCCACAATCATGGACTTGCCGGCGCCCGTCTCGCCCGTAAACAAGGATAAGCCTGGAAGAAGCTCCACTTCCGCGTCTTGGAATATCCCAAAGTTCCTTATCCGGAGGTACTGAAGCATGGCCTATAACCCGGCTATCTTCCGCAAGTTCGTTAGTACTTCCGCGGGATCTGCGCCGTCGGCAACCACAACCAAGAGCGCGTCGTCCCCGGCTACCGTCCCCAATACCCCGTTCAGGCTCAACCCATCCACGGCTTCCCCTACCGCGGAGGCCGCCCCGCTTAGGGTTTTAACCAGGATGATGTTCCCTGACTTGCCTATGCCGATGCAGCAATCGGAGAAAAGCCGCCGGAACCTGTCTTTGTAGACTAGCGAAGGGTCTCCGGGCATGAGCGCGTACTTATACCTTCCGTCCCCGGAAGGGACCCTCACGAGGTTCAGTTCTTTGACGTCCCGGGACACGGTAGCTTGAGTCACGTTGATTCCGTCTTTGGCGAGCGCCTCACACAATGCTTCCTGGCTTGTGATAACGTTCTGGGACACCAGTTCGATGATCCGCATCTGCCTCCTGGATTTCAAGAAAGACTCCTCCCATAACTAAAGAGGTTTGGTGTTGCCAAATCAACGCGGCAGCCTATCTGCCCCTTCCTTCAGTTTTCTGCGCAATACATCGTAAAAGGACCAGTCTTTGCTTCGGAGCAATGAAACCTTCTTGCCGGAAGTGGAGACTCTTACCCTGTCGCC
>JAXGQX010000031.1:0-22370 GCA_040766225.1 Bacillota bacterium | reverse complement strand
CAAGCGGCCTTTTCTTAAGCGAAATCGCCCCGGAGGGGCAAAGCTCCTGGCAGCAGTAGCACTTTATGCACAGCTTCCTTTGAATTGTCACGCCAGAGTCCGATACGGTCATGGCTTTCGGAGGACAAGAAGCGGCGCATTGGCCGCAGCGCTCGCACAGCTCCGGGCTCACCATCGGAATCGGAGACAGCTCCTTACGCAGGGGTCCCGCCCATCGGAACGTAAGAGGTGACGACCCCGGCCTCTCGGGCATAAGAAAGTTTGCGATCTGCACCTCCCGAAGTCGCTCCCCCCATATGTCGATATTCTCCAAGTTCGTTTCTCCCACCCCGTGTTTCCTGCACGCCTTCAGGTAAGGTACGGTCATGGGGTCGGCCATCGCCACGTGCATAGCCACCACGTCCAAGGCAACGGGGTCCGGTGAAGCCATAAGGAGGCCGACGTTACGAGGTCTTCCATGGGACGGCCCTTCACCGTCCATGCCCAAAATCGCGTCAAGGATGGAGATTGCGGGTTTGACTAGTTCCACTAGATCCGCAATCATCTGACCGAAATCTTCGGGCTCCTGGTATCGAAAATGCAAATGGGCCTTACGGGCGCCCGAAACGCACCCGTACAGGTTCTTCACCGCGCCTGTAAAAGTCATCAAGCCGTGAGTTTTCATCTTCGCCACGTTTACGAGGGCGGCCGAACTGACTACAGGTCGAGCTAGAGGGAACTCCTTGCAGACGTGCCCTGCAAGGTGCTTCGTGGGGACCTCCTCCTCGAAAGATACGATGGAGGCACCGCTTCGATGGGCCGCATCCGTGATTCTTGTGGTCTCGCACACCAGAGGATACTCCCCTCGGCCGGGGCTATCGCCTATGTCGACATGCTCGCATCTTTCGGAAAGGTACTTGGCGACCGCGAAAACGACCTCGGGGTGGGTAGTAACCGCCCGCTCAGGTGATACGGGACTTAGCATGTTTGGCTTTACCAGCACCCTGCCTTCTTTCGGGAGCAAGGCATCTGCCCCTATGAGAGACATTAGGCGTCGGAGGGCCCGGTCTACTTCTTTTGGCACGTACGAATCACATCTACAAATGGCGACGGGCGTTTTCAATGGCTCTGGAACCCCCAAGTGTGTTCGGGCCCTTAGGCCCGACAATTCTCCTTTTTTCCCGGTTACATGATAGCATTTGAGTAGTAATAGCCATACCGGCAGCCAAGGACCCAGGTTACAGCAACGGGTCTATGGGAAGAAACGGATATGGACGAATCTGCAGTGTACCTTGCAAGTTTTCCTCGCGCCTCGCTGGGAACACTCCCCCACTCCTTGAACCTTTGCCCAGGCTTGGAGCAGCCGTCGCCACTCGAATCTTTGGGTAAGCGGGACGACGTGACTGGGCTCGGCATGGGCGGTAACAAGACAAGGAGCCTTCGATTCCTCTTGGGAGACGCCGTCTCCTAAGGCTCCGACACAGTTCTCGCCCTTGGTGACTGCAATCGAACCTCTGCTCTCTAACGGCCGCGGCGTGCGCAAAGTTGGGGCTCAACTGTATCCTGGTTCACAACGATGAGAGACCGGAATCTTTGTCCGGGAACGTGCTTCTCAACCGGCTATTCGGCGCCACTCCTAGGTTTCTGGGCAAGGTTTCCGAAGAAGCGCGGGCTTCAGCCATGGATGAGTTGGCGGAAGACCTCAGAAAGAGAGGCATGAAGCCCTATGCCATCCATAACGGAGCCTCCACACCTCTTGGAGCGCTAGGTTACGTCGATGCGGCTTTCGAACTCCACGGACAATGTCGCAAACTGGGGATTCCCCTGAAGCATGTGTGCATCGTTGGCGCCATGGGCGGAACGGCATCCGGATTCGTGTACGGAACAGCGCTCTTGGGCGGACCCTTTCGGGTGCACGTGATAAGCGTCGAGTACGGTACCGACGAGTTGGAGCGGAGGATGAACTGCCTGTTCGGTGGGCTCAAAGACCTTCTTGGCCCCGCCTTGGTGCCTCCTGAACGCGTCATGGCCGTATACGGCGAGTACGTCGGGGAGGGTTATGGCATCCCGACCCCCGAGTCCCAGGAGGCGCGAAGGCTTTTGGCTCACTATGAAGGTGTCGTCACGGAAAACGTCTATACCTCCAAGACAGCCGCCGGGATGCTCGGACTCGTCAGGAGCGGCGTAATCCCCCCGGACGAGGCTTGTTGTTTCATCCACACCGGAGGAATGGGTGCCTTGTTTGCCCAAGCCTAATACTCCTTCAATCGCCAACCCGCTCTAGTTTGCATAATGTGTAGCGACTATCGCCAAACTGAGGGGAGTCTTCCTCATGAACGAGTATTATCAGAGGCTCCAAGCGGCCTACATCGACGAACTCGAAGCGTACGCCTTTTACAGCCACTTGGCTACGATAGCCCCATCCATGGAGCTGTCTCAGATACTGAACAGCATAGCCAGAGATGAGTACGGCCACGCAAGGACAATCGCGGCCATACTTGCGGGCGTTCCCGGCATGTCCCCTCCGAAATGGGGCGGCACTCCGTCAGGCACAGCTGCCTGGGAGGAAGGTTTGATGCGGGCGCTCGACGGTGAACTGGGTGATACGGCCGAATACGCCGAACTCGCGAGGATCGCGCCCACGACTGATCAACGGCTCATCCTCATGACGCTCTTGGGGGATGAGTACGGTCATGCCAGGACGTTCAGCGCTATATTGAGCACCATTCATTGACCTTCGTCCCGAAGGGTAGACGCGTAAGTTCTGATTTCTGAAGCGCCGAACGGGTACACCTCGTTGCAGAAGTGGCATCGGACTTCAGTGTTCTCCTGCTCCCCCGCCAGTTTCAGAAGGTCTTCCTGTCCGAGGGTGGACAGTGTCCTAAGGGCCCTCTCCCTAGAGCACTTGCACTCAAACCGAACGGGGATAGAATCGAGCAGACTCACAGGGCCGACTCCCTGGAACACGGATCCTACCAGGTCCTCGGGCAGTACGCCTTCCTGCATCTTCATGCTCACCGCGCCAATTGCATCCAGGTTCGCCTGGATCCGGTCGATCGCTTGCATCGAGTCCCTTGGGTTCTGTCCTGGCATAACCTGAACCATCAGTCCGCCGGCGCCGGTTACCCAACCCACCCTGTTGGCAGCGCCTCTGTTGACAGCGCCCTTGTTCGTTCCTTCGATGCGAACACCGACGGAAAGCGCGGTAGGCAGCTGCTCAGACACGGTATAGTAGTACGCCACATCGATCCCGATTTCCCCCGATTGCAGTTCCGAGCTCCCGGTGTACATTTCCCTCAAGCCGAGGTCTTTTGTCACATGCAAGAAACCCTTGCTTCCGACGGCACCGCCAACATCCAGCTTGCCCGGGGACTTTGGTGGGAGTTCCACCTCCGGGTTCGCGGCATATCCCCTGACTCCCACATGATCGCTGTGCCGAAGTCCCTCGGCAATGATGCCACCTACCGGCCCGTCTCCAAGGAAGCGCAGCGTGACGGATTGGTCATCGTCCAGCGTCGCGGCCATCATCGCAGCGCAAGTCAAAGCTCTCCCCAAGGCGGCCGCGACGGTCCGCGATGTCTGGTGTCGTCTCCTGCCCTCTTCGACCAGGAGAGTCGTCCGCGCCGACAGCACTCTAAAGTGCCCGTCCTGTGACAGCCCCGTAACAATGTAGTCTTCGATCTGCCTGCCCTCTACCATTTCAACAGTCTTATCCGCTCCGCTAGTAGCGGGTGGTATGCGCTCAGTCATCGGTCTTCCTCCTTCGCCGCATTACTATATCCCCGATGGGCATCGCTCAACAAGCTAGCCCGTTGGTGCTCCGGGGGGAGCAGATACCCCCTTGCCCACTCTTCCCTGACTCTGATATACTTTCTGCCGTTTCCCCTACCAGCCGTTTAGGTTCTCTTCGTCACGACCGGAGTTCGTGATCCAGGACGTTGGCATTTACAAGTCACGCGCGTTTCGGCCGGCTCGATACATGCCGATTCAACGGAGGCAGGTCAATGCTTGCTCGCGCTGTCCGAAAATACGGTGTCTTAGGAGCCAAGGGTTTCTCACAAAACCTTCAATACTCCGCTTCACACCTAATAAACACGGTCGCTAGCGCTGTGTTCGGCCTGGTGTACATCTACCTGTGGAAAACCGTCACTCCGGCCGCGGGGTTTTCTGACTATACGGCCGAGACCATGGTTCACTACATAATCTTCAACCAGACCATCCTCTGGTTCACCGGTTTCTCTATAAGGACACACATGCGGATTCGGGATTCGGTCCGTTCGGGCAACATCGCCACAGAACTGGCCCTGTCCCATGATTCTTCGCCTACAGAGTCGCGTCGGACTACGGCTCGCAAATCTACAGCATTATCTTTAGAGGTTTGCCTGTGGGGCTAATGTTGTCCGTCTTCGGCATGAGATTGCCCAAGAGCCTTGCTACTTGGGCGTGGACTCTTCTATCCTTGGGAATTGGCGCCTACATAGGCATTGTGAGTAAGTACATCGTCGGGGTGACGGCTTTCTGGACGACGGAAATCCGCACCGCATGGAGCGTCGAGACCTCCTTGATATTCGGCTTTGGTGGGACATCGATGCCTCTCGAGGTCCTTCCCGCGCTCGCCCAACGTATCGCGGTGCTGACTCCGTTCCCTTGTGTGTGCTATTACCCCGCAAGGATCTTCTTGGAGCTGTCGGGCCCGACCCTTATATGGCGGTCCCTCTTCTGGGCAGCGGCCCTCACTTTCGCCGCGCAGGCGCTTACCGCTATAGTCCGCCGCAAGCTGGAGGTGCAAGGGGGATGAGAGCCAAGGGGCTTAGCGCAGCACTAAGAAAGCTTTCGGCCGCCCTAAGGCTGTATTGGATTCTGGCTTCCGCTAGCGTTCGCGCAGCCATGCAGTATAAGTTCGACTTCGTCAGCACTTCTATCATCCAGGCGGTTACCGGGGCGTTTGACTACTACTTCTTGGCAGTGATCCTGTGGAAATTCGACACCGTCGCAGGCTGGAACATCTACGAGATAGGACTGCTGTTTGCGGTATCCAAGATCGGCATCGGCATCTACAGAGTCCTGAGCGAGGAGTTGGAGCAGTTCGAAAGGTACATGGTCCAAGGCGAATTCGATTCGGTGCTGATCCGCCCGTGGCCCAGCCTCTTTGTGTTGTTGTCTCGGAAAGTGGACCTGTCCCGGTTCGCTTTGGCCCTGCAAGGGATCGGAGTGGCGTCCATATCTCTACCCTACCTCGTCCGTACCGGACAGCTTACGTGGGGAGAACTGGCTCTGCTAGCTATGGCTTGCTTATGTAGCGCCATGCTATTCTTCATAGTAGGGCTCGCGACGGCCAGCGCCGCGTTTTGGATAGTCCGCATTGACGAACTGCAGACATTCACGCAGAACGCGCCCTCTGTAGCGACCCAGCACCCTCTCGAAATATACCCGGGCTGGCTTAGGGTAGTGCTCCTGACCCTCCTCCCCTTCGGTGTCGGCAACTACGTCCCCGTCGTCTATCTTCTGGGGAAAGGCGGTACGTGGATGAACCTAGTGTGGCCCGTGCTATCTTGCGCGGTGGGGCTCTTCGTATCGTTGAAACTGTGGCATAAAGGAGAAGCGGCTTACCAAAGTACCGGGTCCTAGACGGAACCCCTAGTGAAGGTCTAAGAGGCGCACCTGCGCAAGAAGAAAGATGGACGGAGGTGACCGGCATGAAGGTTGGAACGACGGCGATCATAGCTTCCGAACTCAAGAAATCCTATTTGGTGCCGGTGCGGAAAACCGGTTTCATGGCGGGGCTCCGTGGGGTATTCTCACGGGACAAGCGGGAAATCCGCGCCGTGGACAACATAAGTTTCCAAGTTCCGCGCGGCCAGTTCGTCGGATATATCGGTCCAAACGGAGCGGGCAAGTCCACCACGGTCAAGATGCTGACGGGGATCCTGCACCCCACGTCGGGCTCGGTCACCGTCAACGGCATCTCGCCACAGCGTGAGCGACAGAAGCTGGCCCGCCAAATCGGCGTGGTATTTGGGCAGAGGACTCAGTTGTGGTGGGACCTCCCAACGATCGACTCCTTCGACATCCTCGCCGCGATGTACGACGTCAGGCCCGCGGATTACCGGCGATTCAAGGAAGAGTTTGACGACCTCCTGGGAATCGGCGAGTTCCTTGATACCCCGGTACGCAGGTTGTCTCTAGGCCAACGCATGCGCGCGGATTTGGCCGCGGCCATGCTCCATCGTCCCGGCGTGCTGTTTCTCGACGAACCGACCATCGGACTCGATGTGGTCGCCAAGGGCAGGATCCGTGAGTTCCTCACCAGGCTGAACGAGAACGAGGGCATGACCATCCTGCTCACCACACACGACCTGCGCGACATCGAGGAACTGTGCGACCGTGTTATGGTCATAAACCACGGAGCTTTGGTGTATGACGGGGACCTCAGCCATCTGCGTGACCGGGCCGGCCTCTTGACCGTTCTAAAGGTGACGTACTCGGCCATGCCCTCCGGCATACAGGCCGGCCAGCACCTGGACCCGAGCGGCCGATTGTCGACTTTGCCTCACAACGGCGCCTGGGTTGTGACCCACGTGGACACCTTAAATCGGACGGTGGAAGTCGCGTTCGACCGTACGAAGTCCACCGCTCCCGTAGTCCTCATGGCGATGCAGGGGTTGGGGGAAGTCCGCGACGTCTCCCTTACCGAACCTCTCATAGACGACATCATCAAGAGGTTACTGGAAGTCGCGTGAGCGGATGACTCATCGTGGAGCGGCTCCGACAACCGCTTTGATCAGCATCGTGGCGTACGACCCTGCGGGCAGACGAAACTCCAGGCACGCCTTGCCGGTCCCAGGATACCTGTCGTCTGGGCTTACCCCGCTCGAAACCAGGTCTCTAGGCACCACGATCGCGGGCCGGTGGAAGGAGTGGAAGTACGCGTTCCTGACTCCCCGGAGCCCGAACGCGCTGAGAGGGATACCTGCCTCCGCCAACACAGTCTCTATAGCCTCTTGAACCTCAGCGTCACAAGGTAGGAGGCGCCGGGCCACAGTGGGCACTTGCAGCGATAGAAGACGCTGTAACGATTTTTCGGAAAGACTCCTATAGAACCTGTAGCCTCCCATCTTACCTGGCACGGTAAACGCATGGTCATGGAAATGCGGTCCCAGCAGGATCCCTAAGACCTTGTTCCACAAGTAGCTCTGATACGCCGACAGGTAGATGGCCGCCTCCTCAGCTGGGATGGCGTTAACGCCAAGCAGCAGGTCATTTCGCCGTCCTCCCTTTCTGAGGGCTTCCGCCACCGCGATCTCGTCGGCCGTCACGCAAAGGTCCCGTACTTCATCCCACTTCCCCCACGATGCGGCAACCTTCGTCTTCCTCTCGCGCTCCTTGGGAGAATCGTTGGGGAAGTGGGACGTCAGATGGATTTTCAGGGCGCCCCGAAGATGCCCTCTCAGGAGCCGCTCGGCGAAGAACCCCTCTCCCGCGACGCTGCCGAACCGCTGGTCGTCGTAGTAGTTGGGGAACCCGAAAGCCGTTACCTCGGGCACTCTGACGCTGACCGCATCCTGCTCCAAAGCGCTCAGCGAGCGGAGCGTAACCCTGAACGCATTGCCGGTTAGGACCTTCGTGGAGACGAAATCATGGGAGAATCCCAGAAAGCGGAGCTTCACAGACGGGTTCCCGGACACAAGTTCCATGCCCGCAGGCACTGATAGGTGCTGGTACGTCAGAGCGTGGCGGTCCTTCAGTCCCGCGTAACGGACCATAGCCGGTGCAATGCCGGACGCTTCCGCTATGGATCTGACGGCGTCCATCGTATTCCAAGACCGCTTTTCCATAAGGTACACGATGCGGCCCTGAGTCCTCCAGCGGGAGGTCAACTTCCTCGTGGACTACGAAGTCCTCCGGAAGCACTTTGATCTTCGAGTGCCGCACCTCCCCAAAATCACGTCATATCCCAGTCAGTATTATACAAAAAGCGACGAGCAGCTGAAGGGCTGACAAAGGAACGGCCTGAGCTGTGACTTCGTTGTGGCTTACCTCCTCGTCGGCGACTCGAGATAGGAGACGCTCGGTATCTTGGTAGAAGACGACGGCGCGGCGTCTATCCTAACCTTCGTCCCGAAGGGAATGGTCGCTTTATGACGCGCGTGCCCGGCCGGTATTCCCGCGATGCAGGGTTTTCCCGTCCCGGCGAAGTACTGGTCTATTACCTCGGGGACCGAGAAAGAAGGCGAGAGCTCCGATGGTTCGCAATCGGTGAAGTCTCCCAACATGTAGCCGGCCGCTGAAGCCAGTTTCCCACTCAAAGCAAGTTGGCACAGCATGCGGTCCAACCGGTACGGTCTCTCTCCCACTTCCTCAAGGAAAAGGATCTTACCCCGTGTATCCAGTTCCCACCTAGATCCTATTGTAGACGCGATGAGCGATAGATTTCCGCCGACCACAACACCTTCCGCCTCGCCCTCTTCGATGGTGGTGAGAGAGTGGCCGGTCGGGAGGTCCAAGGTAACGAACCCGCCCTCGGGTGCCTGTGTACTCTCTCGCCTGCGCGAAGCAAACAGGGCCTTCCTGAAAGAAGCCAGGTTATAGGGGTCATTTAGGCCGGACTCCTCCCCTGATTCCACCATGGGTCCGTGGAAGGTGACCAGGCGCATCTCGCGCCAGAACGCGACGTGCAAAGCGGTGATATCCGAGTATCCAACAAGGATCTTCCTGTTGGCCCGAAGCTTCTCGAAGTCGAGATACGGCAGGATTCGCATGGCGCCGTAACCGCCGCGAGCGCAAATCACCGCCTTCACTGAAGGGTCCATCCAGGCTTCGCTGAAGTCCTCCGCCCTGTCACGGTCGTTTCCCGCTAGGTACCCCCAGCGGTCCAGGACATGCCCTTCCGTTTTCACTCTGAGTCCCAGATTCTCCAGGACTTTGATGCCACGATTCAGGGCCTCCTCATGCACAGCTCCGGATGGAGCCACGATTGCTACCAGATCACCTTCACGTAGTGGCGGAGCCTTCATTACCACGATAATCCCCCCTGCTTTTGCCACTTGCCGCCCGTTTCCATCTATGCGTGAGTTCTACGCCCTAAGCCGGGTCACCTTTGAGCCCACTCTAGCAAGCTGGCGCAATTGACGCCATCTCACCTTCCAACAAACGCCAAAGCAGTCGTACTTGATGCTCTAGCAGGAGTTTCGCGCTTCTGGCAGAATATCCACTAATGCGGCTCTGTGGGTCCATCGGCTTTGGCGAGGCTTCCAGTCTGGTCTCTGTGGCCCGGAATTGTCCGCAATACACGGCTAGGGGAGGGATTGGCCCGCGAACTTAAGGGGCCGAAACCGTTGGCGACCTTCTACTTATTGAGGCACGGAGACGCAGAAGGCAACATAGAAGAAATCCTCTTGGGGCAGCTCGACGTCCCCCTTACGGAGTTGGGATACAGGCAAGCCGACTTGCTGGGAAAAGCGCTTGGGTCCGTCGCGTTTGACGCGGTATTCGCCAGCGACTTAGAACGCGCCAGGCACACGGCGGAGGCAGTCTTGAAATATCAGAAAGGCGGCGATCAACGCTGCAGGCTCGTGCTGGACCGGAGGCTCAGAGAGATCCACGGCGGCAACCTTCAGGGGAAGCCGCTTGCCGAGTTCCGCGAATACCTCAAGAACCTTCAGACCGACGTCTATACCACGGTCAGGCCGGGCGGGGAGTCCAGCCAGCTTCTGGATCAGCGTGTGGCAAGGGCCTTCGAAGACATCTACGAATGGTACCCTGAAGGAACCGTAGCCATCGCTGCCCACCTAGGAGTAGTCAAATCCATAATAAGGCACGCTTTGGGGCTAGACCCCCGGGAAACGCTCCCGCCAATCGGGAACTGCTCCATAAGCGTCCTCGAGCGCCACCTGTCCGGCTGGCGCCTTACCAGGACCAATGACACCGCTCATTTGGAGTGCCAGACGATATAGGCCCTACACCCGGTCGAGTGCTTGCGCAAAGTCGGCTTCAATGTCCCTATAGTCCTCAATGCCGACGGATACTCTGACCAGGCCGTCACCTATGCCGTATGAGCTGCGCTCTTCCAGCGGGATGGCCCGATGGGAGGTCTTCCCGGGATGGGAGACCGTAGTGGAAACCCCCGCCAGACTGGGCACTAGTTCTACCATGTCCAACGAATCTATGAGCGTCCGGGCACCGTCCAGACCTCCGGTCACCTCAAAACTGAGCATCCCTCCGAACCCGCCCGAGAGGACGCGACTTGCGATCTCTCGATACCGAGATGACTCAAGTCCGGGATAATGCACCACTGTGACCTTGGGATGCCCTTCGAGAAATCTCGCAAGCTTTAGGGCGTTTTGCGAGTGCCTCTCGACGCGCAAGGACAAGGTCCGAAGCCCCCGCAAGAGGAGCCATGCGTCAAACGGAGACGGCGTCGGGCCGTAGGTGGCGGCCAATGAACGAATCGCCTGCGCCAGACCTTGACGCAGTGCTCCTACCTTGGAGCTTGCCCCACCCTTTGCCGCGTCTGTGCGGCCTTCCGAGCCTTCTCCCGCGACCGCCAGGACACCGCTAATCCCGTCGCTATGGCCGTTTAGGTACTTGGCGGCTGTGGATCGTCACGTCGGCTCCAAGGCTCAAGGGTCTGCACAGAACAGGTGAGGCGAAAGTGTTGTCTACCATGAAGAGCGCCCCGGCCTCGTGAGCGGTGCCGGCAAGGGATAGCAGATCGGCGACTTCCATGGTGGGGTTTGAGATCGTCTCGCAATAGAGAACCTTGGTATCGGGCCTTAGGGCGTTTTTCACTGCCCGAAGATCGTTAAAGTCCACAACGTAGTGCTCACGCCTCTTTTGGGCAGGTCGTCGTGGAAGAAGGTGTACGTGCCGCCGTACAGAGTCCTGGCTGAAAGCACGTGGTCTTTTTGGCAGAGACGGTTGCCAACACAGCCGTGGTGATGGCGGCCATCCCAGAGGCAAACGCGACCGCGTCCTCCCTGCCCTCCAGCTCGGCTATAGCCTCTTCCAGCAGGTCGATTCCCTTGGGTTGCCCATCCTGGAATACACGTACCCTGGCGCTACCCAGGTAGACTTCGTCGATCTGGTCCAGGTAATCAAAAGAAAAGACCGAGGTCGCGTAAATCGGAGGCACCTTGGGGAGCGTAACCGATGCGGGAGGCTTGGCTCCCGCGTGCACCGAGATGGTAGCTACTGACCGGCGTCTGTCACTCATCAGAAGACCTCTCCCTTCTTACTCGTACCGGAGACACGATATGGGGTCCAGTTTGGCGGCGCGCGCCGCGGGGTAAAAGCCAAAGAATATGCCGACCATGACGGAAAAGCCCAACGCCATGAAAACCGCGGAAGGAGACGTGTAAGGGGGCCATCCTCCCAGCCGCGCAAGCAGCCTAGTGCCGGCGCTTCCCAAGAAGATGCCCAAGAGACCGCCGGTGCCGCTGAGTATCGAGGCCTCGATGAGGAACTGGAGCATAATGTCCCGGTTCTTGGCTCCGACCGCCTTCCTGAGACCGATTTCCTTGGTGCGCTCGGTGACGGAGACCAGCATGATGTTCATAATCCCTATCCCGCCCACCAGCAGGGATATCGCTGCGATGGAAGCCAAGAGGACCGTAAAGGTAGTGGTGATCATGGATACGGTATCCAGCAGTTGCTTCTGACTGGCGACGTTAACCGAGCCTTGACGGCGGAACCGAGCGTCAAACGCGCTGGATAACGCCGCCACCGCATCGTCCGCTTGGTCGGGGTCGCCTATCTGAGCGTAAATAGCGCTTACCCTGGTAGTTCCGGCCACCCGCTGCAACGTGGACACCGGGACGAACACGACGTTATCCATATCGGTTCCGAAGGTCTCACCCTTCTCTTCCATGACTCCGACCACGGTGAATGACTGACCCGCGATGGTCACGGTCTCGCCGATGGGGTCTTTACCGTCGAAGACGTCAGCGAGGACCGTCTGTCCCACGACGGCGACTCTCCGCCTGTTGGTCACATCGGTTCCTATGAGAAAGCGGCCGCTCTCGGGGAAGAACGAGCGGATTTCCGGGAATTCCTCGGTGACGCCTTGAATGCCCACGGTCACCGAGTTCCCTTTCCACGCCACCTGCGTGTTGACCTGAATGACCGCCATCGCCCGAACGATGGACGGTACCTTGTTCAGCACGAACTCCACGTCGGAGACCGCAAGAGTTGTAGCCGAACTTGCCGGAGTCACCAGTATTATGTTTGACCCCATGGAGTCGATCTGGCCAGAGACTTGCTTCTCCGCCCCTTGCCCCGCTGAGACCAAGGCGATAACCGCCCCGACCCCGATGATGATGCCCAGCATCGTCAGAGCCGTGCGCAGGCGGTTCACTGTGAGGGCCCTCATAGCCACCACGAAGCTCTCGCCGAATTTCATCTGAAGCAGGCCTCTTCTTGGGAACTGATACCGAGAAGCGTCATCGTACTTTCATCCCCGGGATATTCGTGGGGAGTCGTAGGCGACCCCAATCCGGAACACTGCCGATAAGGACAAGGTCTCCTTCCTCCAAACCGGAAACCACCTCGGCATAAAGGTCGTTTTGAATGCCTATTTTCACCTTGGTCTGCACTAGCCGGCCATCTTCCACCTTGTTCACGTACGAGAGGCCCCTGTCCCAGGTCACGGCTTCAACCGGCACGCTCAAGGCGTTGGCCTTCTTGGAGACCGATACGGTCACGCTGGCGGACATGCCGAGCCTCAACTCATTGGATGTCAAGGAAACCGTCACCCCGTAGTTCGTGACCCCGTCCTTCACTTGACCTTCCACAGCGATCCTGGTGACACGTCCACTCCACTCCCTGTCGGGGAACGCGTCCACCGCTATTCTGGCTTCCTGTCCCACGACGACATTGCTTACATCCAGCTCATCAACAGGGATGGTGACATTGAGCGGCTCTACCGCCGCTACTTGAAATATGACCTCGTTGGCGGCAACCGAGTCCCCGATATTCTTTGGAAGAGCGACAACGGTCCCGGTAACCGGGCTTTCCACAGAGAGTCTCCGGAGCAGATCATCCTTTTCCGCCGCGATCACCCAGGCTTGTTGAACCCTAAGCCTCTGTGCCTCAATCTGCCCATCGCATGAGGAGACTGCCTGCTTAGCTGCCTCGACCGCGCTCTTGGCCTGGTCGTGGGATACGAGCAGGGAATCGTTTTTCAACACCGCGATTGCCTGGCCCGACTGGACGAACGCGCCTTCTTCGGCCAACACGCTTTCTACCGTCCCATCGGTCTCCGCCCTAATCTCGGCCTTTTCCTTGGCAGCCGTAACGCCTCCCCAGGTTAAGAACCTTCCGTCTTTCGACTCGCACGTCACTGTCACCGACATGCCGGGCCTAAGCCCTGGTCCGGGATTGGGGACGGTTATCGTCAGGCCAAACTCTACCCCCTTAGAGCCTGGGACACCCTCGTTGGCGATGGCGGTCAGCGTACCGGGAGTCGGCAGCAGCGATCCTCCGGGATGAACCATGACCGGGTCACCGACGCTTACGAGGTGCAGGTCCTCCTGCTTGATCTTCGTGGATACCGTAAGGGTCCTAGTGTCTGCGACCGTGGCCAGGAGCTGTCCGGCCTTGACCTGGTCTCCGACGGCAAATAGCACGCTCCACACCTGGCCGGAAATGGAGCTCTTGGGCGAAAGCCCCTCGAGCCTATCCGAGATCGCCTTCAAGTTGGACTCCGCTTGCCTAAGCTCGAGTCCCGCCTTGGCTAAGGCGCCGGCCGGTCCCAGCATGTCCTCCAGAGCCTGCTCCGCCAACTTAAGGTCAAGCCTGGCTTGCTCAGCCTGGTACCTTACCGAGTCGTTTTGCAGCACCATAACCGTCTGGCCGGCTTGGACCGTATCCCCCTCGATGGCCAGGATGTCTTGGACCGTGCCGGCGACTTTTGAGGAGACCGACTTCTTCTCATTGGGCTGAACCGTTCCCTTGCCTGATATGACGATTTCAAGATCTCGGCGCTCCGCTTCCGCGGTCTGCAGAGTGTTCCGCAGCTCCTCCATGGCGGCTCTAACGGCGCGCCCGGACTGTAGTCTGGTGTAGCCAAAGCCTAGGACTAAGACAGCTACCGCGGCGACCAGCACCCATATTACCGTCTTCTTCATTGTGTTCCCTCCAGAGATTTAACCCTCTGAGGCTGACCGAACCGTACAAGGGAGACTCCCGCCAAGACCACAATGGCGCCTAGGAACTTGGCTAAGCTCCACGACTCGCCTAGCATCAGCCACGCAAAAAGACCGGTCCACACCGGCGTCAGATTTTGATAGATGCCGGTTCTGGCGGGACCGCTCCGCTTTACCCCCTGATTCCATAGGATGTACGAAAACACCAAGGCCAAGGTGCCCGAAAAGACCAGTTCCAGCCAGTTTGAAGATGTAATCGACGACCAGTCCGCACCCCAGGAAACCCGCCAGTATCACCAGGGCCCAATCCCGTCCCGAAGGCAACTTGGCCCCGCGGCCGAAAACCAAAAGCCCGAGCAATAGCGCCGAGGCAAGCCCTAACCTAACGGCATTGAACTGGAGCGGAGAAATTCCCTAGGGCGTCTTCTTCACGAATATGGAGTTGATCCCCCATATCATCGTAACCAAGAGCATTTGAAAGTCGCCGGTTCTCATACGGACGCCACCTTTACTTCTAACCCAATCCTACAGTTGCGCGATAGACTCCAGATTAGTTACAGTTCAACGCCGAAAACGCCCAATCCTTCGCCGAAGGTGATCCGGAGGGCTGCGACGAATAACCCCAGCACGACGTCAAGAACGAGAAGGTTGGGAGGCCTCCTACGAGATGCCGTCCAGTAAAGCTTTCGGAAATCACTGAAAGAAGTCTCATCGCGCTGGGGACACCGGCTTCACGCCATGTGCTCCTACATGGCCATGTTCCCTCCGAACCTCCCTCATTACTTCATACAACGCTGCACCGAGCCCGGAGACCTTGTTTTGGACCCCTTCTGCGGACGGGGAACCACACCTTTGGAGGCATGTCTCTTGGGACGGGTCGGTATCGGCAATGACCTAAACGAGTTGGCATTCACCTTGACCAAAGCCAAGACCCAAGTCCCTAGGGCCGCTGACCTGGCCAATAGGCTTTCAGAACTTGTCCACGGATACACGACCCCGCCTCAAGCTTGTCATCTCCTTCTGGAGTACGATCGCCTCTCCCGCGATGCGGCGGAGGAACAGCAGCAGTACGGGGCGCTGTTTCGGACCGGCATGGACCTAGGCGATTGGCGGCGCCTTCGGGGCATCATAAAGGGACTCCGAGAGGTATACTCGGCGCTTCCCGGAATGCCGTACTACAACGACGAGGAATACGACCATACCGGAGCGTCCTCGGATGGAGGCTACACGGAAGAGCACCATCATAGGATTTGGCTCTTCATCCATCCAAGCACCCTGCACCAGTTGGTGTACCTAAAGGAGAGGTTGGGAGAGGACCCGTGCGACTCATTCATTAGGGCCGTTGTAATTGGGATTCTCCATGGACGGGGCCGCTTCTACCTATCCTTGCCTATGCCCAATACTTTCAGCATGACCCCAAGGTACTCCTTGTCTTACTCCTTCAAACACCGCTTGGTCCTTCCGCACCGGGACGTCTTCCAGTGTCTCAGTGCAAAACTCCAGCTCCTAGGCCTACTGGGCTCCAAGACGCGGAAGAAGAGGATCAAGAAAGCGGTGGACTTGGATTCTTACGTCCCCGGAGAGGCGCTCAAAGAAGACATCCGCAATTTGCCGCGCGCCCTAACACCTACAATTCAACGGTACGGACGAAGACCCAAACTGCTTGTGACTTCCCCTCCGTACCTTGGCGTTATCAAATACGAACTCTACAACTGGATACGGTTCTGGTTCCTGGAGAACGGGTCAGAAACCGGTTTCGGCCTTGACGACGGACACAAGACGCCCGAAGCCTACCTCGCGTTCATGCGAGAGGCTATGAGGGCATGCCACGAGATCATGGACGATCATTCCCTCTCCGCGTGGGTCATCGGCGACGTCACCGCCCGCGGCATCCCCAGGTTGAACCTGGCCCAAGCCGTGTGGGAAGAGTCAGCCAAGCCGGAAGGATGGCAACTCCTGGACGTCATCGACGATGAGGTGTTGGATAACCGTAAAGTGACCAAGATTTGGGGAGAAAGCAGAGGTCAGGCCACGAGAGTGGACCGGGTCCTGCTCCTTTACAAGAAGTCGTGGCCTGACCGCAAAGTCGACGTAACCTGGTAGTATTACCTTACTCGAATGTCTTGCGCCTCTTCGGGCACCGACAACTGCGACCCATCCTTCACGTATACGAACTTTCCGTCCAAAATGGTGGCTTCGACCTTAGCGGCCAACATGCTCTCGGCGGGCCCGTCCAGTATGTCCGTGTCGAGGACCGCAAGGTCCGCCAACTTACCCTCCTGGATAGTCCCCACTTCCTTCTCGCGATACGCCAAATGCGCGCCGTTACCCGAGAAGCACATCACCGCTTCGCGAGCGTTAAGCGCCTCACCTTGGCCGAAATCCAGGCCCCGGACGGTCTTGCGCCCAACCGCCCCGTAGAGGGCCACAAGCGGGTCATACGGGCCCGAGGATACGTCAGTGTTGATGTATACCCTGATCCCTCTCTCCAAGTACTTCCTAAGCGGCTTGAATTTCGGGAGGTAGGACCGGGAGACGGCTTCGGGGTAGATGTCGCCCTCAACATATATGAAGCCGGGCTGCGTCGACACGCCGATGTCCAACTTGGACATCGCGTCTAGAGCGTACTCGGTCGGGAAATACCCGTGGACGATATGATGCCTTTGATTCTGCGTTGGTTTCTTTTCCCTGAAAGCGTCGACCATGTGAGATACGGCGAGGTCCTGGGCCAGGTCTCCGCAACAGTGGATTCCCACGCCCCATCCTCTTTGGTTCGCTTCGCGGATATACGAGCCGAGCATATTGAAGTCCAGCCTGATCGGGACGGTGGACCGGGTTCCGTCGATGAAAGAGTCTCGCATTAGGGCGGTTTTGCTGCCCAAGCCTCCGTCTATGGCCATTTTCAGGTTGCCGATCTTGAACCAATCGTCGCCCATCCCCGGTTGAAGGCCCGCCTCCAAGGCCGGGTATACCTGGTATTCGCCGGAAATGACCGAAATTCCGTGCCAGGAGGGCATAACCGTGACTCTCATGGGGAGGCTCCTCTTCGCCCACAGAGATGTATAAGCGGCCATAAGGGCCGGGTTCACGCCCGGGTCAAGGACAGTCGTCGTACCGTACTTGAGCAGGACGGTGAGGGCGTGGGTGATCATGCGCTCCATGCGGACCTGCGCGTCTCCGCTCCCCTCTGGACGGGCGATACGGCGCACCAGGCCCTGAGCGCCTTCCCGGAGAATCCCCGTGGGCTCTCCGTTTGAGTCTAGGTCCACCCGCCCCGACTTAGGCACGTAGCCTCTCCCTATGCCCGCCAGCTCCAGCGCCATCGAGTTGACGGCGCCGACCCCGAACAGGCGCGACAAGTAGACCGGGTTCCTCGGTGACGCTTCATCCAGGTCCTTGCGGTCCGGCATCCTGTGCTCGGCAAATTGGCTCTCGATCCAACCCCCGCCTATGACCCACTCGCCTGGCCCCAACTCCGATGCCTTCTTGGAGACCGCTTCCTTCAGTTCTTCGATGCTGGTCAGTCCGAAGCAGTCCACGCCTTCAAGCAGGGTAGCTGCCGACAGGACGTGGTTGTGGGAATCAACGAAACCCGGGAGGACCGTCTTCCCTTGAAGGTCCACAGTTAGGACGCCTGTCTCTTCCAGACGCCCTCCCTGCCTCAGGACTTCGTCCACGGACCCAATGGCGGAAATCCTCTTTCCGTCTAGGAGAACCGCGTGAGCTCTGGACTTTTCCGGATCGCTGGAAGATCCGGCAAAGATCTTGCCGTTAATGAGAGCTACCGGTCTAGTCATTGCGAGGTCCTCCTCTGAAGTCGACATGCGGAAACGGCGATGCTAGTCCCCGGCTGCCGACTTGGACGACCCTTCCGGTGACTTGTATATGACTCCTTCCGCGACGCTCCACATGACCTTGTAGTCGTCGTCCAACACCACCAAGTCGGCGTCCTTACCCACAGCCAGAGAGCCTTTTCGCTGGTCGACACCCGCGACTCTCGCCGGGTTCAAAGTAGCCATGAGCAAAGCGGTCTCAAACGGAATCTTGGCCCCTTCGACGACAGTCTTGAGGCACCGGTTCATGGTCGCGGTGCTTCCCGCTAGGGATCCACCGGGCAATACGGCATGACCGTGACCATCGACTTTGACGGTTTGGCTCATGAACTGGTACTCGCCCTCACCCAATCCGGTAGCGAGCATGGCATCTGTAACGAGACAGACGTAGCGCGCTCCCTTCGAAGCCACTAGCAGCCGGATCACTCCCGGATGCACGTGATGTCCGTCAGCTATGAGCTCGCAAGTGACGCCTTCTTGGGTGAGCAAAGCTCCAAGAGCTCCGGGCTCTCTCTGGTGGATGCCACGCATGGCGTTGAAGGTGTGGCTGCCGACAGACACTCCGGCCCGGAAAGCGTCCTGCATTTCCTCATATGTGGCGTCCGTGTGCCCCGCGGCCACTGCGATTCCCTGCTTGACCAGGTAACGTATGACTTCATGCGCATTGGGGAGTTCAGGAGCTATGGTCATCTGACTCAAGGTCCCCTGAGCTTGGGTGACCCACTTTTCGACGAGCCCCATTGAAGCGGGGATGATGTACTCCTCCGCCATAGCGCCCTTCTTGGCTTTGTTCAGGAAAGGTCCTTCCATGTGAAGGCCGAGAACGCGAGAACCGGCCACCTTGGAGTAGCAGGCGGCCTTAACTCTTTCAATAGTTGCGTCCAAAAGCTTTAGCGGGGACGCTCCCGACGTCGGCTGAAAAGCCGTAGTCCCGTGCTTCGCCAAGAACTTGGCCATCTCGGGTATCGGGTCTTGTTCGGACGCTACCGCGTCGTAACCCCCGCATCCGTGAACGTGAAGGTCTATGAAGCCAGGCACGATCTTCTGGGTGCCGACGTCTATCATTACTCCCTCGTCGTAGTCGGGCAGGCCCTCTCCGATGAGGTCAATTGTGCTGCCTTTGATTCTCACGTAACCGGCAAAAGGAGGATTCCCCGAAGTATGGATACGCCTGGAAATGAACGTTACAAGGTCCTTCACAGCCAAAGCCCTCTTTTCGGCGAGAATGGGATCTGGGCGGGGCCGAAACTGAGCCCCGCTCGAGTTCCTTTTGATTACGGCGTTACAGACAGCATCGCCGTGGCGATCAAGGTCTGGACGCCCAAGGCCAACACAATGGCAAGGCAGTAAGGCAGACACTTCTTCATGAGCCCGCCCTCCCTGCCGGTCAAGCCCGATGTGCTCGACCCCAGAAGCACCTTTGCCGGGGCGATGGAAGAACCCAGAGACGCCCCTGTCGTCTGAGACGCGGCTACCAGGGTAGCGCTGATCCCCAACGCGTTGGCTGTCTCGATCTGAAACGCGCCGAACAAGATGTTGGCGTTTGTGTTGCTCCCCGTCATAAAGCATCCTAGCACGCCAATAAAAGGCGAGACCAGGGGAAATAGAGCTCCGGCAACTTTGGCGACTCCGGTTGCCATCTCCCTGGTCATTCCGGTATCCGTCATCACCAAGGCCATCATGACCATGGTCAAAACCCCGAGCGTCGTCGGATACGATTGCTTTACCGTGCTCTTCCACGCCTTCTTCACGTTGTCTGAGGTCAAGAGCCCGCGACGGAGGTAAACCAAAAGCCCGACAAGGCAAGCCGCCGTGATTATCGGAGCAGGGTGCGAGAACAAGCCTATAGCGGCGTAGGCTTTTTCGGCCGCCACCTCGTAGCCCTGCCTGGTAACCATAGCCGGATAGTCTATGCCAAACTTGAGGGGTTTGAAGAAGGCCTTTACGGGTCCAATCTGGGAAATCATCGTCAGGGACAAAAGGGCGTAGTACGGGGTAAGGACTACGTGGAGGGGTTGTCCCCCGGGACGGGTGTCCGTCGTCGCCTTATCCCTCGGCGCCAAGAAGGAAATCAACAAGACGCCGGTCAGCGATCCAAGAAGCGCAGCCACTTGGCCTGAACCGGTGCGGGCGACCAGCCACTGAACTCCTCCCATAGCTGTTCCGACCGCCAAGATCCTGGGAAATCCCGTTTCGAACGCCCCTTCCACCCATCCATGAGGACGACAGCCAGACCTGTCAGGACAGTGGGGATTATGAAGGTAAGACCGACCCAATGCCCTAAGGTTCTGGGAATCTTTGTGGACAAGCCCAGTGTAAAAAGATGACGCCCATGGAACCGAAGGTAATGGACCAGGCATGTCCGACTAGAGCCCCTGCGGCGGCCACTACCGGCTCGAACCCGGCAGCGATCATTAGGGGAGCACTACACCGCCACGGGCACTCCGTATCCCGGCGACCGCTTGATCACCCCCGAGAGACACCCAACCGATCAGAAGCCCGGAGCATGAGCCTGTCCGACGAAAGAGCCGCCATCCACTTTGAAAATAACGGGCACGCTTCCCGTCTCGTTGACCAGCTGAAACATGAACGAAGAAGACCATATGATGAGCACCACAAACAGGGTGAGGCTGACCCCTTTAGCCGAAATGGCCAGCAACTCGGGATACCCTCCAAAAAAGGCCCACGCTACAACCAGAGCTACCAGCCAGGCCAAGACCCCCGCTGTTTTGGCTTTCCAATTTAGCTTAAGCATAGTCACTAGAAGAACGAACAACGGTGAAGCAGCGAGAAGCCAACGCAGCATAACGGCCATCCTCCTGGCATTAACGATAAACTTTTGGTTCTAGAGAAACCTGCCTAGATCCTGCCGAAACGTTGCTGCTATCCGCCCCTTGCTTGCTTTAAGCGTTTGTCAATTTCCGGGATCTTCGCCTGCTCTTCCTCCCACCACGATGGGCTTCGTTGGACGTCCAACTCGGCAATGTCTTCCTGCTGCTCGACCCAAGTGTAGTACTTGAGGTTGAACCACCGTTCCCGGTTCAGCACGGTACCTTCTTGGATATAGTCCGTCCCGGCGTCCTGAAAGATGTTGAGCCGGGATCCGCACTGCGTCGTCCAAGGGTCCGTAGCGGCGCTTCATGTCAGCCATAACCGAGTGATACCTATCAATGCCGTCGGTAAGGACGGTCACGATAACATCACTTGAATCCATCTTGTAGAACTTGGCCGCCTTGATGGCGCCGAGAAGGTTACACACCCCGGAGATGCCGAAGGCAGTCGACAGTCTCTCTACCAGGTCGGATGATAGCCCCGCTCTTCTGACCAGGTAACTCATGCCATCCGGCTCGGTTAGGAGCTGGAGGCCCATCTTGCACTTCACGTCGTCCACACACATCAAAGCATCCATGTTCATCACATTGTGGATCCAGGTCACGTGCTTGTCGCCAATGCCCTGAATGTCGTGGTCTCCGTAGCCGTTGCTGTAGAGGGTTCTACACTGCACGGGCTCCAGACCGATTATCTTTGCGCCCGGATTCGCCTCTTTGACCCTATCACCGGCGGCGATAGTACCCGCGGAACCCATAGCCGAGACAAAAGCGGAGCACTTTCCTCTGCCTATCCCCGAACGTTTCAGTTCCGATACCAGCTCCACGACCGTATTGCCCGTAACGTAGTAGTGAAAGCGGTAGTTGGCCATGACTTCAAACTGGTTCAGGACGCGGACGTTTGGATCTCGTTGCAATTCGCGGCATTTGTCGTAGATTTCTTTGACGCTTGATTCACAGCCTTGAGTCTTCAGGTACCTGGCACCGTAGGATTCTATCTTCTCAAACCGCTCTAGACTCATAAGTTCAGGGAGAACCACAAGAGTCTCGTATCCCATCCTCGGACCGACCCACGCCCCTCCAATCCCGTAATTTCCTGTTGATGGAAACACTAAGATGCTTCGCCCGGGAAGGATTTCCTCATGAAGCTGGGCTTCCATCGTCACCGAGTAAGTCGCTCCCACCTTGTGGGACCCCGTAGGGAAGTCCACCCCAAGAAGGGCAACGATGTTGGCGTCTACGCCGGTCAGTTCCTTGGGCAATACGACGAACCGGATTTCACCTCCGGCATCCTTCCAGCTGATGTTGTATAGATTCACCGGATCGAGAGGCAGAGACGCGCCGGCTTCCAAAGCCCTCTTCCTAACGCCCTCGTCAATCTTCATTGGATCCAGCATTTCCTCATAGGTCGGCCCCCACCAAAGCGCTGAACGCACATAAAGCACCCCCGGTAGTATCGGATGTTCGTTGTTCCGCTTCTCTTTGTCGAATTCTCTTTGAGCGGTAGGGAACTCCTTTCAAGAACAAGAATCCGCGTAAGCCTTCTTGTTTTCCAACATTTGGACTTTGAGGGGCAACATGCCAGCATA
>JAXGQX010000030.1:0-23101 GCA_040766225.1 Bacillota bacterium | reverse complement strand
AAAATCGCCACGGCGGCGATGGAAGCTGTCTCCGCTTTCAGAATGTAGGGGCCCAGCGATATGGGATGAAAACCGGCGGCGATAGCCGCTTCCACTTCAGAGAAATCCAGGCCGCCTTCGGGGCCGATGAGGACGGATACCTCCCGCTGGCCTTGGAGCAGGTCAGACAGAGAAGCTCCGCCTGTCTCGTGCTCATGAGCTAGAAGCAATCTGCCTTGCACGGGGCCCGCGAGGACTCTTTCCAGAGCGTCGACGTCCGCAATCTGGGGGATAAACGGCCTCCCGGATTGCTGAGCGGCGGCTTTGGCGATCTTCTCCCATCTCTCCCTGCGTGAAGCTGCTTTTTCGGGTTCGAGCTTGGGGATGGTCCGAGAGGTGATGATGGGATGAATGGAAGCTGCTCCAAGCTCGGTGGCTTTCTCCACCACCAGGTCGAACTTCTGCCCTTTCAGCAAAGCCGCATAGAGGTGGACAGCTACCGAAGGTGATGTAAGACGCTGCCGGGAGGTTATGTCCGCCAGGAGCCGGTCGCCCTCCACCAAACGTACTTCCGCATCGTAGGCCGTCTCGCCAAGTACCACTCGAAGGGCTTCGCCGGGCTTGAGCCTCTTGGCCATCGCGTGGCGGAAGAGGTCACCGGTAAGGGTGATCTGGCCTCCTAGCACCATTTCCGGTGTCACGAAGAACTGCGGAGGGGTGTGGGCGGCATCCACCGTCGCTTTGCGAGGAGGAGTGTGAGCGGCGCCAACCTTCACTTTACATAACTCGCCACTGCCGCCACCCCGGACGTCACCGCCACTGCCGCGGCCAGCACCACAGCCACTGACGCCCCGGGCACCACCCTCACTGCCCACCTTGGTCTCCCGCTCCCTTCAGCCTCTGGAAGAACGACCTCGTGTCGTTGAAGGTCTCCCCGTCAAGTTTGCCCAGGTCTTTGAGGGCCTCGCGCTCCTTGGCAGTGAGTTTGGTGGGAACCCTTACATTGACGCGGACGAGGATGTCGCCGCGGCCCTTTCCCCTGAGCCTGGGCATACCCTTCCCCCGAAGTCTCAGGACGGCATTGGGTTGAGTGCCCGAGGGGACCTCCAATTGCACATCCCCTTCCAGAGTCCGAATCGTGGTCTTTCCTCCTATTGCCGCCAAAGTGAAGCTCACGGCGCGGTCGAGAATCAGATCATCGCCTTGCCGCTGAAAAATGGAGTGGGATTTTACAAACACCACGACGTAGAGGTCACCGGGCGAGCCTCCGCGGATGCCCGCGTTGCCTGTCCAGACAACCTTAGCCGAAGCCTGGAGTCCGCGCCAGGCGATCTTACAGTAACGGTCCTGCTTCTTCTGACTTCCCCGGTTCCATCGCACTTTCTGCAGGGCTTCGATGTACTTCCCGGTACCGCCGCACTTGGCGCACGGAGTGACAGTCATGAACTGGCTCAACATCGTGTTCCGGGTCGTCCTGACCTGGCCCGTGCCGTTGCAGGTCGGGCAAGTCACGGGCTTGGTGCCGGGCTCCGCGCCGCCGCTGTCGCATCTGGAGCACTTCTCGGTGCGCGGAATCCTCACGTCCCGCTGGTGCCGGAAAAGCTTCCTCAAGCGTAATCTCGATTTCCATCTCCAGGTCGGCCCCTCGTCTCGGGCCGGTGTCGCGCCGAGAACCGCCGCCGCCAAAAACATCCCCAAAGTCACCGAAGATGTTCCCAAAGGGAAAGCCGCCGAACCCCTCAAATACCCTGCCGAACGGGTTATCGCCGCCGCCTCCGGGTCCAGGCCCGACAGTCGGACCGTTGGCGTTTCCGTAGGCATCGTAGTTCGCCTTCTTGGCAGGGTCAGACAGAACGTCGTAGGCTTCGTTCAAGTTCCTTGAACCTGGCTTCCGCCGTCGCGTCCCCGGGGTTGGCGTCCGGGTGATACTTCTTGGCAAGCTGCCTGAAAGCTTTCTTTATATCTTCCTGGGACGCGTCTTTGTCTACGCCCAGGACCTCGTAGTAGTCCCTCATTAGAAGTCCATTTCCTCCGATTGGCCGCTGACTGGGTTCCTAGCCGCCTTCGTCCTTCTTCTTAATGATGGTGTCTATCCTCAGGATGGCGCAAGCGATCTCCAACGCGGCCTTCAGCGCATGGGTCTTAACGGGAGCCGGGTCCGCCTCCACGCCCATCTCCCACATATCCACGATCTCGCCGGTGTCGCAATCGATGGCCAAGTTGTCGTTTCCAGCTTCGGTCTGGCGGGGCTATCACGTCGCCCACTTTCTCCAACGGGTTGAACCCCGCGTTCAAAACGATCTGGGATAACGGCCTCTTTAGCGCCTCGACCACGCACAGAAGTCCGTACGCCTGCATGCCTTTCTGGCTTGACCTCATCTTGTCTACTTCTCTGGACAGGGCGATTTCTATCGCGCCGCCGCCCGACACCACGCCACCCCTAATCGCGGCCTGCACCGAGGACGCCGCATCTGTGCAAATCCTCTCCCGCTCGCCCCGGACTTCTTCCGTGGTTGCCCCGACCAGAATCGTGGCCATAGGCTTGCCTTTCCCTCCGAGAACCCTCACGTTCTCCAGCTTCGGGTCCTCGTAGACGTTCTCCGCCTCGCCAAGGTACTTCCAAAGCTCCTCGGGAGGCTTCTTCAAACCGGTCCTCTTCACGGTCCTAGCGCCGGTATGCTCGCACACCTTCCGGATCTCGGCCGACGACACTCTCGCCAACACCATGACTTTGGCATCTGTCAGGATCTCTTCGGCGACGTCGCTTACGCCGCCATCCACAACTACGAGGCCGACGCCCATTTGGACTATTTTGACGAGGTTTCTCTTGAACTCCTCTTGAAATTGAAGGTATCTCTGGAATCCCGCCTCAGTGGCAAGCGCCTCTTCCTCGACTTCTTCCGGCTCCAACGAATCGTCCACCACGAGTACCCGAGGGCAGGATAGAGACTCGGGCATCTCCTCGTTGAGCCGCTCCTTGTCGACTATTATGCCTGCGAAGACCTCATTCTCGGCGCCTTCTTTGGCTATGATGGTCTCGGCCAGCTTGAACCTTCGGTCCAGGAGCTTGTCTTTCCCCACCATTACCGCGGCTTGTACCACCAAATCGGCGATGTCCCCCATCTCCCGTCCGGCGACCAAGGCTACTTTTCTAAGCAGGGGGTCCGTCACGTCTTCGACCCGCACCGCCTTCTCTTGGATGACGTGGGCCGCCCTCTGGATCCCCGCTCTGATGCCGTCAATGAGCCTGGTGACGGGCACTCCTCGGGCCGCCTGGGTGACTCCCTCCGCGAGGAGAGAACCCGCCATAATGGTGGCCGTCGTGGTGCCATCCCCGACTTCGTCTTCCTGGGCTTTTGCGGTGTTGATGACCATCTTGGCGGCGGGATGGTTCACATCCATCTTGGTGAGGATGGTCATGCCGTCGTTTGTGATGACCACTTCTCCGAATCGATCCACGAGTAGGGTGTCTAGGCCCTTCGGTCCGATGGTCCCCTCTACCGCGGATGCTATGGCGCGGACCGCGCCGGCGTTGGTCCATAGCGCAGCTAGTTTCTCGTCGACCTCGGACCCCTGAGCCGCCTGTCTAAGACTCATAGTTTTCCTCCCGAATATGTGGAATCCGCCTAGAATTCGCCTACGTGGAGTCCGCCTTTGAGAGGGACTCGGAGAGCCGCCTCTCGGCGAACCTGACGATGGCGACCGAGCGCGCGTAGTCCATTCTCCTGGGTCCCAGCAGCCCGATTCTTCCCTCGGTGTTGCCTGCGGTAAACCGGCCGTAGACCATGCTTAGGTCGCGGACGGCGCCCATTGAGCTCTCGGTGCCGATGCTGATTATGGGGTCTCCCGCCCGCTGTTCCCTAGAGAGGATGTACTGGATCATGCCTTCACTTTCTATGGCGGAAAGGAGTTCCTTTACCCGTCCCACGTCCCGGAACTCGGGCTGGCTTAGGAGGTTGGCGGTCCCTCCCACAAACAACCGGTCCCCATCGGGCTCAGCCATCAGGCTCCGCAGGAAAGCGGCGGCCTGGTCGATTATCTCCGAGTACCTGGACGCTTCTTCCCGGACCAGAGCGTAAGCCCTGTCCGCGATTCTGTCCAACCGCACGGCGGCCAAGTTTCGAGTGAGCATATCCGAGTCATATCTCATTTCATCGACCGTCATGTCCGGGGCGTCGATAAGGCAGGTCTCCACGTACCCGACATCGGTGATGATCACTAGTAGCGCTTTTGAGAACGAGGCCGGCAGTAAAGGGATGGCGCTGAAAGTCACTTCGCCCGACTCAGGGCCCAATACGAAGGCCAGGTAGTTGGTGGCGTCAGACAGGACCCGGAACGGTCTCCCTTAATAGTGATACAACGTCTTTAGCCCTCGAGCCGGAAAAGGCACTCGAGAGCTGACAATTCTTCGTCGCTAAGCTGCTGTTCCGGCATGAGTTCGTCCACGTAGAACCGGTACCCTCTGTCTGACGGAACCCTCCCCGACGAAGTGCGGTTTGTCGAGATAGCCGGTCTCCTCGAGCTCAGCCATCTCATTCCTAATAGTCGCAGGGCTTTCTACACCCAGAGAGTATCTTTTGGCGATAACGCGAGAAACGACAGGCAGGCCGGTTTCCAATGTGTTCCTCCACAACCGCTCTTAGCACGCGGGCCTTTCTATCGTCGAGAGTCACTAGAAGACCCTCCTTCTTTAGCACTCCTAGGCAGAGAGTGCTAATCTAGATGCAACATAGCATGGGACAAGGAGAAGTGTCAACCAGGGGGTTTGGTACTCGGGGATGATCGCCAAAGGGGCGATCTCCATGGCCGGGGAGCCATCAAGTTCGTCAGGGGCGCACCTAACGACGCCAACGGGCCTTTGGCCATGGAACAAAATAAGCATTTCCCCCTCTAGGGAGCTCTCACGCGACGCCAACTCCGCCACCATGCCGGGGGTCATCGGCGTCTCACTGCCCTTAAGCGTGGCAAACGCTGCGTTCCTGACCTCACACCACGACTCCTCATCCCTTCCGGACACGAAGGGCCTCACCTCGTAGCCCTCGGGGAAGACGACGTGGGGAATCTCCAGATCCCCTCTCGCGAACGCGAAGGCGTATCTCTCGACAGAAAAGCCCAATCCTTGGACCATCTCGGTCTGACTCTTGTTGGCGAGCGGAACGAAGACGAAGAGCCTGTCTAGCCCTTCGGTGTGCCTTAGCATCGCCTGCATCAAAGCTTGGTGTGCCTCGGGAGATGCGACCTCGGAATGGAGTATCCGGAAGCGGCCCGCCCTAGCCCGCCTGCGGTACTCGTCGAGGATAAGCGATGCCGCTCCAACCAATTCCCCACGTACGTCTACTAGGACATACGTGGGGTTCTCGTCGCCCGGGCGAAACGCGTTCAGGTCCTCATCGTAAAGGAACGATTCGTCTACGTCCTTCCGATGTCTCAAGCAGTACCTCACGAAATCAACCAAGCGTTCTTCGTCTAGTGGTTCGACTCTCATATCCTATCCCTCACAAAACGCATTACCTCGCAGTGGCAGACGTACGTCTAGCGAATCCTCCTGCTCGCAGGCCTAGAACCGTGAGTGGGTTCCTCATGCTCGCCGGCGCGCATCCAGCGAATCACGGCAGTCTGGAAAGGTCTCGCCTGGTGAACATGGTCGCTGACCCGGCCAACGAGATTCCTAAGGCGATCAACCCCGTCACCAACATCACCAGAATTCTTTAGACTGAGCGTTTGGGCAACGGTCTTCCCGGATATGCCCCTGTTCTCTCCCCACTCGACACTACGGGGACGCCATTGACCAGGACATGTTCTACGCCGCTGGGTTGCTTCGTCGGCGTCAACAGGTCCGCTTCATCACCCACGGTATCAGGGTCGAACACGACGACGTCCGCGTAGGCCCCCGCCTGAAGCACTCCCCTGTCTCTGAACCCGAAGGTCTCCGCGGGAAGGGACGTCATCTTTCTCACAGCCTCTTCAAGCGTCAGCACATGTTTCTCCCGGACGTACCGCCCCAATATCCTTGTGAAGGTCCCGTGCGTCCGCGGGTGGAAAGCGCCCAGAATCCCGTCCGAACCCGCCATAGTCCATGGCTGCCTCATGAAAAGGGCGAGTTCCTCGTCTGATACCGATTCGTACGCCATGGCAAACGTGCCGCCCGATGCTTGAAGGGCGAGCACACAATACTCCCCGGGAGTGACTCCGGAAGACGCCGCCGCCTTATCTAGGGATGTCCCCAAACACTCCTCTTCTGAGGACCTGATGATCGTGAAGTGCTCGGCTCCGCCACGCTCTTCAAGGAGGTTATCGATGTGCCCGGCCATCTTGACTCGCTCATCCGCCTGGCCAAACCTATCCTGGAAGAGCCCCCAGCCGGAGTCTTGATCCCATCCGTCCACCAGCTTTCGGGCGCCGTAGAGGCCGCCGCCGGTGACCGTGTAGGGGTACTGGTCGGCGGTGATGCTAATGCCTGACTTGATGCCCCGCTCTATGGCTTCAACGAGGCCTATCGCCTTGCCCCAGTTCCTCGGCAGTATCACCTTAATGTGCGAAATCTGAAGGCGAGCTCCCGAGGCCTTGGCAACGGTTAGCGCCTCTTCGAAAGCCTCGGAAATATGATCGCTCTCGCTCCGCATGTGCGTGGCGTAGAACCCGTTCAGGCGGGCAGCTACCGTGGCCATCTCCGCCAACTCACTAGCCTTTGCGAACCTTCCGGGGGCGTAGATGAGTCCCGTCGAAAGACCCAGAGCGCCTTCATCCATCGCTTTTCGGATCAGCGCTTTCATACTCTCTGTCTCAGCGGTCGTAGGCGTCCGGTTTTCCTCACCCATGACGGCTTCCCTAATGGAACCATGGCCGGCGAACAACGCGTAGTTGGTGCCGAGGCCTCTGGCTTCGGCCTCCTCAAAGTGCTCGCGAGGGGATAGAGGAGCGGTACCGCATAGCCCACCGATCTGAGTGGTGACACCCTGCCGTTCCTGGTGGTCGTCCCATGGCACCTCGAGAATGTTCCAGTCTGTGTGACAGTGCGCGTCGATGAACCCGGGGGCTACTACCTTGCCGTCGGCATCAATGACCGATTTGGCGCTATCTTCATGGATGTCGGTTTCGATAGCTGCGATCCGGTCTCCCGAGATGCCTACATCGCACTTGAAGCGCGGGCGCGCGGTTCCGTCAATAACCGTGCCCCTCTTGATCACTACGTCAAAGGTCGCCATGCCAAGGACCTCCTCATGCCGAGATGACGATCAGTTCTCCTCCCATGACGGAAGACCCTTCCAACTTTTGGGCCGCGGTTTAACTGGCAGGACGTCCTACGGCATCGCGGGGACTGCGGGCAGCGTTATGGACGCGATGGCCCAAGCCAGAGCCTCCATGCTGTTGCGGCACTCCGCCAGCGTATTATCCACTCCCCCAACCTCCACCAAGATGGCTTTTGGGGAGTAGTGCTGGTTGTAGTAGGCGGAAGCGTAGAGGATCCCCCGGGAGATGCCCGGATAGGCGTCTTCCAGGATGGACACTATCTTGCGGGCCAGTTCGTAGTTCTTGACCCAATTCGGATTGTCGGTGCCTACCACCAGCATCAACCTGGCGTAAGACTTGCCCCGGATAGTGACGGTTGTGAGGTCTCTGGGCTGGCTATCCCGGTGGACATCCACCAAGAGCCCGCATGACGGGTACTTATCCAAGAGAGCCTTGACTGTTTGTTCCGAGCGGTAGTACGCGCCCAGCCTCGAGTCGGCGTCGTGGACGGTCTTTGAGTGAACGCACGCGATACGATGCCTGCTTTCCAGCTCGGAAACCAAGTATTCGCCGACCTTGATGACCGACCTGGCGACATCCGAGGTAAACGCCGCTTCCGCGTTCTTCTTCCGACTTCGGGTAGGTACGATTCGGTAGCGTGAGTGTGATAGACGGCCACCGTGGGAGTCGAAAGGCCGACCGTCGCGGCTTGACCTTCTTCCCCGGGGGGCAGGCTGTAGAGCACAGGGCTTATACCCCAATCATCCTCAAGTCCCGAAGGCGCCGGCGCGCTGGCGGCAAGCTCAGCGGTGAACCCGGGAAGCTGGGCAAGTATCAGGTCCTCCGCGCCCCTTGGGGCGAATCCCAGAAACCACCCAAAGATCGAAGCCATGATTCCCGGAGAATCATGTTCCCCGCCGTAGTTCTCCATGTAGCCCATGATGGGGAAACCCATTTTGAGGACGATCTTGGCCACATCTGACCGGCCCCATAGCAGCCGGTAGACAGAAGGGGACATTACCTCACCGGCGACGTCCCCTTCGTCTCCGGAGAAAGCCATACGGGAGCGGTCTGCTCTGAAGTAAGGACGAAGGACAAAAGAAGCACCATGAGGAGTATCTGAATGATGAAGAGCCGGGCAAGGTTCCTCTTTCCGGTCTCCATAATCCTCACCTCCCCCATTTCGTTTATGAGAGGAAGGCTCGGATCATGCCCGAAATTTGGACAAGGCCCGGCTCACTACTGACGACTACCAAAACCACTGACGACTGCCAAAAACCGTGCTACCTAACGACTGTGGGACAAACGCATCTATGATTCCGACCACTAATGAAGCCAGAAGAGCCCCTAGAATGCTGACGCTCATTCCGGGCACCAGGAACTGGGCCACATAGATGACTACCGCAGCCGTTATGAATCCGATAATGCCTCGAGACTGCGGTGAGACTCTCTCGCCGAGAATGGCCTCAACGCCCCAGCCAAGCAGCGAAATTACAACCGCAGCCAAGAGAGCGTTCAGGAATCCAAGGACCTCAAACCCCGGGAGAACCAGCCCCATGACCATAAGGACGATGGCCGACACCACGAACCGGATTATTGCCCCTATCCATGAACCTCCACGCATGTCGCTCACCTCCATACGAGCCTTAGGAAAAGACTCAGAGAGTATGATATCCATCGACATGCCAGGACATGCATAATTTCACTTGCGCTTGAAAGCGCTGTCAACTATAGTAGTACCCAATAATTGAATAGACACCTCTTTCATCTAGAGGCGGCGGAGGGACAGGCCCGATGATGCCACGGCAACCACTCCTACGGGATAACGGTGCCAACTCCTGCGGACAAAGCGCTTAGGCGCAAAGTACGGTCCGGAAGATGAGAGTGAAGGTGACGGCGGAAAACCTTCATTCTTGTGAGGGTTCTTTTTTTAGCCTACCTCCCGGACCTTGTCGAACTGAATCTCGCGGCTTTCGTGTCGCGGTTCTCGGATACACAGTTCTCGGATAAGCGGTTCTCGAGTCACGACTCTCGTTCCGGAATGTATGGAGGGATAGGCTATGGCAAGGCTTACTCACAGACTCAAGCAGCGGCACTTTGTGGTTACCGCGGAGGTAGACCCGCCTAAGGGACCAGACGTGCAGAAGACCCTGGAGAGGGTTCGCAAGTTCGCCGACAAAGTGGACGCGGTCAACGTCGCTGATTGCCCCATGGCAAATGTCCGAATGAGCCCGATCACCCTTGCCCACCTCATCCAAAGAGACGTGGGCGTTGAAGCCATATTCCATCTCACGTGCCGGGACAGAAACTCTATTGGGCTACAAGCTGAGCTTTTGGGCGCGGCGGGATTGGGAGTCCGAAACATATTGGCGCTACGGGGGGACGACCCCCAGAGAGGCGACCACCCTGATGCCAAAGGCGTGTTCGAACTGGATGTCGTCCAGTTGATTGGGCTCGCTTCCATCCTAAATTCGGGAAAGACAGTAGCGGGAGGCGAGCTCGACCAGGGCACCGATTTCGCTATAGGCTGCGTAACCAACCCCGGAGCAGACGACCTGGAGAGGGAAGTATCGCGATTGGAGCAGAAAATCGCGGCCGGGGCGAACTTCGTTCAAACTCAACCAATCTATGACCACATCTTGTTCGAGCGATGGCTTAAGAAGATAGACGGCCGCATAGACATCCCCATCCTCTATGGCGTAATGCCGCTTCGGAGCTACGAGTTCGCGGCCCGCTTGAACCGAAACGTGCCGGGCATCACCGTACCCGAGTGGGCGGTCGAAAGAATGCGAAACGGAGGGCGGGAAGAAGGGCTCAAGCTCACCTTTGAGCTCCTGTCCCGCATGAAACCTCATATTCGGGGCATACACATATTCCCCATGAACGGGCCGTCTAGGGTCCTGGATGTGCTGCGTGTCCTCGACCAGCTGGACTTGGCGGAACGAGAGACAGATACCGCGGGAGGAGGTTCCCAGGATGGGTCCGCATGAGAACCTGGGCAGTAGGGTCCTAGTATTTGACGGAGCCACCGGCACCATGCTGCAATCAAGGGGACTCCCGGCCGGCATGGCGCCCGAGGCATGGTGTCTGGAGAAGCCCGAGGAAGTGCGCTGGGTCCATAAGCAGTACGTGGACGTTGGCGCGCAGGTCCTGGAAACCAACACTTTGGGAGCCACGGCGATGCGTCTCGCCCACTACGGGTTGGGGGACAAAGTACGCGAAGTCAACCTGGCGGCGGTGAGGGCCGCCCGCGAAGCCGCGGAAGGCAGAGCCCTGGTGGCCGCTTCTGTAGGACCGCTGGGAACTCTCTTGGAGCCGCTCGGAGATCTGCCCTTTGACGAAGCATACCGGCAGTTCGCGGAACAAGCGAAAGCCTTGGCGGAGGCCAAGCCGGATTTCATCATCATTGAGACTATCGCGGATTTGAACGAGATGCGCGCCGCGATAATGGCCTGCAAAGAGAACGCTCCCGGCATCAAGATAATCGCCCAGATGACGCTAGACGCATCGGGAAGGTCGTTCACCGGCACGGGCCCGGAAACCGCGGGGCTGGTGATGCAGTCCCTGGGTGCGGACGTAATCGGTTTCAACTGCTCGGTCGGTCCCGAGCAACTGGTAGACGCGGTACGACGGATATCCAAGGTGGCGGAGTCCCGGTCTCGGTGCAGCCAAACGCCGGGATGCCTCATCTCCAAGGCGGAAGGACCGTCTTCCCCATGGGTCCCGAGGAGTTCGCGAGCTACGGGCCAAAACTCGTCGAAGCGGGCGCATCGGTCATAGGTGGTTGCTGCGGCACTACCCCCGAACATATCAGACTGCTTCGCGCGGCGGTCTCGGGCCTCAAACCGGACCGCGGCTGTGCGCCCTACGCCAAATGTTTGGGCCTAACATCGCGCACCGAGCCTCTCTTTTTCACCGACCAGAACCTGCCGGTGCCCATCGGCGAGCGGCTCAATCCCACGGGCAAGAAGGCTTTGGCCAGGGACATTAAGGAAGGGTCGTACGCGCTGGTACGGCGGGAAGCCAAGGCACAGGTAGCCGCTGGCGCCAAGATGCTGGACGTCAATGTCGGCGTCCCGCTAATTGACGAGGCCAAGGCCATGGGCGAGGCGGTGCGCGCCGTCCAAGAAGCCGCGCTTGTCCCTCTATGCATAGACTCGGCGTCTCCGAAAGCCCTTGAAGCCGGCTTGAAGGCGTACGTCGGGAAAGCGCTCGTGAACTCGTTCAGCCTCGAGGAAGGGCGGGCCGAAGCCATCCTACCGGTGGCCAAGCGCTTCGGAGCCGCAGTCATCGGCCTCACCATCGACGAAAACGGCATTCCGTCCTCCGCCGAAGAACGCCTCCACATAGCCAGGCGGTTAGTGAAGGTCGCGGGAGAGTACGGCATTCCGCCGTGGGACGTAGTGATCGATCCTCTGGCGCTCACCGCGGGAGCCCAGCAGTCCCAGGCTCTGGAGACTCTGAGAGCTATCTGCGCCCTCAAGTTTGAGTTGGGGTGCAGAACTTCGTTGGGGGTCTCCAACGTATCCTTCGGGTTGCCCAACCGCAGCTTCCTAAACGCGACGTATTTGAGCATGGCGGTGACGGCGGGACTCGACATGGCCATCGTGAACCCGATGGACGAGCGGATGATGGACACTCTGCGAGCGGCCCGCGTGTTCATGGGCAGGGACCAAAACGCTAAAGAATACATTTCGATAGTGGGTCCCAAGAAGCTGGTACACGACGAGGCTGAGGTCCTGGCAAGAGCCGGTGCCGACGTGCAAGCCGGAGTCGGGGTCCAAGCGGGTCCCGGCGCTCAAGCCGATCCGGGCGCCCAAACGGGTCGCGGCGCTCAAGCGGAACCCGGCGCCCAGGCCGGCGCCAAGGACAAAGACGCGCATGCGCGAGCAGGCACCGTAACGGCACACGAACGGGCATGGTTGGTCGATCAGTCGTCGCCTTCCTTCGCAAGTCATCCGGGAGCGCCGGAACCGGGGACGCTACGGCGACGCCTCTACGACGCCGTGTTGGACGGAGACAGAAGCGGAATGTTGCCGCTTGTAGAGGAAGGCTTGTCCCAGGGCATCTCCGCCCTCGAAATCCTCAACGGATCTCTTATCCCCGCCATCGAGGAGACCGGCCGGCTCTTCGGAGCGGGCATTTACTTCCTACCCCAGCTAATGCTGTCCGCGGGAGCGATGAAGGAAGCTTTCGACCGCCTCAAACCGGAACTGGCCAAGTCCAATGCCGGGCGGAGCGACTCCGGCGTGATAGTGCTGGCTACGGTCCAGGGGGACGTCCATGACATCGGGAAGAACTTGGTCGCGGTCCTGTTGGAGAACCATGGGTTCACGGTCCACGATTTGGGCAGGGACGTGAAGCCGGAGACGGTGCTCCAGGAGGCGCGGAGGTTATCGGCCGATCTGGTGTGCCTAAGCGCCCTGATGACCACGACCATGCCCAAGATGAAAGAAGTGATCGACCTCTTTGCGAAAGCCGGCTTCGATTGTCCAGTAATCGTGGGAGGAGCGGCTACGACGAAGTCCTTCGCCGATGAGATAGGCGCTGCCGGGTATGGCCGGGATGCCCAGGAAGCGGTCGCTGTCGCGAAAAAGGTTTTGGCTGAGAGGGCGTTAGCGAGAAAAGACTCGTCCGATAAAGGCCCGTCTGACGAGACCTTGCCCGAAGGGAAGTCGGACCTGCGATGAGGGTCGTCACGGTCCGTTGGGCAGGCAGCGAAGTGCAAGTCCCACAAGGGACTCTCCTTTCCGAGGCGCTAAGGATGGGCGGCCTTCACCTGGATACGCCATGCGGGGGCAACGGCAGGTGCGGGAAGTGCGTCGTCTGGGTAGGTAGCGAGCGAAAGCTCGCTTGCCAGTTCGTGGTGGATGCGGACGTGACGGTGCGGGTCCCCGCGATCCCGCTGGGCGCGGCACCGGGGTTAGCGACCGGCGCGGTACCGGGTTTGGCGACTAGCGCGGCACCCGGTTTGGCGACCAGCGCGCCACCGGGTTGGCCGACTAGCGCGGCACCCGGTGCTAGCACTGGTCTAGCATCCAGTTCCACAGCTAACGCGATCTCGAAACGGCGAGCCGGTTTGACACCGGACTCGCTTGCGAGAAATGCGCCCAGTCTGGATGAATCAGGCGTCCCGTACGATCCATGGGTTGCCTCGCCCGGTTCGGGTACGGCCGCGGGGCTGGCCATCGACTTGGGCACCACTTCCATCGCAACATCCCTGGTAGACTTGCGGACAGGCGAAGAACTGGCTTCCTCGGTGCGTCCTAACCCGCAAGCTGCCTTTGGCGCCGACATCATGTCCCGTCTCCTTTACGCCACGGCGAGGCCCAGGAACAACGGGATCTTGCAGCGGCTCGCCCTGGAGTCCATAGCCGACGCGTTCTCCGATCTCCTGAAATCCACAGGGGTTCGCCGCGAAGACGTGCTCACCTCCGTCTTGGTCGGAAACACCGCCATGCATCACCTCGCTTTGGGGCTATCCGTGAAGGACCTGTCGGTTCACCCATACAGAGCGGCGACTCTGAAGCCGAGGGATGCCGATATTCCGGGACTTCCCCGCTTGTACGCCCCACCCGTGGTAGGTTCGTTCGTGGGGTCAGACTTGGTGGCGGCGTCTATCGCTGTCGGTATTGGGCAGGAGGGTGCCGGCCCTAGACTCCTGATAGACGTCGGGACCAACAGCGAAGTCCTACTTTACCATCAAGGCAACCTGTACGCGTGCTCGGCTCCTGCTGGGCCGGCTCTTGAAGGAGGCGAGATATCCCAGGGGATGCTCGCTTTGCCGGGAGCCATCTATCAGGTTTCCGAGGCACTTGACCTGGCGGTCGCAGGCGGCGGTCAGCCGCGGGGGATCTGCGGGACTGGCATTCTCGATGCCATCGCCGCGCTCCTCCAAGCCGGCACGCTGGACAGAAGCGGCCTAATGCGCGAGAAAGGGCCGTTCCGAGACCGGATCAGCCATGAACCCGACGGCTCATTGAAACTAGCGCTCGCTCCGGAGGTATTCCTGACTCAAAAGGACGTCAGGTCCGTGCAACTGGCGAAAGGAGCCCTAAGGTGCGCGGTGGACGCCCTGCTCGAGAAAGCGGGCATGACCCCGGATCAGCTTGACGCCGTCTACCTTGCCGGCGCGTTCGGGACATCGCTGCGAGTCGAGAGCGCTCTGGAAGTGGGCCTATTGCCCCCTGTAAGCACTGCAAAGGTGAGCCAGGTAGGCAACGCGGCGATCGTCGGGGCAAAAGCGATTTTGTTGTCGGCAGGCGTCAAGGCCGAAGCCGAGCGTCTGGCCAAGGCGATCCAGCATGTCGACCTTGCGTCTCTAGAAGGTTTTCAGGACCGGTTCCTGTCATCGCTATCGTTCGGGCAGTGATTCCAGGCAGTGATTCGCACCATGAACACCGAGTTCAATTTGGGCGAGCTATGCGCATTAGGCGGGCAAAGGCACTCGGGACATGATCCGCAGATATGCGTCGTTGGGCCACTACACTCTACTGAATTTGAAGGGGGGCTTCATCCGTGCCCTACAAGTCATTTGACGAGATAAACGAGAAGATCCGGCAGAAGAAGGCCGTAGTGGTCACCGCAGAGGAAATCCTCGGGATCGTGGACGAAAAGGGCGTCTCGCAGGCCGCCAAGGAAGTCGACGTCGTGACCACCGGTACTTTCGGGCCCATGTGCTCGTCGGGAGCGTTCCTGAACTTCGGCCACTCGGATCCGCCCATCAAAATGGCCAAGGTCTGGCTGAACGACGTCCCCGCATATGGAGGACTTGCGGCTGTGGATGCCTTCATCGGCGCGGCGGAGCTCTCCGAAACCCGGGGAATGGAATACGGCGGGGCTCACGTCATAGAGGACCTCATTGCCGGCAGGCCCATACATCTGAAAGCGACAGCTTACGGCACGGACTGCTACCCCCGCAGAGAGATCGAGGCCGAGATCACCAAGGATTCCATCAACCAAGCCTTCATGTTCAATCCCCGCAGCTGCTACCAAAACTACGGGAGCGGCGACCAACTCCACCGACAGGATCATCTGCACCTACATGGGTACCCTTCTACCGCAGATGGGCAACGTCAACTACAGCACGTCGGGGGAGCTCAGCCCTCTGTTGAACGACCCGTGCTATAGGACCATAGGGATCGGAACCCGGATTTTCCTAGGCGGCGCCCAGGGATACGTGGCATGGGAGGGCACCCAGCATAACCCCTGCCAAGTCCGAAACGACGCCTCGGTACCCGTGGGGGGAGCCGGAACCCTCTCCCTCATCGGCGACCTCAAGCAGATGAGCGCGGACTTCATCCGGGCCGCGGTTTTCGAGCGCTACGGCGTCACCATGTTCGTAGGCGTCGGCATCCCGATTCCCATTATCGACGAGGACATGATGAGATTCGTGTCCATCCGAAACCGCCACATCCAAACCAACGTGTTCGATTACGGAGTCCCAAAGAGGTCGAAACCTGTAATCGCTACGGTAAACTACGAAGAACTGCGAAGCGGCAGCGTAAAACTGAACGGCCGCCAGGTGCCGACCGCGCCGTTATCCAGCCTCAAGAAAGCCAGGGACATCGCGTTTTCCCTGAAAACGTGGATCAAGCAGGGTGAATTCCTCTTGCAGCAGCCGGTACAACCGCTTCCTTCGACTGCCCAACCGAAATCCCTTGAAACCGAGGTGAAGTGAGATGGGGTGCACAGGCAAGTGTCAGTCTAGTGCCCTTGAAAAACCGAGCGTCCGATGCGGGGCCCAAGGCGATCCTGTACTCAACGCCTCCTGCGAGGACAGCTCCGTGGCACTGAGGAAGGTCAAAGCCCTTCTCCGCTTTCCGCCCAGTCACGTCGCTCGACCGGTTACCTATCATCTGGTAAAGGACTATGACCTGAGGATCAACATCCTTCACGCGCAAATCTCCTCTAGCAGCGTGGGGAGACTCGTGATGGACATCGAAGGTTCGGAGACTAATCTCACTCAGGCGCTCTCGTTCCTAAAGGGCGAGGGAGTGGAGTTCGAACTGCTCAACGGAAGTGTCTCCTGGAACGATGCGACATGCGTCCACTGCGGAGCGTGCACGGCGGTTTGCCCGGCCGGATGCCTAACTATGGACAGAAAGACATGGACCCTTGTCTTCGACAAGGCCCAGTGCCTGGTGTGCCAGGCTTGCGTGATAGCTTGCCCGGTCGGAGCGATGAATATCGCCATATAGCGGCGCGGTCTTTCGCGTGCGCGCCCCCGCCGGAACTGGGTGCGCCTTGCTGGAACCGGGTGCGCCGTGAGCCGGCAACTCGACGAGACGCGTCACCGCGTTCCCCGATACGTACAGTGTACTTGCAGTGCCGGAAGCGATGAGAGGTGCATCAGCAGTGTTCGAACCGAGGACGTACCGGGACCTTTTTCAGGGCAGCAACCTGGTTTTCTTCAATTGCTCGGTCCGTGAGACCGACCTTCAAATAGGTGTTCACGTGACACAAGAGGTCCCGGAGACAACCATAACCCCTGACGCGCTCCAGACCGAGGCCTTCATGTCCGTTATGCGGCATCGCTCGGCCATCGAGGACTACGCGGCGGCGCATCCAAACTTCCTAACGTCGTTTGTTCCACTGAAGGCGACCGCCGACGCGCCCCCTATCGTCAAGAGGATGTGCAGAGCCGGCGAGCTTGCGGGCGTAGGCCCGATGGCAGCCGTGGCGGGGGCGATCAGCGAGTTTGTGGGGATGGACTTGCTCCGGTTCTCCCCGGAAGTAATTGTGGAAAACGGCGGGGACATCTTCTTGAAAACGCTATCTCCCAGGAGAATCGGCATCTACGCAGGCTCCTCCCCGCTTAGCGAGAAGGTGGCTCTGGAGATACCCGCCGCGTCCACGCTGGGCATATGCACGTCGTCAGGTACCGTCGGGCATTCGGTTAGTTTTGGCCAGGCGGATGCGGCCGTGGTCTTGGCGCGTGACACTGCCCTGGCCGACGCTGCCGCCACGGCTGTCGGAAACTTCGCTCAGTCGGAAGCCGATTTGAAAAAAGCCGTGCTCTTCGCATCCAAGATCCCCGGCGTGTCGGGAGCCTCGGTCATCCTGGGCGACAAAATGGCTGTGTGGGGAGACGTGAAGTTAGTGAGAGTGTGAGCTCATTGCTCGAAAGCAGGGGCGAAGGTTCGGGTGTGAAATGGATGGTGGCTGACGGAATCGAACCCGTGTTACCGCCTTGAAAGGGCGGTGTCTTAACCTCTTGGCCATGGGGCCACGTGCATGGCAAGATCAAATTGGTGCGCCCGGGGTGCATCGAACACCCGACCAATCGGTTATGAGCCGACCGCTCTGCCGCACTGAAACACGGGCGCATTAGTCAGGTAATGGCTCCCCGAGCGGGACTCGAACCTGCAACCCTCCGGTTAACAGCCGGATGCTCTGCCATTGAGCTATCGAGGAGCGACATAGATAGTCTACTCAGTGAGAAGGCTGTTGTCAACACGCTGGGGGCTCTGGTAAAGACTGTGGGATCTTCGAGATTGACCGAGGGATCGGCTCGTAGGGAAAAAGTGAGGGCACATCCAATTGTGGTTTGTGACGAGCAAAACACGAAAGGGGGTGCCCTCATGAAGGAAAGTATCATGCTCGCGGTAGCTCGACAACTGGAAAAGCAGGATTCGCAAAGATCTGGAACTGCAAGTTAAGGTAAGAATGCGTCGTAGGTGCGCGGTGCGATCACCCAAGGCCTGCACAGGCACCAATTGATGCCAAAACGGAAAAGTACGTCACTATGTTTCGTTGCCGGTCGATGGGTGTATCTGAGCTGGGCCTTGTCAAATATTCAGTATCCGAAGTGCGGCAAGACCGTCACCTGCGGAGCAGGGGCGTGAGGCGCTGGGCGAGGCTCCGCGGTGATACGTCGAGATGCTGGTCATCCTCCGAGACGGATGAACTACGGGTCAGTGGCTGAACTCCGCCGACCTGAAAGCACACCGGGTAGGCGGGTGCTGATGAAGCGGTGGGGACGGGCATCCTGCCGGAAACTGGAGAACCGGTAGTGCTTACGCTGGACGAACTTTCTTACAGACATCAGGACTTCATGTGCGCAGTAGGTGAAACTGGCACCTGCAAAAGGATCCTGACTCTGTTGGACAATGACCTGGTCCGTACCATCGAGGGCTACCTAAGGGCTCTCAAAGACTCCGGAGTGACTGTAGAAGCTTTTCGTGATCGACATGAAGGACGCATATGCAAACTGGTTAGAAGGGTATTCCCGGAGGTCAAGGTCATCGTGGATCCGTTCCACGTCATCCAGGACGCTAACAGGCGGGTCGACCAGGCGCGGTTGATAGAGCAGGATGGCTCCGGGTATTCGATTTCCAAGTACGTTCTGGTGAAGCCCGGAGAGAAACGCTTTAAACAGGTAAAAGAACTGGAGTGGATTCGGCGGAGGTTCTCCGCCCTTTACGAGATCTACTTGCTCAAGGAAGACCTAAGGAAGATCGTACGGCTCAAGAACGAGAACGAGGCCAGGCAGGAACTGTCGCGATGGCTTATCAACGCGGAGGCACCGCCAACGCGGAAGGGCAAGTCTGGGCAAACACGGTCACAACTGGCGTGAAGAACTTTCCTAAACCTGGCCTACTACCTGGGGCAGGGCCGATACACAAACAGGTACGTGAAGGCAAGATCACCTTAGTCAAGATGATCAAGAGGCTCGGCTTCGGGTTCAGGAACCGGCTTCCTGAAGAAAGCGTTCGTTGGGTGCTGCCCTAAGGGCAGATCCCACAGTTATTGACCTAGAACCCACGCTAGGCTGGGTTTTATCGCCCAACTCACCGTGCCTATGTAAGAACAGAGAGGTCAGAGCGGGGAGCACACGACTGAGGATAGCCGCGGTCCGCTCGGTGGAATTACCGAAGAGATGCGTCACCACGCTGACGGATCCGGCGAATGCGTCACCGCTGACGGATCAGCCGGATGTCACTCGGCTGACGGGTCTAGCGGAATGCATCACTCGGCTGACGGGTCCGGCGGAATGCGTCACCGCTGACGGATCGGCGGAATGCGTGCCACGCTGACGGATCCGGCGGAATGCGTCACCATGACGGATCGGCGGAATGCGTCCTCGGCTGACGAGGTCTAGCGGAATGCGTCACTCGGCTGACGGGTCCGGCAGAATGCGTCACCGCCTGACGGATCCGGCGGAATGCGTCACTCGGCTGACGGGTCTGGCGGAATGCGTCACTCGGCTGACGGATCGGCGGAATGCGTCACCCCGCTGACGGATCCGTTGACATAATCGCACCGCGGCAAGACTTCATCCCTTCTGGCGGGTCCGTCACCTGACTTACATGTAAACATCAGACGATAAGTCGGCCACGGTCGACCGGGCGCTTCGAAACCGAATGCGCAATCCACCGCCCTGCACCGATTTGATGCGAGGTTGGATTTTCCAGATCCCGCGGCCAAAATTCCGGACACCGTCACGCTCGCTGTCGCCCCTCATCAGACCAACCATGCTCCACTCCGCACCTCATCAACATGGGCACGCACTCCGGTGCCCCTCATCACCGGGAAACTGCTTCAAACTGAAGCAGGACGTCCCGGGAGCCTCTCGGGCATCTTCTGAAATTGCAAACCTCGCTTCGATTCGAGGCGTCCTCGCGTAAGTGCCGCCTATCCCCGCACCTCATCACAATGAAAGAGCTCGATTTCGCGACTCACGCCCCACCCGACCCAAAAACGCGCTAGCTGTTGACCCGGTAGAATATTGAGCCTAGTTGCTGTCGAGCCCGGCGTCGATTCAGCCTACGCATAGGAACCACAGCATCAAAGGTCGTATAAGCATATAGATGGTCACGAAGGCAGTGTAGCATGGAAGGTAGCATGAAGGCAGCGTAGCATGGAAGGTAGCATGAGGGTAGCATGAAAAGTAGCATGAGCTAGAGATGAGCCGAAGGAGGGGCGCATAGAACTTGGAGTCCAAGAAAGACATCGTCCAGGTGAAGAACCCGAAGACCGACCGGTACGTGAAAATAGACCGGGACGCAGGGAGGATCATCGCTCAAAAGAAGACTCCGGGCCCGTACAAGAACATACCTGTGGCCGGAAAGCAGGACGAGTCGTGATCCTGTACGACCCCATCGGCGGCGACGCCTGCACGGCCCCGGTAGCCCTGCGCCCGCGCACGTGCTTCCTCATGACCAAACTTGGAGGGAACGTCCCTCCCATCGTTGGCGAGATCAGAGAGCAGGTTTCTTCCATACTATCCGCGCGGGATATCAAAACCATCGACGCCAACAGCGTGACAACCGGCAAAGATTTCCTCCTCAAGATCTGGCGTCTCATCGTAGGCGTCCCGGTCGGAATCGCCATCGTCTACAAGTCCATGCCCAAGACCACCATGAGCAACGTCTTCTATGAGGTCGGGCTCATGCAGGCTCTCGGTAAGGAAACCCTCATAGTGAAGGAACCAAAAGCCGAGGTGCCGTCGGATTTTGTGCGAACCGAATACGTGTCCTTCAACAGAGGATTCGACCGAAGACTCAACGCCTTCCTCGACAGCCTTCAGGAAAGGGCCGATTACTTCGGGATTGTCGCTTCGCAGGTGGAGCGCAACCCTCTCCTAGCCATCGACTACTACCGCCGCGCCTACCTCTTGACGGGGGACGAAAAGTGGCGAGCAAAGGCCGCCGGGGTGCTGGAGACTGCAGGCCTCGACGAGCGAGCCAAAACCAGCGTCGAGTTGCTCCTAGCTAGTTTCTGCTTGGGCGACAGGTAGTTCACGGGGGTTCTCACACAAGACCATTGGGTTGTTCCCGACCCCGCGAAATCGAAAGGCCGATTGAGCTTCAGCAGCCATCGGGCCAGCTCGCCAAGACGGCAGGGCATCTTTTGGGAATATTTGACAATCCCCGCGATTCCTGCGATAATTGACGCGTAACGTACCCCTCCACGCGAAAGGATGGTCTTCGAAGACTATGAGCGACATACCTATGACAATCTTCGACAACTCCCTCCAATTGGCATCCCGCCAATTGGGCGAGAGAGTTAGGATCCTTCGCTGGAGGCCTACTTTGTGCGCCGTGCATGCGGCCGAAGAGGACAACTTCTACCTGAGCCTCAACCTGAAGAATAGGGACTTCAGGAGTCAGCAGGAGGTCAATGACTACATCTCGGAATTGAGGTCCAGAGAGGGAGGGGTCCCCAGGATCCCGCCCGAAACGCCTTCAGAACGAGCGATGGCCCTGATTTACGAGACGATCGGAGCGAGGAAGAAGAAGAGGGTCGAGAACAGCCGCCAAGCGATAGAGATTTACCCAGGCTGCGCGGATGCCTGGGTCATCCTGTCCGAGTACGAAAAGGACCCTCAAGCCAAGCTGAGTATGCTGAGAGAAGCCGTACGGGCGGGGGAAGTCCTCCTTGATGATATGGATTTGGGGCGGGACGAGAAGGGCCGACCTCTACCACCCGGTCACGAGGGACATGGGCAAGTACCCCTTTGGGCCACCGAAGCCCGTCCGTATCTGCGCGCCAAACTCGCCCTGGCGCTTCATCTCCACAAGACAGGCCAAAAGGATGAGGCCATAGGGATCTACGCAGATCTCATGCAGGTAAACCCTTCGGACAACCAAGGCGTGCGCCACGTGCTAGTAAGCGCGCTGCTGGAACGGGGTGACGACGAGTCCCTACTCCAAGCGGAAGTTCTTCTTCATAACGTACCTGACGAGAGCCCAATGTGGGCCTGGGCATTGGCGTTCGTGGCATACCGACGCTCTCCGGCATCACCCAAAGAAGTGCCCGTTGAGTTCAGGCGAGCGTACTACGCTAACCCGAGCGTCTGCAATGCCCTCCAAGGCGATATGTTCCTGCCTACGACACTGCCCGAGACCTCAGAGTACGGCTCCGAAGAAGAGGCGATCATCTACCGTTCCATGTCCGTGAGGTACTGGAAAGCGACACCTGCGCCTCTCAAATGGCTGTCCGAGATGATAGACCGCATTACGTGCGGACTGCCGAATCCACTCGTCTTGAGGACTCAATCCATGAGGGCGGGAATGGCCTACCGGATGCGAGCCGCGGAACGGATGGATTACAGGCGGCACTTGCGCGAAGAGTGCCTTTCCCGCTCCGCAAAGAGCCACCCCGAGTTCAAACGCCTCTGGATGAAAGAAGGGTCGGTGAGCCGCTCGTTCACTGTCGAGGGAATCGACCCCTATGCACACGTCGCCTGTCAAGCGGCTATCGACGAGCTTTGCCGTAGAGCCGGTGATGCGGTGGTTTCAACTCCTGTGCCAGATGCGACTCACGCAGCCGGTCCGACCGGCGCGGCGGACGTGGCCCGCGTGGCGGGAGCAACCCTGTCCGCGATGAGCGCGGCGATAGCGGCAGGCCTATCCCAGGAGGAAGCAGCCCATCTCTTGAGCGCTATCTACGAGTTCAACTGGAGGTTGGCGGAGAGTCGGGCGGCGGTCTTTGACACGCAGGCGTTCATCTCCCATCTTCGCTGGGTTGCCCGGCTTGCGTCCGGAGAGGTCTCACCGAACGCCGTCATTGCCTCTCCTAAGCGGAACGACCCATGCCCATGCGGAAGCGACCGCAAGTTCAAGAGGTGCTGTGCCTCAAACAGTGCATGGCCGATTCCTCAGGTAGTGTCCTTTGCGCATGCTTTGAGGGCAGGGCGCGGTGAAGTGAAGTCCCGGCGACATCTTGAGATGCTGTCATCCTTACTCGGAGCTGGGAAATACGCCGGGATCAGAGAACTCCTGGAGCTCCCGACCGACCATCCTCTGGTCATTCTCGACAACACTTCGGCGGTCGCGCAGGCCCTGTGGGCCAACAGACTTCTCAACGCTGCCCACGACGCCCTCCAGGACAACATAGAACTTGCCCGTTCTCTCGGCGACAGGCGGCATCTGGCCGCCGCGCTGCA
>JAXGQX010000003.1:0-135075 GCA_040766225.1 Bacillota bacterium | reverse complement strand
TTTTCAAGAGGGCCTGACGCTGGCCAGGAGACTGGGCTTGCCGGTTATCATCCACCAGCGCGACGCCGAAGAAGACGTGCTTCGTGAGGTTAGGCTCGCCCGGCTAACACAGCCTTTAGTGTTTCACTGCTTTTCCCAAGACGAGCTTTACGCTCGGAGATGCCTGGACTTGGGCGGCTATTTTGGGATCGGCGGTGTGTTGACATACCCTAAGAACGTCGGGCTCCGACATTTAGTGAGAGAGCTGCCTTTGGACCGTCTACTGCTTGAGACGGACTGTCCTTATCTGCCTCCTCAAACTCGCAGGGGAAAGCGCAACGAGCCGTCGTTTGTCATCGAGACCCTAGACACTCTCTCGGAAGCTCTCGGAATGGACAAGTGCGAAGTCGCCGGGATCACGACTGAGAACGCATCCCGGGTTTTTGGAAGGCTCGTCGACTAGAGGCTCCGAGGATTAATAAGAGAGGTTCTTGCGCATCCTTAGGAGAAAGTAGTCTGGGATTCCAACAATTGGGAAAGCTCCTGTAGCCTTCCTTGACAGGAAGAAGGGCTACGATCATAGAATAATGCACGGTAGGAGGGATAGCTTTTGCGTCTAGAAGAGCCCGTACCTGGGCGAGGACGGTATCGTCGCGCCGCGTCCTTCATAATAACCACAGTAGCACTATGCGCCGCTCTGGCGTTTGCTTGGGTGTACGTATCCCGTAGCGAGGAGTCGAAAGTAACGGTAGTCGCTTGGGACCGTGAGGTTACGCTTTACACAAAAGCGTCTACTGTAGCCGAGGTCCTCAAGGAGGCCAATGTCGAACTAGCTTTGGGTGATGCATGCGATACGGCTCTCGACACTCCTGTGACGGAGGGACTCAAGGTTACCGTATACCGGGCCGAGCCCCGGTTCGTGTACTACGGAGGCAAGGTGACTCCGGTCTTCACCAGAGAGGTGTCGGTGGCATCCGTCCTGGCTCTAGCCGAGATTACTCCCGGCCCGGACGACATGGTGTTTCCGGACGTGGAGGCGGAACTGGCGGAGGGAGAAGCGGTTAGAGTCGTTAAGGTAACATACGAAGAAGTCTGGGAAGAGCGACAGGTGGCGTTTAGGACCGAAACTAGGCCGGATTCATCCATCGAATCCGGGCTGACTCGAGTCTATAGGCAGGGGGCTCCCGGCGTAGAGCGGGTCCAGTACTCGGTTAGATACGAGGACGGGCAGGAAGTCAGCCGTAAGGAGCTAGCCAGGGACACAGTGAAAGATCCTGTTGAGAGAGTAGTCCTTGCCGGCACCATGACGCAGATGTCCCGTGGCGGCGAGAACATCCGCTTTGTAAAGGCTTTTGAGGTCAAGGCGACCGCTTACTGCCCTTGCGAGAAGTGCTGCGGGGCCTACGCTAACGGTACCACCCACATAGGCTTGCCCGCCAAACAGGGTGTTATAGCCGTTGATCCAAAACTCATCCCGTTGGGAACGAGAGTCTATGTAGACGGTTACGGATACGCCATCGCGGCCGATACCGGTGGAGCGATAAAGGGCAGCCGGATAGACGTCTGCTACGATACTCACGAAGAAGCTCTCAGATGGGGCGTCAAGCAAGTAAAGGTGTACGTGCTTGAATGACTTCTGAGAGAAGACCTTTTGGGCAGATCCTTAAGGAGGCCAAGTTCTCCCCAAAGAAGCGATTGGGCCAGCACTTTATGACCGACCCCAGGTTACTGGGGTCGATCGCTTCCGCCATCATACCCGACAGTTCTTGGGTTGCCGTGGAAATGGGCGCGGGCATAGGGACTCTGACCAGGGAACTTTGTAACAGGGCATCTTGGCCCATGCGCTGGAAATGGACCGCGACCTGGAAGAAGCAGTTCTGAGCCTTGGCGAGGCTTGGACAACCTCACCTGGATTTGGGGAGATGCGCTTCAGTACGACCTCAGCGGGAGCACCCTCAGGGACGGTCATCCCCATGCCCCTTTGGCCTTGTGCGGCAACCTGCCTTACTACATTACGTCTGAGCTCCTATACTCGGCGCTGGTGAAGCGCTCTCAGTGGTCCCGGATGGGGTTTGTTGTCCAAGAGGAGGTAGGAGAGCGGATGATCGCTTCGGCTGGGAGGCGGCGATTTCGAAGGCTATCCCTCTGGTGCCAGTATCGGGCTGCGGTAGAATTGAGCGGCGGATCCCAAGAGGAGCCTTTCTGCCGAGGCCCGACGTCGGGTCCTGCCTGGTTACCCTGGATATCAAAACGTCTTTTGACCTCTCCGAGGAAGAGGAGTCCTTCATGGACACTTCTATCACGAGCCGCGTTCAGCAAGTGACGCAAGACCCTGCTGAACGGCTTATTGTCACTCTATCCCGATAAAAGCGCATTGGCGTCGGCGATTGTGTCCTGTGGGGTGAGCCCGGACCGTAGCCTGAGGAGCTGGGAGTGAAGGTTTCCAGAGATTGGCCAAAGGTCTTCCCCCGCCCCAAACTGCAAGTCTCTTTGAACGACCCCTAGAGTATTTCGTCACCCAGCTACTCTCTACTCGAAACAATCTTCATTCCCTGCTCAAAGCCCGTTCCAGTCTGGCTCACATTTGCCTCAATGCAGGAAAAGTGATACAATTGACCTGTCAACCGAAACGTGATCGGGCGAAGGAGGGAGCTTCCGATGTACTTCGTTAGCCCTACCAAAGGACCAATGTCCTTCAACGCCATGTTCGAAGACATCTGCAGTTTCATGGCGGACGATCCCGCAGCGGAGTACAGTTTTATTGTCGGTAGCGACTCTCAGGCACGCGACCAGATCTGTTTCGTCACGGCGGTAGTCATTCACCGCCTCGGAAAAGGTGGCCGCTATTACTATACACGAGACCATGTAAGGAAAATGCCCAGCTTAAAACAGCGCATATTCTACGAGGCGCATTTGAGCCTCGATGTCGCGTCTCGACTGGCGGCAGAGATTTCAAGGAACGGCCATTCGGATCTAAATGTCGAGATCCACTTGGATGTAGGCAGAAACGGTCAGACCAAGTCCATGATTCGGGAACTGGTCCAGGAGATCGTAGGAAGCGGATTTGCGGCTAGGATCAAACCTGACGCCTACGGAGCGTCGCAGGTAGCCGATAAGCACTCAAAATAAAGCGAGAGAGGGATAGCCAATGGCGGAAAAGTCGGCACTGGAGGCTATCCGTACCAAGCTGGATAGCCATCTGGGGGAACGTGTCAGGGTTCGCGCCAGTGAAGGACGGAGGAGAGTGTTCGAACGGGAAGGCGTGCTTGAGAAGACCTATCCCAGCATTTTCGTAGTCCGTTTTGAGGATGAAGATAGCCGCGCCATGTCTTGGAGCTATATCGACGTCCTCACGGACGCGGTCGAGATTCATTTCGACGCGTCTGCCGACTCTGACTGATTGCCCCGAAAGCACCATCCATCTGCGCGTGCCCGGTCCCTAGAGCGTAGGGTAGCGTAGAACCAACCTAATACCGTCTTCGCGAGGAAGCCGCGGGAAAGAGAGCCCCGCGGTTTCCTCCTTTTTGGGGGCTAACGCTTCGTTTTGTGAGCCAACGCTTCGGTAACCACTCCAATCTTCTCAACATAAGGTGTTTACAGATTCCTTATGCGCAGAAGGGAGGAGGAACCTGTGGACGCCGTAGTTAAGGCTCTGAAAGTCTCAGCTCCTAGGCTGATGGAATTGCCCAATGTGGTCGGAGTGGGCAAAGGCACCAAGCAAGTGGGAGGCCAATGCACCGGAAAGCCGACCGTAACCGTGCTCGTCACCAAAAAGTTGCCCAAGGCAAAGCTCAGTTCTGGCGATATAGTGCCCAAGAGCATCGATATGGCGGATACCGACGTAATCGAGGTTGGCGAAGTAATCGCCTTGGCGCGACTGGATAGGTACCGGCCCGCGGTGCCCGGCTCAAGCTTGGGGCACTACAAAATCACGGCGGGTACTTTTGGAGCAGTCGTGTACGATGTGAAGACCGGCGAACCCTTGATCTTGTCCAACAACCATGTTCTGGCGAACTCCTCAAACGGGCGAGATGGTAGGTGTTCAGTGGGAGACCCGATCCTGCAGCCGGGAAAATACGACAACGGCACCGATCGGGACGTGATCGCGAGGCTTCATCGTTTCGTCCCCATATCCATGGAAGTCGCATCGCCGGACTGCCCCGTTGCGGCCAGTTTCGAACGAACTCTCAACAAGGTCATACGTCGTTTTCGGAAGAACTACACTCTCAAGGTCTACGCCACCGGGTCTCAAGGCAACCTGGTGGACGCGGCTTTGGCCAAACCGGTTTCGCCGGACATCATCTCAGATGCCATCATAGACCTGGGAGTGCCGCAAGGCATAGCCGAGGCCAACGTGGGGGACAGGGTGGCAAAGAGCGGGCGCACCAGCGGCACAAATTACGGAGAAGTCAGGGTCGTCGAGGCTACAATCAAGATTAGTATGGGAGACGCCGGCGACGCGGTGTTTGTAGACCAGTGCGTCACAACACACATGGCCCAGCCCGGCGACAGCGGTTCGGTAGTGCTCAATGACAAGAGGCAAGTTGTGGGCTTGTTATCGGCCGGGTCCGACACGGTTTCCATATTTGGACGCATCCAGAACGTTTGCAGCGCGCTCGGCGTGACCTTCACAAGGCCGACGTAACCGGAGGGGCCGGTCGGACAAGGGCGTTTTTGCCTCCTTGCCCGGCCGGCAGGCCCGCCCGGTCCCAGTCTAGAGGGATTCCCAGGTAATCTGCAGAAACTAGACGTATGAGCCGGCCCGGTTCCATCGTCGCATATAGAGCATACGGGAAGGTCAACCTGGCGCTTTCCATTATGGGGCAGCGGCCTGACGGATACCACGAGGTGTCCACCGTCATGGCTGCCGTAGATCTATTTGACCTCATTACCGTCCAACGAAGACCCGCCGGCATCACCGTCCATTGCCCGGCTTTGCCCCATCTCCCACAGGAGCAAAACCTCGCTTACAGAGCCGCCCATGAGTACATATCAAAAAACGCCTTCGAGGGCGGCGTCCGCGTTGGCATAAACAAGGGAATACCTGCCGGTGGAGGCATGGGTGGAGGCAGCTCCGATGCTGCGGCGACTCTGTTTGCGGTGCAAGATGTTTTGGGACTAACGGAAGAACCGCCCGGAGGCACGAAGGCCGGTAGCCTGTGCCACATAGCAAGGGAGTTGGGTGCGGACGTCCCGTTCTTTCTCGGCCCCAACAGAGTGCCTCCCAAGTGGACCGCGGCTCTATGTACAGGCATAGGTGATATAGTTACTCCGATAGGGGCCAACTCGTTTTGGCTGGTCCTTTTGTTCCTGGCTGAAGGGGTGAGCACTCCGTGGGCTTTCTCCGCATGGGATATGGACAACCAGTCCAAGGGGCTCTCGGTATCCCCTGCCGGAGATGACCGGCCTTTGATCGTAGCCAAGGAGCTCAGCATGGGCACTGCGACAAGCCTAGCGGAAGTGGTTTACAATGACCTGGAGGAGCCTCTCATGACCCGTAGAAGCGACATAGCGAAGGCTAAGGAAGCGCTCGTTGAGGCGGGAGCTCTGAACGCCGTAATGACCGGCAGCGGGTCGACAGTCTATGGCATGTGCCATTCGAGAGAACACGCTCTTCTTGTAAGGGAAAGAATGCTAAGTCGGAAGACAGCGTTCCTAGTCGACGCACGGGTAGTGCGGACCGGGGTGATGTGATGTTGGAAATAGAAGCTATTGTCTTGGCAGGGCGCCCCAACGACGGCAAGTTGGCCGGAGAAAGCTCCGAATCACTGGAGGCCAACATAGACATCGCAGGTAGGCCCATGGTTTCCTACATCCTCGAAGTGTTGACGAGGCTAGATTCGGTAAATAGGATTCATCTGATTGGCCCCAAGGAGGGTCTTTCGGCTTACGAGACAGGTAAGGTTAGAATAATTCCACCGGGACGATACATGTTTGACAACGTCAAGAAGGGACTGGACGCGGTGGCGTCGGAATACGCCTTGGTCTGTGCTTCAGATATTCCGCTAGTGACCTATGAGATCATGGAGAATCTAGTCACCCGCTGCCTCGAGTCAGACGCGGACTTCTGCTATCCGGTCTGTGAGAAATCTCAGTGCGACAAGGCATTCCCGGGTGTCAAGAGGACGTACCTTACCCTTCGAGAAGGGACATTTACAGGCGGCAACGTGTTCTTTGTGCGAAAGCCGGCCGTCGCCCAGGCATGGTCCATGGTCGAGAAGATGATCAGCTATCGGAAGTCGCCGCTCAAGATGGCAGCGCAACTAGGACCATGGCTTCTCCTCAAGGTGATTCTTAAGACTGCGTCAGTGGGCGAATTGGAGCGGAGAGTCGAGAGGTTAATCCACCTGAAGCCCAAAGCCCTCCTCGGTTCTGACCCGGAAATAGGCGTAGATGTGGACAAACCGTCCGATCTTCTGCTTTGTCGCCGTATCCTGGGTAAGTGATATAATGCCTGGGGTGATATGATATGCAGGAAGCGACCGGAAACGCAGTGATCGTGCTGGCCGCCGGTGAAGGCACGCGCATGAAGTCAAGCCTCCACAAGGTCACTTTCCCCATATGCGGACGTCCCATGGTCCACTACGTACTCGACGCCGCCGAGAGTCTATCGCCCGAAAGCATAATCGTTGTGGTCGGGCATAGAGGCGAGGAAGTTCAGGATACTATCGCCCGCACCTGGTCTGGCCGCATTGAAACGGTCAGGTTCGCTTGGCAGCACCAGCGTATGGGTACTGCCCACGCGGTCAACGCGGCGCGAGAGTGTGTTCCCGAAGGCGACCCCCACGTCCTGATCGTGTACGGAGACACGCCGCTGATATCAGGAGACCTCCTCAAAAGTTTCGTAGAAAGCCATGAGAAAAGCGGCGCCTCCCTGTCGGTCATGACTGACACTCCCCCGGATCCGGGGCCTTACGGGCGCATCGTGAGGGACGATGGCGGAAACGTCTTAAGGATCGTTGAAGCTCGCGACCTGACGCCTACGGAGAGGAACTTGCGCGAAGTTAACGCCGGCATCTACTATTGCCGGGCTTCCCTGTTGTTTTCTCTGATAGACCGGGTTGGCAATAACAACGCCAAAGGTGAGTACTACCTCACCGATATAGTAAGCCTGGCGGCAAACGACGGCTTGCGGGTGCATGGGTTCCACTGTGACGATTTCTCGTTGGTGCAGGGGATAAATGATCGTTGGGAACTCGCCGCCGCCGAGAACGTGAAACTTCGAGGCATGCTAAGGGACCTGGCCCTATCCGGCGTGACAGTGAGGGACCCGGGATCGACGTACTTGGACTTCGGAGTCACCGTGGGACCCGGAACAGTCCTGGAACCCGGCACGTACCTTCGGGGAAATACGGCCGTAGCCGAAGATTGCGTGATTGGGCCTATGACCGTACTGCTAAGCACAAAAGTGGACCGCAAGAGCACTGTATGGATGTCGGTAGTCGAAGACTCCGACGTCGGCGAGGAGGTCCAGATCGGACCGTTTTCTCACATCCGCCCCAACACGACCATAGAGAAAAACGTGCTTGTAGGCAACTTCGCCGAGTTGAAAAACTCTGTTATCGGGAGCGGCACGAAGGTACACCACCATTCCTATCTAGGTGATACTGACGTTGGACAAGGAGTAAACATCGGAGCCGGCACGGTTACCGTCAACTACGACGGGATTCGAAAGCATCGCACCATCATCCATGACCGCGCCTTTATCGGATGTAACGCTAACCTAATCGCCCCCGTCACCATAGGCAAGGGTTCTTATATCGCGGCAGGGTCTACCATTACCTCCGATGTGCCCGAGAGGTCTTTGGCCATAGCCAGAGAACGCCAGGTCGTCAAAGAGGGCTGGGTAGACAAGAGAAAACAGAATTAGGCCAGGGGAGGTAGCGTTTAGATGTCGCCGTACGGTGATAAGAGACTGCAGGTCTTCTGTGGAAACGCCAGTCGCAAGTTGGCTTCGGATGTTTGCGATCACATTGGAATACCCTTGGGGAAAAGTGAAGTTAGCACGTTCTCCGACGGTGAAGTCAAGGTTATCGTGAACGAGCACGTAAGGGGTTCGGACACATTCGTCATTCAGTCCACGTGCGCGCCGGTGAACGATCATCTGATGGAGCTCCTGATCATGGTGGATGCTCTAAGGCGGGCTTCCGCGGACCGGATTACGGCTGTGGTTCCGTTCTACGGTTACGCGCGCCAAGACAGGAAGACCAGGGGGCGTGAGCCGATTACGGCTAAACTGGTGGCCAACCTGATGGTTACGGCCGGCGTTGACAGGGTCCTAACTATGGACCTTCACGCCAACCAGATCCAAGGTTTCTTTGATATCCCCGTGGACCATCTGACCGCCGTGCGATTGCTGGGAGAGTACCTTAAGGGAAAAGACCTGACAGACCACGTCATCGTGTCTCCCGACGCCGGGGCTATCCCCAGGGCAAGAGACATGGCTGAAGCCTTGAACCTTCCCGTAGCTTTCATAGATAAGAGAAGGCCTGAGCCCAATGTGGCCGAGGTTATGAATATAGTCGGTAAAGTGGGAGGCCGCACTGCCGTGCTCCTTGACGACATGATCGATACCGGCGGTAGCCTGCTATCGGCTGTCAACGCCTTACGGAAGATGGGAGCCAAAGACGTGATGGCATGCGCCACTCACCCTGTGTTTTCCGGCAAGGCTTTGGACAATATCACTAAGGCAAAGTTTAAGGAACTGGTCGTCACAGACACGATTCCGGTTGAAGACCGGGTGCGTCCTCTGGTAAAAGTATTATCTGTGGCCCATTTGCTCGGAGACGCGATTGTGAGGATTCATGAAGGACGTTCGATATCGGAGATGTTTAGGTAACTGAAAGGGTGAACTGTTTCATGGAAGCGGCCGTTAGAGCATATCGCAGAGGGACAGGCAAGGCTTCGGCCAAGGAATGCCGGAAAGCGGGCCTTGTTCCGGCGGTGGTATATGGAAAGTCGATCGAACCCATGGCCATTTCGCTGGACCATAAGGCGGTCAAGGACCTCCTCAGGTATTCCAGAGGGCACGTCCACCACCTAGTCGTGGAGGACCCCCATTTTGAGGGAGACGTCATGGTGCAGGACATCAATTTCGAGCCTGTGACCGGGAAGGTCCGCCACGTTGACCTCCACAGGATTTCTCTCACCGAGAAAGTTAAGTCAGAAGTCGCGGTGGAAGTGATAGGCGAGGAAGCCATCGAAAAGCGCGGCCTCTTGCTTCAGAGGCAGTCACGCCAGGTTACCGTCGAGTGCCTCCCCAACGACATTCCGGCCGTATTTGAGGTTCAGGTGGCTGAGTTATCGCACGGGGATTCCATCACAGCAGGCGACTTGGTCATGCCAGAGGGCGTAAGGTTGGTAACGTCCCCGGCTGAAGTGCTTGTGGTGGTTTTGGCGCCTAAGTCGGCCGACGAAGGGGACGAGGGAGCCGAGGAAGAAGCTCCGGCAGCCGAAGGCAAGCCGGAATCAGACAACTAAGTCCTGACCAGACACGGCATCCCAATTTCTCGGCACATGAAGAGGATGGGTGCGGCGAAAGATGAAGTGCGTAGTCGGACTTGGAAATCCAGGACGCAAGTACACATGTACCCGGCATAATGCCGGGTACATGGTGTTGGCTGAGTTGGCCAGAAGGATGAGAGCCAAGTTCGTAGAGTCGGGGTTTTCCGATGTGGCAGAGGGAGTCATCACCGCCTCAGACACAAACGTCCACATGCTCCTTGTGAAGCCCGCTACGTATATGAACGCCTCAGGCCAGGCTGTAGCCGAAGCCGTATCAAAGTATTCCGTCAACCTTTCCGATCTCTTGGTTATCCATGACGACTTGGATTTGCCTTTCGGCAAGATCCGCATTAGGCGCGGCGGCAGTTCAGGGGGGCATAAAGGGATCGCGTCCACCATTTCGCATCTGGAGACAGGTGAGTTCTTGCGGCTCAAGATAGGCATCGGCCGCCCTCAAGAAGGCGACGATGTAACCGATCACGTGCTCAAGCCATTCTCTCCCGATGAAGTGGCCTGCCTCGCGGAAGTCGTAAGTCTCGCCGCCGATGCTGCCGTAGACGTGTTCGTCAAAGGAATCGAGGCCGCCATGGCAGAGTACAACGGCAAAGAGGTCATCCAAGAGAGCGGAGGTAGTTAGTCTCAATGTCTCATCCGGGCTTGTTGGAGTTCCTCTCGCGGAGCCAAGGACTTCGCCGAGTCATAGAAAACATCGAGACAGGAAAGACCCCCGTTCTTTTCACCGGAGCCCACGGATACGCCAAGATCGCGACCGTCGCGTCGGTTGTTACCCGACTTGAGCGATCCGGAGTCCTTGTGATGTCCAACCCAGATGAGGCTGTCACCGCCAAGAGAGACTTATCCGACCTACTGGGTCCGGACAACGTCGTGTTGTTCCCCGCGCGCGAGGTCATGCCTTTCGAGACTCACGGAAATCAGGAGTCGCTCTGGATGCGCATAAGCGCCCTAGCCAGGTTAGCTGCACCTCAGGGCAGAAAGTTGCTCGTGGTCTTGCCCGCTACCGCGCTGGCGAGGAAACTCATGCCCCCGGAGCGTTTCGTGCGAGGGTGCAAGACGATAGAGGTTGGAACACCGCTTTCGCCCGAAGAATTGGTCCGGGAGTTGGTGAGTCTCGGTTACGAGAGGGAGTTCTCGGTGGAAGCCCGTGGGCAAGTCGCGTTGCGCGGCGGCATTTTGGACGTTTTCCCTCCTTCGTCGGAGGTTCCCTACCGTCTGGAGTTCGCATTCGACGAGGTCGAATCAATCCGGGCTTTTGACCCGGAAACCCAAGTTTCGGCCGAACCCGTCTCCCAGGTCTCTTTGACACCGGCGGTTGACTACATTGAGGACCGAACCGTGCGCCAGGATTCTGCGGAAGAAGTGTCACGGGGCAGCACCATCCTGGACTACGTCGGAGAACGAGGCCTCCTGATCGTGGACAGCTTCGAGCGCTGCAGGGATGCCGTCGTCGAGTTCGAAAAGATCGGGGCGGAAATTGCTTCGGCCCGTATGGTAGCGGGGACCATGGGGCGGAAGGAAGCGGCCATCTATCTACCATCCGGACACGTGACGGGCCTCTTAAAGAGAAGCCAAGTCATGCTTAGCCTCATACCTCGCATGGACGCTGCCGTTCCTCTGGGGGACGTGGTCGAGTCGGACACGGCAACCCAAGTGGGATTTAGCGGCCGGTGGGCGGACCTGTCTATCGAACTCAAAGAGCTTCTCGCCCAAAAGAAGCGGATTCTCATCCTGGCCGGAAACAAAGACCGGCAGGGTCTCTTAGCCAAGTGGTTGGAGCGTCAAGAGATCTGGGCTCTCACCTTGGACTCCATTACGGATCCGCCTCAGGAAGGCTTAGTCACTTTGTCTCTCGGCAGCGGCGAGAACGGTTTTAGCTGCGAGTCTTTGAACCTGGCAGTCTTTACGGAGACAGAGATCTATGGCAGAACAGTAGTCCGTCAAAGACGGGCCAAGAAGTCTAGGCCCACTTTGGACTGGCGCGAGCTCTCTCAAGGCGACTACGTAGTCCACGCGACCCACGGAGTAGGGCAGTTCATGGGCCTTACGACCATGACCGTGAACGGAGTCACCCGGGACTACCTGCACTTGAGATACGCAGGCACAGATGCGTTGTACGTTCCCATCGACCAGGTTGATGTCGTCGAGAGATACGTCGGGCCCGAGGGCAGACCTCCGACCCTTCAGAAGCTCGGGACAGGCGATTGGCAGAAGATTAAGGCCAAGGTCAAGGGGTCTCTGGAGGACATGGCCCGGAAGCTCTTGGTCCTTGAAGCCAAGCGCAAATCCAAGAGGGGCTTCGCCTTTTCACCCGACACCCCGTGGCAACGCCAGTTCGAGGACGCTTTCGAGTATGAGGATACAGAAGACCAGGCCAGCGCAACGGCAGAGATCAAAGCCGACATGGAGCTTCCTGTGCCCATGGATAGGCTCCTTTGCGGCGACGTCGGGTACGGCAAGACCGAGGTGGCCATGAGATGCGCGTTTAAGGCCGTTATGGACGGAAAGCAGGTCGCCGTCTTGGTTCCTACGACCATCCTCGCCGAGCAGCACTACACTACCTTTACTCGCCGGTTCTCAGACTACCCGGTTTCGGTCCAGTGCCTAAGCCGTTTCCGTTCTTCGGCAGAGCAGAGACGGATAGTGAAGGATGTGGAAGCCGGCGCAGTGGACATCATCATCGGTACTCACCGTCTCCTAAGCAAGGACGTCAAGTTTAAGAACATAGGGCTTCTCATCATCGACGAAGAACACCGGTTCGGCGTCGCTCAAAAGGAGCGCATCAAGGAGATTACCGAGACTTGCGACGTCCTGACTTTGACGGCGACTCCAATCCCTCGCACTTTGAACATGGCCATGTCGGGTATCCGGGATATCAGCGTCATCGAGACCCCGCCGGAAGGAAGGTTCCCGGTGGAGACCTATGTGGTCGCGGCGAACCCGTCCCTGATATCACAGGCCATTCGTAGGGAAATGCGCCGGGGAGGCCAGGTTTTCTACGTCTACAATCGCGTCTACTCCATCGCTCGAGTGTTCCAGCGCATCCAGGCATTGGTCCCCGAAGCACGCATAACGGTGGCTCACGGCAAGATGAGAGAGCACGAGCTGTCCGCGACTATGCAGGACTTTCTGCAGGGCAGGTACGACGTCCTCATATCCACCACCATTATCGAGTCGGGGTTGGATCTTCCCAACGTCAACACGCTCATCGTCGAGGACGCGGACAGGCTCGGGTTGGCCCAGCTTTACCAGCTTCGCGGACGTGTGGGCCGCTCCAACCGCATAGCCTACGCTTACTTCACTTACAGGCACGATAAGAGCATGACCTACGTGGCGGAAGAAAGGTTGAACGCCTTGCGGGACTTCACCACGATGGGATCCGGGTTTAAGTTGGCCATGCGGGATATGGAGATACGCGGGGCGGGGAACCTCCTAGGGGGCGAGCAGCACGGCTTCATGACGCTGGTAGGGTACGAGATGTATGTCAGTCTCCTGGAGAAGGCCGTCCGGTCTCTAAGGGGGCAGAAGGAGGAGAAGATCGAACGGATCCTCGCGACCATCGACCTTCCCAGCGACGCTTACCTGCCCGAATCTTATGTGGAAAGCCCCAAGGAGCGTTACGCTCTTTACAAGAGGATAGCTGGGGCTTCCGATACCGATATGCTTGTCGAGACCGAGGAGCAGCTACGGGACAGATACGGCACGCTTCCGGTACCGGCGCGAAACCTGCTTAAGGTTGCCCACCTACGCCTCTTGGCGGGGAAGATCGGCATTACCCAAGTAAACCTGGTCAAAGACGACCTGACGTTCGGCAGGGCCCACCTCAATCTGAAGGTCGAAGTGCCTCACCTGTTCCCGGGAGACCGTTTGCCCGACCTCTACAAAGGCTACCCTGGCCTAGATATCGACCGCCGCCTAAACCTCCTGAAGCTTACTCTCCCCAAAGCCGATTCCGATTCCCTGGACATCGCTCTAGCCTTCGTTAAACGGCTGAGCGGTGGTGAATAACGATTCCAAAACGCCTATATACTAGCAAAAGGACGGGGCTTTTGGAGTCAAAGGGGGTGGTGGACACGTGAAAGCAACAGGCATAGTCCGGCGCATCGACGATCTCGGGCGCGTAGTTATCCCCAAAGAGATCAGACGAACTCTGAGGATTCGCGAGGGAGACCCCCTCGAGATCTTCGTAGACCGTGACGGTGAAGTGATCCTCAAGAAGTACTCACCCATAGGCGAGTTAGGGGACTTCGCCAAAGAGTACGCCGACTCACTAGCAGAAGCAACGGGGCATATCGCCATGATCGCTGATAGAGACGGAATCATCGCAGTATCCGGAGCTCCCAAGAAAGAGTTCTTAAACAAGCGGATTTCTGCCGCCGTTGAGCGGATCATGGAGGACAGGAAGCCGGTTCTCATCACCCGCCCGGGAGAAGACCGCTACTGCAAAGAGTGCATCACGGACGATGAGACCGGATGCAAGTTCACGTCGGAAGTGATCGCTCCTATCATCGCTGAAGGAGACCCGATAGGCGCCGTAATCATATGCACCAGAGAACCCGGGCAGGTAGTGGGGGACCTGGAACTGAAACTCGCCGAGACGGCAGCCGGATTCCTTGCCAAGCAGATGGAAGAATAGTACCTTTAACATGCGGTATTCAGTGATCAGGCATGATCTAGGAAAGGGAAGGTGGCTTACCTAAGCCACCTTCATTCATGATTTTGCGAGGCTTTCTCTCAGAGAGGCTGCCCGGGGAAGGGTCTTAAGGTGATGAAGAGAGACGACTCCACGTTCCTTAGGGGTGCCTTCGTCCTGACGGGCGCGGGCATCTTGGTGAAACTGATAGGAGCCCTCAACAGAATTCCCTTGTACGCTATTCTGGGAGACGAGGGAATGGGCCTCTACCAGATGGCTTATCCTATCTACACGATTCTCCTGACCGTTTCCTCTTCGGGTCTGAACGTCGCCATATCCAAGATAGTCGCCGAAAGATGGGCCCTCGGGAAGCGAGCACAGGCGGCAGAGGCGTTCCGCATTTCCATCGTCCTTATGGCCGCTCTAGGTTTAGCGTCTACGCTGGTCCTGTACTTCTCGGCGGACTGGATCGCGACAAATGCATGGCCCACGACCCCCGGGCTGCCATTTCCATAAGGGCTCTGTCGCCCGCGCTGTTCGTGGTGGCGGTGCTCTCGGCGTTTAGGGGATGGTTCCAGGGTATCGAAAGGATGGAGACGCCTGCCTTGACCCAAGTCGTGGAGCAAGTCGGGCGGCTTGTGACCATGCTTTTCCTGGCCAACATGCTCTTGCCCAGGGGGTTGGATGTCGCCGCCGGCGGAGCTACTCTGGGCGCGTCGGTCGGCGCATTCATGGCGGCCGCCTGGGCGACCGCCGCCTATGTGAGAGAGCCGAAGCCGTATCTTGAGGAGCGCAAGATCAAGGCTACCTACGTGTGGTCTGAGACGACAAAAAGGATTATCTCGATAGCTGCTCCTATTTCTTTGGCATCGGCCATTTTCGGGATAACCGAGATCGTAGACTTGGCGATAGTCCCCGGTCGCCTTCAGTTCATTGGGCTGGCTACTGAAGAAGCGACCAGGCTATTCGGACGGCTTGCCGCCGGGGCGTTCCCGCTGCTTAACCTGCCGACCCTGTTTACCGCGGCCCTGCAAATGGCCTTGGTTCCATCCATAAGCGCGGCTATGGCCTTGGGAGACCGCGAGGCGGTGAGGAGGAGGGTCAGGAAGGCATTGTCGCTTACGCTGGCTCTGGCGGTGCCGGCGGCCATCGGGCTCTACGTCCTGGCAGACCCGATTCCCACCTTGCTGTATGGCCAACCCGAAGTGGCCCCCATCCTGCGCACCCTTACTCCCGCTGTGGTATTCTTGGCGTTGCAGCAGGTTACGGCAGGCATTCTTCATGGTCTGGGGCGACTCAGGGCACCTTTGGTTAACTTGGCTTGGGCCGTGGCGATTAAGGCCGCGGTCACGTACGTCTTGGTAGGCAACCCTTCTCTCGGTATACTAGGAGCCGGAATCGCTACCTCCGTTCACTTTGGCGTCGCGGGGCTCCTCAATCTTTGGGCCGTCGCGCGAGAGATCGGGGCGGTCCTGGACTGGCAAGGGCTCTTGAAGTTGCCGATCGCGGGAGGAGTCATGGCGCTTGTGGCGGGACTCTCCTACTCGCGTCTTTCCGTCATCGTCCCCTGGAAGGTCGCCACGTTGGCGTCGGTCGGGGTGGGGGCCGTCACATACGGAGCGCTCGCGCTGGTCCTTGGGGTAGTCAGGTCGAGCGACTTGGCGGCATTCCCGCTGTTGGGACGTTTCTTCGGGAGGCCGCCCGGGGAATGAGAACTGGACTTGGGGGTGCGGAGTGTGTGCGGAGATGAGGCAAGCGACCTGGGATGGACTAAGTTCCTCTCGGTTGTGGCCAAGCTTAGGGGCGAAAACGGGTGTCCTTGGGACAAGGAGCAGACGTACCGTTCTCTCACCAAGTACGTGTTGGAGGAATCCCATGAGCTTGTGGCCGCGGCCTTGGAAGAAGACGCGGATAAACTTAAAGAGGAATTGGGAGACTTGCTTTTAGAAATCGGGCTTTACTGCCAGATTGCCTCCGAGAAGGGGGAGTTTAGCCCGTCGGAAGTCTTGTCCGGGATCACTCAGAAGTTGGTAAGGCGGCATCCTCACGTGTTTGGCGACGAGAAGCTGGCTACTCCTGAAGCAGTCAGGGAGCGCTGGGACGAAATCAAGAGAGCGGAACCGGGCAGGTACAAGAAGGACCACTCCCTTATGGACGAGGTCCAGAAAGGGCTTCCGGCCTTGATGCGGGCGCAAAGGCAGCAGACTCTGGCAGCCGGAGTCGGGTTTGACTGGGATTCGGTAGAGCCCGTGTTTGACAAGGTCAAAGAGGAACTGGCCGAGATTTCTGAGGCTAGGGAGAAGGGTTCTCCTGACGACATTGCCGGGGAGGTGGGCGATCTTCTATATGCGTGCGTGAATTTGGCACGGCACCTGAAGGTAGACGCTGAGTCGGCTTTGCTCGGGTGCGTCGAGAAGTTCTCGCGAAGATACCGGCAGGTAGAACTGGCACTGGGTGAGCGAAATCTGACCGCCGGGGACGTGGACTTGGAGTATCTCGACGCGCTATGGGAAAAAGCTAAAGAGCGCGAAAACCCTGACAAGGGCTAGCGTTGAGGGTTTTCTTAGCGGACACGATTAGGAGCGATTCGGAGAAAACTCGGAAACATAGGGAGGCAGTCACTTTGAACAAGACGGAACTTATAGGTAAGGTTGCCGAACAAGCGGGAATGACGAAGAAGGATACGGAGAAGGTCGTCAACACTCTGATTGACGTCGTGGAGGACACGCTCGCGAAGGGCGATACTGTAGCTATCCTCGGTTTCGGTACTTTCCTCTCTCGTGAGAGACCGGCCAGGGAAGGCAGAAACCCCAGGACCGGCGAGGCCATCCAGATCCCCGCTTCCAAGGTCCCGGTCTTTAGGCCCGGTAGGGGCTTGAAGGGTTCCGTAGGCGGGGAAGGCGAGAGATAGGGAGCTCGCCCCGCGTTACATATGGGAGAGGCGTGAGTGCGGTGCGACTGGATAAGTTCCTTAAGGTGAGCCGGCTCGTCAAGAGGCGGACTCTAGCTCAAGAACTCTGTGACGGCGGCCACGTGAAGAGGAATGGTCGTACCGCCAAGTCTTCTACATCTGTTGAGGTCGGAGACGTGCTTGAGCTGACCTTTGGCCCCCGCAAGGTGGAATGTAGGGTCACGAAGATTCTTGACGCCGCCGACAAGAAGACAGCCGGCGAAATGTACGAGTTGGTTGCGGGTGGAGGGCCCGGCGCGGAGACCTAGCTGAGTCTCCTTACTGGGCCAGCTGGTCCTAAAGCAGGCTCGTTCGGATATGGCGGAGTTAGTTGAGAACGATGGCGATAGAAACAGATGGGGCTCCCGTTTCACGGGAGCCCCCATTTATGGGGAGTCGCTGATTCCTAATAAGCAGACGGTCTGAGGCTCTACTGCGACCTGTCGTTGACGAACATGTACTGAACCTCTCCGTTTCTGACCAAACCCAACTTGTCCCTGGCAATTCGCTCTATGTACTCGTCACTTTTCAGGAGTTCTACTTGCTGCTCAAGGGTGACGTTATGCGCTTGATAGCGCGCGATCTCAGCCTCTAGAGCTGCCAGGCGCTTCTTTACGGCACTTACCTCGGCCTGGCGCAAGACAAACGAGACTGCCACGGCCAGAAAGAGGACGATCACCCCAAGGAACGGCACCAGCGGCCGCCGTTTTCTAGGCTCTCTTGTCATCATTTGAGATCCTCCTCCTCGAGCTCGGGCTCGTTATTGCCGTATAGGTTAAGCGGATCCCCGGAAATCACGATGACGACCTGATAACCTTTGGTCTTTGCCCGGTTATACAGGGTCGCTACCGAACCTTGGCTGATGTTCAGCCGCGTGGCGATATCCTGAGCTGAATAGCCGGTTTCCTTCAGGACGACTACTTGTCGTTCCCGGAAACTCAGTCGTTCGGCGCCTCGGATTTCGATTTGCACAGGATATCCTCCGGGTTATCCACAAACTGTACACAATCTGTGGACAGAATTAGTACAAGCCTATTCTACACTATCGGAGGAAATCCTTCTATGCGGAAAGGATTTTCTTGAGATCGGAGAGTCATTCTTTGGGCAGTCGGCAAAAGGTGGGGCCTGCGACCTACGGGTACTGTGAGCGTCAGCCGGCTGACGGATCCCGCGAGATGCGTCACTCCAGTGACGGATACGTTGAGATAGTGCGGCGCGGGTGAGGGGGTGGGACGAGTCAGTCGCCCTGTGGTCCACCGTCGTGCGGCTTGTCGTCGGGTGGTCTGTCGTCCCGCGGTTCGTCGTCGCGTGTCCCTGGGCAGTTCGGTCCGACCTCTTCACCATTAGGCGGATTTCCGTCTCCGTTCTCATCATCCGGTGGTTTGCTGTCATTGACGTCTTCGTCAGGTGGAGTGGGAGGGAACAGCCAGCTCTTCGCCTTGGAGCCGGTCCGGACGATGAAGCGGCTCGACGGTGCGATGACCCTCGTTTTGGTCCATCGGCCGCCCTTCTTTCCGAGTTTAAAGCCTCGATATGCGATGGCGTAAACCAGTTCCCCGACCAGGTAATTGCTGAACCAGAAGCCGAGCAGTAGCGATATCGCGACATAAAGCCGGAGCTCGCCCCAGTTTACCAAGAAAATGACCGCGGCGGCAGTGCCCAGTACCGCAAGAGAGAAGATGATGTCCAGGAAATGACGGCCAAAGCGCCTTGGGCGGAATACTCCGCGAAACGCGGTGTATGTTTGGAATAGCACGTTAACAGCGGTCCCCGCCAAGAAGAGGACCGACAGTCTCCAGATTTGGACTTCGACTGGTGTGCGCATGCTAACGGAAGAGACGCTGGAGGAATCCTTTGTCTTTCTGTCGGAGTCTCGCCCTATCCAGATGTGAGTACTCCAAGGCCCCGACATTGCCTTCGATTATCATCTGGCCCTTGTCTAGGTCAAGGCTGGTGATGTGGAACTCCTCGCCGCTTACCGTTAGCATTCCGAGGTCGGTTTCGACCACGACTTGCTGCTCATCGAAGCTCTCCACGTGTATGACTCCTTGTAGGCGGACCTGCTCTCGCTGCAGTATCTCGATCTTGTGAGACCTCTCGTCAGTTCCGAACTCGTCCAAGTTGTCTCCCCCTCCCAACGCCGTCATGACTTCGGACAAAGCCTTCTGACGATAGATATGCGAAGTCTTCCGAGATATGCGCCGTTTTCTGGCATTACAGTATCCTTGACACTCAAAATCCGCATAACCTATAATGACTTTGCCCGAGCAAAGAAACAGATCCCAGGAGGAATGGCGGAGGTATGGCGCTCGAAGTCGGAGCGATCGTTGAAGGGGTTGTAACAGGAGTCACCAATTTCGGAGCGTTTGTGAGTCTTCCGGACGGAAAGACCGGATTGGTACACATCTCAGAAATCGCCGACGCATACGTCAAAGACATCAACGAGTATGTGAAGAAAACCGACAGAGTACAGGTCAAAGTGCTGTCCGTAGACGCATCGGGTAAGATAGGGCTTAGCATCAAGCAGGCCAGCCCCAACTACCGGCCTAGAACTGCGGTTGACTTCAGGAGAAGCAGGGCCAACTTTGAAGACAGATTGCAGCGCTTTATGAAGGAAAGCGACGAGCGTCTGGCCGATTTGAAGAAGAACGTTGATGCGAAACGTGGCGGACGAGGTTCTCGCAGAGAGCTCTAGCCCCACAAGGATCGATTGAATGACACACTGTTAGTTGGTGAATATGACCCGGTGATCACTGCCAGTGTTCGATGAACAACTCCAGCGGTTGATCCGCTGGGTTCGCTTTATTTGGGATGGATTAATGAGTTAGAATAGGTTTGTGCCGGGGTGTTGGAATAGGTAGACAATGGGGACTTAAAATCCCTTGGGTCGTGAGGCTCGTGCGGGTTCGAGTCCCGCCCCCGGCACCAGATTGTTGTGTTCAGAAACCCGATATTACCGGCGTATTTCCTTAACCGGTCTCGCCTCGATATACCCCCGCTCGCCGATGGGAGCCAGCTGGTATCGCGGAGCATCCTCATCCGCCCACCGCCAACCGTAAATAGTGGGGTTGAACTGATCGATTGCCTCCCAAACCGCGTTGATGGCTTTCCCCATCTTCTCTTCGGGATAGGGAGGTCCCTGAAAGACCATCATGTGGCACGGCTCGATCTGCGTTTTGTCCACGGAATCGTCTCCTTTCCTATTTCGCAGATGGGTGTCTCCTTCTGCGGGGATAGAATACCGTGGACGCACCGTTCGGTTCTTGACTGAAGTTGACCAATTCGGCCGGAGGAAGGTGATACCCAAAGGAAACTGCGCGGCTAGGATGCAAGGTTAGTGCTAATGTGGCTACGCCACAGGCACATGACTGGCTGCTTGAGGCAGGAGAACCTGTGATTCCCTAGAATTGCCTGGCTATGCGGAGAATGTGCCTCAAAGGAGCGATTAGCGGCAAAGGCGGAACTCGGTGCCGTTCGCGCCGGTCGAGTAAGAGCGAATGCCGGTTTAGGGGGCTTTGTCCATGGGTAGTTACCTCTTGGGGGCCGGGTTGTTTCTGGCATTAATCGTGGGCGCCTTCGTGGTGGCGCGCGAGATAGTCCGCATCTACATGGGAACGCTACCCGACCGAAAGCTACCGATTCTGGATCTTCTTAGTTCGATGTTGCTAGGCCTGGGCGCCTTGTTCGTCCTTGCGGCGCCGGGGCTTTGGTGGTGGATTAACGCTAGCCGTGAGAGGTACCTATGGATAATCAGTGGGCCCGCGCCCTACGACCGGCTCGGTAGCGGACCTCTGCAGCTGTGGATGGGAATCTTCCTGGTAGTCACTGGGACGGTCCTGTTCACGCTGGGTCTTCTCTTGAGGAAGAAGATGAGCGGTATGAGTGAACACCGAGCCCTTCCCGCTAATACTGGCGCGGGCAAAGAGGGGAAGGTAGGGATGCCGTGTCGGCACTTTACCGCCACAGGCATAGTCTTCAACAGCCGCGGAGAAGTGCTGATGATTAAGCATAGGAAGCTGGGTGTCTGGTTGCCCCCCGGTGGGCATGTCGAGGAGAACGAACTGCCGGATATCGCGGTGCTCCGAGAGATCTATGAAGAGACCGGAATCAGGGCAGAGATCCTGCCGAATAGGAAGGCTCTTTCTTTGACAAGTGGACACGCTAAGACGCTAGAGACTCCCGTTGCGGTTCTTGTTGAAGACATCGAGAGGGACGGTAGTCACAACCACATTGACATGATCTACGCATGCAGAGCCACGGGTGACACGCTCACACCGGACGGGATCGAGACCAACGACGCACGATGGTTCTCATGTGAGCAGATCAACGATATAGAGACGTTTGACAACGTCCGAAAAACCATCGCTTATGTCGCAAGGACTGTGGAGCGGGCTCTGCATGACGAGTGATGGCCGTGTCCATCTGGGGCCTCGCGCCAGAACGCTAACGACGCGAATGGAGTGAGCGCGTGAAGCGAGTATTGTTGACCGGAATGTCCGGCACCGGAAAGTCTAGTGTCATAAGCCGGTTGTCTGGACTTGGATACAAGGCAGTCGATCTGGACCATCCTGCGTGGTCGGAGTACAACGACGAACTAGATTGGGTCTGGCGAGAGGACCTGGTCGAGCAGCTCCTGGCAGAAGAAGACGGGGATCTCTTGTTCGTTAGCGGATGCGCGACGAACCAGGTCAAGTTTCACTCGCGGTTTAGCCACATCATCCTGCTGAGCGCTCCCGCAGGAGTGCTGATTGAACGCCTCAAGACTAGGACGAACAATCCATACGGGAAAAGACCGGAGGAGCTTGCCGAAGTGCTTGGGTATCTTGAGGCGGTGGAACCGCTCTTGAGGCGAGTCGCGGGCCACGAGATAGTTACTACCATGCCCCTCGATGAGGTCGTCTCGACCATACTGCGTATTGTTCGACGACGATCCTAGATTCGATGAGAAATTGCGCGTGCTAAGACGTAAAGTCCATGTCTGCCTAAGCGCTTTTAAGTCGTCGTCAGGGGTGTCACAGGCGCTGTTCCAGAGAAGATCTCTTTCCAAGACGATGTAATCTGTCTCGTTTCGAAAGAGGACCTCGCACATGGCCGACTTGCCTGCGCAACTGGCTCCCGAGATGACGAATAAGGGCCCCCACCATAGCAGACCGTACGTAAGGTACGTTGCTCCCGTGTGATCGCACCGCTACCCAGCGCCTACTGCGGCGTAAGGCGGAGCACCATGACGTGCTCATCGTCCCACATCTCGCCGGTGTTCTCAAAACCCATCTTCCTATAGAAGCCCTCCGGTCCGCCGTCGTCGCGGTGATAGCTGAGACGAACTTCCTTCGCGTTGGGCCTGCTCACAATATGTTGGAGGACGAGCTCCATCGCTCTGCGGCCGAAGCCCATTCCCTGATAACGCTGGTCGATCATGAACCGCCAGATGAAGTACTCGGGTTTGACAGGATCGTCGTAGACCATGACGAAACCGACGGGTGTGTCGTCCGCGTAGATCCCTCTGAACCACGCGTGATCCCGCTCGAAGTAGGCCTCGGCTATGGATAGTGCGTTCGGGGCCACAAACCGATTCTGATACTCGGACACCTGCAGAGCGGTGATCTTGCGCAGCGTGGCGTGGGTCACTTCGCGCAACGAGACTGCGCAGTCTCTGTTCACTTGACCTGATTCGGGCACTTTCTTCGCCTCCCGACGATCTGCTGACTGTCTAACTCTACACTCCGTCTCTTGACTCATCAAGGGCTGAGCCGTGTGCCCTCAGAGAGAAACCCCGTCCTCCGGGTAGAGGATGGGGTTTGAAGTGGTTCCCAGACAAGGATCACGATCAGCGAAGGTGATCCTTCAGTCCAAGATATTACCGGTGTATCTCTTTAACCGGTCTCGCCTCGATATACCCCCGCTCCCCGATGGGAGCCAGCTGGTATCGCGGAGCATCCTCATCCGCCCACTGCCAGCCGTAAAGAGTGGGGTCAAACTGGTCAATCGCCTTCCAGACCGCGTTGATGGCTTCCCCCATCTTCTCTTCGGGATACTGAGGTCCCTGAAAGACCATCATGTGGCACGGTTCGAGATCGATGATCTCCATTCCGTCCGGGACGGGTCCGTTGTAGTCGAGCGGTACTTCCACACCCTGCACGTACTCAGACGTTCCCGGCTTGCGCAGCTTCTTGGGCAGCCAGGCACCGATGGGCTCGTACAGCGCGCCCTTCAGGCTTTCCAGGACTCCCCACACGTCGCAGCCCACTTCTCCGCAGTACTCCATGTAGTCCTCGGCGCTCTTACCGCGCTGGAGGATGAACTTGCGCGCCGGTCTCTTGATCACCTGGGTGAAGACTGTCTGCACTTTGTCCACGGAATCGTCTCCTTTCGTATTTCGCAGATGGGTGTGGTAAGCGCTTCGCGGCAGGAACAGCCGGAGCGGCGGAGCGGTCTGACGGTATCTGTTCGGGGAGATCCCGAACTCGCCGGAGAATGCGCGGGTGAAACCTTCGTGTGACCCGAAGGCGTATTCCAGCGCTACATCCAGCACCCGCTTACGAGCGTCCCGAAGCTCCAGGGCCGCCTGGGACAGCCGGCGAGCACGGACGTACTCGAGCGGGCTCAGACCCGCGTACTTCTTGAACAGCCTGCAGGCGTGTTCGGGGACGTATCCCGCGACATTGGCGAGATTGTTCAGTGTGATCTCATCCCGAAGATGAGACTCGATGTATGTCTGCATCCGCTGTACCGCCTCAACCTGTTCTCGCAAAGCGCTTCCTCCTTCCGCGAAGATAGGATACCGTGGGCACAAGGTTCTGTTCTTGACCAAAATTGAGCGTTTTGCGTGGAGATAGTACCATGGCAGAGGGAAATTCAGGATGTCAGAGCGAAAACCCTTTCGCCGAAGCGCGTGCTTCGAGAGCCGTGGGGTCGATTCTCACAGCGTTCTGGAACGACAGGGGGTTATGGAATGGACGAAGGACTCCGATTCTCAAATCCTGATGAGTTTAGGCAATGGCTCACTGAACACCACAATGACAATCAAGGCGTGTGGCTCGTGTTCGGAAAGACCCCGGCTGTAAAGACCCTGAAGGCCGATGAAGCGTTGGAAGAGGCTCTGTGCTTCGGATGGATCGATGGCCAGCTCAAGAGCATAGACGAGAACTGCTACCTCAAGCGGTTCACTCCCAGGCGAAAGGGAAGCTTGTGGTCAGAGAAGAACCGTGGACTCGCAGCCAAGCTCATCGAGGAGGGCCGCATTGCTGAACCCGGTTTGGCGGCGATCGAGCAGGCCAAGAAGGCCGGCACCTGGGACGCTCCCAAAGCTAGCCCAATATCTGACGAACAGATTGACATGCTGACCGAAGCGCTGAAAGGTCACGAGCCTGCGCTAACCAACTTTCAGAAGATGTCTTTGTCTGTGAGAAGGACGTATACGGCGCACTATCTTGACGCGAAAACGGAGACCACCAGATCGAGGAGACTCCAGCAGATCGTGGGGCGTCTCAACGAGAACAAGAAGCCCATGTGAGGGCATACGAAGAGTGACGCAAAGACCTGAAGTGGTGACCCCCGATACCCGCTGAACGCGAGTGCCGGGGGTCGACACCGTCATTCGCTATCGGCCCGTCGTTAATTGTTTACAGGCAGATACAGGTCAAACCGCGTTCGGGAATCGGCGAGCAGAACTCAGGCATTCCTCCAGGCACTGCCCGCTGCCTATCTCGTAGCTGCTTTGCTCAACTGACGCGACAAGTGACTGCCACGCCTCTCCTATGTTCCCCAGCGTACACCTGGCCACGGCGTAGAGCCCACCGGCGAATTCCTTCACCTGGACTTCCGAGCTTCCTTTCACGTCCTGTGAAACGGTCACCCACTGCTCATAGCCGTAGTTCGAGGTCCCGGCCGACGGGTTCGGATTGTTGAAGCCGAAGAACCGCGCTTGCCCCTGCTCCGTCGAAATGCCGTTGTCCTTCGCCCACTTCAAGATCTTTTCCCATGCTATGGGTTCCGGGCTGGCCCCGAATCCTCTGGCCGACGCTACCTTCATCCGGGGGAGAGTGACCAACTGAAGACTGGCTTCCTGCGCTCTCTGCAAAACGACCGACTCCTTTCGTTCTCATCTGTGATAATCGTATCTTCAATTCCTGACATCTTGTGTCAGTGAATATGGTACACTCCAGTGATCTCACGGAACTACTGATCGCGTTGAATAACGATGAATGTCTGACTCGCGGGGTGGAGGAAATATGCGTGCGGACCGTCTACTCTCGTTCCTAATGCTTCTTCAGTCGCGGGGGAGAATGACCGCGGCGGACGTCGCCTCCGAACTCGGCGTCTCGGTTCGTACCGTGTACAGGGACATAGAGGCGCTAAGCATGACCGGAGTTCCCATCTATGCCGAATCAGGGCCGGGTGGGGGCATTGGCCTCATGGACTCCTACCGAACCGACCTAACCGGGTTGAGCGAAGATGAAACGAGAGCGCTGTTCATGTTGAGCATCCCCGATCCCCTGGCGCAGTTGGGGGTCGAAAAGGACTTGCGGGGCGCCTTGCTCAAACTTTCGGCCGCGCTCCCCGCAAGAAGGCGGGCCGGCGAAGATGAGGTAAAGCAACGTGTGCATGTTGACTCCTCATGGTGGTTCAACAGGGACGAATGTGTCCCTCAATTGACAGCTCTGCGCGACGCGGTGTGGAGGGATCGGACGATCCAGTGCCGGTGCGAGATGATGCACCGGTTCGAAATCCCCCTACGTCTCGACCCATACGGCTTGGTGGCGAAAGGGGGAGTTTGGCACTTGGTCGCGGGGTTGAACGGCAAGATTCGGGTCTACCGTGTATCTCAGCTCTCAGAAGTGATCCTGACAGACGAGAGGTTTGACCGGCCAGATGGCTTTGATCTGGCCCGTTTCTGGAAGGATTACTGCGCGGAACATGAGAGGAGTCAGGCTTTGTACTTGGTCCGGCTCCGGACGAGCTCCGACTTGGTGGGTACTCTCTCTCTTCACTTGGGGCCTGCGGCCGGCACTATGCAGTTGCTTGCTAGCGAAAACCAGGCAGATACGCCTGTCCATACAGAGGTCGGGCACGACGGCGACGCTTTGCAGGGCGGCCGCGTCAGCCTTAGAGCGGCAAGCGTTCTCGTCCAGGTCGGGTTTGAGTCCCTAGAGGCGGCCCGCCGCCTGCTCTTGGGCCTCGGGAGAGCCGTGGAAGTCCTTGAACCTGAAGCCCTGCGAGATAGCATGCGAGACTACGCCGAGCAGATATTGTCGGTATACCGACGGGAAGCGATGACGACCGGCAAGCCGCCCCCCGCTATCCGGTCCCAATCGATGATAACGATGGTACACACTAGCTCGGAGGGGGCAGCCGCCCCCTAGCCCTGCCTGGATATCGTGTTCTTCGTTCACTATTGCCCCTGACGCGGGCAGCCCTCCCAGCGTTTCAGATCCCTTAGCATCTCGCAGAGTTCCTCGAGGAACTTGTCAGCCTCTCGTCGGACATGGTCGAGCAAGAGGGGCGTCGGTAGCGCGCTCAAGAGCCTGCAGAGAACCGCTAACTCGTAAGCGGTGGCCTTGAAATTCCGTAGTTCAGTGACTCTCTTAACTAACGTCTCCGTAAACTGAATGACCGCGTTGAAGGTTTCAGGGTGGGCTAGAGCCATTGACTCCAGATCCCGGGCGGTTTCCAGTAGGTTCGAGAACTCCACTCGAGTCGCGTGAGCTTGGGCCAACAACTCCCTCTCTGAGGGGTCTAGTAGTCCGATGATGAACTCGATGTGCTCCTTCATCTGACGTAGCCAAAACGATTGCTCCGCAAGGATAGCGACCAGTGGGTCCGAGGCTATGGCGATTCCTCGAAGGAACTCGAGGAAATGAACCGCCTCGCGCGTGATATGGGCCAGTAGCAGTGGATAGAGGTTCGCTCCGGGTAAATCGCACTGAACGAGCAACCTGGTGAGAGCATGTTTGAACGCGATCAGGGCTTCCACCGCCCTCACAAGTTCAGCCAGCAGAGCCTGATCCACCGCCGGGACGCACTCCACCTGGTCCTGAAGGGCCTGGAACAAGTCGTAGAATCTTCCGGCCTCCGCGATAAGGTCCGGTCGGTTACAGGGCAGGCCAAGCTGAATGAAGAGGGAATGCTCCTTCATGATCCTCACCCAAAACCTGATTTCCGCTAGGATTCTCTTGCGGTCCGAGACTCTGCCGAAGATGCCTGTTGTTTTCAGATCGTCCATGGGTTTCAACCTCCAATGGATTAGTTGCGGCATATGGTTATCGTCAATAGGTTATGTAAACTCCTGAGGGATTGTGCGGAATTGTTCGACGTGGACCAAAAGAGCCGCGGCGGGAGTCCAACAGCCCTAACGCGACCGGGCCAACGCGAGCCGGCACGACAAGCGAAAGGGGTTTTTCCGATGCGTAGACGGTTGACGCTTGCTCTTATTCTGGGCATGATTGTCCTCCCGGGTCTCTTCGCCGCTACCGCCTACGCCAACGCCGGACCTCCGAAATCCGTAGAGGACGGCGACGCAGTGTTCTTCCTGCCGGTTAAGCATGAGTTCATCCAGATAGTCTCAGAAGACCTGGTATATGACATAAAGGTGTCGGGCGAGGAAGAGGCTTACGCCGACATAATAGCTACCTATGCGATGCATAACACCTCGAACGAGGACGTTTCAACCATGGTGGCATTTGTGGCTAACAACCCATCCACCAAGGCCCAGATTCGCGTTGACGGCAAAGAAGTTGACGTCCTTGGGTCCGAGACGATGCCGTGGAACATCACTGGAAAAGAAGTCTACGTAGGCGATCTGTTAGCCAGGCACTGGGACAACGTCGGGTCGTGGGTCGAATATGGCGTCTGGGAACCTACCTTTGAGGAGATCTTGCGCTTTGCAGGCACCGGTGAGAGAACCCGCGACACAAATGCGGGCTATGACCTGGAAATGTACCTGTTCCAGCTAGATTTCGCGGCCGGGAGCACGCGCACCCTTGAGGTGGCCTATTCCGAGAAGGCCGCCGTAATCAAGGACCGCAAGGGTTACTCATACGTGAACCCGACCGCGGAGTTTTACTACTTCCTGGAGCCGGCCCGATATTGGAAGGACTTCGCTGACCTGACCGTCACGATTCACGTACCGCGTCAAATCAGCATCGAGAGTTCCCTGGATGGATTTCAACGCCAAGGCGACACGTACGTAGCGCACTTTGACGAGCTGCCTAGTCAGAACCTCCGCATACTTGCGGCATTGGATCCAACCACCGTCGGTGACGTGGTGAAGTCCGCGCTTCCTTGGGCGTGCGCAGGATTGGCCGTCGGATTGCTCCTCAGAAGGAGACTAGGCAGGAGGAGGACGGCCTTGTGATCTAGCCAAGTTTCTGTCTTTCCCGAAGCAACTTCAGTTCACTCTCGGTTAGGGTCAGTCGTTTGTCAGGCGAAGGTAGGGTAACCGGGACGCGCAGTCCTTCGCCTTTGCCTTGGTAACGCTCAAGTAAGCCCAAGTCAATCAGGTCCTCGATGGCCCCTTCAACGGTTGTCGCGTGAGGTTTGCCGTATTCCCGCGCAAATCGCTCCGCTACTTCAACCCGCTTTTCTTTGGTGAAACCGGGAAAGCCTTCAGCCACAACTTTCGGGAACAGCTCTCTGATGTTGAACCACATGAGGTCTCCCGTAATACCGCTGTGAGCCTGCATGGCGACGACGAAGAACATGGCGCCGAGTTCAATGGGAAGATGACGGGACCACCCGCGAGCCATCATGCGGTGTATCGCGTCGACTTCGTCCCAGAAAACCCTAATCCGGTCACCTGGTTTTGAACCGTCCTTGGGAACGTAGGTCCCCGCTCGAATGATCTTTGGGTCCTCAACGTACCTAAACCCGTTGGTACGAATAGGTAACACCTCCTAATTCAAGGAGATTCGACGCATTAATGCCAATTCCTGCCAGTCCATCGGATTTTGGCGGAGCTTTTTGGTGGGATTAGCGAATCATGGTAGATTACTCTACTCCGGTAGCTCCTTCCCGCACGATGGGCAGAACCGGAAGTCTTGGCCTACGTCGTCCCCGCAATACGGGCAGAACCGGAGCGGGTGGTCGTGAGCCATAGCGTCATCCTCCCCCGAATCCGGGGCCCCGTGCGCACCCGGTTCGTCTTCAAACGGCTGCTCGTCCAGCCTAGGGCCGAACCGCTCGTTTAGGGGGTCGGGTTCGCTTTCTGAGTCGGTGATATCCAAGACGGAGTAACGGTTCTTCTGCGTGGCTTGTCGAAAGCTGTATACCGCGTTGATGACTCCCATGATGATGAACAGGACGCCGAACAGAGGGAAAATGCCGATGATGCCGCCGAACGGCGTGTGCCTCGTTATCGAGAATGCCATGGCGGTCCAGAATATGCCGAAGATGATCGCGATGACGGAACCGATTCCACCCATGAAAGATGGAGCGCGTCCCGGCTTAATGCTGGTGATTCTTCGCCTTTGCTTCACGTTGATTCCCCCTAGAACTCACATCACTCAATACTACGCCTTTGTAGCAATATTGTCCTAGGCTAGGCCATCTGTGGTTGCTGCTCGGCACGAGTAGGTAGGGCAGTTGCCGCTATGCGGGAGCAGCAACTGCATTGGCATATTGTGTCACCCGGCATCCTACAGCACCTTCAGCTGCCGAATGCATCTCGTAGACCGAAAGCCGGTACACGGTATCTGCAAAAGTGTTCACGACCAGTGTCTTCTCATCATAAGCCACGATGAGACTGGTAATGCCCTCCCAGCTGGCCACGTTCAGGATCGCCGTAGGTCCGGCCAAGTACAAGCTCAGTTCAGGCCCGCGCCCCGCAATCACGGCGACCAGGTTCCTGCCCTGATCCTTGAACGAGGGAACGCTAGGCGCATGGTGCCAGGGGCCCTCGGCGACAATAATGGGTTTGTCAGGAGCAGACTGTATCCCTGTCTGGCCTTTTGCGCCGTACCAAATCCAACATACATCTTCCACCATGGTCTCATAGAACACACCCCTGGATTCGGGGTCAAACCCGACAACGGACACGCTCTGATATTCCGGAGCAGCGGCCTTGGCCGTTTCCTCAATATCCGCAATCTTTGCGGCGGGCCCTTGTGAATCTACAGGCGAGACCATCACGCTGTCGGCACAGGGCATCGCGACTTCCCAGTTCCCGTCAATATCCGGTGCGGGTATTTTCGGCGCAGCCACGAAAGCCAGGGACTTTGAATCCGGAGACCACTTGAAAAGCCCAAGTATCTTATTACTCACAGAATGCTCCTTGACCAGGTTTCCTGCACGTCCAAAACGCGGATAGCTGTTCCCCAGGGCATAGGCGCATCGTCGCCGGGGTAGACCTGATAATTCCACCAGTCGTACCCGGTGGCTGATGGCCTTCTTGCCACGGTGTAGGTAGCGATGAGACGTCCGTCAGGGGACCACGCCGGGTAGAGGTGCAGCACGTCGTCGTCTATCGCCAGCGTCTTCTCCTCGCCCGTTTCCAGGTCCAGCAAGTACAATCCGCTCTTGCCGTTCACGGCGGACTTGTACATACACTTGCTGCCGTCTGGCGAAATCCTCGGGATGAAAAGCCCTTCGTAGTCAGGGGAGTCCATCTCCCTCAAGGCTTTGGCCTCACCTGTAGCCAGGTCAACAGTCCACACGGACCCCATCAGGTCGAGGACTAACCTACTAGAGGCGGGGAAAATGCTTGCTTCACGCAGTTGCCCTTCCGGAACTGGAACAAAGGAGACTTCTTCAACCGTCCCATCCGCCACGTTTCCTGAGAGGACCGATACCCCGGCTTTTCCCCGGTGAGGGCCCTCGCCATGGAAGCCTTCCGCGAGGAAAACGCACCGGCTTTCTGACAACCAACCAACAGGTAGGTACTGAACGCTGTCGCCATCAGACTCAAACTCGATGGCGTTGTCAGTGAGCGTCACCACCTGATTCCTGTCTTGGTTGGCCTCACTTCCATCGGCTTCCGTTATCGAGAGAGGCACCGCCAAGACTCTCTTTGACATTCCGTATTGGGCCAAGAGCAGCCATTTCCCATCAGGCGAAATTGCCTTGGCGGGGTCGCCGGTCCAGACCCAGTCTTCGCTCTGATAGGTCTTGACCACATGTGGATCGAGAACGAACCCCTCGGTCCAATCAGGTTCTTTTGGCCCGCAGGAGGCAAGTAGAGTCAGGCATAGTACGGCGATTAACGCGGTCATGAGGGCTTTTCTGCCCCCGCTTGAGTCTCGCACGGATGAACCTCGCATAAGAACGACCCCCTCTCCCTAACTCAAACTACCACATACTTCGGACTGCTAGGAAGGGGTATCGGTTCCTACCGGAGTTCGAGCAGGCGAAGACCAAACCTTGGAGGTATGACGCTCCTTGTTGAGGAACACCTTTGGGCGACCTCCTGGACGCATGCCGGCGACATGATCCGTTTGGGGAGGACGGAGGGCAGGGGCCTGTGTTAGGCCTACTACTTTCGAGAGTTGGTGAAACAAATGGATTCCCAGTTCCAGTTCAGCAAAGAGAAGCGGGATGAGATGGTTCAGCAGATAAGAAAGTGGTTCCTGGAAGAACGCGACGAGGACTTAGGGGACTTAGCTGCTATCCTTGTCCTGGACTTCTTTTCGGAGAAGCTGGCGCCTTACTTCTACAACCAGGGCGTCTACGACTCCTATAAGTTCGTGTCCCGCATGGGTGAAGACTTGTTGGGCATTCAGAAGCCGTAACGCGCGGCGGCTATCTTGTGTCCGGCCGTTCTCTATTGCCCCCACTCTCTCATATGTTTCTCTTAGGTGATGCGTTATGGTTTGCCGTTTCCGCAGGACAAGGCAGTCTGAAGTCAGGCAGCATGAAGTCAGGCAACCTGAAGCTGGGCCTAAGCATGCGGAACCCAGGCAGCCCCCATTGCCGACGGTCAAGCAGACACATACCCGTCAGGTCCAATCGGGTGCGGCGCCCTTTGATCCGGCATACGGCGAAAAGGCTCCTGCCAGGCAAATCCTGGTCAATGAAGATGAAGTGTGGGTCCAATTCGGGACAGCCGATGCACCCGATTGGCTTTCCAAGTGCGCCGAGTGTAGAGAAGCTGTGTCCTCATGGAGGAGTCCCATTGCTCCATGCGTGAACTGCTGGAAAGTGGAAGTGTGGGGATCATCTGAAATCCTTCATCGCGTAATGGACTGGTTTGAATTGGGGGAGGTCGCGGAGACTGTCGCTCGTCAGACAGGCGCGGTGATAAAGGTATCTAAGGAACCCATTCCCGTAATTCGAAGCGGAGTCCCTGAGGAGGGATACCCGAAGGCCGACCTCGATTACCTGCTCATGGGCTATGCGGAAAGCATACCGGAGAGAGATGCCCTGCGTCAGTCTCTTTCTGTGGCGCTAAGCGTCAACCCCGCCAAGGCAGACCGAATTCCCGTGCGAAGAGGCTGCTGGTTTTATGACGAGATGCTGGGTCCTTGGACGAAGTGGTATCCGGTGGACAAAGACATGGGAGGGACGTAGGCCGCCGATGGGGCGTCACGTGACCTGACAATACTTCCCGTCCCAGGTGTCGTAGCCTTCCCGGTCTTTCCAAGGTCCAGCGTGTTGAAGCAGCCAGTTGATACCCTTGCCGACCTCCTCCTTGCTTCCTGAGCGGTGCGGGGTATGCTCCAACACCGCATAGATGTCTTTGCTCTCGCTGTCCAGATAGGCTAGCATCTGCTCCACCGGGACATTCCCGCGCGCCGATACCGGTGTCCAGTAGTAACGTCTTCCGCCCGCCCAGACGTTGTGAAGGTGGATCACCTTGCACCAGGGAGCGAGGTGACCGAACAGGCGCTCCCAAGAGCCTCGCAACTTCTGACACGCGAGGTAGATATCTCCGACATCCAACGCGAACGAGACATCCCATTCGCGGAGCTCTTGGCGTCCGATCGTCCAGAGCAGCATGAATGCAGCGGGATCTCTGTTGGGTCCCAGCTTCGGCTCGCATACGATAGGGACGCCCGACATCTCCTCCAGGCGTTTCAGGCGGTGTACCGCGGTCCGGACGCCGTCAACTCCCAGGTTCCTTCCCGCCTTATCCCAGATGAATGGGAAATGGACAAGGACATACGCCAGATTGTGTTGTGCCGCGAAGTCCAGATTCCTGTGGAGTTCGTCCCACGCCGAGGTTGAAGAATTCCACAGCAGGCCATGACGGTCGTCGGTCTTGAGCAGAGGGGTATGAATGCCAAGGTCTAGAGAACACTTATTGACCTTGGAGATGATGTAGTCCAGATCTCTGGGGGATGCCAAGTCCCCCATCTCTATTGCTTGTGTATGCCATTGGAATAGCTCCGGAAGCCGTTTCGATTGGGACAGGACCGTGCTGCCTGAAATCGACAAAATAAAAGCCATGACGCACCTCCCGAACCGTGTTCGTAGGCAACATCCAGTGGATCACGAAGCTCCAGGTGTGCTATGGTGGACGAACTGGCGGCTGCGGAGTTGCTTGTTGAGCCAGTTATAGCCTAGCTAGATTGTGGTCCCGGGTCATATTTCAGCATGGTCCACGCGCCCGTTAGCGAACCGGTAGGCCACGAAGCACGGGCAAAGAGCTCCTTGTCCCTCTAGAGCAATCCCTTTCGCTTGCGCATGTGCTCCGGGCCGACTGCTTACTGCCAATTGTATTCTAGCTTTGGTATGCAATTTCCTTTTTCAATAGGCGGATTTCTCCAAGAATCGTCAAGGATCTGCACGAGTTGCAGTAGCCCCATGTATGACCCTGGCGCGAACTGGCAGTTAGGAGCCGTTCATCAGATGCGCGGTATCGTTTTCCTTCACAATAGTGAAGCCGGAGTCGGTGCTGCCGTGGAACACGCTGATGGAGCAGTTGTCGTAGCGTCCCCGATAAAGCCGGACGTCTTGTCCGGTGACGGCGTTTAGGATAGTCCTTTGCGGACCTGACTTGCTGCCACTCTCCTGCGGTAATGGAGGTCAATCCCTGTTGACGATGGCCTTTCCTTTGGTATAATCAAGAATGTCTGTTGTGGCGGCGTAGCTCAGTTGGTCAGAGCATACGGTTCATACCCGTAGTGTCACTGGTTCGAATCCAGTCGCCGCTACCAACAAAGTGGGCCATTAGCTCAATGGTAGAGCATCCGACTCTTAATCGGAGGGTTAAAGGTTCGAGTCCTTTATGGCCCACCAGCACAACCCCCGAATCATCTTTTGCTGTCAGATGTCGCCCGTCCTCGTTCTGAATTCCTGCGTTTCGGAGAGCCACTGTTCGCGAGCACTGAAGCGCTGCGGACTCCAAAGGTATAGGCTGTCGCTGCGCCTTCGGCGACTTGACGATGGCTTTTCCACCCGTCCTAACTAAACCTCGTTGTACGCATACGTCTTCCTGCAATATTGTCCCCATGCGACCGACCAATTGCCGACAAATGTTACAAAGTGAACTGAAGGTAACTGAACGACGTTCGGAGAACTCCAGAGGCGAGCCTTCGAGTCGCAAGACGGGGAGGAGAAGTATAGTGCCGGAAGTTCTTGAAGGAAAAGGTGACAAAGCTATCGACTCCGGTCGAGGGCATCGAACCCTTCGGCCCATGGAATACGAGGCCTCGGTGGTGGCGGCCTATCGATTAGCATGCGGTCTAGTTGTCTGAAACGGAGAGTCGGCGCGTGCAATAGTCGATCACGGCAAAGGTTATGTGATAAGCTCCGGTTTTAATGAGGTTCCTAAGGGGTTAGCTGGTTGTAGGGATATATAACGAGTGTTATAGAGGATTGGTGCGGTAGGGAAGAAGTAGAGTGCACTGGACCTGCGTATAGTAGCTGACGAGGCTCAACGTATGGCTCTTGGTGTACTCAATCGGAAAAGCCTAAAGGTGCTGGACTACTGTCGTCTGTTCAGGTGAAGAAAGCATACTTAGGGGCCATCGGGCGGTCCAGTTCCCCTGAGGGAACCGACTTGTACGTAACTGGCTATCCATGCAATCTCTGCAACAAGATTGCCCAAATAGGCATAAGCCGTGTTATATACCTAGAACCGTATCCTATGAAAGAAGCGAAGGAGATCCTAACAAAGGCCAAGGTCGACCAAGTACCATTTGAAGGTGTGACCTTCAACGGATATTTCAAGTTCAAGGGGGATGCCTTGTTATGAAGTTGTGCTCTAAGTGCGGAAAACTATCTTATTACAACAGTCACTTTGGAGTCTATATATGTGAGAAGTGTGGTTATAGGGAACCGGAAATAACGACTTCAATGCAAAGCAAAAAGGTCAGTGTCACGCTACGTCATGTGGTTTTGGGTCGGCACTCGCGTACAAGAGACGCTGAGCGTGAACTTGTCCCTAGGGACTGAGACTACGACCTCCGCAGTTGACTGGGTTGCAAAGGCACAACATGAACAGAAGAGCCCGATTCAGTTCAACGGCCTGGGTCTACCGTCGCCAAACCAGACTGAACTTGCCTTGGCGTCCTTTCCTTGAGGCTAGAAAGCCGACGACTAGGAGCCTCGATGCCGTCTCCTTATGGGGGCATGCGAGGACCCTTGCGGAGTCCCCGCATGGGTTGTATGGACGGGTGGATTCGCTGCTCCTGGATTGCCTAAAAGCAGAAGCACATGAAACCCAGGATCAAGAGGATCAGAATTAGGAACAGGATGAAGGCCCAATTGGAACCTCCACATCCGCTGCCGCAACCGCTGCCAACACCGCCGACACCGGCCATCCGAGCGACCTCCTTTCGAGCACAAGACTACGACAAGCGCGCATACGCGTCTCAGACCATGTTATGTAAAGTCGCCCAAGGAGGTGACAGCCGGGGCCGATGGTAGATGTCGAGCCTCTGCGACTCGGGACCCCGGCTGATTTGACGTTTCCCTACGGTGCTCTGTCCCTATCCCCAGATCAGTCTTCGGACCCGCACCCAGACCGAGACTTGTCAGACAGGCTTCTTCCTCCGCCTCACCGCCTCAGTCAACAAGTACTCGATCTGACCGTTGATCGAGCGGAAGTCGTCTTCCGCCCAGGCCGCCAGTTCTCGCCACAAGGTCGGTGACAAGCGCAGCAGCATCTGCTTCTTGTCTTTGTCCGGCTTGGCGTTCCCGGTTGCCATCGCGTCCCCTGTTGGCTTCCCGTCCCCATCCACCGTCGTATCCTTATCCGGCCTTTTGTCTGTCGGGCCAGTCATTTTGTTCATTTCTACCGACCTAGTAGATGGATCCGCTGTTGACTACAGGCTGAGGGTCCCTGTTGCCGCAGAGCACAACTAGAAGATTGCTTACCATGGCAGCCTTTCTCTCTTCATCGAGCTCCACAACGTTGTTCTCGGCAAGTTTGCTGAGAGCCATCTCGACCATGCCTACCGCGCCATCCACGATCATCTTTCTTGCGGCAATGATGGCGGAGGCCTGCTGTCTCTGAAGCATGGCAGCGGCGATTTCTGGGGCGTAAGCGAGGTGAGTGATCCTGGCTTCCAGTATCTCGAGCCCCGCGATCTCCACCCTGGACTGAATCTCATCCTTGAGCTTCTGAGCAACCTCCCGGCTGCTTCCGCGGAGGCTCATTTCCCCGTCTTCCTCAACGTCATAGGGGTACAGCCTCGCGATGTTTCTAAGCGCCGCGTCACACTGAATAGAGAGGAAGGCCTTGTAGTTGTCCACGTTGAAGACCGCTTTGGCCGTATTCACGACACGCCATATCACGACGACGCCGATCTCGACAGGGTTTCCCAACTCATCATTGACCTTCTGTTTGTTGTTGTTTAGGGTCATGGCCTTAAGGGAGATGGTTTTCCTTAGGAGCGCGGCGGTGGCGGTGGTTTGCCGTTTAGCTGTGGGGGCTATAGGGTTCTCATCCTCGGTCGCGGTGGCAGTTCCCGCGCCTGTTGCCGGGTTGACAGCGGAGACGAACGGGTTGACGTAGAAGAAACCCTCTCCTTTGAGGGTGCCGATGTATTTTCCGAACAGCGTGAGCACGAGGGCTTCCTGGGGCTTCAAGGCTTTGAGCCCGAGGAACGGAATCCAACATACCAAAAAGTAGAGGAGGCCGATGCCGAGCATGATGCCTCCCAGTACCGGATAGGTGCCGCGCGCTAAGGTCGCTGCTCCGGCGATGATTACGGCGATATCCACGAGCACAAGGATGATGCTGAGTATAAGCATGGGCATTCCGTTGGCAGCCTTGAGTTCGATTTCCTCGGAGTATCTTTCTTTCACTCCAATTCCCTCCTATAGCGGACAATGATGGTATCTATGTGCTATCAAAATGATATCGCGTTCGTGAAGAGCCCGCAAGCCCTGACCCTCTCAGCTGAGTTCTCCTGGGCACGCGAAGCAGGATTTGTTCCCCCTTTCTCGAACACTTCGCCTAGTGGGACTCGAAATGACGCACAGGCACGCATGTACCCGGGGCACGCAGATATGCGCTAGCGCAGATACACGGGCGCAGAGACACACGTGCGCGAGGACATACGGAACGCATATGGATGGCTAGGAGGGCACTTCTATGACAACAACTTCGACTACAACAGTCGGTCTCTTTGACTCGGGTTTCGGGGGGTTGACGGTGGCGCGGGAGGTGCGCCGGCAGATGCCTCGAGCAAACATCGAGTATTACGGAGATAACGGGCGGGCGCCTTACGGGCCCCGGACTCGTGAGGAGATAGCCCGCATGACTCGCCAGTGCGTGGACTTCTTGGCCACCAAGAACGTGGACATCCTCATCATCGCCTGTAACACGGCTACCGCGGCCGCCCTCGATGAGTTGTCCGGCGTGTATCCTTTCCCCGTCATTGGAGTCATCAGCCCCGGCGTCGAAGCTGCCACCGCGACTACGCGAAACGGCAAGGTGGGCGTCATAGCGACCCAGTTCACCATCGAGAGCGAGGCGCACAAGAAGGCCATCCAGCAGGCTAATCCGGAGATCTCTGTTATCGGGAAAGCGTGCCCGTCTTTTTGTCCCCTAGTGGAAGCCGGCAAAGCCGAATCGCCTGAGATGGACAGAGACGCGAAGGAGTATCTGTCGGTCTATAAGGGCTCGGGAATAGATACGTTGGTGCTGGCTTGCACTCACTATCCGCTCCTTGTGGATACCATCAAGCGGCACGTTCCCGAAGGGGTAACCTTCGTTGACCCAGCGGTGGAAACGGTGAAGCAGGCCATAGCGATCTTGGCGGAACGTGGCTTCGATGTCTGGTCCGACGAACCAAGACCATCGGAACCCGCTCCGACCTATAACTTCTACACCAGCGGCGATCCCGCTCATTTCGAGAGACTGGGCTCGCAGTTCTTCGGGGCGCCGACGGGCAAGGTCCAACAGGTGAGTCTCCTGTAACCACTATCGAGTAAGGATTCGACCGGTCTGAGATTGAGGCCGACTGTCGGACGGGTCCCGCCATGGCGGAACCGTTCATTTTCTTGCTGTGGCAGCCCTATACGTCCTCCATCCGCCGCTTAGGTTTCGGACTCGAGCGAACCCATTTTGCATCAGGATCCTAGCCGCGTAATAGGCCCGAAGGCCGACGTAGCAAGAGACGATGATCTCCTTATCCCTTGGAAGTTCGCCTAACCGGCCTCTCAGCTGGTCGACCGGGATGTTGATTGAACCCTCGATGGAGCCCATCTCGCGCTCGACCGGTTCGCGGACATCCAGCACTACGGTCTTCTCGCGGTCTAGTCCCTCGATCTCATACCAATGCGCGACATTGACCCTACCCGCGAGGACGTTTCCAGCGACATATCCAGCCATGTTTACCGGGTCTTTAGCCGAGGAGTAGGGAGGGGCGTACGCCAACTCTAGATTCTCCAAGTCCGATACCTTGCCGCCTAGGCGCATAGCGGTCGCGATGACGTCGATCCTCTTGTCTACACCCGACGCGCCTACTCCCTGGGCTCCAAGGATGGTCCCATCCGGGGCGAATAGCAGCTTCAGGGCCAGAGGGGTTGAACCGGGATAGTACCCCGCATGGGAGCTGGGATGAATGTGAATTGCATGATGCTCGCGGCCCATACGCTTCAGCGTCTTCTCGTTCATGCCGGTGGATGCCGCCGCGAGGTCAAACACCTTGACCACCGAAGTGCCCTGCGTGCCTCTGTAGCGGCTATCCAAACCGCAAATGACGTCAGCGGCGATGCGCCCCTGCTTGTTCGCGGGTCCGGCCAGAGGGATATGCGCGGGCTCCCCGGTTACGAAGTGGCGGATTTGGACCGCGTCTCCCACGGCGAGAATGCTGGGGTCCGAGGTCCGCATCTGGTCATCGACGATGATAGCGCCGTTAGCCGCCGTCTCAAGGCCTGCTTCTTTGGCCAAGCGTGAGTCCGGGCGCACTCCCAGCCCCAGCGCGATCATCTCCGTCTTCACTCGTGCGCCGCTGGCAAGAACCACAAACGTCTCGCTGTCCGCACGTTCGACTTTGGCGATGCCGTCCTTCAGCCGAAGGTCAATTCCCTTGGATGCCAACTCCTCGTGGATGAGGGCCGCCATCTCGTAATCCAGGAACCCGAGGACTTGATCGGCGATTTCCACCAGGGTGACTTCTAGACCCTTCTCCCTGAGGTTTTCGGCGATCTCCACTCCAATAAAGCCACCGCCTATGACCGTCGCGTGGGAAGGACGCCGCCGCTCAATGTAGTCTCGCATCATATCGGTATCGGGGATGTTTCTCAAGACAAACACATCGTCGCCGTCCAGTCCTTGGATTCGGGGCTTAATCGCTGTGGCGCCCGGGGAAAGGACCAGGCAGTCGTACTCAAGGGCGTAAGTTGTGCCTTTGTCCAGGTCTTTTATTGACACGGTCTTGGAGTCTCGATGGATGGCGGCAGCCTCGTGCCTGACGCGCACGTCGATATTGAACCTGTTCCGCATGGCCTCGGGAGTCTGAACGAGCAGGCGCTCGCGCTCCTTAATCCGTCCGCCAATATGGTACGGGAGCCCGCAGTTGGCGAAGGAGATGTAGGAGTCTCGTTCCACCATGATGATTTCAGCCGACTCGTCTAGCCTGCGAAGCCGAGCCGCCGCGCTTGCTCCCCCGGCTACTCCCCCGATTATGACAACCCGCTTGCTCATGGACTTACCTCCATCCCGTTACCGTCTGTATCTCCATGCAAATAGGGATACATATCTGTAATTCCAAATATGGGAAATCTCATATATAAGAATACACTACCTGCCCCAAAAGCTCCATTTCCGCGACATGAGGAACAAATGCCCTCATGGGCCCTAGGCCTGGGCAATGACTGCCCGTCGCATTAGAATGGACCGCTAGCTGCGATTGGGAGTAACACGATCTAGTCCATTTGTCGTGTCACATTTTCCTACGTAGACCGTTGAAGCATCGTTCTTATGCGTGTATTATGCGGAATATCTTCTCCGCCCGGGGCCATCGGCAACAGCCGGTGGCCCTTCCCGTTAGGTGCCAATGGCCAGTCCTGAGTCGAGTAGCCGCCAGCGGGCACCCAGGCGACAACTATAAGCGCACGCCGAAGGGAAAACTCCTTCAAGCAGAGAAATTGCCGTGAGTGGAAAGTGAAAGGGGGAAGTGCGTTGTCTGAGGCAGGATCTAACTCTCATATCAACCAGAATCTACGGCAAGGACCGTCCCTTTTCAGGGTACGTGACAGTATCCGAAGGACGATTGCGGCCCATGAGGTCAGGTCGTCCCCAGGATACGGATGCGCGGGTCATCGACGTCGGCGATAGCCGGGTCATTCCGGGGCTGATAGACCTTCATTCTCACGGCTTCATAGGCCTGGATATGGGGTCAGGTACAGATGAAGAAGTAAGGAAGATTGCGAAGGCTTTGGCCGAAAGAGGCACAACCGCTTTTCAGTCAACTTGCGCCACGGCTTCAAAGGAGCAGTTCAACCGCTTTCTAGATATCACCAAAGACCTCGTCGACGCGCCCGTATACGGCGCTCGCGTCATAGGAGCCCATCTTGAGGGACCGTTCTTGAACGCGGTGCGAAAGGGCGCCATGGTGGAGGAACTGATTATACCTCCGGACCTGGAGCTCACACAGGAATGGATGGAACTATCCGACGGGACGATCACCCAGATGACCATCGCTCCCGAAATGCCCGGAGCGCACGATGTGATCCGGTATCTGGCATCCATGGGAGTCACCGTGTCGGCCGGCCACACCGACGCCACTTACGATCAGATGCTGGAGGCCTTCCGCGCCGGCGTGAACCTGGCCTGCCACACCTTTAACGCCATGCGTCCCCTAAACCACCGGGATCCCGGCGTTCCCGGCGCGGTCTTGACCGACAAGGGAGTCACCTGCGAACTGATAGGCGACTGCCTCCATATTCACCCGGCGGTCATGAGGATGATTATCGAGCTAAAGGGGCCGGACAGGGTCGCCGTGATCACCGACGCGTCTATGTTTGCCGGTCTCGCTCCGGGCGTCTACGGGGACGGCGAAAGGCAGATAACGGTGGAGCCCTCGGGGCTGACAAGGCTTCCCGGTGGCACAATCGCCGGCAGCAGTGCCACCATGGTGAAGTGTTTGCAGAACCTCGTGGACATCGTAGGCGTGTCATTTGAAGACGCTCTGCGCATGACAGGCGAAACCCCCGCGCGTGTGGCCGGTGTCGATAACTTCAAGGGGTCCTTGTCTGTGGGCAAGGATGCGGACATAGTGGTCTTGGACGACGACTACAACGTCTTGTGGTCGCTGGTGGAAGGGGAAGTGCAAAAGTCGCCGGCAGAGTAGCGGTTTGAGGGGAATGCAGAAGGTCCGGGCCGAGTGGCGGGAGCTAGGCTTTACCCGCTCACCCGGCCTGTTTTGTGGGACTTCACCGGATTTGTCCGTTCCCGGTCACCACGTACTTGTAGGTAGTGAGCTCCGAAAGCCCCATCGGCCCGCGGGCGTGGAGCTTCTGTGTTGATATCCCGATTTCTGCGCCGAACCCAAACTCGAATCCGTCGGTGAAACGGGTGCTTGCGTTCACGTAGACGCATGCAGCATCAACACACTCCTTGAAGCGTCGGGCAGCCGCTTCATCTCGGGTAATTATGGCTTCCGAGTGCATGGTTCCGTACTCTGTGATGTGGTCTATTGCCTCTTCAAGGCCGTCAACCACTTTGATGGCCAGTATCAGGTCCAGGTACTCGGTTTCCCAGTCGGCCTCCGTTGCTTCGGCGATTTCCGGCACAATAGACCTCGCCTCTTCGCATCCCCGAATCTCGACGCCCTTCTCGCGGAGCGCCGAAACAACTCCGGGCAAAAACTCTCGCGCAACGGCCCTGTCCACCAGAAGGGTTTCGGCCGCGTTGCATACGGCCGGATTGCTGCACTTGGCGTTCACCACTATGCTCTTGGCGATAGAGAGGTCCGCCTTTTCATGGACGTAGACGTGGCAGTTGCCGGTGCCGGTCTCGATAACCGGTACCGTCGAGTTCATGACAACGGTCCGTATCAGGTTCGCGCCTCCCCTGGGGATCAGCAGGTCGATGTATCCGTGGAGACCAAGCACTTCCTTTACTCCTGACCTGTCGGGATCGACTAGGTACTGCACGCAGTCCATAGGGGCTCCCGCCTCATCCAGTGCCGCTCCCAATGCAGCCGCGATAGCCAGGTTGGAGTGGCTGCTTTCCGTGCCGCCTCTAAGGATCACCGCATTCCCCGACTTGAAGCACAGGGCGGCTGCGTCTGATGTTACCTCCGGTCTCGACTCGTAGATGATTCCTATGACGCCAAAAGGCACGCTCACCTTTTGTATGGTGAGGCCGTTGGGGCGTTCTCGGGTCTCAAGGGTTCTGCCGACGGGGTCTGGCAAAGCAGCGACCTTCAATAAGCCGCTGGACATGGACTCCAGTTTCGCCAAAGTCACGGTCAGTCGCTTCAGCATGGGAGCGGGCAGGCCCGACGCAACCGCTTTTTCCATGTCGCGGCGGTTAGCCTCAAGGATGTCATCTGCCCTTTCCCTCAAGGCCTTGGCCATCATTTCCAGGGTGCGGTTCTTGGAATCCGTGTCGGCCTGGGCCAAGTACCGGCTGGCTCTTCTCGCTCTGATAGCCAAGTCTTTGACGCTTTGTCGGTCCATTGTCTACCACCTCCACTTCATTGAAATCGGTCGGTGAAACCGCCTAGATAAAATCACCCGGTCAATCCTTAGCTAGGTGTTCCTTGCCGTTGGCGGGGAAAAACGTCCCTATCTCTTTGCCCGCTGCCACAGACAGGAGGACGTCAACGCTGCTGCCGTTGGCGATCACCGTCGGGATACCGTTATCCGTGGCCAGGTTCGCTGCCCACAGCTTCGTGACCATGCCTCCGGTCCCTCGTAGGTCCGCGGACGGACTCGCCATCGCCGATACCTCCGGACCGATCCTCTCGACGGTCCTGACCAAGGTGGCGGCGGGGTCCCTTCTCGGGTCCGCACTGAACAGGCCGTCGGTGTCGGTGAGCATGATCAACGCACCCGCGGATACCAAGACGGCAACTCTCGCCGAAAGGGTGTCGTTGTCCCCCAGCTTTATTTCGTCAAATGACACCGCGTCGTTTTCGTTGATGATTGGGACGATCCCGCGCCCGCACAGCTCCGACAGGGTATTCCTGCATATCTCCGAACGTTTGGGACTGGTAAAGTCATCTTTGGTCAGCAGAACCTGGGCGACCGTTATGCCGTGTTGGGCGAATAGAGATTCGTAGGTCTGCATCAAAATCGCTTGACCTACAGCGGACAGGACCTGGCGTTCTGTCACAGATTCCGTCCTGTGCCCCCGCACCCTGCCTCGACCTGCCGCCACGGCTCCAGACGATACCAGAATGACCTCACGACCTGCTGCCCTAAGTCCCGCCATCTGCCGCACAAGTTCCTTAAGCACCTCTTCGTTCAGCTGACCCGAAGCGTCCGCCACGGTGGACGACCCGACCTTCACTACCACCCTCTGCGCCTTGGTCAAGACATGGCGTCCAGGCGTCTGTGCCATCTCCCTGGACCTTGCTGCCGCATGCGCCATCGCCTCTTCGACTACGAGGTCCAGGCGCTTTCCTTGAAACACCTCGAGAGCCGCAGCCGTAGTGCCCCGCGGAGACGTAACTTTGCGTACCAGCTCCCGCAGGCTTAGATCAGTCCCTTTTAGGAGATGACCGGCTCCCGATAGGGTTTGGCGAGCCAGTTGCTCGGCCAGCTCGGGGTCGAGGCCCATCTTGGCTCCGGCCGCGGCCATGTCCTCGGCGAACCTAAAGAAGTAAGCCGGACCGCTGCCGGAAAGCGCCGTGACCACATCGAGTTGGTCTTCATCCACCCAGAAAACCTTTCCGACTGCCCCCAGGATTCTTTCCGCGAGGAGCCTTTCGGAAGTGCCCACGACTTGCCCGGCGCATAGGGCCGTGACGCCTTCGGCGACTTGGGAGGGGATGTTTGGCATAGACCTGACTACGGAATAGCGAGACCCAAGCGCGCTTTCAAGGTATGAGAGCGGAACGCCCGCTGCTACCGAGATGAGCAAGCGGCGTCCGGGGGTCTCAAGCGGAATCCGCGAGAGGTTCTCCAGCACCTCCGGCACTTGGTCCGGCTTGACAGCCAGAACTAGCGTACCGCACTGCTCAACTATCTCCCTCAACTCTCTGGCCGCACGGATGCCGTGTTCGTGCACCAACGCCTCCAGGCGTTCGCGGTTGTTCTTGTTCATTGCCATGATCTGCTCGCGGCCCACGACGCCCACCGAGATGACGCCTCTGATGAGCGATGACGCCATGTTGCCGGCGCCGATGAAGCCGATGTTGTTTTCGAACATCCCAATCCCTCCAAGGTACCCGGCGGACTCTCCGCCACGTTGTAATAAAACCAAAACCCTTCGTCCTCCACAAAGGACGAAGGGTTATCTTCGCGGTACCACCTTAGTTGGGCATAAGCCCCTCTCTGCCGGGTTCTGAGTGCTCCCTCAAAACCCCGTCTCTGTTAACGGGTAGACTTGCCCGTCACGGTTCATCACCGGAGGCTCACGGGCGGGTATGAGAAACCTCTGCGTCCGGCCTCTCATCAATCGGCCGGCTTTCTGTGCGCGTCGGACATGTCTCTGCTCCCGGTCATCGCCTGTAGCTATTTAGTTGTGCTCGCATGCACCTAGGTTGTGCTGGTATGCCTTAGTTATGCTCGTCTCGAACTTCGCGACGAGGTTTCCGCGATTATATCTTGCCTGGTTGCATTACGCAAGCGGTTTGCAACCACATGTTGCCGGCTTGCGCAGAGCAACAAACAGGCTACTGCTTCCCAGCGAGCAACATCGTCTACTTCCCGCAGGACGAGCCTCCGTCAACTACCAGGTACTCTCCGTTGATGAACGAAGCTTCGTCTGACGCCAAGAAGACAATAGCGTTGGCCATCTCTTGCGGGGTGCCGTCGAAACCTCTTCCAAGATGGGTCCTGACCACCGGGTCCGTTTTGTACGCCTCTATTTGCTGACGGAGCTTGGTTTGTATGGACACCGGCTGGCTGGTGATAATCTCTTCCTCGTGCTCGGGGTCGTTTAGAGCTGCCTTCAGAGCTACGTAGTACTCGTTGTCGATATGACCGGGAACTGCGCAGTTAACTCTGACGCCGTAGTCCAGGAGATCTAGTGCCATGCAGCGCGTCAAGTTGACGATCGCGGCTTTGGCCGAGCTGTAAGCCGCGTTCCGACGCCGTCCGCTCATTCCCTGAGTAGACCCCACGTTTACGATGTTCCCCTTGGTCTTTATGATGTGGGGAAGAGCATATTGAGAGGCCCTGTACACCGCAGTCACGGTGCCCGCGTATGTCCACTGCCACTCTTCCTCGGTGACGGTCAGGATATCTCCTCTCGAAGAAGTCCGAGTGCCGCCGGCGGCGTTGTTCACCAGTATGTCGAGCCGTCCGAACGCTTCAACGGTCTTGTCGATCATGTTCTTGATTTGGCCGAGGTCGCAGATGTCTGTCGGCACATACATGCACTCTCCGCCGACGTCCCTGACCATGCTGCACGTTTGCTCCAGGTCTTCCTTGGTCCTGGACGCGACGCACACCTTCGCGCCTTTCTTGGCCATGGTAATGGCTGTCGCGCGCCCGATCCCGCGCCCACCGCCGGTGATTACGGCTACTTTGCCCTCGAAACTCATGTCATGTCCCCCTGGCCCTCGGATTCGGGGCAGTACCCTTCGTCCCGCCCGAGTCGAATTGTCTGACTACAATATCGCCACTGTAAGGGCGCTATTAGATTATGCTTTAGTCGCCCATGTTCTCAATTCACCTTTCAGCCATCCTTGACCTTTGGCCAGTCCGGACATGTTGCTGCATGGTCTCGGTTAGCCAAATATGCCGAAGACGCAACCCCCCGGAGGGAGGCTGCGTCTTCTAGGAAGCCTGCCCGAAACCTATTCTGCCAGGAAGCGTGCCGGGCTCTGTTACCTTTTTGCGCCCCGACAGATGTCCAGGGCTTTTTGGACGTACTCGTGGGCCTCGGCTCCTCCGTAGACGTCTGCCAGCTGCTCATGATTAAATCCCATGGGCTTGGTCTCGGGAGTCAGAATCCCTTTGTAGTAGTCCAGGAACTCGTCTGTCAGACCTATGTGTTGCTTGGCTAGCTCTTGAACCTCAGGTGACGACGGCTCACGCCCCTCCTTGTAGGCCTTCTTGAACCCCTCGATGACGGCCTCCCAACGCTTGGCGTCCCTCTGGGCATCCTCGCTGCTGTAAGGTCTCTCCTTCATGCGCTCTTCCATCTTTCGGATCACTTCGGGGTCTGCCCCCGACCGCCAATCATGTTCTTGCATTGTGATTACCCGGACCACTTCAAAAAGCGGGTTTTGCCCTTCCCATGTACCCTTCTCTAGCAGGTACGCCGCGTAATCGATGGCTTGGATTACCTCGTCTAGGGCTTTGCGTCTCTTCACTACCATCTCACGCTGTAGATGCAGCCACTCTGCCGCATCGAGATGACTACTGTCCAGAAGCCGGCCGATCTCTTTCAACGGCGCTCCCAAGTAGCTAAGGGCCATAATCTGCTGAAGCCTGGAAAGGTCCTTTTCCGAGTAGAACCGCTGTCCGGCACTCCCTCTGTAGCTGGGCCTAAGCAGGCCGATTTGGTCGTAGTACCGGAGCGTTCTCGTTGTTACGCCGGCCAGCTTCGCGAACTCGCCTGTCGCGTACCGCTTGTGGTCCAAGGCATATCCCTCCTTTCTCATTGCACTCTAGAGTATGACGTAACGTCAACCGCAAGATGTACCGGGATTTTTGTGGTCCTCAGAAGTCTAAGACTCCCATAAGACCTGCTTCTCAACCTGGCGTAGATACCCTTGCGGGATGGGAGACCGTTTCCCACCTGCGCGGATGTCGCGCTGAGAGAGGAGTGCTGGTCATGACCATCGGCGAGATGTCACTTGCGAAGAGGATAGGCACAGTGGCGCTTATCCTGCTCGTGGGGATCGTGTCAATCGCGTTCTTGTTCTGGACCCCGTTCTGGGGCACCTACAACGACACCTGGGAGTTCGAGTTTTCGGACTCAGGTATTCCGGCCACAGGCATATCCGACACCGTTGTCATACAAGGGCAGGAGCTTTACGCTAAAGGCGAGTGCGCCAACGGCGGTACCGGCATCGGCATTGTGGGCAGGAAAGCGCTAACCGCGCGTAGAGCCCTAAGGGTTGCGGGAGTGGTTTCTGAAGCCATCATGAAGACGTACGAGGATGCGGCGAAGAACCGAGCCAAACCCTGACCGCGTTACGGGATAACCGAGCGTTCGGGCAAGGCTCTCAACAGGCGCTTGGTAGCAGTATCCTGCCGGGCGCCTGTGGCTTTACACTGCTCCAACGTGATACAATATAGAACGCAACTTTGAGCGATAGCGGAGGATGGTTATGGGTCGCGATCTAAGGAAAACTGCCTTGGGAGGTCTGTTTGTCGCTCTCGGAGTCCTGGTACCGATTATGTTCCACGCCCTGGGGCTCGGAAAGGCCTTTCTTCCTATGCACATTCCGGTGCTTCTTGCGGGCTACTATTGCGGCCCCGCTAGGGCGCTGTTGATCGGTTTCGTCACACCCTTGCTCAGCGGCGTATTGACCGGCATGCCCCCGCTGTTTCCCCCTACGGCTTGGCTCATGGCTTTCGAGTTGGCCGCCTATGGCGCGCTTGCCGGATTGCTATACGAAAAGGCGAGATTGGGGGTCATCCCGTCTCTGCTTGGAGCCATGTTTGGAGGAAGGGCTATCTACGGGCTCCTGACATTCTTGGTCCTCCCGCTTCTCGGATACGATCGGCTGCCTATCTGGGCGCCTCTGGCAGCGGCGTTTACCCAATCCCTACCGGGAGTCCTCCTACAAATAGGAGCGATACCGGTGGCGGTGGCGCTATCCCATCGCCATCCCCATATGGTGCTCACCCTTCGAAGAGAAGTGAGGACCGAGGACGAAGAGGCCGCGGGACCCACTGAAGATACCGACGCCCTGGACGGCTCCGAGACAACTGAAGCTGGCGAGACTCCCGGCTCTCCCGACTCGAGGCACTAAGCTCTAGAGACCGGGATCTTAGCTGCCAGACCGCGACCGATTGCCACCTGAATACCGTCGGCTGCGACTACGACAGGACCCATCCATGGATGACGCGCTAGGACCTTCACGGTTGCTCCCGGCATCACCCCTAAGTCCCAGAGTCGTCGTTGGGCTCCCTGACCGTTAGCCGGTCCTACGATTAGTCGGTCTCCCTGACGTGCGTCAGCTAGTGTCAATCGCAACGCCTCCTTTTCAGATTGCTTCTCGGATTCCTCCGACAACCGAACCCCGGTCTTGCCTAGAACACCGGCAAGACTAGGTGCAGGACTACTCCGAGGCTAAAGGACAAGAGAAGCGCCAATCCGAAGATCTTCAATACCGCCCCCCAGCCTAGCTCCTTACCTATAAGGATGGACACCGGCAGGCAAGGCATAGATACCGATACCATGGCGCCGGCAATAGTGGCCTCCCTGGCCGATAGCGGTAGACTCATCAGCACCATCGGTCCCATGTATCTCTGAACGACGGATACAGCCACGCCTACCAGCGATTCGCCGCGGATTCCCAGCCACCTCAGGCTAAAGGCGCTGAGTCCGGCCAAGCCCTCCAACGCGCCTAGATCGAGCAGCGTTTGGACCCCTATGCTGGTTACCACAAGCAGTGGGAGAACGTGGCCGAAAAACCCTCCCAGACGCATCCAGGTCTTGGACAGGACATTGGACATAACCGGCGGCCGCAACGGTGGGATCTCCAGTACCAGATGCGCTCAGTACCCTCGGATGTGCGTCCTAGTGCCACCCCAGCAGGATGAAAACCGCAGCCATGGAACCGTATATTATCGAAAGATGCGCGCCGAAGGTCGTGCCTAGTCCCGCGATGATTCCCAAGCTTGCTGCGCAAGGGATCGTAATGGCCAAAAGAGCTGAGACGATGAAACGTTGCGCTCGTCCCGGCATCGCTCTCGTTCCCAGTATCGCAGGCGCTTTGCATCCGAGCCCGAGAAGCAGGGGAATAGTTGACTGTCCCGGTAATCCAAAAAAGGACATGGCTCTGTCCATCATCACAGCGATCCTGGGAAGAAGGCCGCTGTCTTCCAAGACTGCCATAGCTACGTAGATGCCGACCATAGCAGGCATAACCACCGAAAACGGGACGAGAATCCCATCCGGAATCGAAAGCAGTAACGCCCGGACCAACCCGGTTTGGTCGGCGGCGACGGCAGCGAACCATGCCGTCAATGGGGATGCGGCCACTGACAGCCAATGCTCCACGAATTCCATGAACTTGACGACACCTAAGAAAGTGACCCACAGCGTAAGGCCGAGGAGCGGCAGCCCGGTTATCGGAGTGTCCAGCACACGCTCGAGCCGCGCCCGGACTCCGGTGGTCTTGGCGCGCAGAGCCTTGGATTGCACCTTGGCCGCAAGGGCCTGGGATGCCGCCGTACGTTCAAGGCACGTCAGTGACGCCGGATGACCATCGCTCATGGGGCAAAATGAGCATCCCCTAAAGCACCCGGCACAAGGAGGTTGCCCAGACGCTATCTCCCTCTGGAACTCTTCGATTACCGGGCCGATTTCCGGATAGACGCTCAGGAGCTCTTCATCCATTCGGTCATGTTCCAACAGGTGAATCGCCAACGCTCTGGCCGTGTGATGACCGTGCTTGCCGTCCTCCGAGGGGATAGTCTCACCGATTCGGGAGGCGAGGACCTCTATCACAGACTCAACGCCTTCGGAAAATCGGAGCGGGCGACCGAGGCGGATTTCGGGATGCAGGTGGATTTGGTTCCTCAGCGATGCCACCCCTATACCCTTCGCGGCGACCATCGGCACTACCGGGAGGTCTAGCATGTTCGATAGCTCGATCACATCTATAGCCAGACCGGCTTCTTCGGCCATATCCATCTGGTTTAGGACCAGAATGGTGGGGATCTCAAGGTCGATTAGTTGCAGCGTCAGATACAGGCTCCGGGCGAGGCTTCGAGCGTTGGCTATGTTGACGATCAGATCGACTTTGCCCTCAAGCAGCACCTTCTGCGTGACGCGCTGCTCGGCCGTGTCCGAGTGCAGGCTGTAGATGCCGGGCGCGTCAATCACCCTGATTTCACCGATGGGACCTTGCAGACTTCCTTCGGTTATTTCCACTGTGGTCCCCGGGTAGTTGGATACTACGGCTCCCGCTCCCGTAAGCAGGTTCATGATAACGCTCTTACCCACGTTTGGTTGACCGACTAGGGCGACGGTAAGCGGTTTGGTTAGTTTGGTGTTTGGCACGCTTGGCACCTTCTTTTCCGGACTCGGTTTGAAGACTTGGTTACCGGCACTCGACTGTCTTGGGTCGTCTCTCAGAATGGATATGTTAGGATAACCTTAACACTATTCATATACAGTATATATCAAAGCCTGACGAGCGGTGCAATAGGGTAGCAGAAGATTAGTTGCAGCAGAGGCTGGTGTAGGGTCTGCCCTGCGGCGATGCAACATGGTGAGATGCCCGCGGTTGCGTAGGCTATCGGCTTTCTATATACTCTGAGAATGTCTCGGCGTGGTTACGCAACAGCGTAGACGGACGGGAGCAGGTGCTTTGCCTAACAACGTAGACTGGAAACGGAACACCATACTGTTCTTGGCTAGCCAGACCATTTCTCTCTTCGGGTCGTCTCTGGTTCAGTACGCCATTATGTGGGAAATAACGCTGAAGACACAGTCCGGTGTGATGATGACCATATCCATCATTTGCGGATTCTTGCCGACCTTTATTCTTTCACCCTTCGCCGGGGTTTGGGCGGACAGGTACGACCGTAAGACAATCATCATTTTGGCTGACTCTCTGATAGCCGTGGCAACTTTGATACTAGCGATTCTGTTCTTGACCGGGCATCGCGCCCTGTGGCTTTCTTTGTGATTTCCATCGTGAGGGCTATCGGGTCAGGGATTCAGAACCCGGCTGTGGGAGCCTTTCTTCCTCAATTGGTTCCCCAGGACCGTCTCACTAAGGTAAATGCGACAAACAGCAGCATCAACTCCGCGGTTACTCTAGCATCCCCGATGGTTGCCGGAGCTCTGCTGACCAAGGCGTCCATCGAGTCATTGCTTTCTTCATAGACGTAATCACAGCTGCTATAGCCGTGTTTACTCCTACTCGTGTTCCTGCGCGTTCCCGCCCGCGCCAAGCATTGGAAGAACACAAGACCGGCTACTTCGTCGACATGATGAACGGACTGGACTTCGTGAAGAAACACGGGTTTCTGAAGGCGTTCTGCTGGTTTAACGTGGTTTTTCTCTTCCTGATAGCGCCTGCCGCGTTCCTGACGCCGCTGCAAGTAGCCCGCACTTTCGGAGAAGACGTCTGGCGGCTGACGGCCATCGAAATCGCGTTTTCCGGGGGCATGGTCCTGGGAGGCCTAATAATGGCGACGTGGGGTGGTCTCCGCAACAAAGTGCACACTATGGCTCTGGCAAGCTTGGTCAATGCTGTATGTATCGTCCTGCTCGGCGTAGTCCCTGTCTTTTGGCTGTACCTGCTCGTAATGGCGGGCATCGGATTGGTTATCCCGGCGTTCAATACCTCGGCCACTGTGATCCTGCAGCAGAGGGTGTCAGGGGAGTACCTCGGCAGGGTGTTCGGCATCTTCGGGATGATTGCCAGCATTTCCATGCCCGTAGGGATGCTGGTGTTCGGTCCCATGGCCGACTACGTCAAAGTGGAGTGGTTGCTCATAGGTTCGGGGATATTGTTACTTCTGCAAGGATTCCTAATGCTGGCCAGCACAACTCTAGTTCAAGCGGGCGAGCCGGTTGTCTTTTCTGAAAGCCCCTCCAGGGCCGACTAGGGCAGGATAACTGGAAGAAACGTGGAAGAGGGAACCTATGCGCGAAAACCTGACTTCGTCCATAGAGGATTACCTGGAAGCCATCCTTGAACTGTGCGAAGACCAAGTCGCCGTCAGAGTCACCGACTTGGCTGCCAAACTGGGCGTGGCTAAGGCCAGCGTGAGCGAGGCCATCCAAGTCCTGAAGCAACACGGCTTGGCTGACCAAGAGAGGTACGGAAGGATCACGCTCACCCCGGAAGGATTGGCCCAAGCCAAGAAGGTTCTTCGAAGGCATCAAGTGCTGCGTGCCTTTCTCGAAAGTGTCCTCGGAGTGAACCCCGAGACCGCAGAAAAAGAGGCGTGCCTCATGGAGCACGCTGTCGGTCCGGAGACAATGCAGAGACTTATAGCGTTTCTTGAAAGGACTCTGGAGCAGTCCGACCTAGATAGACTGCCGATAGACCGGCCCAACTGACCGCAACGCGAGCGGTCTGCCAGCAGCTACCGCCAGCGGCTAAGGCCAACCGCCAAACGTAGATGCCACCGCTACGGCTCAACCTTTTCCGACGATAGCAGGTATCTATGGAAGAAATACTCTCCGATGAGAATCAGCACCCCGAAGAGGAACAAGCTCCTGACGTCGACCGCTAGATCTTGTGTCACCACCGCCGCCAGGTAGAAGGATGCCACACCCAAGAGGCCGTCCCCAATGGCGGCTACGATGTTCCCAAAAGCGGGAAGTATAAGGAGGTCTCCAAGGAAGTAATTCCCCGCGGTCGCTATCAGGGCTACCAGCGCGATTGTTGCCATCGAATTACTCAACATCATGCCGAAGCTTAGCCAAGCGAAGACGAAGGTCATGAGATACTTGACCACGAGAGCCAACAACGTTCTGTTCAACTACACCATCTCCTCGAACTGATATCTTTCCCTTGCCAGTAGGGGGCATGCGCGGGCAGAACTTCGGGAGAGGTGTGAAGGAAAGGCGAGCCCGCCGGCGAACTTACAGATTATGTCATCGCGTGGTCACCGTATGGAACCTTGGACTGCTATAATCAGTCCTATTAAGTATCATGCAGTTGTCCCGGCAACGAACAGCAGGTTTCGACCCTGTTTTTGAATCTACAAGTGGAGGAGAGGAGCCAATGATGTCACGAACACTGAAAGTCACTGTTCTCATGTTGGTCTTGGCGCTGATAGCGGTTCAAACACTGCTTCCGGCCGCCAATGCCCTTGCCGCGGAATCGGATTGGACCCGACTCAGGGTCTACTTCCCGATGTATCTGATGAGCGGCGTGTATGTCCACCCGGTGGACTATCTCGTTCCGATCACCACAACGCCCGTCAAGGCGGCTTTGGAAGCCTTGATCGCGGGGGTTCCGGGCAGCCCGTTTATGACGTCTATCCCCAAAACCACCAAGGTGCTTGGGGTTTCCATCAAGGACGAGGTCGCTACCATCAATTTCAGCCAGGAGATGCGGAACCTGAACGTCGGCTCGGGCGGAGAGGCCGCGGTTCTCACCGCTATCGCCAATACGGCGTGCCAGTTTGAGAACGTATCTTCTATCTTGATCGAGATTGAGGGTGAACCGGTCGATTCCCTGGGCGGGCACATCGACATGACCGAACCCGTCGGACCCAGTTGGGACGCCATTTTCCGCCCCATGGATGACGTTGCTCAGCACTGGGCGGGAGGCCTTCGCTTCTCCAATCCATGGACATTATCGCGGGTTATGAGGACGACTTGTTCCACCCGGAGAACCAGGTGACGAGGGCTGAATTTATCAAGATGCTGGTGGAGGCCGTCAAGTTGCCTGAAGTCTCGGGTAATCCGGATGTCCCCTTTACCGACGTCGCGTCGCACTGGTCCGCTCCTTATCCAGCGGGCGGTCGTCTCTGGGATGATTGTTCCTTCCGAGTACGGTTCCTTGCTCAAGCCGGATGAGGTCATCCCAAGAGAAGAGATGGCTTACATCCTGGTGAAGGCGTCGGACGCCTATAGGGACGCCCATCCTGAAATCGAGTTCGCTCGGACGTGACCGACGTCACGTTCACCGATCTCGACCAAATCCAGCCCAAGTACCGTGGAGCCGCTAGCGAGTCGGCCAAGCGCGGGCTGATCAACGGTTACCCCGATGACAGCTTCGGACCCACCAACGGACTGAAGAGGTCAGAGGCAGCCACAGTTATCGCCAGGATGATGGAGATCAAGGGCGATAAGGTCTTCTTGCAGGTGCCGAAGCCCGGTTTTGAGTGGGACAATGGCAACCTGTATGTCCTGGGTTCCGCGGCGGCCTTCGAGGCCAACGTGAACTTCAGACTCAGAGACGTGGACGGAGAGGAGATCTTCGAAGCTACTCTACGTCGACTAACGGCATGGGCTGGGGTGCGTTCGGCATATGTGTGGATGCTCGCATCCTCACCGGCAAGAATCCCGGAGCCCTTGAGGTGTATCTGATAGATATGAGGGACGGAGACGATTACAGCAAGCATACGTTTTCCTTGGAGTAACGGCTAGGTACGCGCGACGCCTGAGGCCTACGCGCAGCCGAAGTGCGAAACGGAAGCGGCCGGAGTTGTCTCTGGCTGCTTCCGTTTTTCGTCGGCCCTGCTGTCGCTGTATCCGACAATCGCCGTACCCAGGCTCTTCATTGCTGCTACCTGTTCGGCCTCTTCGTCGTTTCCTTCATCACCTTGACATACCTGCGGTACCGCTCTTCATCCAGGTCCCCCGATTCAACCGCGGCTTTAACGGCGCATCCCGGCTCGTGAGTATGAGAGCAGTCGTTGAACTTGCATCCGAGGCCGATCTCCTCGATATCCTCGTACTCTGACCGGACGACCTCTTCCTCAAGGTGCCATAACCCAAGCGTACGTAGGCCTGGGAGGTCGGCGACGTACCCTCCCCCCACGTCCACCAAAGATGCCGTCGTTGTCGAGTGTCGCCCCTTGTTAGTCGCCGTGCTGATAGTCAGCGTCTTTGCCTCGAGACCGGGGCACATCCTCTTTAGAAGGGAAGTCTTGCCTACACCCGACGGGCCCATGAACACGGCCGTTCGTCCTGATAAAGCACCCTGCAGGTCCGCGACTCCAAAATCCGTCTCCGCGCTGGTGAGAACGACCCTAGCTCCTCGGCCCACCAAAGACGCCCGGGTGGCATCCAGTTGCTGACGGTCATATTCGGTTTCCACCTGGTCTACCTTGTTGATGCACACCAGGGGCTCGATGCCGGCTTGCCGGCACATGATGAGATACCGCTCCACCGTCCCCATCCGAAACGGCGGTCGCAAGGCCGCCACAACTATCACACCCAAATCCACGTTTGCCGCAAGGACCTGCTGCAATGGAGCCCTCCCAGGCATATCGGGAGGGGACAGGCGCGTAAGTGCTGTGAGTCTCGGTAAAATCTCTGTGATGACGCCGGTACCGGCTACCTCTACCCCCGCGACCGCCGAAGGGCAGGAATAGGCAGTAAGGCGATCCACAATCACGCGGTCACCCACGCAGACCAGGCTGGTCACTCTCTGCCTTTCCAACGTCAGCTTCTTTTTCAGGGTGCAAGACCAGGTGCACGCGCCTATCCGAACGAGGTAGTTGCCCGCGCCGGAGCGTATCACCGTGCCCATCTGATTCGCGGCCGCATCCGCAATCACGGCTGTGACGCCTAGGTCTGAGTTGGCCGTGCCCGCGCATGGATTGGCCGCCTCCGCGACTGCCGCTACTCCATCCGCATGCTGTCTCTGCTGTTGATTCTCTACATATTGATGCTGCACTGTAGATACTCCTTCCGTTGTGACCCCGCCTCCTCAACGCCTCGTCAGACAGGCATGAAGAAGCCCTAACCATACGCACGGAAGGTTTCTCGGAAGTGACCGGATCTTTGCAGCTACATGCCTGCTTAGAACAGGAGTCCGGCTATATCGAGGAAACGGGGCCGTGCGATTCTTCGAAAGCAACGGCAAATACAGATACAAGGCTGTATGCCAAGAACCACACCCCCCATTGAGGAATTGACTGACCGCCCGCTCGTGGCGGCGCGACCTGATAATACTGCCAAGTTGCGGCCGGCGTCAAGAATTCGTTGGCAGCTGCTACTCGAGCCGCACGACGATGTCGGCGTCAGCGCACATCTCCGTATTGTGGGAAACCATCACTACGGTGCGTCCGGGGCAGTACCCTTTCAACGCCTGGATAATCAGCCTCTCCGATTCACCATCCACCGATGATGTGGGTTCGTCGAGCAAGAGCAGCGAGCCGCCCTTCAGGAAGGCTCGAGCAAGGCAGATCCTCTGCTTTTCGCCGCCCGATAGATTGGAGCCCCTTTCCTCCAAGACCGTTTCGTAGCCGTTAGGCAGCTTCTCGATAAACTCATGGGCGTTGGCCAAGGTTGCTGCCCGTTCCACCTCTTCGAGAGTGGCACCCTTGGCGCCCAGGGCGATATTCTCCCGGATTGTGCCCGGAAACAGCCAAGGCTCCTGGGGGACCAACGAAATCGCGCTTCGCAAAGCTCCGAGGGGTACGGACTGCAGGTCGGTTTCTCCCAGTTCAACGCTGCCGCTCTGCGGAGAATAGAGCCCAAGGAGGATCCTTAGGACGGTGCTCTTGCCCGAACCACTAGGGCCAAGCAGGGCCATCTTCGCGCCGGCGGGGACTTCGAAACTCAGATTGTCGAGAACCTGCTTATCCTCGTAACGGAATGAGACGTCTCGAAACGTCACCCGGGGCGCCTCGGTAGTCGCGTCCAGGACGGCCTCAGCATCTCCCGCTTCCTGGGGTATTTCCATGGCCCGGCACACTCTGTCAAAAGCCGCGAGGCTTCCCTGGAGCCCGGCCCACATATGCCCGATGCTTGCCAGCGGGAAGAGGGCTCGCGTTGAAAGCTGAACCAGCCCGACAGCGGTTCCGGGGCTCACCTGCAGGCGAAACGTCATGATACCTGAAACGACTATCAATCCGGCCAGCGAAAGGTACGGTGTGAGGTTCATCACAAAGTACTGCAATCCCATGAGAGTACCCCGGCGCTGAGCAGTGCGGAAGTGAGCCTCCGCACCAAGCCAAAATCGCTTTGACATCGCTTTTTCCGCTTGGAGAGACTTCACTACGGGCATCCCCGTCAGGAGGTTCGCGGACATGTCCGCGACCGACGCCAAGCTCTCCTGGTACGCTCCCCCGACACGCCTGAGCGGGCCGGCGAAGGCTACACCTGTTCCAAGGCACATTAGCGCGAAAGCGATGGTTGCCAAGGCCATCGGCCAGTTCCAGATGAAGAGAGTCGTGACTGATGTGGCCACGAGGAACAACTGCCCCACGAAGTTCATCGCACCTGTAAATCCCTGCTTAGCGGTCTCGATGTCGTTGATCATCGCCGAGACAATGTTACCTGTACTGTCGGTAGCAGCTGTCTTCTCGGCGGCGTTGAGAGACGCCCCCAGTATGGAGGACCGCATGCTCAAGGCAGCTCTGCCGGCCGCAAGGGACGCAAGGTACACGGCCCCGGAGGACAGCACAGCCATGGAGACTCCAACGAAGGCGAGCCAAGCGGAAGCTTTCAGGACAACCGTCGAATCACTCGTAACCGCTCCGTCGGCGATGGCACGTACGGCGGACGACAGCACAACGCTATCTATGACCTTCTGCAGGAAGGTCAGCACGTAAGCTAGCAAAAGCGCAGGCCAATACTTCCCTACCATTGAATAGAGCCTTAGCGCGGATTGCTTCTTCACCGTCCCTGCCTCCCTTCGGCGTCGCGCGTTCGTTGCCGGTCATCCTTATCGGCGCTTGATCCCGGACTGGACGAAGTGTCTTCCGAGAATAGTCCGGCGTACAGGCCTTGGCGCTCGAGGAGGTCGGCGTGAGTCCCGCTTTCGACGATCCGTCCCTGATCCAGCACAAGGACCCGATCACACTCCTGGGCGACACGAGGCCGGTGGGTAACGATGAGGGCCGTAACGCCGGTTCCGCATATCTCGGTGAGCCCTGCCAGGAGCCCTGCTTCCGATTCCTTGTCCAAGGCACTGGTCGGTTCGTCAAGAAGGAGTACCTGCGGACGGCGCAGGAAGCTCCTAGCCACGGATAACCTCTGACGCTGGCCTCCCGAGAAACGCGAGCCCTTCTCACCGACGGGTTCCTCCAGCTTTCCCGGAAGCTGGGACACGAACTCGGCAGCAGCCGCGAGATGCAAGGAGTGAAGCATGTCGTCGGTGGTCGGCGACTCTTTGGCGATCTCAAGGTTCTCTCTAATGGTGCCCGCGAACAGGAAGGATTCCTGAGGCGTGTAGGTCACAAGGCCTCTGGTCTCTCTCATTGAGGGGGACTCCTCGTCGTTTAGAGGGCGGCCTTGGATTTGCACTTCGCCCGAAGTCGCTGGGTACAATCCCGCCAGGACCTTAAGCAGGGTGCTCTTTCCGGATCCGCTTCTACCCACCAAGGCCACCTTGTGCCCGATAGGTATCTCAAGACTGATGCCATCGAGGACTCGCTTTCCCGGCTCGTACTCAAAACTGAGGTCGGTGACCGCGAGAGCGGCGATATGCGGTGGAGGCGCGGTCGAGTCAATGGCTTCACTGCCCGCGCCGCGCCCTGTCATTGGAGACACGCCGGTGGCGGCAGGCAGAGACCGCACCTCTGCCGCCCCCTCAGCCGTTTCCAAGAACTCCTCCACTCTTCGATATGCGCCTGCGCTGCTCTGGGCTTCGGCGTACCACCGTCCGAGGTTCCCCAGCGGTCCTAAGTAATCAGTCAGGCGGAGAATGGCCAAGATGTCTCCCAGGGTCATCATCCCGATGGAGGCCAAATGCCCGCCATATCCGTAAGCCACTACCAAAGGGGTGAAGGCAAACGCGTAAGTCCAAAATTCGTTGGCTGACACGCACTTAGCCAGGGTCATTTCCCTGCCGTAGCTCTCTTCGGCTTGCGCGGTGAACCACCGGACCATCTTGTGTCGAGCCAAGAAGGCTTTTATCACCGTGCGCCCTTCCAGTATGTTGAGCGCCCTCGCCGACGTGCGTCCGAGCGAGTCCCGGTGGGATTTGGCCTTATCAGGGATCGAAGCGTTAAGCCGCCTGACCAACGTTATGACGAGGACGTTCAAGACCAACACGAGGAGCCCGACCCGCCAACTGAGGAACAGCATTGAAATGGAAGCGGCCACCGCCTTCAAGGTTATGTCGCAAAGGTACCAAGCGCTTGTGAATATGCGAGACGCCTCGCCTGTATCCGACGTTATTCTCGCGATCATGTCGCCCCTCGGGATCTTGTCGAACCTCAGCATAGGGATGGACATGCTGGCATCTATCACCCGCTGACGCTGGTTTAGCGCCGCGGACTCCATGAGCGATATGCGAAGCTTTGTGTTGGCGCCGCTAGCCAGAGCTCCGACAAAGAACGCCGCGATGAAGACGGCGGTTCCCTTGAGAAGCCCCGACCAGTCAGACGCCACGATGGAGTCTAGGGTCGTTTTGAGGCCATAGGAGTCAAGCGCGGGCACGAGCAGGCCAATCACGAGTAGGGTCAAGAGACCCGCCAGCTTGCGGTTAGCACCGTCAGCATAGCCGGCGATGGACCTAAGGTGTGGCCAGAAGGTGGACTGCTTCTGACTCGGTAGGTTCGGCCCGGCATTGACGGATTTGGGTTGCGGCGCTGTCGTAGCCACATGATCACCTACTCGGTAAGTCTGACTCCATAGTAGTTCCGAGAATGTAATCAGTCAACGGTAACACTAAAATAAGTTAAGCTTACCATTGAAATTATTAAGGTGACCGTTTTCGCCTTGATCGCCCCCCTGAAAACCACCTGGCGGCCCCGGCTCGCAAACGCGCTCTCATTCTTCGACAACCGCCATTTGGGCCGAGGACAAGCCCCGACAATGCCTGCAGGACTGCAGGGATAAAATGGAAGAAACCCTATATCAAGGGGGTAGGCGTTTTGAAACTCCTTTCTTCGCTGAAAGACAAGATGAAGGAGAATCCGAAGGGAGTGCTAACATCCCACGAGGTCAAGCTAGATAGAGCCTTCTGGTTAAGGGCGGCTCTTGCCTTTCTCCTGGGACGGACTGTGCTGGCCGATGGTCTATCCCCGTTCGCACCCGCCGTGTTTGCCGGATGCAGACCGCTAGGGGGATTGGCTTCAATGTCGTGCGGCATCGCGGCTCTTTTGGGAAGCGCGACATTGGGTAGGCTGGATGTCACCGGCTACCATGCCCTGGCCCTCTTGCAGCTGGCGTTTTTACTGAGGGCCCCCAGGGACCACGCTTCTTCCAGCTTGGTAGATTCCTTCTTGTGCGGGGGAGTCGTGGCGGTCTCGCGGGGCGCTTCCATAGTTGCTCTCACCGGGTCACCAACTATGTACAACTTTCTGTCCGCTCTTCTTGAGGGGCTCTGCGCCGTCGTGGTCTCGTTGTTGATACACACCGCCTTCGCGTCTGCCAAGGTCTCTCACGCAGAGGAAAGACGAGCTGAGGCACTGCTTGTCATGGTGCTGCTCTCCCTGGGAGGGTTGCACGGGGTGTCTTTGTGGGGAGTTGGCCTTGAGACCGTGGCAGTAATGGGGGCCGGTCTGATTGTATCTTACGCCGGAGGACCCGGTGCCGGAGCCATCGCCGGCCTATCCGGCGGATTGGTGTTGTCTTTGGCGGGCGGGCACGAGCCCCTGGTGTTCGGACTTCTCGGCGTATCCGGGCTTCTTGCGGGAGTAGGCGGATGGTTCGGACGCACAGAAGCCGTTCTGGGTTACCTGGCTTCGGGTCTCCTGCTCTCTCTTTACGCGGCTCACCCTGACGAGGTTACCCTGAGATTTGTGGAGCAAGTAATAGCGTGCATCCCGTTAATGTTCGTCACTCCCCGGGTACTTAGGAGGCTCACTCAGGTCTTTCCCGGGTTGTTCCCGCCCATGCCCGTGGGACGCAGAGCGGAACGTGGCGGCGAGCGGCTATTTGAGAGGCCCGCCAAGGCCGAAATCGAGCCGTTAAAACTCAAGGCAGCTGCCGTAGCGCATGCCCTCAACGAAATCTCGGCCATCTTTACTCAGGCAGCGGCTGCTTCCCAGGCTTTGGCGAGCGATAGGTCGCGGGCTGACAAGGGTGGCAGCGAAGGCGAGGCTTCCGCGCCGATCGTTGACCCCGCAGTAGTGAGGCAGGTAGCGGAACGGGTCTGCCGGGAGTGTGACGGCCAAGAGGTGTGCTGGGAGCAGAGGTTTGGAGATACCTTCGAGGCCTTCTCCGACCTTATGAGGAGGATGGCCGTTACCGGGCGTTTGACCTCTGCCGATGGGGACAACCCCCTCTCGGACCAATGCGTAAGGTTTGGCGAGGTAGTCGGAGAAATCAACCACTGGAAAGAGCTGAACCGGCTTGAGAAGCGAGTGAGGGCTCTGGATGACGAGACAAAGGTCTGCCTCGCCTTTCAGTACAGGTGTCTTTCTCAACTGCTGCTGTCGGGCAAGGCTCGCGAAGACAAGACTTCCCGATCAAAACGGCCAAGACTGAAGGTCACCTACCGCGGAGGGACCATCCCGGCGGAGGGGGCGTCCAAGCCCGGCGATCTCTGGACCCAGTACGACATGGGTTCAGGCAAGACCCTCTTGGTGTTGGCTGACGGGATGGGAAAGGGAGACGCTGCCGCAAGGCAGGCCAAAGATACTTTGGACCTCATGAAATCCCTGCTTGACTGCGGATTGGACTACGACTCATGCGTCTCCTTCCTGAATTCCGCGTTGTTTCTGGCCTGTCGGCCCGAAAGTTTCATAGCCATCGATTGCCTCTTGATAGACCAGGAGAGTGAGCGCGCATATTTCCACAAGTTCGGCTCGCCGCCTTCGTTCATCAGGAAAAGGGACGGCAACGTTGTGGTCGTCCGCGGATCTCGACCGCCGGCTGGGGCGCTTAACGAGGTGCCCTGCTATTCAAGCAGCGAGCCGATATCCCCCGGGGATGTGGTCTTTCTCGTATCCGACGGGGTATTCCGTTCCAGCCCTGTTCCAGCCAGGGCGGAGCACTTGATCGTCTCTCGCATCCGGCGATTGAAGGACACCAACTTGGAAGTCTCGGTGAAGGCGCTTTTGGGACAGGGACCTAGGGGAGACAGGCGTCCGCCGGACGACGTGACCGTGGTGGGCATAGCCATCGAAGGGGCCTAGGCGTTTCGGGACGTGCACCGTATGGGCGGATTTGGTATCCTTACCGTGCGGAGGTTGAGGAGCGCGGCATCTAAGCGAAACGCCACCGGTTCGGTCCTGGAGAAGGTCCGCGAAACCGTCCAAAGGTATCAGATGTTAGCCCCCGGTGACCTGGCGATCATCGCAGTGTCAGGGGGGCCTGACTCCATGTGCCTGTTGCACGTCCTCAACTCTCTTAAGGCTGAACTGGGCTTTTCTGCCCACGTCGCTCACTTGAACCATCACATGAGAGAACAAGCCCCAAAAGACGCGGCGATGGTCGAAGAGGTCGCCAAGAGTATGGGGATTCCCTGCACAGTTGGCCACGCGGATGTCTTCGGTCTGGCGAAGGAGCGGGGGATCGGTTTGGAGGAAGCGGGGCGAATAGCCAGGTACGACTTCTTCCGTAGCCTAAAGACTCGCTTGTTGGGAGAGCCGGCGCATCCTGACGACCCTGCCGGTCGCCGCCCTGATACCGTCAAGTTCGCCCTCGGGCACAACCTGAACGACCAGGCGGAGACCGTTTTCATGAGGCTCCTGAGAGGCAGCGGCACCAGTGGCTTGGCCGGAATCCCGCCTGTGAACGGAGACATCATTCGCCCCCTCATCGATGTTCCGCGCGACACGATCGAGGAGTACTGCCAAGAGCAGGGCCTAGGGACAATCACTGACGTCTACAACCTAGACTTGAAGTACACAAGGAACCGCATCCGATACGAAACGCTCCCTGCCCTAAGCGAGTCTTTCAACCCTTCTTTGGTGGAGACTCTGGCCAAGACCGCGTCGGCCCTTCGTTGGGATGCGGACTACCTTGACGCCCTGGCCGAAGAGACATTCAGACGGGTATCCCACAAAGAAGGGCGAGTCACTTCAGTGGACGAGGGCCTCTTGGGAACAATTCCCCGGGCCGTTTCGTCAAGAGTTGTCGAGAAAGCATGGCAGGAGTGCGCCAAGACGACATCAAGCTTGGGCTTCGGCCACGCAAGGGAGTTGATCGAGGGGATAGGACCGGGTGGAGCTCACTCGACGACCGGGACGCGCTCGCCCGCGTTGCCCCCTTCGCTGTCTCTGCCCGGGGGGGTCACCGTCCATAGGCACGAAAGACACTTAAGATTCTGCCCGACGCCCGTGGGCGTCGATATTCCGCTACCTGACCCTCGTAATGTAAGTGGCAGAGGTACGGTGGTCAACTCCGAGGTGGCCGGATACGTTCCCGAACTGGGAGTGACGATTATCCTCAAGCTCGTAGACGGGGAAGAGGCGGCGAGAGCCAGACAGACGGTGCTCGGAAGACAAGCCGAATCTTCCATTTACACGTCCGGCTACGAGTTTTGCCTAGAACCCGTAGTTTACATGGATTACAATCATCTTGGAGGACCCCTTCGTTTGCGCACAAGGAAACGAGGGGATAGATTTTCTCCCTTGGGTATGAATGGGAAATCACAGAAGTTGCAAGACTTCTTTGTGTCACTGAGGCTTCCCAGGTTTTTCAGGGATCTCGTACCTCTTGTGACCGATGGCACCGATATTATTTGGGTAGGGGGGTTCCGGCTGAGCGAAAAGTGCAAACTCGACCGGACCAGCCATCATCTGCTGAGGGCAGAAATACGGCCTGACTTGCGGCGTAGCGCCAATTGTGCTACGATTTGATGGTCTCGCCCGACCTTTGGTCGGGTTTATTCGTAGTAAGAAGGGGGCGATGACATGAACAGCAGAGTATGGCGCAGCCTAGCAATCTACGCGCTCTTAATCTTCGTAATGATCTCGCTGGCCGACCTGTTTACGCCTTCGGCTCAGCTTTCAGACCTTGATTACAATACCTTTCTTGGATATGTCGAGACCGGCAGAGTAGCGTCGGTAACCATTATCGATGAGACTTCCGTTGAAGGAAAGTTGAAAGACGGAACCGAGTTTCGCACCATAGTACCGGGAGACCCCGATCTGTACGGCAAGCTGGTCGCGTCGGGGGCGCAGGTGAAGTTCGAACTGCCGCCCGAGCCGTCGTGGTGGATATCGCTGGCGAGCAGCATGATCCCCGTCCTTATCATGGTCGCCTTGTTCTTCTACATGATGCAGCAGAGCCAAGGCGGCGGTAAGCAGGTAATGCAGTTCGGTAAGTCCAGGGCCCGCCTTCAGTCGGACGCTCACGAGAAGGTCACTTTCCAAGACGTGGCCGGATGTGACGAAGCCAAGGAAGAGCTCCAGGAAGTCGTGGATTTCCTGAAGCACGCCAAGAAGTATGTGGAGATGGGCGCAAGGATCCCTAAGGGAGTTCTCTTGTTCGGACCTCCCGGAACCGGCAAGACCTACATTGCCCGGGCAGTAGCAGGCGAAGCGGGAGTGCCGTTCCTGTCTATCAGCGGTTCTGACTTTGTGGAGATGTTCGTAGGCGTAGGCGCGGCCAGGGTAAGAGACCTGTTTGAGCAGGCCAAGAAGCGCGCGCCCGCCATCGTGTTTATAGACGAGATCGACGCTGTCGGCCGTATGAGAGGCGCCGGAATGGGCGGCGGACATGACGAGAGAGAGCAGACTCTTAACCAGCTCTTAGTCGAGATGGACGGTTTTAGTGCCAACCAAGGCATCATCGTCATGGCTGCTACCAACAGGCCTGACATCCTGGACTCGGCTCTCCTTAGACCCGGTCGTTTCGACCGCCAAGGTGTGCTGGATAAGCCTGACTTGAAGGCTAGGGTCGAGATCCTTAAGGTGCATACTCGCGGGAAGCCTTTGTCCAAGGAGATCGACCTTGAGGTGGTTGCTAAGGGTACCGCAGGGTTTACGCCGGCCGACTTGGAGAACGTAGTCAACGAGGCCGCGATCCTTACGACTAGGCATAGGAAGCGCAGAATCGGTATGGAAGAGCTGAAGAGGCTACCCACAGGGTAGTGGCGGGGCCGAGGAAGAAGTCCCGGCTCCTAAACCCCAAGGAAAAGCGCATCATCGCTTTCCATGAGGCCGCTCACGCTCTGGTAGCCAAGTCGCTTCCCAACACCGACCCGGTCCACGAAGTAACGATCGTGTCGCGGGGATCGGCTCTAGGATATGTCCTGCAGCTTCCCACAGAGGATAGATACCTTGTTACCAAGGCGCAAATCCTTGACAGGGTCACGGCGGCCTTGGCCGGACGCGCTGCCGAAGAGATGATCTTCGACGACGTATCCAGCGGCGCCGCCAACGACCTTGAGACAGCGACTCATCTGGTTCGCCGGATGATCATGGAGTTCGGCATGTCCGAGAAACTTGGTCCTTTGACCTTCGGTCGCAAGGAGGGCCAGGTGTTCCTGGGCAGGGACCTTGGACGGGAGCGGGACTTCTCCGAGGAAGTCGCAGCCGAGATCGACGAGGAAGAGCGGAAGATGATTCGCGAGTGCTACTCGAGGGCCAAGGCAATTCTCGAGGAGAAGAAGGCTACGCTTACCGCTTTGGCGGAAGCGCTCATGGAGCACGAGACCTTGAAGGGTGAAGAGCTCGAAGCGTTGTTCGCGGGCAAGCCCATGCCGGAAGACGAAGCCGAGGTCGAGGCTAGGGCCGAGAAGCGTGGAGTGGCGCCCGAAGCGAAGGAGCTAGACCGCAAGGAGATTCTGCCCGATACTAAGGCTCCGCGCGTAGCGCCGGTGCCGGAGAACGGGGCGGATGGCTAGATAGGTAGGCAGAATAGATAGGCTGAGCGCTGTGCGCTCAGCCCCAATCGGAGTTCTGAGTGCACGGACCGTCGGGAGACCGGCGGTCTTTTGTTTGTTCCATGCACGATCATGGCTGTTTCTGATGCGGTCCTGCTACAGGTCCACGTTTGGAACCACGCTCAGCCGAATTCGTCCACATTGTGATAGGATGCAACTAGCATGTACCGTACGATAATGCCCGCCTTCCCACGGAAGAAGAGAGTCAGATGAGTTTGCGCCGGTTGAGACAGATGGTTTTCAGCAAGGAGTTCGCCACCCGGGTGTTCCTCGGGTTGGGCATCGGAATCGCGTCGATAACCCCCGGGCTGAGCGGGGGCGTGATCGCTGCTACCGCGGGGATATACGAACCTGCAATTCATGCCATAGTAAGCGTGCGGAAGGAGTTCCGAAGGAGCGCCATCTTCCTTGCGCCTCTCGGAATCGGAGCGGGGCTCGGCGTGCTCCTCTTCAGTCGCGTTATGAGAGAACTCATGGCGCGAGCGCAGTTTGGAGTGCTGTACGTATTCTTAGGTCTGGTTGCCGGAGGCATCCCGTCTCTAGTTGGGGAAGCTAACCGGGGCGGCTTCAGGCTCAAGCACCTACTGGCCGCGACTATCGCGTTCGCTTTCGTAATCTGGGCCGGCCAGATATCCGCTTGGGCCCCCGGCCGGTCAGGCGAAGACGTCATGAGTGTTGGTTACCTAGTCCTGTATGGTGCGGTTATCGCGATAGGAACCGTGGTTCCCGGGATCAGCTCATCCTTTCTACTCATCCATTTGGGCGTCTACGAGGAACTGCTTTCCGCGTTCACGGCCTTCGATATCCGTGTGCTTTTCTTCCTGGGTTGCGGTTTCGCCGCGACGGGACTACTGATTGTGAGGCTCGTCGAGTTCCTGTTCAGAAGGTTCAGGGGCCCATGTTACTATGCGGTGATTGGGTTTCTGTTGGCGTCCATGGTCACCGTATTCCCGGGCTTTAGGAGCGGCTGGGGGTTGGCGTTGGACACTCTCCTGTTCGTAGGCGGCGCCGCGGCGAGCTATATCGTGACGCGAATTGAGGGCAGGCAGGCGCAGTAGGGGACGGGGCATGCCCCGGGTCCATTACGATAAGACCATCGTCACTTCCCCCACAAGGACTGCCCCCATTCCAGGGCGAATACTAGCGACTGGAAGGTGAGCCCAGTGGCTAGGCCGTCAACAAAACCTTACGTGCGCTTCGCCGAGGTATACGACCAGATTATGGCGGATGTTCCCTACTCTCGGTGGGCTGATTACATAACGACCCTTTGGGGCGAGCACAACTTTCAGCCCAAGACAGTCCTCGACCTCGCTTGCGGGACAGGCAATTTGACCGCCCTTCTCGCATCTTCTGGCTATCAGGTCACCGGCTTGGACGCGTCGTCCAACATGCTTGCGGTGGCACGCTCCAAAATGAAGGCGCGAGGGCTGTACGCAGATTTCATCCAGAAAGATATGCGGCGTTTCCGGCTAGACCCGCCGGTAGATGCCGCTGTCTGCGTATTCGACAGCCTCAACTACCTCCTGGAACCGGTGGACCTCCAAATGGCCTACAAGTCGGTGAGTTCGTCCTTGGAGCAGGGCGGCTTGTTCATCTTTGACGTGAACACTCGGGCGAGACTGGCCTCCATCCCCAACGAAGTAAGCCTGATGGAAGGGGACGATCACTTCGTCATATGGAGCGACCGCTACGATGCGGGCAAGCAGTGGTGGAAGGTGCAGCTCACGGGGTTCATAAGAGAAGGCGATGTCTGGACGAGGTTTGACGAGGTCCACAAGGAACGAGCGTTTCCTCTTGAGAACCATAAGGATTGGCTGCGGGAAGCGGGGTTCAAGGTTCTGGCCATCTACGAGTCCTGTACTTTCCATCCCGCTACAGAGGCGTCATCCAGGGTGTATTTCGTGGCCCGGAAGGAGTAAAGGCTTCAGTTGGTAGGCCTTCTGATACGCTAGCAGGGCATCTGGCTCCAGACAGTGGGGGGTAGTCTACCGCAATGAACAAAGAACGTTGGAACAAGCTCTTGGAAGAGATGAAAGCGGGCGGGCTCGACGGCATAGTCCTTGTGCCCGGTCCCAACTTGTATTACATGACAGGTCTCAGGATGGGGCTATCCGAGCGTCCGTCGGTGTGCGCCATCCAAGCTGCGGGAGTTGTGACTTTCCTCATGCCCGGCTTTGAGATCGTGAAAGGCGAGAGGATGGCTTCCGCTCTATCGGACGCGGGCGTCGAGATGGACTTCCGAACGGAGTCCTTTTCTGACGAAGATGGCCCCTGACCAGCGTTTAGCCGAGTGTCTCCAAGGGAAGGGCGGCGCCTGGGGGTTAGAGTTCACGGCTGCAAGGATGCTCGGAGCACTTTGATGAAGGACGCCATGGGAGATTTCCCTTTTGTTGACGCGGCTTTGACTATGAAGAGGCTTCGCATGACCAAGGACCAAACCGAGATTCAGAGCATGGAAGCGGCCTGTTCTCTATAGATCAGGGGTTGACACCTCGCGCGGCGTTCGCTATCGCCGGGCAAGCGTGCGTCTGACGTCGCTGCCGAGGTTGAGCGAATGCTGAAGCAGAGAGCTGAATCCGTTCACATGGCTTTCGCTACGGGTGCGGACACAGCGGTTCCCCATGCGGGGACCTCCCGAACCCCGGTATCCGAAGGCGACATCGTCTGGCTGGACCTATGCGTGTCTGTCAACGGACATTGGGGGGATATCGCTCAGGACTTGGGCAGTCGGAGGGCGTTTTTCCAAAGAGCTCGAGAGGGTATACAGGATAGTGCAAGAATCTCAGGAGAACGCTAGACTAAACGCCAAACCGGGTATGAGTGGCACTGAAATAGATGCTCTGGCTAGGGGCGTGATAGCCTCATACGGCTACGGAGACCAGTTCATACACCGTACCGGACACGGGTTGGGGCTGGAAGTCCACGAGGAGCCGTATATTGTGGCCTCCAACCACGTCCCGCTTGAAGCCGGCATGACGTTTACTATCGAGCCGGGCATCTACTTGCCGGGCAAGGGCGGGGTCAGGATAGAGGATGATGTCGTCCTCACATCCGATGGAGCGCGCAGCCTCACCAACTACCCGAGGAATCTGGCTGACGAAGACGGCAAACTGGTGGTGTAACCGTTTTGGAATATCGCAAAGAGACCCGATTTGAGACCATCGAGCTAGGGCCAGGAATCGCATACCGATACCTAACCGACGATAGGTGGAAAACCCTTTCCATAGACGTGTTCTGCAAGATCCCCCTGACCCGCGAGACGGTGACCGCATCGCGATGGTCCCCAGATTGGCCAAGCGCGGCACAGTCGGCTAACCTAATCTGAGGGATATATCCAGGCGATTGGAGGAGATGGCCGGCGCCGCATGGGGTGCGGACGCGACAAAGATCGGGCCGGTCCAGGGTCTGCCGGATCGACATGCCGTCTCCGAGGCATTGACCCCCATCTGTTGGGAAGCAGCGACGGGCTGAACCTCGGCAAAGCCATGTCCTTCATATGGGAACTGGCTACCAAGCCTCATCTTGTAAACGGAGCTTACCCGGAAGACCGTTTCGATATGGAACGGGAAGAGCATCGCAGGGATATCGTTGGGATCATCAACAACAGGGCCAGGTTCGCTACTGTACGTCTGGCAGAGGTGATCTCTCAAGGCGAGCCCAGCGGGTTGCCGGCCTGGGGTGTACTACAGGACCTGGAAGACCTGAACCCCCGCGGGACGTGGGTGACTTGGGCGGGCGCGCTCGCCTCGTCTCCCGTAAGCATTTACGCGGTGGGCCAGGGAGTGAAGGAACTTGGCGAGATCCTCCAGAGAAGCAGCTTGGAGTTTCCTTTCCCCAGGCTCCCTGACGGCCATATGCACCGGACGTTCCTGAAACCCCCTCCCACGCCCGAAGAGGTTCTCTACCAGGAGGACTTCCTGCCCGGGGAACAAACCGTGCTATGCATGGCCCTCTCTGCCGGCATAACTGAAGGGGACCCCGACTTCCCGGCGCTGATTTTCTACGAAGGCATCCTGGGCGGATTTCCCCACTCCAAGATGTTTAGGAACGTCAGGGAAAGGGAGCACCTCGCTTACTTCGCCGATACGAGCCTTAACAGCTGGCGGGGCATGGTCATAGCCGCGGCGGGCGTCGCGGACGAGGATAGAGAGAGGGCACAAGACCTCATCATGGAGCAGGCAACCGACATGATGAAGGGAGACATCTCCGATGAGGAGTTGGATAACACCCGCGCGGGCCTCCTGCGTCGCTACCGTTCCGAGAGTGACTCGCAAGGCGCCTTGATCCGGCGTTTTCTCACCCAGGAGATCATGGGGGGACCCGCGACCGAAGATGAGCTTGTCTCTCGGATTATGCGGGTTACCAAGGACGACGTCGTCAGGGTAGCCGAAAAGGTACAGCTTAAGGCTGTCTATGCGCTCCGAGCAAAGGAAGGTACCGACCGTGAGTGACTATTGCCTGAGAAACGACTTCCTTAAAGAAGAGATACACGTATCGAAGGTCAAGGGCCTTACGGCCTTCGTGCTGCCCAAGAAGGGCTTCCGCAAGAAGTACGCCGAGGTATTTGTCCACTACGGCTCAAACGATAATTCGTTCATCCCCCCGGGCGAAACCGAGCGGGTGGACGTCCCTCCGGGCATCGCTCACTTTCTGGAGCACAAGATGTTCGAGAAACCTTGGGGCGAGGCGTTTTCGGCTTTCGCGAAAATAGGAGCCTCCGCCAACGCTTACACCACCAACAACTACACATCGTATCTGTTCTGGACGTTGGAGAACTTCGGCGAAGCGCTAAAACTCCTGATGGAAGTGGCGTTGAACCCGTACTTCACTAAGGAGTCCGTCGCCAAGGAACAGGGGATTATAGGCCAGGAAATCGGCATGTACGATGACGACCCGGGTTCCAGGTTGGTCCGCGAGGCCATGGAAGCTCTTTACTCAAAGCACCCTGTGAGGTTTGACATTGCCGGAACAAAGGAATCCATCGGCTGTATCACGGACGAACTTTTGTACAAGTGCCACCGGAGTTTCTACAGGCCGTCAAATATGAGTGTCTTCGTGTCGGGGGACTTCGCGCCGTCCGAAGCTTTTGAGGCGATAGACCGGGCTATGCCCGATTCTCTACTGATGCCGTACAAAGGTGAATCGCGCGGCGGTCCGGGCGGCGAAGCTGTCGACGATATCGGGGTGCCCTCCGACACTCCCCAGCGGATACGACCGGTGGAACCTCCCGAAGTCGGTGAGGACAGAGAGGTCTCTTTGCCTGTCCCGACGCCCCTGATACACATGGTATGGAAGGACGACGCGCCGGGGACCAACGGCGAGGATACGCTCCGCCAGGGAACTCGCTACTTCCATACTCCTCGACATGCCTGTTCGGGAAGAGCTCGGCGTTTTTCACCGAGGTCTATGAACACGGCCTGGTGGACGACCTGCATTCATCCTACGAGGCATGGCCCGACTACGCCTATGCGTCCATGTTTGGGCAGAGTTCGCGTCCCGAGGAGTTCTCCAGCCCGGGTACGCCAGGAAATCGAGGCGGTGAGTTCGGACCCAGAGGCGTACGGCCCCTTGGAGGAGGATTTCCTGAGAATAAAGAAATCCAACCCAGGGCGATACGTAACCCTCTTTGCCCAGTTCTTTTGACACGGTAGGAGAGATTCAGGCACATCTTCATGATATGGGTCTGAGCGTTTTCTCGTACGGAGAGATCCTGCGGGACCTCACCATTGATGCCGTCCTAGCCCGTCTGGACAGCCTGGGAAGGGAGCGCTCAGTCCGAGTCGTAATAAGAGACCGGCTTCAAAGGAGTAAGTAGCCATGCCCGTTTTGTTGGATGGGGGAGTCAAGGACATAGCTCAGGTTAGAGCCGTCGCATGCTTCGCGAGAAGGTAGTTATACCACCGAGGCAGCCGAAAGGATCGAGAGGTCCCGACGGGTGTCGAGAGGCGTAATCGCCGAAGGCCGCAAGTCTACGGCATCACCACCGGTTTCGGCAAGTTTGCCGATGTCTCAACGCTCTCCGCCACGAACTACAAGAGAACTCCAAGAAAATCTCATCAGGAGCCACGCCACGGGGGTTGGCGAGCCGTTTTCCCAAGAGGAGGTTCGAGCAGCCATCCTGCTTCGAGCCAATGCGTTAGCCCAAGGGAATGTCAGGTATCCGGCTCAGCGTTGTCCAGATGCTGGTCGAGCTTCTGAACGGGGGCGTTACGCCTGTGGTGCCCAGGGCGAGGCTCGGTCAGGCCAGCGGGGGACTTGGCCCCTCTGGCACACATCTCCCTGGTGCTGTTGGGTGGAGGGAGGCATGGTGCGACTACGGCGAAAAAGGACCGTTTCCGGGAGATGAGGCTCTACGCATGGGGGCTTCAGCCGATCACCCTGGAGAAGCCAGGAGGGCCTGGCTCTGACCAACGGAGTTCAGATGACCGCCGCGGTCCTTTCCTTGGCGGTCCATGAGGCCGGCTTGTTCGCAAAACCGCCGATATAGTGGCCAGCTTGACTGGACAAGCACTGCAGTGCATCCCCAACGCTTACGACGAAAGGCTGGTCGGAGTCCGCCCTCATAGGGGTGCCGGCGACGTCGCCTGGAACCTCCGGACCCTCTTGGCCGGGTCCGGCTGGACCACTCCTCCCGGGGAGATCCGGGTCCAAGACCCCTACACAATCCGCTGTATTCCCCAGGTGCACGGCGCCGTGAGGCAGGCTCTAGAGCACGTCCGGACCGTGGTGGAGATCGAGACTGGCTCCGCCACAGATAATCCCCTGGTGTTCCCCGACGGGCATGTGGTGTCGGGAGGGAACTTCCACGGGCAGCCGCTTTCAGTGGCCGCCGATTACCTGGGGGCCGCTCTCTGCTCGCTCGCCAACATATCGGAGAGGCGGATAGCCAGGCTCATGGGCGGGACGGACGGTTTGCCGCTGTTCCTCACCCCCGAAGGCGGACTGAACTCCGGACTCATGCTCGTTCAATACACCGCTGCCGCGCTGGCCTCTGAGTCCAAAGTGTTGGCCCACCCGGCGGGGGTGGACACAGTGCCCACGTCGGCCGACCAAGAAGACCATGTCAGTATGTCGACCATCGCTGCTCGTAAGGCGAGGAGATGGCGTCCAACGTAGCCAACGTGCTGGCGATAGAGTACTTCGCCGCATCGCAGGCGCTGGACTTGCGGGCGAGTTATGTCGCCTATCGCCGAGTGGCGCTGCCGCAATGGGCTTGCTCAGGTCCAAGGTGAGGTTCGTGGCGGAGGACAGGGAGATGGCACCTGACATAGCGGCTGCGCGAGAACTCATTCTGTCGGGCGAGCTGGTACACGCTGTGGAACAGGTGACGGGAGAGCTGAAACGAGGGCGACGCCTCGTCTCGATGCGAGTAGTCGCCGTAAGTCAGGGTGTTGATGTGAAAGAGAAAGCCGACCTCGTAATCACAAACATAGGGCAACTTCTAACCATGGGGTCTTGCCACGGCCCTGGGAGCCGTCCGAAGCGCGGAAGGGACGCCCGGGATCTCGGACTCATCCCCCGAGCGGCGTTAGCTTGCGGAGGCGGCAAAGTGATAGCAGCGGGTCCCATTGAGGAGGCGGAACCTGCTGTCGCCTTTGAGGACGCGGCCGTCTTGGATGCGGGCAGCGGGGTGGTTGCGGGTTTTGGCGGACCTTCGCCCAGCATCTGACGCTGCGGGGCTGGAAGACGCGAATACGGCATGCGAGCGGAAGGTCGGAGCTACCTGAACATCGCGGCGGCGGCGGGATCAGAAGCACAGTGAAAGCTACGCGTGAGGCGTCCTTCGAGGATCTGTGCCGCCGCTCACTGGGATTCCTGGATGCGATGCTCTTGTGCGGTACGACTTCAGTGGAGGCCAAGAGCGGCTACGGACTTGACCCCGAAACCGAACTGAAGCAGCTCCGCGCGTGGCGGCATACTGCAACGAAACGCATCCGGTGGACGTCGTCTCCACCTTCGCCAGCGCCCATGCGATCCACGCGGAGACGGACTTTCCGGATAGGTGTGATTCGGACGCGGGCGGTGTCTCTTGTCCCCTACCGTGAGAGAGTTCATCCGCCTTGTGATGGATATGCTACCCGTCGTGAAGGGCATGGACTTGGCACGGTTCGTGGACGTGTTTTGCGATGCGGGAGCCTTTACCATCGAGGAGACTCGCCGGATTCTCGTATCCGCCAGGGAACACGGATTCGGCCTCAAAGTGCACGCTGATGAACTCAAGTACACCGGAGCAACAGAACTGGCGTGCGAACTGGGCGCCGTTTCGTGCGACCATCTGATAAAAGTATCCGACGGGGGAATTCGGGAGCTAGCCCAGAGCAACACCATAGCCGTGTTGCTTCCCGCGACATCGGTGTTCCTGGGAGAGTGCCCCGGTGCCCCGGGACGGGCGCTCCTAGACGCGGGAGCCGCCGTGGCTCTTGGAACCGACTTCAATCCGGGGACGTCCACCGCCATGTCCATGCCTCTTTGCATGACGTTGGCTTGTTCAACGCTGCGTATAAGCCCCGAAGAGGCATTTGCCGCAGCAACGTGGAATGCTGCATGGGCCACAGGACTTGGCGGCAAAGCGGGCGGACTATCCGAGGGCTTCCCGGCCGATGCCGTCCTCTTTGACGCCGACGACTACCGGGAGGTCGCCTACCGCTTTGGGACCTCGCTGGTTCGCACCGTCCTTAAGGGCGGGCGGGTTGTGGTGCGAGACGGGGAGCTGGTGAAGGACGGATACATGGCGAGAACCAGACCGACGTAAGGGGTGATCGAATGAGCCAAAAGGAAGAAAGAGGCTACCGGGGACCTAAGGAAGAGGACATGGAAAAGGCCCTGGAGCCAAGGTTTAGGGAGTACGAGGAGTGGCGCGCCAAGCAAATGGCCGCCGAACCGCCTAGCGAGAAGAAGCAAGTCAAGAAGGGGTTTGGGAGGCAGGATCTCCTCTTCATCATACTAGGCTTTCTGGCTGTCACGCTGTATCAATCATGCCGAGGAGCTGCCCAGTAGACTGTAAGGCTTTTTGTGATATTCTAGTAAGTGTGGCTAGCCGATCCAAGCCCTCTATTGGGAATATCCCTGCTTAGCGCAGGTTCGGGAGATGCGATCGGTCAATGCCTCGACGACCTTAAGAAGGGGGAGTTACGTCTTGAAGTCCGATATCGAGATAGCCCAGGAAGCAAAAATGCTGCCCATCAACCAAATCACCGACTCTCTGGGCATACCCGATGACCTAGTTGAGAACTACGGTAGGTACAAAGCGAAGATTTCGTTGGATCTTCTCGACCAGTTGAAGGACCGTCCCCAGGGCAAGTACGTTGTCGTCACCGCCATCACCCCGACGCCCTTGGGGGAGGGTAAGACGACCACCTGCATCGGCCTTGGCCAGGCCATGGGAAGGCTGGGCAAGAAGGTCATCAACACCATCAGGCAGCCCTCGTTGGGACCTGTCTTTGGCATCAAAGGCGGCGCGGCCGGCGGAGGCTACGCTCAGTGCGTGCCGATGGAGGACTTCAACCTCCACTTCACCGGTGATACCCATGCGGTTGCCTTGGCTCACAACCTACTAGCCGCATTTCTAGATGCCAGCTTGCTTCACGGAAACCCCCTTAACATCGATCCCTTGACCATAACCTGGCCGAGAGTTTTGGACGTCTCAGACCGTTCGCTTCGCAAGGTTGTCATCGGTCTTGGCGGTTCGGAGAACGGCATCGTACGCGAGACCGGTTTTGACATTGCGGTTGCGTCCGAGGTCATGGCAGTATTGGCGCTGACCACGGGCCTGAAGGACCTTAGGGAGCGGTTGGAGCGCATTGTCGTCGGCTATACATACGACGGGAAGGCTGTCACCGCCGGCGACCTGAAGTGCGCGGGCGCTATGGCAGTCCTGCTTCGCGATGCCATCAAGCCGAACATTATCCAGACCCTGGAGAACACGCCGGTGTTCGTCCACGCGGGACCTTTTGCCAACATCGCCCACGGCAACTCGTCCATCCTCGCCGACATGATGGCCACCAGGTTGGCCGACTACACGCTTACGGAGGCCGGGTTCGGCGCCGACATCGGAGCCGAGAAGATGTTCAACATCAAGTGCCGCTACAGCGGGCTGAAGATAGACGCGGCGGTAGTCGTCGCCACAATCAGGGCGCTGAAGATGCACGGCGGAGCTCTCCGCGTGGTCCCGGGCAAGCCCCTGGATACGGCGATCCTCTCCAAGGAGAACATGGAGGCTCTCGATAAGGGTTGCGAGAACCTGGATAAGCACATCCAGAACGTGCTCATGCACGGTGTTCCCGTTATCGTAGCCTTGAACCACTTCCCGACTGACTCGGACAAGGAAGTTCAATACGTTCTTGACAGGGCGATGAAGCAGGGAGCTTCGGCTGCCGTCACGTCCAAGGTCTGGGCGGAAGGCGGAGCGGGCGGCATCGACCTGGCCAAGGCCCTAATCAGGGTCCTGGAAGAGGAGCCCACCACATTCCACCATCTGTATCCGTTGGACCAGCCAATCAAGGAGAAAATCGAGACCATCGCCTCCCAGGTCTACGGTGCCGACGGCGTCGATTACACTCCGCTTGCCGAAAGGCAGATCCGCCGCTACACCAGGCTCGGCTTCGACAAGTTGCCTATCTGCATGGCGAAGACGCACTTGTCGCTCTCAGCTGACCCGAACCTGAAGGGGCGGCCGAGGGGATTCCGCATCAACGTCCGCGAGGTGCGCGCGTCTATGGGCGCGGGCTTCCTGTATCCGCTCTTGGGCGAGATGAGGACTATGCCGGGTCTTCCTTCCGACCCTGCCGGGGCGCACATGGATCTTGACGAGAAGGGCCGTGTGACGGGTCTGTTCTAGGATACCGGAGGGGCTGTCGGGATGATAAGCCGGGCCGGTAGGCCCGGATAGCGAGCCGGAATGATGATGCCAGGGAAGCGGGTTTTGCCCGCCCCCTGGCATCTCACACTTCTAGCGATCAACTGATCTTGGATGCGTCGCCCACCATAGCGTTCTTCTGATAGACCAAGTACAGTCCCTCCAACGTGAGAAGGGGGTCTACCCTCTGGATAGTCGACGATAGCGGCGCGATCAAGCCTGCAGGCGCTCCAGTCGCGACTACTTGGGCGCGCCCGCCCAGTTCCTCCATGATTCGTCTGACTATCCCATCGGTCTGCGCGGCAAACCCGTACAATATGCCCGACCGCATACTGTCGGCTGTGGTTCTGCCGATAGCCGGGCCGGGTCTGGTCAACTCTATCCGTGGAAGTTTTGCGGCTTTCTCAAAGAGGGCATCAGTTGAAGTAAAGATGCCGGGCGCGATGGCTCCCCCGAGATAGTCGCCGTCCTTTGAGATCGCGTCGAATATGGTAGCGGTTCCGAAGTCCACGACGATGGCCGGGCCTCCGTACTTCTTGAAAGCAGCGACGGCGTTTACGATCCGGTCCGGCCCTACCTCTTTCGGGTTCTCGTACTTTACGTTGATACCGGTCTTTGTTCCGGGACCTACGATTACCGGGGCCAGGTCGAGATACTTGCCTACGGCCGTCTCCAGAACACCGGTTAGGGGAGGCACGACAGACGCCAAGATAGCCCCTCTTGCTTCGCTCGGCTTCACCCCCGCATTGCCGAGGAGCGAGAGGAACAGCATGCCGTACTCATCCTCGGTCTTGTGCCTGTCAGTGGATATCCGCCAGTGATCGACGAGCTCGGGGCCCTTGAACAAACCCACCGTTATGACCGTGTTCCCAGCGTCCAGCGCAAACAGCATGGTAATCCTCCTTGCTTCGGGAAACCGTCCGAGGGACAGGATGTTAATGTCCTTCCACAAACCCGCTTGTCGCCCTGTATATCAGTCCGGTGATTATCATGGCAGCTGCCGCCTCAGGAATGCCGTTGACTATGCCCACCGTGAGCGCTACATTTCCGGGCAAGAACCCGAAGGCCACTATTAGGCCTAGTACAAGGACGGTATTGGTGAGACTGCCGGCGACCGCGGCCAGGCCGGGACCGTGTCCGGACTTCTTCTGAAACCCGGTTACCACTAAGCCTGCCAACGTGGCAATGGCCAGCGAGATTCCAACTCTTGCGGTAGGTACCAAGGTACTCGTAAAGCTGTACCCCGTATACCCTAGTGTCGCGGCCGACACCAGAACCACAGCCGTTTCCCCGCCTTTGCCTCTTGCCAGCCGAAACACGTAATGCGCTACTACCCCAATCAAAATGCGGGGCAAGACGGCAATGAGCGGATTTGAGAAAATGACTTTGTCGAGGGGGTTAATCGATGTCTGAGCCTGCCACATGCTGAAACCGCCAAACATGGCTCCTACGACTCCGCCGATGACGGGCCCTTGGAGGACGCCTGCCAAAATCGTGGGCACGTGCATGATGGTGATTGAAATAGGCGGAATCTGGATAAAGCCTAACGGGGTGGACCCAAGGACTACCGTGACGGCTCCGAGGAGCCCTGCAAATGCTATTTGCCGAGGCGAAAACCTTGTACCACTGCGCAATTAAGCGCACCTCCATTCCGGCTCCCCTCACAAGGATGCCGTTGGTGTGTACAAACGATACGTGCTTACCTCTACCGCGGTGCAGTCTCTTGTCTGGCGGCTGAAGCCTGCCAGCTTTTGCGCTACGCACTTTCATTGTAGTCCCCCGGGGCAGGGGGGTGTCAACAATCTGCGCGCGCCAAGACAAAAGGAGAGCCCCGGGAAACCGGGGCTCCGTAAGACCTTCCTAAGCGCTAGCCAAACCGCACGACCGCTACATTCCCAGCCAATCTAGGAAGATGAACTGGAAACGACCGATCGCGGCTGACACACGTCCCATAACCGTGTTGCCGAAGGCGGCGCCAAAAGCGGCCATCATGAAGTAACGGCCGAACTTGGAAGCGACGCCGCCGGCCTTGCCGGTCTTGAACGTGATGAAGAAGTAGAATAGCGATAACACGGTGCCAAGGAAGATGATCCAGTTGTTGAAGGTGTCCAGCTTAACCATGGTACCGGTTAGCTGCTGTACTATCTGGCTCTCCACGGCTCCGCGCATTGCCACACCCGCGCTGGCCCCCATCATGAGCGACAGGGGAATGCGGTTCAACCATGATACTGACGGGAAGTACCGGGCGTAGAGCAAGAGCCCGAGCGCCATCGGGACCAAGAGCAGGACCTTACCGTCCGTGAGAGGATTCAGGGCGATGCTCTTGAACGTATCAACTCCCGCCACAACGGCGATGCCCGCGGAGGCGCCCACGAAGATGTGCTCAACGAGCTTATAAGCCGGGTTGTCTTTCACCAAGACAGAGTAGATGGCTAAAGCTGCGATGGCGCCAACCCAGTGTCCTATATCCATAGAGATATTCATCTCTTCGCACCTCCCTTAGCGGGGGTTGCTTTCTTCGAGAGGAACATGGCCACGTTGCCCATTACCACGAAAATGACGATGAGCAGGTGGGCAATGGACTGGGCGTCCATACCGACGGTGCCCGAGCCCTTCTTCTCGGTAAGCTTCTCGTACTCAGCCGCCGCGCGAAGGCCAGCTAGAATGCCTTTGCACTGTCCCGACTGTACGTAAGTCTCGTTGCTTGCGGCAAGCACGCCGGTAACCCCCATGACCAGGGGAACGTTGTGCGCCATAACCGCTTGGCGAACCCACTCGTGAGTTCCGGTTCCACCGGTAGGACCGTCGTTCAGCGTCACCGCCATGGAGAAGTCCTTCATTCCTTTGATGCTTTTCATCAGAGGCAGATCGGACAACGGGGTGCCGTGAAAGTCGGTGGTGAAGATGGAACCAGGATCGGTGGCGAATGCCGCCAGGGTCGACTCTGCACCGGCGTAATATCCCAGGTCCACGTAGTCTTTGCCGTACTCGTATCCGTACTCCTCGAACACCTGCATGGTGTACTCAGCGAACATCGGCGCCGACGGGAAGGACGCGATTGCGACAACCTTGATTTTCTTCTCTGCTAGCTGGTGATAGAGGGCCTGAGCCATGGGGTTCAGGTCGATCTCGTCGCCGGGCTCGTAGTCGTATCCCATAAGGATGGTAGAACCTTCGGGCAGAGTTTTCACGAAATCAAAGGTCTTTTGGACAGACGGGGTTACGTCGACCGGAAGCCCGATGGGGCTTATGGTCGGTATCGCTATGGCCAAAGCCATGAGGAGATAGAACACCCGCTTATCCAAGTTTTGGAGCTTGTCAAAGATGTCCATTTATCTCCCCCCTATTCCCCGCCGTATGAACGGCGTTCTAGACCAACGATAATCCTAAGCGAAACAGCGATGAAGCCGATAGCGCCCGCGATCATGACGCCTCTTTGGCCGCCCACGTTCAGGACGGTCATGATCCAGTCAGTCGCCGCAGGGGTGAATGGCAGGATCTTGGCTCCAATGGGTACGCGGCCCATCATGACGATGCAGCCGCAGATCAGAAGGATGGCCGCCTCAGCGTTCTTGGCCCTAAAGGCTCGATAAGCAGCAGTTCCGATATAGAATGCCAGTAACGAGAAAATAGCGCTGCCGGTCGGAACGTTGATATAGTCGAATATGAACTTGTAGGTTCCTGACGCTTGGCCCATCGTGACGCCCACCAGGATGGTGATCACGAATGTCGCGAGCAAAGCCAAGCTGAAGATATTCTTTTCCTTCATCCGCTGCAAGTTCTTCGTGGACCCTGATGATGTTGACGGCGCCAAGACCAAGCGCGACACCGCGATGATTGAGCGCCAGCATTTCCTGAGCGAAAGGCTTCAGGGTCGGTACGTTAAAGAAGTAGTCGATAACCACCGAAACTCCGCAGACGAAGGCTATAACGACGGGAAGTGTCTTTCTCATGAACAAGCGTGCTCACCTCCTTACTTAGACATTAGATCTTTCAAGCCAGTGCTGCCGAAGGTTGCCAAGATGGCACCGACGACCATAATGGCGATGCAGACGCCTTTGACAAGGTCCTCGCCCCAAAGGCTCCCCAGATGGGTCTTGTTCTTGGCAAAATAGGCTCCTGCCGCGAACATTTCGTCACCGAGGACAACGTAGTCACAAGCGACGACGAAGAAGGGGATCTGATACGCATTGCTGGTTCCTGCGATCTGGACAGCTCCGATGGTGTTGCCCGCCTCAGCCAAAATAAGGGCTTCAGCCGCGAAGTTGCCGATCATGATGTTTGACGCCACTTTGTCTCTGTAAAGCACGCCGATAACGCCGCTGGCGTATGCCCACTGGTCAGTGGAGATGAAGCGGCAGTCTTCGGGCCTGAACGCCTCGGGCTTGCCGGCCTCGAGATACGCCTGACGCATTACCTGTTCGGTAACAGCGAAGGTCTCAGGCTGGGAGACTGTTACGATGAGACGCACGTCGTACTCGGCAGCCTTCTTGGCAACGTACCCAAGCACCTCAAACGCGGCGAAAGTGGCGGCTACTAGGCCACCGTATCCCGGGGTGAAGTGTAGGGGCTTGCCCATTTCGGCAGCTCTTCCGATCGCCTCATCCATTGCCTCGAATCCGGCGATGGGACGGATCTCCACTTTTCTGCCTTGATTGGCCAAATACATGGCCATTCCGATGAGTCCGCAGGTTAGTAGCAGGGTAAATAGATCGAAAACGCGATTCGCAACCATTTCTGATTTGCACCTCCTTTCTTTGATTGAATCCTGTAATTCGCCAAGACTGTGACTATCCCTTCAAACCTATTCGTCAAAGATGAGTGATAAACCGGCTAGACAAAGAACCCGCAGCAACAACGCCGAAAAGCTTGTCCCAGAATATTGCCCGGTGATGCTAGGGTGTTGCCCGGTAGTGCCTGGGTGCTACCTAGTGGTGGCTGAAGCCGGCAGAGACTAGCCGACACTGATGTCCTTGACTCCCTCAATTACGACATCGCAGTGATCCTGAAGAAGTTCTCGAGGTCCCACGCCCGACAAGAGCCCGATGGTCATAGCTCCCGCGTTTCGCCCCATCATCGCGTCCTGGGGAGCGTCACCCACCATCACCAGGTCTTTCGGTGAAACACCCAAGACCTCAGCGCATCGCAGTACGGGGTCAGCAGCAGGTTTGATGTTAACCACGTCGTCCGCTCCTACGAGCACCTCAAAGTAATCGAGCATCCCCAAGTCTTTGAGTTGGGATTCGGCCCTCTTGTGTTGATCGGATGTGGCAATGCAAAGAGAGATTCCGGCGCTATACAGCGCTTCTATTGTTTCCTTGGCCCCCGGCAAGAGTCTTACGCCGGTACTGGGGTCGAACGTGCGGTCCGTCTCGGCGAAGGCTTCGGTGGACATACGGATCGCCTGGTACCACGGTATACCTTGGAGCCAGAGAGCCGTCGCCGACACCACGGCCTCATGGTCTCGGGTCGCCGACGCCAGCGGCCCAAATGGCTCTATGTGTCCCGACTCCTCGTCGAATCCGGTGCACTTGCCCATCCATCGGAGAGCGCTTTCAGGTACCCTAGCCTTAATGTTCTTGTAGCGCTCCCTGCCTAAAGCCGCAAGCATAGAGAAAATATCTATGAGGGTGCCGTCTTTGTCAAAGACAATCCCCCTGCACGGGAACAACCTACCGCCAGACTTGACTATCTTGGTAGTCCGCATGTGAACCCCCAGGTAGACAACAGAATAGCAACAGTTTAGCGTATAAATGCCGAGTTGTCGAAGGGTCAGGTAACATAGGGGTACCGACACTTAGAGAAGGACGGGAAAAGAGAGGCATGTGCCTCTCTTTTCGGCGCTTCGTTATAGGGCTAGTGCACGACTAGTGACGAGGCTCAGAGTTCTTGGGCCTGAAGGTGGAGCACAGGGTCTCTTCAGAGGACTTGGCCTTACTATCGTCGCCCTTGTTTGTCTTGGTTCCGCCCAAGGAACCGGTCAAGTCACTTGCCTCGAAGTCCGCGAAGCCGCGGGCCCGACCGCTCGCGCGACTGACATCGAAGTCCATGTCGCCGGCTTCCATTCTGGTTGTCGAAGCCTTCTGGCTGTTGTAGTCCACCATGATGCTATCGGCGGCGCAGACGTCTCCATCTTTCCAGTAATAGCAGGGCTTCACTTTGCACTTCACTTGGGTCATACGATCACCTCCTTATGCCCTTAGTGTTACCGTCTCCGACCGGGATAATCAGGCGTCCTGCCAGGGAAAGGAATTGCTAGCGGCGGGTAGAATGTAGACTTGTAGGAGGGATAGGACCATGACCGCAGTTAACCCGCGCATTTTCAGGGAGTACGATATCAGGGGCCTGGTCGGCGAAGACCTAACCGGAGAAACGGTGATGGCAGTGGGGCGCGCCTATGGCGCGTTTCTCAAAGAACGCGGAGTGCAAAGCGCCATTGTGGGCAGGGACAACCGGCTTTCATCATATACCTACTCCCGCATAATCGGCGAAGCCCTGATGAAGAGCGGGGTCAACGTCCTGGACGTCGGAATGGTAACTACGCCTGTGTTCTATTTTTCCCGCGTGAAGTTTGACGTCGAAGGCGGCGTCATGGTTACAGGCAGTCATAACCCTCCGGAGTTCAACGGGTTCAAGCTCGCTTACGGATCGAACACCCTTTACGGCGACGGGATTCAGGAGATACGACGTATTGCGTCTCACGAACGTTTTGTGAAGGGAGACGGGACTTTAACCGAGAAGGACCCTGTCCCGGCGTATGTGGACGATATAGGGGAGAGGATCAAGCTTGGTCCCCGCAAAGTATCGGTCGTGATCGACGCGGGTAACGGCGCCAGCGGACCCATCAACCACCGGGTGCTTGAGAGGATAGGCGCTACCTTCCATGAGATGTACTTTGAACCTGACGGCAACTTCCCCAACCATCACCCGGATCCAACCCGCGAGGAAAACGTCAGAGACATGAGCGCGCGGGTCAGGGAGATAGGAGCGGACCTCGGGATCGCATTTGACGGGGACGCTGACAGGATCGGTGTGGTGGACGGCTCGGGTCGACTGGTTTATGGCGATGAGCTCCAGACCGTGTTTTGGCGAGAGGTGCTTCAGAAGCATCCGGGGGCTTTGGCTTTGATCGAGGTGAAGTGCTCCCAGGCTTTGGTGGATGTCGTGAAACGATTGGGCGGACGACCGGAGTTCACCCGGACGGGCCATTCACTGATAAAGGCTAGAATGCGCGAGGTTGATGCCCTGTTCACCGGGGAGATGTCTGGGCATATGTTTTTCCGCGACGAATACTATGGCTTTGACGACGCTCTTTATGCCGCGGCGCGCCTTCTGCGCCTCCTGTCGAACTCGGATGAGACCCTAGACCAGATGCTGTCTCAAGTGCCCAAGTACCACTCGACGCCGGAGGTGCGCGTCAACTGCCCCGATGAAGAGAAGTTTGAAGTCGTTGCCCGGGTTACCGAGGACTTCGCCAAGGAGTCGGAGGTAATAACCGTGGACGGGGTTCGTGTGCTGTTCCCGGACGGCTGGGGGCTCATAAGGGCCTCCAACACTCAGCCTGCTCTGGTCTTGAGAGCGGAGGCCAAGACCCCGGAGGGGCTAGCGGAAGCCAAACGTGTCATTGAAGCCAAACTTAGGCGCTATCCCGCGGTGGGCGACATAACATGGGATTGAAGGAGAAGCGGCTGAGACTGCATCTCACAACGCTGCTGAGGGCGTGACCGGGGTTTCCCGACTCACTGCGAGGATGGTGGCGCAGCCGTGGCTGTGACCGAAGTCTGCTGAGGAGGTATGACCAATGGTCCAGGTTACCGTCGATAAGGTTGGACTGGACCAGGATGGGGAGCAGGCCGTGGTGCTTTTGGCCGACCTCACCAAGACGACGTTGATACCCATCTGGATCCGGGCAATGGAGGCATCCGCCATCGCCTTTCCACTGCAAGGGCTGAAGGCGCCGCGTCCCTTGACCGCAGATTTGGTGATTTCGGTTATGGAACATTTGGGCGCCGATGTGGTTATGGCTATTATTAAGGAGGTCAGGGACGGCACGTTCTACGCCTCCTTGGTCTTGACAAAAGACGAAGAAGAGATGGAGATAGACTGCAGACCTTCCGACGCCATCGCGGTAGCCTTGCGCAGGGCTTCCCCGATATACGTTATGGAAAGAGTCCTGGCCGAAGCAGGGATTAGATCAGAGGAGGATACCGTCCAGTAATTGAGCCAATATCCTAGGACCCTAAAGCCGCTGGTGTTCAGCGGAATTTCCATTTGGCCGCCCATAATCCAAGCTCCCATGGCAGGCTACACCGGAAGCGTGTTCAGGCAAATCCAGAGGGAAAGCGGCTGCGCCTATTGCTACACCGAAATGGTTAGCTCCAAAGGGCTCATCTTTGGGGGCGACGATTCCGAGGAAATCCTAAGCCACACTCCCGGAGACCGACCGCTCGCTGTCCAGCTCTTCGGCGAAGACCCGTCTTTCATGGCCAAAGCAGCGCGTAAGGTACAGGACCCGACCTACGGCGGGTTTGAGGCCATCGATCTGAACATGGGGTGTCCCGCGAGGAAAGTGACTTCTCCAGGCTCTGGAGGGGGTCTCCTAAGGGACCTTTCTCGGGCGGTGGAAATGGTCCGCGCGGTCAAAGAGGCCGCTAGCGTTCCGGTCACGGTTAAGACGCGTCTTGGCTGGGACCGCTCGGAAGACCCATGCAAGATAGCGTCCGCCTTAGCGGAAGCCGGAGCCGACATGTTGGTCATTCACGGCCGCACTGTCTCGCAGGGTTTCTCCGGGAGCGCTGACTGGGATGCCATTCTGGATGTCGCCCGGAGCGTGTCCATCCCGGTAGTGGGAAATGGCGACATAACGTCGGCCGAAGAAGCCGTTTCCAAAGCTAACCTGGGGAAGCTCGCAGGCGTTATGGTGGGCCGGGCGATCTTAGGCAACCCGTTCTTCTTCAGGCAGTGCCTTGACATCTTGGAAGGTAAAGACAAAAGGGAGTATTCCACAAGAGAAAAGATGGCCGTGGCGGTGGACCACTTCCAGCGAGCGCTCAAAGCCCGGGGGAATCGCAGGGGGCTTCTGGAAATGCGAAAGCAGCTTGCCTTCTACTTGCGGGGAGTGAAGGGAGCGTCCAAGTATCGCGACCGAATCAACAACGAGCCATCGCCGGAAGGCGTCCTTAGGATCCTGGAGGAGGCAGCGCAGTCGTGAGAGTACCGGTCATACCCGTGGCCAACGGCATGGTCCCAAGGGTGGGCCAAATCCTGACGGGGGTGTTCCTGGACGACTGGACCAAGAAGGTCCTCATTTATGCGGGGACTAAGCGCCCGGTCCTGCTTCTGCCTATGGGCCCGGCCACGGGGATCTATCCGGTAGGCGCCATGGTGGCCGCGTCAGACGCGTGGACTCAACAAGTCATGATATCCCCTTCGTTTTCCATCCAAGAGGCGGTGTTCGCGAGGGTTAGCGGCAAAGGGACATATAGGGCAGGTTCGTTTTCCTGGGATAACGGCATTCTTTTCGCCAACGATGTTGGCCCCATTGACCTGCGGGAGCTTCGTGCCACCTATCCCCTGATTGACGGTTCGGGTTGGACTCCCTCTGACGGATCCACAGACTCGAGAAGCCCAGACGACATACGTGTCTCCATATACGGTCGTACCCACGAGGGCGAAGACCTGGTCTTGGAGGGCAACTTGGGCAACCTCGTTTCACCTGAAGCGGCCCACACGCTAGAGCACGCCATCATCCGTTCCTTGTCGCGGTACGCAATGGTCACTGCGAAGACGCTGCGTGAGTCGGTCACCGGCGAGGTGTTGGACCTGAAGGCGTCCTTGGAGATGGGGTACCGTCTAAAGATGCCCGAGTTCTTCGGAGTAACCTCGACGGGCATGTGCGGGAACCCCCTCACCGGACTCGCCCAGTTCTACCTCGCAGAAGGGCTCAGGAAGCAACTCCAAGAAGGCGGAAGCTTGGCCCGTTCGGTGGAAAGCGCCAGGTTGAGCGCCCTCTCCAAAGTAACCGGCGACCTGGGGTTGTCGACCCGCCAAGGCATCCGCGTACTTGAGGGGCTAAAGCGCGGGATGATGCACGATGACTCGGCCCTAAGCGATACTACTCTGAAGAACATCATAAAGAGATTCCCACTGTCGCCTTGGGAGTGACGGGTCCGGCTTGAGCGCCGGAACGCACCTTCATTTTCCTCTCTAGCCCTAGATTTCTTGCGCCTCCTCGGTCTCCCTGGTATGATGTGTACAAAACTGTGCACAACAGAGGGTGACGCTGTGGACTTCATCCGAATCGGCGAGAAGGTCCTGAGCCTCCAAAAGATTGAGGACGAGATCAAGGGGATTCTCCTCGAACGGTCAAAGGGGCTCTCTCAAGCTGAGGTCGCGGCGAAGACCGGCATCGACAGGACCTTCATATCGCGGCTTGAGGGTATCGGCGAGATCCGTAAGGGCGGTGCTATCGGCATCATCGGTTTTCCGATCTCCAATTGCGACGAGATAATGCGTGTGGCGTCAGAGGAGGGAGTCGAGTTCACTCTGGTCATGACCGACGACCAGCGGTGGAGATTCGTCCGTGACAGAAGCGGAAATGACCTTCTGAACGAAATCATGAAGCTTCTTGCGAGGGCCCGCGACTGTCAAAAGGTGATTCTGATCGGTTCCGATAAGCGGCTGAGCATAATGAAGGGGCTTTTCGACAGGGGCACTGAGATCGCTAGCATCGTAATCGGGCGTTCCCCCATGACTGGAGACGTTCATCTGAACCCGGATGCCTTGAGGGACGTTATCCGCAAGATGAAGGGATAGGAGGGTCCTCTTGTGAAGCACGTAGTCAGCGTGAGTCTGGGATCGTCGAAGAGGAATAAGCGCACCGAGCAAGAGTTTCTCGGCGAGCAAGTGATCGTTGAGCGAATTGGCACCGACGGTTCAATACCAAAGGCCATAGACCTCATCGGTGAACTGGACGGCAAAGTGGACGCTTTCGGGATGGGCGGAATCGACCTGTGGGTGGGCTGCGGAAATCACAAGTTTATGCTGAAGGACGCTATCCCCATCGCCAAGGCGGCCAAGAAGAGTCCCATTGTCGATGGCGGCCGGGTAAAAGGCACACTAGAGCGCAGGGTAATTCACTACCTGGACACCGTGTGCCACGTCCCCTTCAAGGACCTCACCGTGCTGATGGTTAGCGGCGCGGATAGATTCCCTATGGCCGAGGCTTTCCAGGAAACCGGATGCAAGCTTATCCTCGGCGACCTCATTTTCACTCTAGGCATACCGATCCCGCTTCGCTCGTTAGGGACCTTGGACAAAGTGGCACGAGTAATAGGTCCTGTTGTCGCGCGCTTGCCGTTTTCCATGCTCTATCCGACAGGTAAGAAGCAAGAGGCCAGGTCAGCCAACGCCAAATATGCCAAGTACTATGAGCAGGCAGACATTGTGGCGGGCGACTTTCACTACGTTGTGAAGCATATGCCTCTTGATATGAAGGGAAAGTCGGTCATCACAAACACGGTAACGGAAGATGACGTCGAGGATTTCCGGCGGAGAGGGATTAGCACTCTCATCACGACGACGCCGGATATGCAGGGGCGCTCCTTCGGCACCAATGTTCTTGAGGCGCTTTTGGTAACGCTTCTGAAGAAGAACCCTCAAGATATCACGGACGAAGAAATCAACGGAATCCTGGACCGGCTCGGTTTCAAGCCCAGAGTAGTGGTCTTGAACCCCCCGTCTTTGATCCCGGCATAGATACGCGAATAGACATCAGATCCGGTCTGGAGTGGATACCCGTGGGTACCTTTGGTTTCATCATTCATCCTATTGGTGTTTCGGACATCAGCCGCAAGTTCCCCATAGCCAAGAAGCTGCCAGAGCGCTGGATTGAAGCCGGCCTTTCCTGGATGCCTCCGATAAAGGTATCCCAGATAACCGGAGTCCAATCACGATACGGAAAAGCTGAGGGATGGTTCGTCTCCTGCCCGCTTACGCCGCGTCTCATGTTGGGCTTGCCCGAGGAGAAAGTGTTGCGAAAGATCATCGCCGCAGGCCAGATGGCAGCGGACTTAGGGGCAAAGGTGGTCGGGCTCGGCGCTTTTACTTCGGTGGTGGGGGACGCAGGGATAACCATCCGCCGTAACCTTGATATCGCCGTGACCACCGGCAATAGCTACACGGCCGGGACCGCGTTGGAGGCCACAGAGAAAGCGGCGAATCTGATGGACATTGACATGGATGAAGCCAATATCCTGGTGCTAGGTGCGACCGGGTCTATCGGCAAGGTTGTGTCGCTGATAATGGCCGACAACGGAAGGCATCTCACTCTTTGCGCGAGGGACGCCGGTCGGCTGGAGCAAGTAGCGTACTCCATCACCGAACGCACCGGTATGGTGCCTAGGGTTACACGGAACCTGCCTGAAGCCGTTCGCGGAGCCGATGTCGTGGTGTGCGTCAGCTCGGCTGTGGACGCCATCATCAACCCGCGGGACCTGAAGCCGGGTGTTTTGGTCTGCGATGTTTCCAGGCCGAGAAACATCGCCGCTGAGGTGAAGAAGCTCCGAGAGGATGTACTTGTCATTGAGGGCGGAGTCGTGAAAGTTCCGGGGAGTCCAGATTTCCACTTCGACTTCGGTTTCCCGCCGGGGCACAGTTACGCTTGCATGGCGGAGACGATGATTTTGGCTATGGAAGAGAACTACGTGGACTGGAGCTTGGGGCGTGACTTGTCTCACGAGAGGGTTACCGGCATCAGCAGACTCGCGAAGAAGCACGGTTTTGAGGTCGCCGGGTTCCGGAGTTTTGAGAGGCCCGTCACACTTGAGCAAATCGAGCGAATAAGGAACGCCGCGCGGCGCAGACGGAAAGGCAGCGTGGCGTAGAGTGAGGGCAACTATGCTTGTTGATTATCACACACATCCTGCTTGCCACGGCGAAGTCAAAGTAGATGAAGAGGTCTTGGTGAGGATGGTCCGGACGGCCAGGGACATGGGAGTCCGTGAACTTGGGCTGTCAGACCATGACCGGCTCTTCTACTCGTGGGATAAGGGCTACTTGGAGACGGTCCGCCACAGGTTTCCCGAAATCCAAATCCGGCTCGGCGTGGAGGTCAGTTACGGGCCGTCCCGTCTAGAGCTAATCGAGCGCTTTGTGAAAGAGCCCGACATGGACTACATCATTTGCTCTGTCCACTCGGTTGACGGATGGTCGTTTGACGAGGCAGACCGACGAGACGGCTACGATCGATGGGAACCCGACGACCTCTATAGGGCATACTACTCGCATCTAGAACAGGCCGTTAGAGCGGGATTCGGCGACATCGTTGGCCACCTGGATGTCATCAAGCTGTTCGACTACCGCCCCGATAGCGATCCGGTCAAGTTAGCGATGCCGGTCTTAAGCGCAATACGCGAGTGTGGACTGACTGTTGAGATCAACACCAACGGTCTGAACAAGCCGGTCCGCGAGGTCTACCCCGAGCGCGCCTTAGTGGAGCAGTGCTTTTCCATGGATATCCCGGTGACTCTTTCATCAGATGCTCATGCGCCCGAAGATGTCGGTAGGCATCTCGGTATTGCCCGGGAAATCACGTGGCAGGCCGGTTACAGGCGGATCGCTACGTTCGAAAAGCGACGACGGCGGATGGTGGATCTTTAGGCCCAAAATCGCCTTGACAACAGGGGACTCCATGTTATAATTCCCTTGCCGAAATGCAGGCGCGGACCACTGTAAAGCCTTGGCTAGCAGCGGTCTTTGTGTATCTGTAGGGCATAGAGCCAGTCTAGCGGACATACACTGATATGCGTTTATGTGGGTGCAGCGTCTTTCGCGGCACCCTAGTAAATTCTTAGGAAAGGCAGAGATGCGGGAGGATGGCTGACAGAGAGATTCTTCTATCGCCAGAGGGTAAGAAGAACTTAGAGGAAGAGCTAAATTACCTCAAGCTGGTTAGAAGGAAAGAAGTGGCCGAGCGGATCAAGGCCGCCAGAGAATTCGGCGATCTTTCCGAGAACTCCGAGTACGAAGATGCCAAGAACGAGCAGGCTTTTGTGGAGGGACGAGTCCTTATGCTCGAGAAGATCCTCCGCTATGCCAAGATAGCTGAGAACGGCGACAGGAATCCTGAAGTCGTGAGCATCGGCAGTACCGTGAAGGTCAAGGATTTGAGCAGAGACCAAGTGCTCGAGTACACCATCGTAGGCTCACAGGAGGCGGACCCTTCCAGGAAGAGGATCTCCAACGAGTCTCCCGTCGGTCGGGCCCTTCTTGGACAGAAGCTTGGTTCGGTTGTGTCGGTGATGGTCCCGGCAGGGATATTCAAGTACGAGGTAGTCTCAATCCAGATGTAGCGGGCGAGTCAGTCTGGCCTGAAAGGCGACTAGGAGGTTTGAAAAGTGTCCGGAGAAACCACAGATATGAACGTCCCCGAATCCAGAACCCAGGATGAGGTCTCGCGCCGTAAGGCCAAGGTAGACCTCGCCCAAGAAAAAGGGCTCAACCCGTGGGGCGGGAAATACGAAGTAACCTCCAGCGCCAGAGAGATAGCCGAGAAATGCGACGATATGGCCGGGCAGACGGTGAGCATCGCTGGCCGGCTTACTGCTTTTAGAGGCCACGGCAAGGCCGCTTTCGCCGATTTGCGGGACAGGACCGGGCGGATTCAACTCCACGCCCGTCTAGATGTCCTAGGTGAACAGGGCTACGCGGATTTCACCGAACTTCTGGACTTGGGCGACATAGTAGGAGTGAAGGGCGCGGTCTTTCGGACTAAGAGGGGCGAGCCCACGATCGAAGTCCGCGAGTGGTCGATGCTTAGCAAGTGCTTGCGTCCGCTTCCCGAGAAGTGGCACGGCTTAACCGATGTGGACCTCCGATATCGGCAGAGGTATCTGGACCTCATCGTAAACCCCGAGGTTCAGGATACTTTCGTAAAGCGGACGAGGATCATCTCATACATCCGCAAATACCTGGACCAGCGAGGGTTTCTTGAGGTCCAGACGCCGGTCCTTCAAGCCATAGCGGGGGGCGCCCATGCCCGTCCGTTCATCACGCATCACAACGCACTGGACATCGATATGTACATGCGTATCGCTACCGAGCTCTACTTGAAGAGACTGCTCGTGGGCGGGCTCGAGAGGGTATATGAAATAGGTCCGAACTTCAGAAACGAGGGAATCGACACCAAGCATAGCCCGGAATTCTACATGCTCGAGGTATATCAGGCATACGCCGATTACAACGACATGATGCGCCTAGTGGAGGAAATGGTGTCCGGATGCGCCCTGGAGGTCTTGGGAACGGCCAAACTAACCGGTGAAGGACACGAAATCGACCTGACTCCTCCGTGGAAACGCCTGACTGTCTGGGACGGAATTACCCAGTTGTGCGGGGTTCGACCTGAAGACCTCCGGGATGACCAGGACGCGAAGGCCGTTGCCGAGAAACTTCACCTGAAGATGGACAAGGGCATTACGGTGGGAAGCGTTATAGATAAGCTTCTGGACCAGTATGTCGAACCCAGCCTTATCGAACCTACCTTCCTTATGGATTATCCGGTGGAGATTTCTCCGTTGGCCAAGAGGATCGAGGGCAACTCCTCCATGACGTATAGGTTCGAACCGTTTGTCCTAACGAGGGAGTTGGGGAACGCATTTTCCGAGCTGAACGATCCTATCGATCAAAAGGAACGGTTCTTGGCCCAAGTGAGGGAGAAGGACTTAGGTGACGACGAAGCCCATCCCTACGATGAGGATTTCATCACCGCGTTGGAGTATGGCATGCCCCCGGCCGGTGGCCTGGGGATCGGCATCGAGCGCCTGGTTATGCTCTTGTGCGGAATTGACTCCATCAGAGATGTTATGCTGTTTCCGATGCTGAGACCCAAGGCGTGATTTGGGCTCTCGCGTATTTTCCTGCTACGTGCGGTAAATTCTTTTTCACGGGGGCTTGATCTCCCCTTTTAAGGGTGCTATAGTACTCCTTGCGCCCCACGAGAGGGGTCGCGAAAAAGAGAGTCGGTCCTTGAAAACTGAACAGCGTAACGAAACCTTTATGAGAAGGATCAGGTGTAACGGAGAGTTTGATCCTGGCTCAGGACGAACGCTGGCGGCGTGCCTCAAACATGCAAGTCGAGCGAGGGGAATCCAAACCGCAAGGGGAGGATGAACCTAGCGGCGAACGGGTGAGTAACACGTGGGCAACCTGCCCTTAAGACTGGGATAACGGCTCGAAAGGGCCGCTAATACCGGATAATGTCGTAATGTCGCATGACGTTGCGAAGAAAGGGAAACACGCTTTTGGATGGACTCGCGTCCCATCAGCTAGTTGGTAGGGTAATGGCCTACCAGCGACGACGGGTAGCCGGTCTGAGAGGATGAACGGCCAGATTGGGACTGAGACACGGCCCAGACTCCTACGGGAGGCAGCAGTGGGGAATCTTGCACAATGGGCGAAAGCCTGATGCAGCGACGCCGCGTGCGGGACGAAGGCCTTCGGGTTGTAAACCTCTGTCATTGGGGACGAAGAAAGTGACGGTACCGGCGAGGAAGCCCCTGCTAACTACGTGCCAGCAGCCGCGGTAATACGTAGGGGGCGAGCGTTGTCCGGATTTACTGGGCGTAAAGGGCGTGTAGGCGGCTTGTTAAGTCAGTTGTGAAATTTCAGGCTCAACTCTGAAACTGCGCTTGAAACTGGCAGGCTTGAGGACAGGAGAGGGAAGTGGAATCCCCGGTGTAGCGGTGAAATGCGTAGATATCGGGGAATACCAGTGGCGAAGGCGGCTTCCTGACTGTACCTGACGCTGAGGCGCGAAAGCTAGGGGAGCAAACAGGATTAGATACCCTGGTAGTCCTAGCTGTAAACGATGAGTGCTAGGTGGGAGGTTGAAATCCTTCCGTGCCGGAGTTAACACAATAAGCACTCCGCCCGGGGAGTACGGCCGCAAGGCTAAAACTCAAAGGAATTGACGGGGGCCCGCACAAGCAGTGGAGCGTGTGGTTTAATTCGACGCAACGCGCAGAACCTTACCAGGGCTTGACATCGTGGTGACAGCCGAAGAAACTCGGTCTTCCGTAGCAATACGGACGCCATGACAGGTGTTGCATGGTTGTCGTCAGCTCGTGTCGTGAGATGTTGGGTTAAGTCCCGCAACGAGCGCAACCCCTATTCAGTGTTGCAAACAGGTAAAGCCGTGCACTCACTGGAGACTGCCGGCGTCAAGCCGGAGGAAGGTGGGGACGACGTCAAGTCATCATGGCCCTTATGCCCTGGGCCACACACGCGCTACAATGGCCGGTACAACGGGCAGCGAAAGAGCGATCTGGAGCGAATCCCTAAAGCCGGCCTCAGTTGGGATCGGAGGCTGAAACTCGCCTCCGTGAACATGGAATTGCCAGTAATCGCGGATCAGCACGCCGCGGTGAATACGTTCCCGGGCCTTGTACACACCGCCCGTCAAGCCATGGGAGTTGGCAACACCCGAAGTCGGTGACCCAACCTGCAAAGGAGGGAGCCGCCGAAGGTGGGGCTGATGACTGGGGCTAAGTCGTAACAAGGTAGCCGTACCGGAAGGTGCGGCTGGATCACCTCCTTTCTAGGGAGACCTTCCATAGGTTAGGCGGATACAATCCGCCGACGGAGCAATCCGCCATTCGGATACGCTGTTCGGTCTTCAGGGACTGACGTCTGATCCTTGACAACTGAAGAGAGGGTAGTAATACGCAGAGTAATTTAAGCGCGTATTAGGATCATTCATGACGCAAATGGCGAAGTTTGACTTCGTCTTGGATGAAGCGCGAGCTTCATCGTAGAGTGAATGGCCCTATGCGGCATTGATTTAAGCCGCAAGGGTCGAGGTAGTAAGGCACATGGTGGATGCCTTGGGCGTCAGGAGTTTGAGAAGGACGTGGTCAGCTGCGATAAGCTCCCGGGAACCGCTAGCAGGTTTTGATCCGGAGATTTCGAATGGGGAAACCCGGCATGCGAAGAGTGTGCCAACGCCGTCTGAATCCATAGGGCGGCGTGGAGAACGGGGGGAACCGAAACATCCAAGTACCCCCAGGAAGAGAAAACAAAAGTGATTCCCCAAGTAGTGGCGAGCGAACGGGGAACAGCCTAAACCTTACCGGCGTGATAGCCTGCCGGCGTTGCCGGTAAGGGGTGGCGGGACCTTCCGAGGACTACGGCAGTAGTCTAAAGGAGTTACAAATCTCAAGTCTAGTCGAATATGCCTGGAACGGCGAGCCAAAGAAGGTAACAGCCCTGTAGGCGAAAGGCTTGAGACTCCTAGGAAGGCACCTAAGTACCGCGGCACGCTAACCCCGTGGGAATCCGGAGAGCCCACCTCCTAAGGCTAAATACTCTCCTGAGACCGATAGTGAACCAGTACCGTGAGGGAAAGGTGAAAAGCACCCCTGTAGGGGAGTGAAATAGTACCTGAAACCGTGTGCCTACAAGCAGTTCAAGGCCCATGAGCAGCAATGCTCGGGCTGAGGGCGTGCCTATTGAAGAATGAACCGGCGACTTATGTTCCGCAGCAAGGTTAAGGGCTTAAGGTCCGGAGCCGCAGGGAAACCGAGTGCGAATAGCGCGACAAAGTTGCGGGGCATAGACCCGAAGCCGGGTGGAGCTATGCATGGCCAGAGTGAAGCGTGGGTAAAGCCACGTGAGGCTCGAACCTATTGTCGTTGAAAAGACACAGGATGAGCTGTGCATAGGGGTGAAAATACCAATCGAACCCGGAGATAGCTGGTTCTCCCCCGAAATAGCTTTAGGGCTAGCCTCAAAGTAAGGCCGGCGGAGGTAGAGCACTGATTGGGCTAGGGGCCCCACAAGGTTACTGAACCCATTCAAACTCCGAATGCCGCCCAAGCCATCTTTTGGGAGTCAGACTTGAGGTGCTAAGATTCGTAGTCAAGAGGGCAAGAACCTTGACCGCCAGATAAGGTCCCTAAGTTCAGGCTATGGGAAAGGAAGTGGGGATTCCTAAAACAGCCAGGATGTTGGCTTAGAAGCAGCCATTCATTCAAAGAGTGCGTAATAGCTCACTGGTCGAGGAATTCCGCACCGACAATACAATGGGCTAAAGCCTGGCACCGACGCTGCGGATTTGGCTCGAAAGAGCCATCTGGTAGGGGAGCGTTCCGTATGCGAAGAAGGTAGACCGGAAGGACTGCTGGAGCGTACGGAAGTGAGAATGCCGGTATGAGTAGCGAAAAGGCTGGTGAGAATCCAGCCCGGGCCGAAAGCCTAAGGTTTCCTGGGCAAGGCTCGTCCGCTCAGGGTTAGTCGGGACCTAAGTTGAGGCCGAAAGGCGTAGACGATGGACAACAGGTGGACATTCCTGTACCTCCGTATAGAGCGATGGGGGGACACAGATAGGAGTACCCGGCCGGGTGTTGGTTCCGGTCCAAGCCCAAAGGAAGCCCCGGGAGGCAAATCCCTCGGGGAGTTCTGAAAGGTTACGGGGAGGGAAATTAAGTACCGAACCGGGTATGTCCCAAGCTGTCGAGAAAAGCCTCTAGCGCCGCGAAAGCGGCAATCTATACGGGGCCCGTACCACAAACCGACACAGGTAGGCGTGGAGAGAATCCTAAGGCGCGCGGGATAACCCTCGTTAAGGAACTCGGCAAAATGACCCCGTAACTTCGGGATAGGGGTACCTCCGCAAGGAGGTCGCAGTGAAACGGCCCAAGCGACTGTTTATCAAAAACACAGGTATCTGCGAAAGCGAAAGCCGACGTATAGGGGCTGACACCTGCCCAGTGCCGGAAGGTTAAGGGGAGAGGTTAGCGCAAGCGAAGCTTCGAACCGAAGCCCCGGTAAACGGCGGCCGTAACTATAACGGTCCTAAGGTAGCGAAATTCCTTGTCGGGTAAGTTCCGACCCGCACGAATGGTGTAACGATTTGGGCGCTGTCTCAACAAGGGACCCGGTGAAATTGAAGTATGGGTGAAGATGCCCATTACCCGCGACTGGACGGAAAGACCCCGTAGAGCTTTTACTGTAACCTGACATAGGATTTTGTTGTTTCATGTACAGGATAGGTGGGAGGCTTAGAACCACTCGTTAGGGGGTGGGGAGCCAACCTTTGAATACCACCCTTGAAGGAACGAAATTTAACCTAAGGCCCTGATCGGGTCTGGGGACGGTGTCAGGTGGGCAGTTTGACTGGGGCGGTCGCCTCCCAAAGAGTAACGGAGGCGCCCAAAGGTACCCTCAGAATGGTTGGAAATCATTCGTAGAGTGTAAAGGCAGAAGGGAGCTTGACTGCGAGACAGACAAGTCGAGCAGAGACGAAAGTCGGGCTTAGTGATCTGGTGGTTCCGCGTGGAAGGGCCATCACTCAACGGATAAAAGCTACCCCGGGGATAACAGGCTGATCTTCCCCAAGAGTCCACATCGACGGGAAGGTTTGGCACCTCGATGTCGGCTCATCGCATCCTGGGGCTGGAGCAGGTCCCAAGGGTTCGGCTGTTCGCCGATTAAAGCGGTACGTGAGCTGGGTTCAGAACGTCGTGAGACAGTTCGGTCCCTATCCGTCGTGGGCGCAGGAATCATGAGAGGAGCTGTTCCTAGTACGAGAGGACCGGAATGGACGTACCACTGGTGTACCAGTTGTCGTGCCAACGGCAGAGCTGGGTAGCCATGTACGGAGTGGATAAGCGCTGAAAGCATCTAAGCGCCAAGCCCACCCCAAGATGAGGTTTCCCACGGAGTAGTCCGGTAAGACCCCTGAAAGACTATCAGGTAGATAGGCCGGGTGTGTAAGCGTGGTGACACGTTAAGCTGACCGGTACTAATAGGTCGAGGCCTCGACTCTTGCGCTTAAATCAGTTCCGCGTATAGGCGGAAACGAAGTTTCCGCAAATCCCTCTCTTTGAGTTGCAAGCGCAAGCGAAATCGAAGATTTCGCGAGAGCGAAGCGAAAACGCAGTTTTCGCCAAGCAAGCGCCAGTGAAAACGTAGTTTTCACGAGAGCGTCCATCTCGGAAGCGAACGCTAGCGCTACTGACAATTGAATATCAGCGGAAAACAGATTTCAAAGTTTTCCGGTGGCAATGGCGAAGGAGTCACACCCGTTCCCATTCCGAACACGGAAGTTAAGCCCTTCAGCGCCGATGGTACTTGGCTGGCAACGGTCTGGGAGAGTAGGTCGCCGCCGGGAATTCTTAAGGAAGCCCCACTCGAAAGTGGGGCTTCTTCGTTTTATCCTCTGTATCACTACCGGGCGTACGGACCTCGCTTCGATTCGAGGCGCCCCCCCGTGACCGTGCACCGATTTGAAACAAGATCGTGCTTCCATACCCGCTGCGGCCACCAATCCGGGCGGCCACCAATCCGGGCACCATCGCTCTCTGCCGCCCCTCATCAGCCCGAACATGCTCCATTCCGCGCGCCGGGCGGCTAAAGGCTCATCTTTGTCCCAAGATCGTCTTGTGTTTGCCAGAAAAAACCTTTACAAATTGAAGCAGGATAACGTCTCCCATTTTTCCCCGTTGGCTGTCGGCAAAAAGCAAGAATCGTGTAAAGGAGGATACCGTCTCGACAAGATCATTGTCACCGGCGAAAATGGCAGTGAGATCTCAATAACTGAGCAGGCTGACGGTACCTACCGCTTCACGATGCCCGGTACTGAGGTATTGGCAGACGCTGAATTCGTAGCGCTACACAGCTTTATCGATGTGCAGCTAACGGATTGGTTCTATGAGAGCGTTTACTACGTGTCGGAGCGAGGACTCATGGTCGGCACCGCACCGAATGAGTTCACCCCCCATCTGGAAGCCAGCAGAGCAATGCTGGTCACCATCCTACACAGGCTGGAGGGGGCTCCTGCGGCGACAAGTCCGGTGTCATTTGGCGATGTGGCGACCGGGGAGTGGTACACTGAGGCGGTGGCATGGGCGACAACACCCTAGGTCCGCGGAATAGCACCACCCGGGCCCAGCTAGCGATCGTCCTACAGCGCTATATCGAGGAATACACGGAATAGGATTTGTGGTCAACTCGCGCTGGGCAGCGATTCGCATCGTCTCCGTAAGAACAGAATACCAGTAAGACCTGAAAAAGAGGGGCGCGGGAAATCCCGCGCTCCTTTTTGAGTGTGCCGGCCGCTTCACATGGGGGTGGAAGTCCCCTGTACGGGGCAGGTAACGACCAAGTGCACGCCAAAGCCAAATGTGGTAAAGGAGACAGCGGGGCCGAAGTCGAATACCTTGACGATATTACCCAGGGGGTGGCCGCATGCCCGTCTATAAGAGCGTTCTGGAATGTGTTGGGAATACGCCGTTGGTCGAACTAAGCAAGATCAGTCCGAAAAATGGCGCAAGGGTATTGGTGAAGATGGAGTCCCTCAATCCAGGAGGGAGCATCAAGGCCCGCAGTGCTTTGGCGATCATCGAATGCGCCGAGAAAGAGGGGCGTCTCAAACCGGGGGACACCATAATCGAAGCCACAAGCGGAAACCAGGGAATCGCTTTAGCGATGATCGGGGCCGCAAAAGGGTATCATGTAGTGGTATGTCTTCCGGCGAACATGAGCATGGAGAGACGTAAGGTCCTTGAGGCTTATGGAGCGGAGCTCGTCCTCACTCCCATCGGAGCGGACATTAAGGAGACTCTCGAAAACTGCCTTTGCAGGGTTCATGAGATCATGGATGAGAGGAAGAACGTGTTTTGGGCGTGCCAGTTTGAGAATCCTGCAAACTGCAATGCCCACTACCAGTCCACGGCAGAGGAATTACTGGCTGACCTGGGCGGTAAGATCGACGCTTTCGTCGCGGGAATCGGCACCGGCGGCACCATCACCGGAGTCGGAAGGCGGCTAAAGGAGGTTTCGCCCTCGGTCAGGATCGTGGCCGTCGAGCCTACAGAAGCTCCGCTTCTCTCCGGTGGCAAGATGGGGCACCATTGCCAGGAGGGCATCGGAGACGGGATCATGCCAGGGATCCTTGATTGCGGTGTTATAGACCAGGTGGAGCTAATTTCTGACGCCGATGCCGTGGCTATGGCTAGACGCCTTTCCTCCGAGGAAGGTCTCTTCTGCGGCGTCTCGACAGGCGCTACGGTTTGCGGTGCCGTGCGAGTCGCGTCTACGCTGCCGCCTGGAAGTACCGTCGTCGCCATTATGGCTGACGGAGGAGAGAAATACCTCAGCACCGCGCTCTGCAACAGAACATAGCGGTAGAGAACACGACCCGACCCGGACCGGGCGAGCCCGTGTCCGGGTCGATGTCTCTTCGGTGAGTGGAGTCAGTAGAGTGAGAGTTCCGGGAAGGAAGCGATGGCCGTCTTGCGCACCTCGAGCTTCGCGTCAACGCCCATCGCCTCGAGCGCCATGAGGAACCCGCCTCCCGCCGGCTCCATCTCCAACAGCCGGAAAGACGCCAGTGGAATTGACTTATAACAGGCAGTCTTTAGAGATGACACCATCAACGGATTAACACCCTTGGTGAAGATGCTGCCGGCCAAGACCACGTCCGCGGGTATGTCCTGCATACCCAGGCGTGCCATCATCCCGCCGATAATCTCGCCCATGACTGCGCCTGTATTGATGAGGATATCCTGAGCAACCTTGTCACCGTGGCAAGCCAGCTCAAACAGGGCGGGGACTAATTGCGCGACCTTCATGTACATCTGGTGAAATTGACCGTGGTTTTGATACATGTACAACGAAAGGTCTTCATAGTTGGGAAACTCCAGAAGGCTTAGGACTGCGTCTTCGAGAGCGGTTTTTGGGCCGGTTCCATCGTGGGATCGGAAAGCGAAGTGCATTGCCTGCTGGATGAGTCTGCCCGCGCCTCCTTCCGAGCCCCATTCATACCCCATTCCTCGGCCGGTGATCTTCCGTCCGTCGGGGGAAGCAGCAGCGTAGTTAGCTCCCGTCCCGCAAATCACTACTCCACCATGGTCTTTCTCCGTTCCCGCCCGGAATCCGACCCAGGTATCATTGGTAAGGTGAAACCTTAGGCCGGGATAGAGCCGGGAAATACCCTGGTTTAGCACTTCGAAGTCTATTGGAAAGTCGGCGCCCGCCATGCCGAAGACGGCGTGCTCAATCTGGCCAACTTGCAGTTCGGATGACTGCAGTGCCGTTTGCACTGCCTCATCGAGGTGAGCGAGGGCTGTCTCTATCCCATTGACCTGGTAGTTCGTAGGACCGCTTAGCCCTACCCCCAGGATTTTGCCGGATTCATCGCCTATGGCCACCATGGTCTTGGTCGCTCCGCCGTCTACTCCCATCGCGTATCTCATCGTCGACTCCTCCTTACGAATAGTCGAGGAACCGGCTAAACCTTTTTTCCTCTAAACTGGGGCAGGTGTTCCCGGTTGGTCTCGAGAATGTCCTTCAGGATCGCCAAGGCCGCATCGGCTCCGGGCACCAATGGGTGATTGAGCAGGGCGAAGAACGCCGCCTCAACGTCCCCGTTCACCGCGGCTTTCACCGTCAATGTCTCGTAAGATTTGATCTGTTGCACCAGCCCCAAGACTTCTGTTGGAAGCGGCTTCTGGGACAGCGGGCGAGGTCCCCGGCCATCCACCACGCAACTGACCTCGACCACGACCTCAGGCGCAAGGCCGGGCACGGCTCCGCGGTTCTTGACGTTCAGCGCCTCATCTACCGGGCAGTTCCGGAGGATGGCGGATACGGCCGAGAGGGCGACGTCGGAGTAGTACGCTCCGCCACGCTTCTTGAGGTCGGGAGGAAGGTCGGCCGAGTCCGGCCTTTCATACTCCTTGAACAAACCTTCTTCTACCCGCATGACTTCATCGGCGCGGGTCCCGGTCCCGCTTCGGACGTCCTCTTGCTGGCTTTTCAGAGCCTGCTCGGTGAACCAATAGTAGTAAAGGTAGCCGGCGGGTATCACCCGGAGGTGCCTGAGGTAGCGTCCGAACTCGGGGCCGAATTTCATCGCCTCAAGGAAAGCCTCCAGCAGGGGGGAATCGAAGAGCCGGTCAAAGACGTCGTCCCCGTCGAGATAGAGACCCGTTACGAACGATAGGTGGTTCAGGCCGGATACATCCATGCTCACCCTGGAAGGATCTACCGAGAGCGCTTTGGCGACCCCCATCTTGATGCCGATTGGCACGTTACACAGGCCAAAGGTCTTCGCCGTGGAGTGCTTCACCAGCGCTTCCGTGACGAGGCCGGAGGGGTTTGAGAAGTTCAACAACCAGGCGTTGGGACACACGTCAAGGATGTCTCGTGCGATATTCAGAGAGACCGGGATGGTGCGCAGCGCGTTGGCGAAACCGCCGGGGCCCGTCGTTTCCTGGCCGATGACGCCGTACCGCAACGGCACGTGCTCGTCATTCCACCGGGCCTTCATTCCCCCGACCCGGATTTGGCTCACGACAAAAGAGGCGCCGTCAAGAGCTTCCCGCCTGTCCAGAAAGGTCTCCAAGCGGCACGGCATGCCCCTTTTTGCCATCATCCTGCGTGAGAAATCCGCCACTGTCTCCATGCGGTCTTTCCCTTGGGGTACGTCGACGAGGGCTATTGACTCCGCGTGAAACTCCCCCTGCTCCCACTTCTTGATGACGCCGTCAAGGAGTTCGGGCAGGTAGGATGAGCCTCCGCCCAAAACGGCGAGTTTGATTGTTCTCACGAGAAGACCACTCCTTCGCACACGCGGCGCTCGTCACGCCGGCTACACTTTTCAAGATGCTAACCATGCTGGGTGTGGGCCACGCGAGAGCCCGGGCGCCGAATGCTTTCGCTTCGTTACATCTTCCAAGCGTCGACGAAGACATGCATCTGGTAGGGGTGGAGCACCTTGAAGGCTTCCGCCGCGCTCGCTCCCACCTCGCGACCCCATTCCGCCGACTTGGACGTCAGATATGGCAGATACAGGGTGTTCCATACTTCAGGGGGGAACTGGGATTTGTGGCAGAGGCAAGCGTCGATCTTCCGCTCCCAGGTGGATTCCACGTTGATGAAGGTGTTCGGATGGACCGACAGTGCCATGGCGATCCCACTGACTTGCCAGGGAGAGAGTCCTTCCGCGGCATGCTCGGGGTAAGCCAGCGGAAATGCCGAGAAGGTGGCAGCTTCCACTGCCGCCATGCCCGTCTTTCTGTGGTCCGGATGGGACTCGTAAGGCAGCCATGGATCGAGAGTGATGATGAAGTCGGGCTTCACTTTGCGGATGACTCTGACAATAGGTCCTCGAAGAGCCTCCACCTCTGGAAGAGAGCAGTCGTGGAAACCCAGCCACTCTACGCTTGACACGCCGAGGACTCTGGCTGCGTCCTCCTGTTCCTTTCGCCTGATCGCACCGATTTGTTCCCGGGAAAGGGAAGGGTCGAATGTTCCCATGTCTCCATCGGTGACGGCAGCGTACGTTACGCTCGCTCCTTCGCCGGTCAGGAGAGCGACGGTCCCGCCGGCGATTAGTTCCGCGTCATCTGGATGAGGGTAGATGACTAGGACATTCTTGGCCTCACTCAAACGAGGTACCGGAATGAGATTATTGACACTCATCCTGCAAGTCCCCTTTCGTTCGCAGGAGTAGTATGGCGACGCCCCGAATCTTGCCTTGTTTCCCTTTGATCGCCTCAGTCCGCTTGTCGGTTTAGGCCTAATGCTAGACAGAGGTTCCCCGGCAATCCTTTGTTTTCCTCCAAGAGAAAGAGGTGCTCAGTTCATGAAGAACGCTTCGCCAGAGAGGAACGTCGTGCCAGAGAAGAGCGCCACCCAAGAGAGAAGCACTTTGCCAGGCAAGAACGTCTTGCCCAAGAGAGACGCTCCATCGAGGAAGCTGGGAGATTTCGCATACAGCCTCGGCAACTTCTCTTCCTCCGTTCTTGGACAGACCGTTTCAGCCTTTGCCATCTTCTACTACGTTGACATACTGAGAGTGCCGGCGGAGACGATTAGCCTAATCATGGTGGCCTACGGCTTTTGGAACGCCGTGAACGATCCCCTCTTCGGGCACATCTCGGACAGGACGAGGACAAAGTGGGGCAGACGCATCCCGTACATCTTGTTTCTGACCTTACCGCTATGCGTCGCTTTCGCCTTTCTGTGGATGCCTCCGTTTCCCGAGGGCCACGGATCTTTGGCGCTGTACTACGCCGTTATGATTTTCCTGTTTGACGGCCTCTTTACCATCGTTGTCCTGAACTGGACCGCTCTTTACCCGGAAATGTATCCCGACCTCGAAGCCCGGGCGCGGGTCTCCGCCCTAAGGCAGATTTTGGGGATCTTCGGACTGATCCTGGGCGTGGCGTTGCCTCCGATACTCGCCAAGACCATCGGCTGGAAAGCCATGGGCATTCTTTTTGGCGTGCTAGCCGCGGCGACCATGTACGCGTCGCTATATGGGGCGAAGGAGCGGCGTGATCCTTCGGATGTCCCGGGGTTGGGGATTATCGAGGCCCTTAAAGCCACGTACATCAACAAGTCTTTCATGATGTACTTGATACCTGCCATGCTAATCCAATACACCTTTACCGCCCTGCAAGCGGCCATCCCTTTCTATTCAAAGTACGTCCTGGGAGCCGACGAGTTCCAAACCAGTCTTCTTCTCGGCACCTTGTTTGTTATGGCGATCCCCTTCGCGTACATCTGGGGCAGGATCATATCGAAATTGGGTCCGAAAAAGTCAGCCATCCGGGCTTGCGAGCTGTTCGCGTTGGGACTCGTGCCGTTTTTTCTGGCTCAAACTTACCTTCACGGGGTTCTGACCTGCTTGTTTCTGTCTTTCGGGTTGGCGGGCATCATGGTTCTCCTCGACATCTTCATAGCTGACGTCACTGACGAGGACGAGGTGAAGACCGGGGTCAGGCGTGAGGGCATGTATTTCGGCGTGAACGGCTTCATGATACGGTTGGGGATTTCGTTGAACGCGGTCATATTGGGCAACGTGCTGGTCAGGACCGGATATGATCCCAATCTGGCCGCACAGCCGGACACGGCGTTGCTCGGCTTTAGGTTCCTGATGTCGTTTATCCCGGTTGCGGCTATCGTCCTGGCCACCCTGGTGGTAAGGGGCTACCCCTTAGATGGCGAAAGGCTAACCGAGGTCAAACGCAAATTGGCCGAGATGCGTGCCGTCAAGCTGGACCGGTAGGCCCGCCGGAAGGGCGCCTAAGCCCGGTGACGAATCCGGCGTAGATAACGGGATGCTCTACGAAAACCTGGGAAGATACTGCTTATGTGCTTCCAGGTAAGCGTCGAACAGCTCCCGCGCCAAATCCCTGGAGCCCACCAAAGGATGGCACGCCAGGGCGTCGACTCCAAGTTGCCTCGATCCCGTAAGGGCTGCCTCAACGGTCAGTTCCTCGTATGCCGCTACCGACTGGATGAGCCCGCGTACCTGAACCGGCATGTTTCCCATGGCCAGCGGGTGAGCACCCGACGCGTCTACCATGGAGGGCACTTCGACTATCTTTTCGTACGGTAACTCAGGCATTGACCCGTGGTTGGGAACGTTCACTATGTAAAGCTCCCTAGCATCGTTGGCGATGGCGCCTAGCATTCCCACCATCATGTCGGCGTGCCACTTGCCGCCCCGCCTGATGGATAGCGGACGCCCTCCGGCCGCCACCTCTCTATACTCACTTAGCAGGTCCTTCTCTAGAGACATGACCTCCATGGCGCGTGTGACGCCCGACGCCCTTTGCATGGCGGCGATCTCCGGGGTGAAGTAGAAGTATTGAAGGTAAGGCGAAGGCAAAAGCCCCGTGTCTGAGAAAATCCGCAAGGTGTTGGTCAGTTCCATACGCACCTTGGGATCGCTCATGACCGCAGCGCCGAAAATAGCCCCGACCTGCTCTTCCGATACGTTCGCCAGACGCTCCCGTAGAGCGGGGAGCACATCGTTGCCGCCAAGGAAAGCCTTACGAGCGAATCCTAGGTGGTTCAGGCCGAAGTAATCCAGCCTGATCCTATCAGGCGGTACACTGAGGAAGGCCGCCAAAGCCTCCTGCAGGATCATTGGCTCATCGCATATGGATATCTGTTTGATGGGGCACGCGCGCTTGATTCCCTCTGCTACCAAGCCTGTGGGATTCGTGTAGTTGATGAGCCAGCCGGAGGGGTTGATATCTCCGATTTCCCGCGCGATTTCGACCATGACCGGTATTGTTCGTAGAGCCATGGCGAACCCGCCCGGACCGGTCGTCTCTTGCCCGATGAGGCCCATCCCGATGGGGATGGATTCATCCAGATGCCTCGCCGCGAGGCCTCCGACTCTAATTTGGCAGAGGATGAAATCGGCGCCTTGGATGGCCGCTTTTCTATCCAGGGTCGTAATGACCTCTGTCTTGGGCATTTCGACGGCCAGCATGGCTTTGACCAGAGAACCAACTGTGTCGAGTTTTCCTTGGTCGATGTCCATGAGGACCAGTCTCTCCACGGGTATCCGGTCTTTCTGCCTGATGAAGCCCTCGACGAGGCCCGGAGTGTAGGCACTCCCGCCTCCAAGTATCGTTACTCTGAGCCCGGTTCCCATGTCATCGACCTCCCCGCAGCGCTTCGAATTCGGGGAAGTCGCTGACATTCCCTGCCGATATCAGATTTCACAAAGGATTCTACGACCGGGCGACAGAATTAGCACGAAAATTCAGCCGTTTCCCTTGTATGACGGTATCACTGGCGGCGAAGGTGCATGAGGACTAGCGAGACCGCCGGAGCTTGGGAGGCGTTCGCAATGAGTCCTGCGTTCGTTGGTCACACGGGTATAATCACCCAGATCACCGTGGACGAACAATTCCTGTGAGGAAGGGTGCCCGTCGAGATAAACGGTAGTTAACCGCTGGGTACCCGCTAGTTAACCATCGTGAGACGGTACTCGATGATCTCGAGTTCTCGCATCGCGCGGTCGCCGTAGTCTTCGCCCGTTTCGGCGAACCACCGAAGCTCATCCCAGCATCGGAGGATCCATGCAATCGGCCAGCGTAAGGCTAGTTCCTCGTGCAGGCGGTCCGTGAGGCGCTTCCCGGCGGCTTCCATCGCAGTGACGTACCAATGGAGCACCTCTTGTTCGTCGAGGTCGAACGTGCCCATCCGCCGCGCCACATCGATCAGGCTTACCAGATCGGTCAGTCCCGTATCCCACCGCGCGTCGCCCCAGTCGACGATCTTTAGGCGAGTCGGGGTTCCCTCATCGATGGGTGGGACGCGGTCTGAACTTATCACTATGTTGCCGTCGTGATAGTCACCGTGCGTCAACGTCAACGGCCAGGTGCCTGCTGTTTCCTCAAGGACCGACAGCGTGCGCATACATTTGCATGAATCTTTGTGAACCTGCGCTATCCGGCGAACGATGTCCCCCTCTGTGACGCCCCGGGGGAGTGCATAGGTCCCGTCCGAAAACCGGGTCGAAGTGGCCTGAGATGCTAAGCGCACAACCTCGGTCCACTTTGTGTTATCCCACATCGCGAGAGGAATGGACGAAGTCCGACCTCTGAACTCCGCATGAATTCCAGCGACCAGATGCACTGCTTCTCTGTAAAGTCGGGGAGAGGGCTCGTCGGCTATGGCGATGCTGCCGAGGTCCTCCATGCAGACTAGCGGTCTGTTTCCGTACATCGCCGTACGTAGAACCCGCGGAGCAACTGAAAGGGCAGTCCCGACGGCTCGGGTGACTTCTGGTTCCCTGGAGCCAGAAGGACAGCACTTGAGAATGACGCTACTAGGGAGCGCAGGTGAACCCTGTCGCGATGGCAGTCGAACGAAAGCGACACGCAACACGAGGCTGGGGCGTCCCCAGTCCCCGCCCGCCAACACTGTCAGAGAGCAGCTAGCCGGACTTATCCCCACTGCCTCTAAGAGAGAGTCGTATTGCGTCTGTTGTGCCACGGCCTCTACCGCCTCCTGATCCACATCCTGTTAGGTGGCGCCCGGCTTGTCAATGGGCGACATCATGCTAACGGCGGCTGCATTATGTAACCGGATCCGTCAGCGGAGTGACGCATTTCGCTAGATCCGTCAGCCGGGTGACGCATTTGGCTGGATCCGTCAGCGGAGTGACGCATTTCGCTGGATCCGTCAGCGGGCTGACGCATTTCGCTAGATCCGTCAGCGGGGTGACGCATTCCGCTGGACCGTTCTCGGGTGACGGAATGTGAACGCGGCCAGTCACCGGTCGCACGCTGACTCGCTCTTCCCGGTCTGCCAGATAGTACCGCCTTTGACTGCGGAACAGGGGCCTCTAGCTGGGCGTCTACATACCTGTAAGGGCATAATCCGGATAATGCGATTGCCGTCAGCCTGTTGACAAAGCTGGGGATAACTGGCAGGTCTTGTGGATAAAGGGGGACGCTGAGTCTATCACGGCGAACTCCGTCGAGGCTTACGTAACCGAGACTACGTAGTTAGCCCTCCGCTGCCAGCCCTGAGGCCGACCCCGCATAGTTGACCCAGTGGGCAAACCCTCCCAATGTGGCAGACATTGACGTCGAGGCTCGCTCCGTGGTCGAGTATTATGTAAACTGTGTGGTCGATGAACTGCGCGGAAGCGACCGGGAAGGCGATCGGCGAAGCGGCCGGAGAGAGACCTGAGACCGGGGAAGCAGCTTGGCAGCATCCGCGGCAGTGACCGGGAAGTCTTTTAGTTCGATGTGACCGGTTCATACCGGTTGGTAAAGAGGCTAAGCAAAGGGGAGAGGACACAAGTGTTGAGACGCATATTTGGAATCACCGCTGTGGTCGCCCTAGTTCTTATATTAGGTGCGACATCAGTGGCCGCGGCTCCTAACCAGCCTGCGTGGGGAGCCAATTGGAGACTTCGGAATCAGCCGTTCCCGGTGAAGGAAGGCTGGGGCTGGAAGCCTTGGAAAGGTACCGGTTTGGATTACTACCTGTACTACTCCCAGGAGACCAACGAAATTACCATGTACGTCGTGAACGACACCAGGCGACCGATTACCGTAACCACGCCGAACGCCATGATGACCGATTTCGCGCTATGGAAAGACGGCCAGCTGGTCTGGCGTGAGACTGCCGGCAAGAACTACGCTCAAGGAGTGACGAACGTGACCTTCAAACCCGGCGAGGGTAAAGCATACAAGGCGGCCCTGCCCGCTATGCCGCAGGGAACCTACTTTGTGCAGGCGTATTTCGTTGGCGAGACCACCGTGCACCCCGTAGCGGCAACTTATATATGGATGAAGGCCCACGAGCCGGTGGAGTATAGCATCGAGTTTCTTCCGGCCAACTGGTTCAACAGCACTCCAAGACTCAGAGTAACCATCAAGAACACCAGCGACAAAGACCTGAAGCTTCCGTACCAATACGGATACCAAATCCTAGTTAAGGCTGCAGGCGCCAAGGAGTATCTCGGCCATGTCGGAATCGGTCAATCTCTGGGAACCCTCGAAGCCGGTGCCACCAGAACCGTGTTTGTGCCGCTCAGAGGTTTGTGGCGCGGATCGTTCCAGGCTGACGTACGGTCCAACCTAACCGGAGGAGCCTACAGAACCGTGAAGTCGACGTGGTTTTGGATTCCTTAAGAAGACAGTGGGTTAGCATATACCCTAGGCAGTGGGCGACGACAAACGACAGATCAGAGGCCACGCCATAGGTCAAGTAGCTGACACAGACAGACATCAATTGCCCCGGGGCTTCGGCCGCGGGGCTCCCATATTCTCGAGCGCCCTCATGACCCTAAGCTGCAGGAGCCAAGACTTTGTTTATAGAAGACCTGGTAGGGTTTGCGGGTATCCTAGTTGGTGATCTCTTCGTGGCCCGGTCAGGGTTCGTTATCATGGCCCGGGCGAGGAGTTTTATGGGTCTTGAAGTGCAGGGAGTCCTGTCCGGCGGCGAGTTTGTACTTGCGCCCTGCAGAAGGTAATTGGTATCATGCCCGAGGAACCTCATTGCCCCTTTTGACTGCAGGAGGAGATGCCTTATGAAAGAGTACTCTACCGAGAATATCAGAAACGTTGCTCTCATTTCCCACAGTGGTGCGGGAAAGACCACTCTGGGAGATGCTATGTTGTTTTTGTCAGGAGGAAATGATCGTTTTGGCAAGGTCGACGACGCCACGTCGGTGTTGGATTTCGACCCAGAGGAAACGAGAAGGAAGACAACTATCTCCACTTCAGTCGCTCCCGTTGAGTGGAAGAGCCGCAAAATAAATATCCTTGATACTCCGGGATACTTCGACTTTGTGGGCGAGGTTCGCTCCTCCTTAAGAGTCGGAGACGGCGCTCTCATCATCGTGGACGCCGGGGGCGGGGTTGAAGTGGGCACCGAGCTCGTCTGGCAGTATGCCGTCGAGTATCAGGTCCCCCGCATGTTCGTGGTGAACAAGATGGATAGGGAGAACACTGACTTCGACACGGTGATGAGTCAGATCAACGCGGCCTTCGGCGGACGAGCCGTGCCGTTGTACCTTCCAATAGGAAAGCAAGCCAACTTCAAGGGTCTCGTGGACGTAGTCAGGAACAAGGCCTTCACTTTCGGGGCTGATGGTAAGGCAACCGAAACCGCGGTGCCCGGCGATATGGCAGACGCAGTAGCCGATACCAAGGAGCGCCTGAAGGAAGCCGCTTGTGACGGCGAAGACGAGTTAATGGAGAAATACCTGGAAGAGGGCGACCTCACCGACGAAGAGATCTTGCGCGGGTTGAGGCAGGCTTCTATCGCAGGCAAGGTGTTCCTGGCAGTGCCGATTTCGGCCGCCAAACTCATCGGAGTGGGCCAGGTGTTGGACGCCGTGGTTGAATACTTACCCTCCCCCAAGGATGTTCCTGCAGGATCCGGTAAGATCCCTGGCCAGGATACCGAAGTTAATCGAGAGCCCAACGATGCCGCTCCTTTCTCGGCGCTGGTCTGGAAGACCACCGCGGACCCCTATGTCGGCAAGCTGACGGTGTTCCGCGTGTACTCGGGCAAGTTTGTGTCCAACGTCCCGTGCTTCAACTCCACCCGAGGCAAGTCTGAAAGGATCGGGCAGCTCTATCTGATTAAGGGCAAGAGCCAAGAACCGGTGGCCTCTGTTGTCGCCGGTGACATCGGCGCCGTCGCCAAACTCCAAGAAACCCTCACCGGGGATACCCTCTGCAAGCAGGAAGACCCGGTGGTTTTCCCGACCATCAAGTTCCCGGCTCCCGTGTACTCAGTCGCGGTTCATCCCAAGACCAAGGGTGACGAGGACAAAATCTCCTCGGGCCTCACCAGGCTCACCGAAGAAGACCCGACCATCAAAGTGGAGAGAGGCGCGGAGACTTCCGAAACCATCCTCTACGGTTTGGGCGAAGTGCACGTTGACGTGACCACCGGCAAACTCAAGAGGAAGTTCGGTGTCGATGTGGACCTCACCAGTCCCAAGATCCCCTACCGTGAGACCATTAAGGGCTCCGCCAAGGCTGAAGGGCGGCACAAGAAACAGACCGGTGGCCGCGGGCAGTTCGGTCACGTCTGGATCGAGTTCGAGCCGGTGCCTGACAAGGACTTTGAGTTCGTCGACAAGATTTTCGGCGGATCTGTTCCCAGGCAGTTTATCCCCGCGGTTGAAAAAGGACTTCGCGAGTCTCTCCCCGAGGGAGTTCTGGCGGGGTACCCCGTGGTGAATCTGAGGGCTATCCTGTATGACGGCAGTTTCCACCCTGTCGACTCGTCAGAAATGGCGTTTAAACTGGCGGCTTACTTGGCCTTCAAGAAGGGCTGTACGGAAGCGCAGCCGGTCATTTTGGAACCTATCATGAGGCTCGAAGTCACGGTCCCCGAACAGTACATGGGCGATATCATGGGGGATCTGAACAAGAAGCGCGGGCGCATTCAAGGAATGGAAACCAAGGGTCACATCCAGGTCATCAAGGCGACGGCTCCTTTGGCGGAGATCCAGAAGTATGCCATAGACCTGAGGTCTATGACCCAAGGCCGCGGCCTGTTCACCATGGAGTTCGACCACTATGAAGAGGTGCCTGGTAACATCGCCGAAACCATCATTGAAGAGGCCAAGAAGGCGAGAGAGGCGGCCCAGAAGTAAAGATTTGGGGCACCTTCGCGGGAACGTAGGGTCCTAGACGGTCCGCGGATTGTTTGAGGCAGACAGTATACCGAAGCTGTCTGCCTCAACTGTTCTTACGCCAAGATCCCTGGCTACTACTCCCAAAACGTCTGCACGTCTACTCCCTTGTAGTAATAGGTCACGATGTCCTTGGCCGACTTCCCTCGCTGGGCCATTAGCCAAGCTCCCCACTGGGACATGCCGACGCCGTGGCCGTATCCCCGCCCGCGCATCACTATCGAGTCTCCCTGCATCCTGACCTCGTCTAGGAGGGTCGAACGCATGGCCGTTCCGCCAATCGCCAACCGTAAAGCCGGAGCGCTGACTTCCTTGCCGTTTACGACCAGGGTCTCGGCTCTTCCGGATGGCCCCCGCCGGCCGATCTTGATGGACGTTATAGTTCCCACGCTGATTCCTTGAGCTTCACAGGCTTGGGATACTTGGGCGTTGGAGAACGTCTTGGACCACGCTTGGACGGGTTCAGGTTGAACGTCTGTGACGGGGGTGACGTAAGGAGTAGACTCGCCTTTGAAGTTCAGGCCCTCGGCGGGTGTTGCGGTCTTACCCCCAGAAGCGGCGTGAAACCAAGCCATTATCGCTTTCCCGCGGTGGGTGAGCACCTGGCCGCGGGTATTCTGGACGGCCTGCTTAACCCTATCGTTGATCTTGGCCGCGTTGTACGCCTGGAACTCTTCCGGGTCGGTGCTTGCCTGGGCGTCCCTATTTGGGAGCTTGCCTGCCTCAAGCTTCTTGACGGTAAACGTCCTCGCGACGATGGCCTGCGCTTCCAGAGCCGCCAAGGGCCAGGACGGCTCCATTTCGGCGGCTACGACTCCTTGTAGATAGGTTTCCAGTGGGAGGGATTTCACCTCGCCCGACTCGTGAAAATACACGGAGAGAGTGGGCTCTTCTGTGAACTGGTTCGGCTTGGGAGCCATTCTCTGGCCCCGTATCACAACCGCCAAAACGATGGCCAGCAATATGCCCGGTATCCACAGCCACTTGTCGTTCTTAAACATGCCGCGCAGGTTCCGGAAATCAGACGGCATTGCGACACCTCCAATTGAGCCAATGTCTTGTGACTAGTGTCCCCTGGGCAGACTGTGTAAAACACCGTAGCTCTATTGAGACGGGGCTTCTTCGCATGGTAGCATTTGTTAGCGTGGCAGCTTCTGGTCGCGTAACCGGATTTCTTGGAGGTGGCTTTATGGACTGTGAGGTTCTTGTGGCGGGAGGAGGCCCCGCGGGGATGACCGCCGCTATTTACACGGCTAGATCAGGATGGAACACCGTCCTTTTGGACCCCATGGGAGGCGGCGGCCTCGCGAGTACCACGGATATGATTCACAACTATCCCGGCTTTCCTCAGGGAGTGTCGGGTCAGGAGCTTATGGAACGCATGGGAGGACAGGCAAAGGAATTCGGCGCCAAGGTGGTCTGGGACGACGTACTGTCGGTGGACTTAGAAAACCATATGTTCAAGGTTAAGTCGACTGACGGGGAGTACTTGGCGAGGGTAGTCATCTACGCCGCAGGCACCACCCCGAGGCGGCTACGAGTTCCGGGCGAAGATCGTCTCATGGGGAAAGGTATTAGCTTCTGCGCCACCTGTGACGGGCCTCTATTCAGAGGGAGAAAAGTTGCCGTCGTAGGCGGAGGGGACTCCGCCTTGACAGAGGCCGACTTTCTGGCACGATTCGCATCCGAGGTGATTCTGATTCACCGGCGCGACGAGTTTCGGGCTTCTTTGGCCTCAGTCAACAGGGTGAAAGCCAATCCGAAGGTAAGACTCCTGCTGTCTTCGACGGTAGAGGAGATACACGGCGAGGACAAAGTGTCGACCCTCACGGTCTTGGACCGGAAGTCGGGGGCGACATCGGAGGTTCCCGTGGACGGCCTGTTCCTTTACGTGGGTTGGGAACCGAACACAAAGCCCATAGAGCACTTGGTGGACCTGTCCAAAAGCGGTTTCGTTAGGACGGCCGAAGATATGACCACCAAGACGCCGGGTCTTATGGTGGCGGGAGACATACGGGATAAATCCCTGCGACAGGTGGCTACGGCGGTGGGAGATGGCGCTAATGCGGCATGGTCCGCCGAGCGCTATCTGCTAGGGCACTGACATGGCAGACATGGGCAATAGACCTGTAGTCCGCTTGACTCCTAACGCGAGGCATAGAGTCCTCTATGGGCATCCGTGGGTGTTCTCTAACGAGATCGCTTCTGTGGACGGTCACGTGGAGCCCGGAGACATCATAGAGATCAGGGACCGGCGCGACAAGTTCGTCGGGCAGGGATACATGAACCCGCAGTCCGCGATAACCGTCCGGCTCTTGACCAGGGAAGACGTACAGATCGACGAGGCGTTCATCCGGGAGCGCGTAAGGCAAGCTGTCGACTATCGGCAGACTCTATACGGGGAAAAGGGTCCGTTGGGCAAGAGCGATAGGGGCTACCGGTTGGTGTTCTCAGAAGGCGATTTTCTCCCGGGGTTGATCGTGGACTTGTTCGGCGGCTACCTCGTCTTTCAGACGCTCACCCTCGGGATCGATAGGTGGAAAGAAGCCATACTTGGGGCGCTTCGAGACTTTGTCGAACCCAAAGGCATTTACGAGCGAAACGACGCGCCGGTCAGAGAACTGGAGGGGCTTACTCAGCAAACCGGGTTCATAGGACGCCCCTTTGATCCGCTGGTGGAGATGGATGAAAACGGCGTCGTCATCGTGGTTGACACTCAAATGGGGCAGAAGACCGGGTACTTCCTGGACCAGACAGACAACAGGTTAGCGGTCAGAGCCTTTTGCCGTGGCAAGACGGTCCTGGATGCCTTTTCGTATTCGGGGGGCTTCGGCTTGTCCGCCGCTCTGGCAGAAGCCGAGAGAGTGGTTTGTGTGGACGTATCCGACGCCGCGCTGGATCTGGCACGGGCCGCGGCGACCAAGAACGGACTTACCGGCAGGATGACCTTCAGGGCAGCCAACGTTTTTGACGTCTTGAGAGAATTCGAAGCCCAAAACCTCCGGTTTGACGTGGTGATGCTTGACCCGCCCGCGTTTGCCAGGTCTCGCAAGATGTTGGACCGCGCGATAGCGGGGTACAAAGAGATTAACCTCCGTGCGATGAAGATAGTCAAAGACGGCGGATTTGTCTGCACTTCATCTTGTTCCCAGCATGTGGCCAAAGAGGAGTTCGACCAGATGCTGGACGACGCTGCCAAGGACTCCAGGAGAACCGTCCGCATAGTGGAGCGTCGCGGACAAAGGGCTGATCATCCGGTCTTGTCTGGAGTTCCCGAGACCGAGTACCTGAAGTTCCGAATATGCCAATCCTTTAGCTCCCGTTAACCATCCGGCGGAACAACCCGCTAAAAGGGTATTGAAATCCGGCAGGGAAGCGATAATATATCTATAAAGGTCAAGGAAAGACAAAGATAGAAATGGGGCGATGGGAGTTGCCGAGTCTAGCAGACATGATCGAGGACTACATCAACTCCTTGATCGCGGAAGGAGAAGGTGTAGCCGAGATCCAGCGGGCGTTTGTGGCGGAGATGTTTCGCTGCGCGCCGTCTCAGATATCCTACGTGATCGCTTCCAGGTTTTCGCCCGAAAAGGGGTTCATCATCGAGTCTAGACGAGGGGGCGGGGGTTATATCCGTCTCATACGCGTGAACCTGGAAGAAGAGGACATACGGAAGTTGATGAAGGGGATTGGGGAATACGTTAGCCAGCAGGAGGCCTATGACTACTTGGATAGGCTTCGCGATGAAGGATACGTTGACGACAGGACCTTTTTCGTAATGAAAGCGGCTTTGTCGAGAAACGTACTGCTTATGGCCCTTCCAAGTAGAGACATGATTAGGGCAAACGTGCTAAAGGCGATGCTGAACGCCTATTTTTCCCATGAACCCGATGACGAACAGGGAGAGTGAGGAGCCATGATGTGCGAGGAGTGCGGCAACAGACCTGCCGTAGTCCACTTTGAAAAGGTTCAAAACGGTAGAAAGGTTGTTATGAACCTGTGTAAGGAGTGCGCTGAGAAGAAGGGATTTCTCAACTTCTTCTTCCAACCTGGCTTCTCCATCAACAACCTTCTCGCGGCGCTCTTGGGATCGCAAGTGTCCAGCGCCCCGGTCCTAGAGCCGTCGGGAAGAGAGCGCAGGTGTCCTGTCTGCGGAATGAGCTACAAAGACTTTGCCCGGGCAGGGAGGCTTGGCTGCTCCAAATGTTACGAGACGTTTGAAGACAGGCTTGACCCCCTTCTTCGAAGAATCCACGGTTCAGAAAAACACGTCGGGAAGGCTCCCGCGCGTTCCGGCGGGGCGGCCAAAGCCAGAAGGGAACTCGAGCAGCTAAAGTCGGACCTGGCGTCGGCAGTCGCCAAGGAGGCGTACGAGGAGGCCGCTTTGATAAGGGACAAGATCCGTGAACTTGAGAAGGCGTCAAGAGGTGAGAAGCCGTGAAGGACAAACGGAAGGACATTCTAGAGACCATAGTTGGAAGCTCGTCTTCTCCCTGGATGGACGGCAGCGGAAATCTCGCCGACGTAGTGGTTTCGTCTAGGGTGAGGCTCGCGAGAAATCTTCGAGAGACGCCGTTTCCTCACCTTTTGGAAGAACGCGGAGCCAAGGAGACCCAAAAGCGCATATTCAAGGCCATTGAGTCCGTCAACAAGAAGGGTACGTGGGGCGAACTCACGGCAATCGACCTGGCGGACCTGAGTCCCCTTGACCGCCAAGTCTTGGTGGAGAAGCATCTGATGAGCCCGCAACACGCCGGGCCGGGGCCCGGGAAAGGGCTGGCGACTAGGCCGGACGAGCGGGTATCGATAATGGTTAACGAAGAGGACCACTTGAGGATCCAATGCCTTTTCTCTGGCCTTGAGCTGGACGAGGCGTGGATCACAGCCAGCGGCACCGACGATCTGTTAGATGAGGGGCTGGAGTTTGCCTACGACGATACCATTGGGTTTCTGACCGCGTGCCCGACAAACGCGGGGACGGGGCTTAGGGCTTCTGTAATGGTTCACTTGCCGGCGTTGGCCATAGGCGATGAGGTATCAAGAGTCTTGGCGGCTGTAAACAAACTGGGACTGGTCATTCGGGGTCTTTACGGTGAGGGTACAGAGGGAAAGGGGAACGTCTTCCAGATATCCAACCAGATCACGTTAGGCCAGACGGAGAAGGAAATCATCGAGAACCTTTCCCTGGTGGCCAAGCAAGTTGTGGCTGAAGAGAAGAGGTTCCGCGAAAACTTGTACAAGACCCGCCGGGTCGAGCTAGAGGACCGCATTTTCAGAGCCTGGGGAATACTTTCTAACGCTCGGAGCATGTCATCCACCGAAGCAGTCAAGCTTTGGTCGGACGTGAGGCTGGGTGTGGAGTTGGATATGATGCCCGGCATAGACGTTCGCGGCATAAACGAGATCCTGGTGTTGGCCCAGCCGAGTTTCGTGCAGAGATGCGTCGGCAAGGAGCTGGCAACTGAAGAGCGCGACGTCAAACGGGCTGAACTTATTCGGAAACACCTTGTTGGATAGAGAAGAGCTCACAGATGGGCCCTACGACTAGGGAGAAGTGAGAAGGAAGTGGAGAAGGAGGTAGTCTTGTGAACGGAAAACCCAGATATACCGAACGCGCTATGAGCGTTCTTACATGGGCGCAAGAGGAAGCGAGGACTCGCGGCGCCGAGGCTATGGATACGGAACACATTCTGTTGGGGCTCTTGCGCCAGCAGGAGAGCCTCGCGGTTCAAGTAATGAAATCCCTGGGTATAAACCCAAAGGAAGTCTTTGAGCAGGTCGATGATTCGGCCGAGCGCAAGCCCGCGACTTCCGGGGTGGAAGCGGCTACTCCGGCTGCCAAGAGAGTCATCCAATTCGCAGCTGACGAGTCTATCGCTCTGGGACACTCTTGGATCGGGACGGAGCATTTGCTACTCGCCTTGCTCAGAGAAGAGGAGGGCCTGGGTGGAACCACTCTTCGAAAACTAGGCGGTGACTTGGAGCAGGCTCGCAAAGAAGTGGTCAGGCGGGTGGGAGGGTCCATCGGCGGTCAGGCTGAGTCGGGCGGAGAAAACTATCCGTCCGGTGGAACGAGCGGCAGAAGGGGAGACTCCAAGAGGACCCCAACCCTTGATACCTATGGGCGGGACCTGAACGAGTTCGCACGCCAGGGGAAGCTGGACCCGGTCATCGGCCGTGACAAGGAGATCGAGAGGGTAATTCAGATCTTGTCCCGGAGGACCAAGAACAACCCGGTCCTAATAGGCGAGCCCGGTGTCGGAAAGACAGCCGTAGCCGAGGGTTTGGCGCAGGCCATCGTCGACGGAAAGGTCCCGGAAATGCTGAAAGGTCGAAGGGTAGTGACCTTGGACATCGCCGCTTTGGTTGCCGGCACCAAGTACAGGGGCGAGTTTGAGGAGCGCCTCAAGAAGGTGTTGGATGAGATACGCAAGGCGGGCGACGTCATCCTCTTCATAGACGAAATGCACACCATAATCGGCGCGGGGGGTGCGGAAGGCGCCATAGACGCCTCAAGCATACTCAAGCCAATGCTGGCCAGAGGCGAACTCCAGTGCATCGGCGCGACCACTTTGGACGAGTACCGCAAGCACGTGGAGAAAGACGCTGCCTTGGAGCGCCGCTTCCAGCCCGTGACCGTCGACGAGCCGACAGTCGATGAGACCATAGCTATCTTGAAGGGCCTTCGGGACCGGTATGAAGTGCACCATAATGTAAGGTACACGGATGAGGCTTTGGAGAGCGCGGCACGTCTGTCGGACAGGTATGTGACCGACAGATTCCTGCCCGACAAGGCGATAGACCTTATCGACGAAGCCGGCTCCAAGGTCAGGATGAAGGCCTTCGAGGCCCCCAATGATCTCAAAGACCTGGAAGCGCAGATTGAGAGACTCAGCAGGGAGAAAGACGCCGCGGTAGCTTCCCAGCAGTTCGAGAAGGCCGCGGAGTTCCGAGATAAGGAACAGGAATTGAAGAAGCAGTTGATGGAGAGGAAAAGGACTTGGCAGGACGTGGACGTACCGGTCAAGTCAACCGTCAGCGCCGAGGACATAGCTACGGTAGTCGCCGATTGGACCGGTGTTCCCGTCAAGAGACTGGCGACCACCGAAGGCGAGAGGCTACTCAACCTTGAAGAGGAGCTCCACAAGCGAGTGGTCGGTCAGGATGAGGCCGTGGCCGCTGTGGCACGGGCGATACGGCGCTCCAGGGCGGGCTTGAAGGATCCCAAACGGCCTATCGGCTCGTTCATATTCCTAGGCCCCACCGGAGTAGGCAAGACCGAGCTGGCGCGCACGTTGGCTGAGGCTTTGTTCAACGACGAAGACGCCATGATCCGGCTGGATATGTCGGAGTATCAGGAGCGCCACACGGTGTCCAGACTTGTCGGCGCGCCTCCGGGATACGTGGGATATGATGAGGGAGGCCAGCTTACCGAGGCTGTGCGGCGAAAGCCCTACTCGGTAGTGCTCCTGGACGAGATCGAGAAGGCTCATCCCGACGTATTCAACGTCCTGCTTCAAGTACTTGAGGATGGAAGGTTGACCGAGGCTCGAGGGCGGACGGTGGACTTTCGCAATACCGTGCTTATCATGACCTCCAACGCTGGCGCGGAAGTTATTCACGGTAAAGCGGTCCTTGGGTTCACAGCCCAGAAAGACACCGATAAGGCTCACGCCGAGATGAAAGATAGAGTGATGGACGCAGTAAAGGCCGTCTTCCGTCCCGAGTTCATTAACAGGGTAGACGAGATCATCGTCTTCCACGCCCTGACGGTGGAGCACCTGAAGTCTATCGTAGACATTCAGCTTAAGGCCGTCGAGAACCGTCTACAGGAATCCTCAAACATCTCGGTGTCGGTCACCGATAAGGCTAAAGCCAAACTCGTAAGCGAAGGGACGGACGCCGACTTCGGCGCAAGGCCTTTGAGGCGCGCCATTCAGAGGCTTGTCGAAGACCCCTTGTCCGACAGGGTCTTGAGAGCGGAGATTCAACCGGGAGATATCGTGGTAGTGGACGTGGATGATGAAGGCCGATTCACCTTCACGTCGACGGACAAGGCTGTTCCCGATAGTCCTGTGACCGGATAGCGTCGGGTAGTAGCGGAGTGTGATCGAGTAGCATTCGAGTAGCGACCGAGTAAAGGAAGCCAAAGACGCGGCGTAGAACTCCTACCCTTGGAAGGGATGGATTCTATGCCGCGTTCTTCATCAAAGTACGTTTGCTCGTCATGCGGGTTCCAGTCTCCCAAGTGGTACGGAAAGTGCCCTCAGTGTTCCGAATGGAACACCCTTCAAGAGGAGTTTGAGCGCGACCTATCGTCTACTGTGCGGACCGTCAGAGCCAGACCGGTCGTCCTCTCCGATGTGCCCGCGGAGGATGTGGTCAGGTTCGGAAGTGGAATGACCGAACTTGACAGGGTCTTGGGAGGGGGATTCGTGCCGGGCTCTGTGCTGCTTCTGGGCGGCGAACCGGGGATCGGCAAGTCCACGTTGCTCCTCTCGGTGGCCGACCGGGTGTCCAAGGGGTTCGGCCGGGTGCTGTATACGTCCGGAGAAGAATCCCAGGGTCAGGTGAAAATGAGGGCCGATAGGCTGGGCGTGAAGTCACAGGAGCTCTTCTTTGTCGCCGAGCAGGATGTTGACGCGGTCCTCACGCTTTGTCAAGACCTAAAGCCAAGGCTTCTCATCGTCGACTCGATTCAAACTTGCGAAGACCCGTCTGTGGCATCTCTTCCCGGAGGGCCTACGCAAGTACGGACTTGCGCCACAAAGCTACAGCAGTACGCAAAGGCCCAAGGCGTCACGGTGGTCATGGTTGGCCACACCGTAAAGGCTGGCGGCATAGCAGGTCCGAGGCTATTGGAGCACCTTGTTGATACGGTCCTCTATTTCGAAGGAGACCTTAACCACTTTTACCGGATCGTCAAAGCCCAGAAGAACCGCTTTGGAGCCACTAACGAGGTCGCTGTTTTTCAGATGGAAGACAGGGGCATTGTGGAGGTGTCCAACCCGTCAGGGATCTTCCTTTCCGAAAGGGCTGAGGGAAACGTAGGATCATGCGTCGCAGCTACGCTCAAGGGCAACCAAGCTATCTGCCTGGAGGTCCAGGCGCTTGTGGCGGCCAGCGTATACGGAACTCCCAGACGCGTCACCAGCGAGATCGACCATCAGAGAGCCTCTTTGATCCTTGCGGTGTTGGCCAAAAAGATAGCCGGAGGGCTCGATTCCAGGGACGCTTTCGTGAAAATCGCCGGCGGCATCAGCGTAGATGAACCGGGCATCGATTTGGCCTGCGCGATAGCGACAATGTCCAGCTATCACGACATCCCGGTCAAGCCCGGCTTGGCTTGTTTCGGAGAGATAGGGCTCTCAGGAGAAATCAGGATGGTCTCGCGAATGGAGGACAGAGTCAAAGAGGCCACCCGGATCGGTTTCTCCGAAGTGCTCGTCCCCATGGCTTTCAAGAAGAAGTATCGGGGATCCGCAAAAACGACAGGCGTCTCGTCCGTTGAAGAAGCGGTCCGAAACGCCTTAGACAGACCAAGTTCATGAAGAAGATTCGTTACGAGAAATTGAACATGCCGAGGCAGGCGATCCTTTCTTGTTCCTTGACCATGACATCGTGGAGGCTTAGGTCCAAGAGGTTACAGAGAGCCGCTAAGTAGAAGAGATTCCTGCCGATTTCATCTTCCAAGACTTCGACGCAGTGGTCGCAGAGCTTTCCCTTCAAGTGAGTGCTCATGTGACTCTTAAGTAGTTCAAGCGACTCCAGCTCCGGCGGTATTCTCTGCCGGTCGGCCTCGACCTGTATACACCCGCAGGTAGTTACCGCTTTCGAAACTGCCCTATTGACTCTACCGGATGACTCCGTGAGCTTGCTCATGATGTCGAGAATGCTTCTGTGCCTTATTAGGCATTCGTCAACTGTCTCTTGAAACCCATCGCAGAGGAGATCCTTCACTGCCGCTTTCACCTCGCAGAAGGTCGATTGGGGATGTCTGGTGGACGTGGCGGGATTCGAACCCGCGGCCTTTCGGATGCGAACCGAATGCTCTCCCACTGAGCCACACGCCCACCGTAACTGCACAATCGTAATTCTACTGTAGCGATGGTGAACAGTCAAGGAAGCCCGAACGGGGTGCTAAAACGCGGTTACGCTTCGTCGCAAAGAGTTGTCTCTAGTTTGTTGAGCGCTTCCTCGCGGTCCCAGTTCCCTGCGAGAATGAGTTCGGAAATGAGTATTTCTTTGGCGCTGTCCAGCATTTTGCGTTCGCCGGTAGAGAGGCCTTTTTCCCTCTCCCGGGAGGCCAGATTCCTAACCACGTCAGCGACTTCATAGATATCGCCGCTCTTTATTTTTTCAAGGTTGTTCCGATAACGCCTGTTCCAGTTCGTCGACATGGCCGTGCACTCCTGGCGCAAGACGCTCATGACCTTCTCAACTTCCGACGGGGAGATGACATCCCTGAGGCCTATACCCTCGGTGTTATCCACCGGTATCATGACCTTCATGTCGCCGATCGGCAGACGCAGCACGTAGTAGCGATGAGTCTTGCCGAGGATTTCCCTCTCTTCGACCCCCTCTATGGTTCCGGCGCCGTGCATGGGATAGACAACTCGGTCTCCTACATTAAACATCCTCATACCTCCCATTACACCTTGCATCTGGTATTGTACCATTAACTGGAGTGGGAGGTCAAACCGAACGGGGCCGTAAGGCTCCTTCCGGGCCAAGCATTACTTGGCTCACCTGGGAAAACTACGTACCGCTGCCTAGTCCGATTGGCTGTTATGGGGCTTTGGCATATAATATGGATTGTCCTAAGTCTATTAGGAGGAGGTGTTGGGTTGGATAAAGCTCGACGATATTTCGCGGTTTTTGGTGCTTTAACAGGTGGGATTCTAGGGTTCTACCTGGTAAAACCAATCGGCGGCATGCTCGAGAACGATTTGGGGATCTGGGAATCGGCCGGCATTGTAGTCTTCTCGTCTGCTGTCCTGGCGGTCGTGATGTTTTTCGCCGGGCCCATCTTGGGTCACTGGGTCAGCGCTGGAGTCGATTGGATAGAGGAGCGGGTGGTAAGACTTTCATTACAGGATATCGTGGTCGGAGCGGGGGGTCTTGTTGTCGGCCTAATAATAGCCAATTTATTAGCCCCGTCTTTGGCGCGTATACCTGGCGTAGGGAGTTTCCTGCCGTCTATCGCTCTGGTGCTTCTCGGTTACATCGGCATGGCGGTCGCCAGAAGTAAAAAGGAAGACCTCATGGCGTTAAGCCCTACCAGGTTGCGCCAAGCCGTCCAGAAGGGAGTCAAGAATCCAAGGTCCACAGACAGGAAGGGAGAACTCCCTTCGGCTCAGTCTGCCCCTAAGCTCTTGGACACCAGCACGATCATCGATGGACGCATCGTGGACATCTGCAAGTCAGGGTTCGTAGAAGGCCCCATAGTCATTCCTCACTTCGTGTTGGACGAACTCCGGAGGATCGCAGATTCGGCGGACAGTCTGAAGCGGAATAAGGGTAGGCGGGGGCTTGATACCCTCAACGTGCTGCAGAAAGATGTGCCGGTGGATGTACTCACTTGGGAGTGGCCCACCGGGTCTGACCAGGACGTTGACGCGCTCTTGCTGAAGATGGGCAAGGCTACGGGAGCCATGATCGTAACCACTGATTACAACCTAGCTAAGATCGCTGAGCTCCAGCAAGTCGGAGTTTTGAACGTGATCCATTTGGCCAACGCCCTAAAGCTGATGGTCGCTCCCGGCGAGGAGATGACGGTTGAAGTACACCGCGAGGGAAAGCAGCCAGGGCAGGGCGTCGGGTACCTGGATGACGGCACCATGGTAGTAATTGAGCAAGCCAAGAAGCACTTGGGAGAAGCCATAGTCGTGGTAGTCACGAACGTCCACAGCACCGCGCAAGGAAGAATGGTGTTTGCCAAACCCAAGTACTTGGACAGGGCAGCCGGCGTTGAATGAACGCTTGTGGGTGGTCGTGCCTGCGGCGGGGCAGGGTGTTCGCGCAGGGCTTGGCGTCCCCAAACAATTTGCCCCGATAGCCGGCAAGACGGTCCTGGAATGGACGGTCTCACGAGTCCTTGCCCTTCCTGAGGTTTCGGGCGTAGTTGTCGCTATGCCCGCTGAGGCTGGATCGCCTCCGGATTCGAGGGGGTCCGTCCAGGAAACTCTCCTTCGTATGTCCGAACCGGACAGGCCTATCGTCTTGATTCCGGGAGGGACCACCAGGCAAGAATCAGTTTACCTGGCTCTGGCCGCACTTCCCGCGGATGTCCGGTGGGTAGCTGTCCAAGACGCCGCTCGTCCGTGCTTTTCGCAGGACCTATTCCGGCGGGTGTGGGCGGTGGCGAGAGTCAACGGAGCGGCGATCTGTGGTTTGAAGCCTACCGACACCGTGAAATTTCGCCGGATGCATGTTTCGCCAGAATCAAGCGAGCCGGGAGAGGTGGTAGGTTCAACGCCGGACCGCGAGCTTCTGGTGAACGTCCAGACCCCGCAGATTTTTGAAGCGAGGCTCCTCAAGAGGGCCCACCAAGCGGCAAGGGACTCTGGATGGAGCGGTACTGACGATAGCCAGCTTGTTGAGGCGTTGGGACATCCGGTAGCGTTTGTCCCCGGGGAGCGGGGCAACCTGAAGATCACCTATCCGGAGGATTTGGATATGGCCGAGAAGCGGCTCGTCGGGGACAGTGGCGGGCTCGCTCGAAATGAGACCGGTGGGCCTCATACGACTGTCACCGGCTTGGGCTTCGATATCCACCCCTTGGTGAGCGGTCGGAAGTGCGTTTTGGGAGGAATCGTCATTCCCTCGGACAAAGGGCCGTTGGGTCATTCTGACGGCGACGTTCTCTGCCACGCGGTTATGGACGCCCTCTTGGGAAGCTTGGGCCAGGGCGATATCGGGGTCTGGTTTCCCCCGGGCGACCCTCAGTATGAAGGGGCCAATAGCCTAACCCTTATGCGGGACATGTGGAAGCGCCTGGCGGCCGATGCTCGAACAGGCCTTAAGATCGTGCACATAGATGCTACGGTTATCGCGGAGGTCCCGAGGGTATCACCGTTCTATGGGGCCATGAGGGATGCGATCGGGTCTGCTTTGGGGATAAGCCCCGAGCAAGTTTCAATAAAGGCGACGACCGCCGAAAGGCTAGGGGCCGTCGGGCGAGAAGAAGGGATTGCCGCGTTTGCTGTTGCGACGCTCTTAAAATGATCGGGAGGGGTAGGCGTGAGCGGGACACCCAAAGAAGTCAGTTTTCGAACCAAAGTACTTTATTACCCTTACATGGGTACCGGCATCAACACCGAGAGGCTCCTCCTATTATCGCGCCTGTGCTACTCTCCGATGGGGATCGACAGGCTCGAATCTCTCCTCACCGGGGACAAGCCCTCTGACGAGGACACCGGCAAGTTCATAAGAAACCTCATCAGTTCCGGGCATTGGGGTACTTTGGAGCACTGGTACACGACCTTCGCGGTTGAGGGCTACTCCAGGATATCCAGCCAGCAGAACGACAGGCACCGCTTGATGAAAGTGTTAAAGGACCACGGCGTGGTCTACTACAACGAACCGGTGCAGGCAACGCCGGATGTATCCCAGCTGCAGCAGTCCCAGCGGTACGTCAAGGAAGATAACTTCCGATACGTGACGCCGCCAAGTTTCTCGTCCCAGCCAGAGTTCCGTGAGCGCTTTGTGAAGCTCCAGGAAGAGATCATGGATATGCAAAGGGACGGTCTGGCACTAGGCTTACCCGCCGAAGATGTTAGGTTTGCCCTGAGCAATGCGACCGAAACACGCTTCGTCATTACCACCAACGCGAGGCAACTTCGGCATATGTTCAACCTCCGGTGCTGCCAGAGGGCACAGTGGGAAATCCGGGCAATGTTTACGGAACTACTTGATGAATACCGGAGGATCGCTCCAAATATCTTCTATCGTGCGGGGGCTTCATGCGTAGACTTGGGGTACTGCCCTGAGGGGAAAATGTCGTGTGGCAGAGCGCCTACTCTTGAGATGCTCCAGGAAAACTATAAGAAGAGTCGTTCTGGCGCGTTGTAGGAGGACGAGTACTTCGGCCAGGCTACAAGCCACATGCGAAGCAGGTGATCCAAGTCATTGGATAAGGGCAAGAAGTCTTTGGACTACATGGAGATCTTCGGGAAACAGCCTGTTCACGAGGCGCTTTCCGGCGGCTGGCCCGTGCATGAAGTAATTACCAGGGGAGATCCCAAGGATAGCCTGGTGAAGTCTCTAGTGAACATCGCCCGGGGGACAGGTGTCCAGGTGACCGAGCTGGAAATCCCGGCGTTCGACCGCCGGTTCCCTCGCTCTACTCAGGGCGTAGCTGCTATCGTCAAGGAAGTATCATTTTGGGACCCGGACGATGTCCTTGCTCGTATCCCTGCGGAACGCAAGCCGCTGTTCCTGGCATTGGACGGCATTGAGGACCCACACAACCTAGGAGCGATAACCAGGACTGCTTACGCGATGGGAGTCGACGCCGTAGTGATCCCGCGAAGAAGGAGCGCGGCCATCGGCGAGGGCGCGGCCAAATCGTCGGCGGGAGCCATCTTCAAAGAACCAATTTGCCAAGTACCCAATATCCACTACTTCACCGAATGGGCAAAGCGGAACGGTCTCTGGGTCTTTGGACTCGATGCCGGTGGTAAGGACTCTCTCTGGGAGACAGACCTGACAGGAGGGGTGGCCCTTGTCGTCGGCAGTGAGGGTAAAGGGCTGTCCCATCTAGTGAAGGAGCGATGCGATTTCCTGCTCAGGATACCTATGGAAGGCCGAATCGGGAGTCTAAACGCCAGTGTCGCTTGTGGAATGGCGGTCTACGAGATACGCAGGCAGAGGGAAAAGTCGAATGCCGTCGTGTAGCGGTTTTCTCTCGTCTTGTATGCTGCAGTTTACAAAAGTATAATGGACTTGTCCATTTGGCAGTGTGGTGGGCGGCGAGCAGTTAGAAAGCTCCAGGTATCCGGGGGAGGGGTGCTTTTTGGCTATTAGCCCACAGCAGGACATGTACTCGGCCTTTGAGATTATGCAAGATGAAGAGGTAGTCGATATCGCGAGGGCGGGTTCGGTATTGGACCAGGAGTACTTGATTAACAAGTACCGCAGCTACGTGAGAGCAAAGGCCAGGTCGTATTTCCTAATAGGGGCGGATCGGGAAGACATTATCCAGGAAGGCATGATCGGGCTTTATAAGGCTATTAGAGACTTCCGTAGCGACAAGTTGGCTTCGTTCAAAGCCTTCGCGGAACTGTGCATCACGCGGCAGATAATCACAGCAATCAAGACGGCTACTAGGCAAAAGCACATCCCGCTGAATTCATACGTCTCTTTGAACAGACCGATTTATGATGAAGATTCGGATAGGACGCTCTTGGACATTATGCCCGGCACTCAGGTGCTTGACCCTGAGGAACTCCTCATCAACACCGAGGAAGTCGGCTCCATGGAAACCAAGATTACCGAGATCCTAAGCGACCTTGAGTGGCAAGTCCTGAACTCATACCTGGATGGCAAATCTTATTTGGAGATCGCCGAGGATCTACAACGGCACGTGAAGTCTATCGACAACGCCCTTCAAAGGGTGAAAAGGAAACTGGAGCGATACCTGGATTCGAAGAACGGCTCGCGGGTGCCTCACGAGATGCCGTATTAGTCGGGACCGACTTATAGGCACATGTCTTTGCGCAGAGCAGTGTTCGGGGGGAGCCAAGTGCTCTCCCCGTTTATGTTGGGTGGGCGGCGAAGTCCGGGAGCCGGCTGCTCTAGAGCGCATGTGAGTTGACACGCAGCGTATCAGAAGTTACGATCATGGGTGTCTCGCGTATCTTCGAGCCAGCGTAGCTCAATGGTAGAGCAGCTGATTTGTAATCAGCAGGTTAAGGGTTCGATCCCCTTCGCTGGCTCCATCTATTTGCCGCTTCGACCTAAGAGACTGCCTGCGGTTGCCGGAACTACTCGCGCCTGGTAGAACGAGGTCGACCGGGCAAGCGCAGGATCGTGACAGGGCCCCTCTGCCGGAGCCCCGTCCCTAGAGATCCGCAGGAGAACAGGTAATCTTCTACTATTGACTCCAGTCCATCGCGACGTCCACTTCCGGTATTCCGAGCCGCATCATTAGATTGTAGTCTTGTTCAGACACTCTCCGAATCAGGGGATTTTCATCATCTTGTTGCATGCCTCCCGCGTCGACAAAGAAGAAGCGTCTGGGGAACAGCCCTATGAAGAATCCGATAGGGGAAATCCGAAAGATGAACGGGAACATGGGGAAGCGGCGACGGCGGAATTGCAGGGCTTCAACGTCTTGTGGCATCGGGGCGCACCTCCAATCAATAAGCTGGTGCGCCATCATATGTGCAGTTATGTTAACTTGTTACCGCGCCGAGCCAGTGTCAAGGTGCGGACCGCCATGGCCATGTACCGGGTGTCGGGGGTTAGGTGCCGGCAGCTGGGGTGGCATCCCAGGGATCAGGGGCCAAGTGCCGGTCCGGTGTCAAGCGCTTCCGGTCAGTTTCGCTCTGTCTCGGCCAATATGTCCCTCAGCCTCACGAGCTGTCTACTCAAGACGGGAGCCGGAGAATGCCCTTCGAATAGCGGACCGAGGCCACCATATTCCAGTGAGACTACTTCGGCCGGCGTGGCGGGGAGGATTTCCCTGAGCAGTCTAAACCCGTCCTCCTGCACCTCCATATGTCTATCCCGCATTTCGCCGTTGACCAAGGCCGGGCCTGACATGTGGAACTCCCTTACGAGATGGAGCGGGAGGCGTCTGACGTAAGACGCCGCACTCTCGCCGAGATGCCATGCCGTGGTCTGCGCGTGAGACAGGTCCAGCAAGAACTGGGCACCGCTGGCTGCCAAAGCCTCGCGGATGAACCCCGCGTCGGAGGCAAACGGGGCGTTGAGGTTCACTCCCGGGCGACCTGTCTCCAGCGTAGAGTTCTCAAGAAGCACCGGCAACCCGGTGACTTCCCTCAATAACTCCACGTCTCGAACAAGCCATTCTAGAAATTGAACCGGGCCTACCGAAACTGACTCCAGGCCAATCCAATGGAGCAGATGGACCGATATATAGGAAGGTTTGGCGACGGACACGGCGAGTTCTAGAGCGCTTCGGTCCAATGACTTGTGGAAATGGCCTGTACCCAGGTCTATCTTTTGCCCCAGGCCGTGCAGAACCAGAGGCCGTTTTCGCCGAAGCTTCCGATAGAGGGATATGTACTCAGGCTTATTGAACTCGGATACCTTTACGGCGTCCACGATAGTCTGGTCGGACTCCATAAGCGACAAGAGCTCGGGAGAGCAGTTGGCGGCCAAAAGGCGTGGCGACAATCTAGTCGGGCCTCCTCGGTTCTGTCAATCTATCTTGACCCTACCCATGAGACTGCATTGAGAGAGGGAAGGTTCCACACCTTTACACGAGATGATTCCGGGGCACAGTAATGGTGTGGAGGTGTCTCTATGATCAACTGGCTGGTGCGCAAGATAGCCGACCCGGTTGCGGATGAATCCATAAACGCGCTAATGACTAACGACTATGCGCAGAACCCCTTAGTACTCTTGACTGCCGCTCAAAAGCTCGGTTTGGCAGCGATAGTGGAAGCCGGCATGAGGGCGGAAACAGGCAAGGAGGTAGGTCGTCCGCTGGGGAGTCCGGTGGTCCTATCCCCATGGAATCAGGTGCTTCTCAATCCAAAGCAGTTGTTCCAACTGCCTACTCCTTCGACCTCTAACATAAGCACGACTACCGTGGTGGGGCCGGATGCGAAAAAGCCCCTACAGATCGATATCCCCATAATGATCACCGCCATGTCCTATGGCGGTTCTTTGAGTTTGCAGATGAAGATGGCGCTGGCCAAGGGAGCTGCCATGGCCGGCACCGCAACTCAACACCGGAGAGTCGACTGTGACAGATGAGGAACGAAACGCCGCCAAATACCTGGTGGGCCAGTACAACCGCGGCGGCTGGCTTACTGCCGCGGAGCAACTCCGCAGGGTTGACGCCATCGAAGTCCAGTTGGGACAAGGGGCCTGGGGAGGCGCGGTCGAGTCTACCAAACAGGCGGCGACGATGGAAGAGCATCTCCGCAAAGCGTGGCATCTGAAAGAGGACCAGGACGCCACCATCCGCGCTCGTATGCCCGGAGTACAGTGCCCCAACGATATTGTTGAGCTGGTTAAGAACCTCAAGAAGACTTACGAAGTCCCGGTAGGGATCAAGATCGCCGGAAGCGATTACATCGAATATGAGCTGGAAGTCGCATCCCGGGCAGAAGTCGATTTCCTGACTATAGACGGCTCAGAGGGGGGCACGGCCATTGCCCCGGTTACCCTGGAAGACGACGTTGGCCTTCCTACCCTTCACTCTCTGGTCCGTACTGTAGATTGGCTAAAGGCAAACGGCCTCAAAGATAAGTGCAGCGTAATAGCCACGGGAGGTCTCTCGACTCCCGGCCACTTTCTGAAAGCGCTAGCCTTTGGGGCTACCGCCGTCTCCATCGGGTCTATAGCGGTGATGGCCGCCCTTCATGACCAACTGGAGAAGACAGTGCCCCAATCGACCGCGTTGCAGTTGGCCCTGTACAACGGCGTTAACGTCAAGAAACTGGACATCGACCAGGCCGCCCTAAGTGTGGCCAACTTCCTTAAGTCATGCACCGTCGAAATGAAACTGGCGGCGCAAGCCTTAAGCAAGAGCTCACTTGCCGAACTGAACAGGGAAGACCTAGTCACCGTCGACAAAGACCTATCAGAGTTCGCCGGGATACGATACGCCGGCTCGCCAAGGGAAAGGCAGCACTAGACTTACCGGGCTGATCTGAGTGCCTCCAGTCTGGCTTTGGCCTCGGGCGAATTCGCCGTGAACCGGGCGAGGTTGTCGCAGGGGTAGTCCTCGCATTGAGCGCAATGCGCCAGGCCTTTCTGGAGGTTGCACGCTCTCATGGGGCACTCGCCGCAGTATCCGCCTAGTCTGCCTCCGTCAACCGGCAAGCACCCGTCACAGATGCAGTCGTCGGCGGTGATGGCTAGTCCCAAGTCTTTCGACCACTTCTCGGCAGTCCTTTTCCTGCCTTCTTCATCGTTCGCCTGAGTGGCTATGTACGCGGGGCACTCCGAGCATTCCAGGCCGCAATAGGCCAGTATGCTTCCCATTCACTTCACGTCCTTTCCACAGATGCAAACATTCATTCGCCATCCACATCGTATCTGTGGGTTCTGGTCGCGTCAACCGGTTTTGCGAACCAGGTCGTTTCCTTTGACGGGTGGTCGTTCGCTATCGTGGATGTGCGTCTAGAGGCCTTGGCGCTGACCCTCGCATGGAGACAAGAAAGACGCCCAGCCGAGGAGGCAAACCCACTCATGACAGTAAGGCTGCTAAAAGAATACGAGTCTGACGCTTTTGCCAGATCGCCGGGGCGCGTATCCGGGCTTCAGAGCTGCACAGGAAGACCTCTCAAAATTGATGACAAGTTCAAGAAGCAGAACGCTGACGTCTGGTTTCAAAGCACTACGGACTTTCAGGACGACGTCCTGCTCGGTGGATGCGTCTTCTCGATTACACGATGAACTCTGACGGTCTCCGTCTCGCCGTAGGCGGGTTGGAATGGTCGCGGTCCATCTCCAGCAAGAAGGAAAAGTGGCTAGAGACATGGTCCTCCAAGGCCTTGATCACTTCCGCCAAAAGGGAACGTACATAGTGACGCTGTATCCGTTCGTCCGGATTCTATAGAGGATGGGATTCGGTTACGGCGTCAAGACATCCCAGTTCACCGTCAAACTGCAAAGCCTCCCAAGTGGCTCCAAAGACCACGTGGTCGAGTTAGGCCTCGATGACAAGGGAGGCCATGCTGCAGTGTTTCAACAAGTACTGGCATCGCACCACGGAATGTTCAGCTGACACCCCTACGACTTCGGCGGCATCTTCGACCTGCCCGAGAACCGCGTGGTGGGTTTCAGAGGGGCGGAGAATTGGAAGGGTATCTGGTCTCGCCTCCAACCCATATGTGCGGGCGCTTCCTGCAAAACGACATCGTCGTAAAAAAGGAGTGGTGTGTTCCCCATCGCCTGGGGCCGACGTCAGGGATTCTGCTCGTTTTTCCATACCCAATCGGACCAAGTCATGATCGATAACCTTGAATACGCCAAGAGCAGAACCCCTGCTCTACTGGACTGACCCCAGGAACGGTCGGATAACGTAATCCCCATAGTATCCCACGAGATGGGGGTGCAGGGATCGGACTAATGTACAGGATCGTCATTGTCGTTCCACGCCGTAAGCTGCGCTCTTTCCGAAGGGATTTCGGGGGGAAGACAACCAACTTGAGGCTTTTGCGCGCGATATTTACCCCGGAAATGACGGATGCACCGTGGTGTTGCGGACGATGGGGACGTCTGACGGTGATGGAGGATTGACGCTCCATACGACGTGACGGCATCTGCGGACATAGCGGACTTGTCATCTCTTCTCATGGGGGCGGTCGACTCTGCAAGAGTCTGTACTCCTACGGTTTAGCGACTATCAGCGACGAAAATTCGGTCCCTACGCTGGATGAGGCGTTTGCCGTGGGAAGACCGATCTGCTTGTCAGCATTCTAGGAGAAGTCTCAGGCTGCCAGCCGAACCCTTGGTTGCGGCCTTCATCGCGGCCTACATCACGATCCGCAGGTGACGAGGAGCCGCTCATCGAATGGAAACCTGAGCAATCAGAAAGGCAGTGATCTCATTGTTCAAGAACCTCAATGAAACCTGGGATCTGGACGTCATTTTTCCGGGCGGAAGCGGGTCTTCCGAATTCCAGGCGTATCTGGATTCCCTTGAGAATGACATCGCTTCTCTATCCAAGAAACATACTTCCGGAGGGACCGTGGGCTCCTGGACTGTGAAATTGGAAGAGCTGCAAGACCTTTCGCGCCGCCTGAGGCCCGCCGGAGCGTTCACCTCATGCCTGAGCGCTCAGGACGTAAACGACAAGCGTGCCCGGGTGGTCGGTAGTAGAGTCCGTCAACTCCAAGCCGCCTTCGGTTCGGTGATGACCATGATAGACAAGGAACTCCTGGAGATCCCCGACCCTGACTGGGCCCGTCTGATGCGGGAAGAGAGCCTGAAGCCCCTGGCATTCAGCCTAAACGAGCGTAGGGAGCGGGCAAAGGAACTGCTGCCCCCCGAACAGGAGACCGTAGTCAACGAGTTGTCTGTGGACGGCTATCACGGATGGCCCGACTTGTACGATATGGTTACCGGCAAGATGACCATCACCATCGAAGAGAAAGGAAAGCCCGTGGCGCTTTCGCCTGGGCAAGCGTCTAACAGGATGTCCGGGCCGGATCCGGCTTTCCGTGCTCACGTAATGGCGAGATGGGAAGAAGCTTGGGCCAAAGAGGCCGACCTGTGCGCCCTCGCCCTGAACAGGTTGGCGGGTTTCCGGCTGGCCCTTTACAAGAAGCGTGGCTGGCCATCGGTGCTAAAGGAGCCGTTGGAGTACAACCGCATGAGCCGGAAAACGCTGGACGTGATGTGGGGCACCATCGATGCCAACAAGGGCCGCTTGGTGGCATATATGCGCCGGAAGCAGAAACTCCTAGGACTAGAGACTCTGGGATGGCAGGACCTGGGGGCGCCCGTCGGCAACGCGGCCAGCAAGATGAGCTACGAAGAGGCCGCGGAGTTCATCGTGGAGCAGTTCGGGAGAGTCAGTCCCGACATGGCCGCCCTCGCCACCCGCGCGTTCAGAGAGCGCTGGATCGAAGCCGAAGACCGTCCCGGCAAGCGTATGGGCGGGTTCTGCACCAGTTTCCCCGAGAAAAGAGTGTCTCGCATATTCGTTACCTTCTCGGGCACTCTGGGGAACGTAGCCACCGTGGCCCACGAGCTGGGGCACGCGTTTCATCAGTCCGTCATGAATGACCTGCCCCCCATGGCCCAGCAGTACGCCATGAACGTAGCCGAAACGGCTTCCACGCTTTCCGAGATGATAGTAGCCGACGCTGCGGTCAAGCACGCCAAGACCCCGGAAGAGAGACTGATGCTCATAGATGACAAACTGAACCGGGCGGTTGCCCTGCTAATGAACATCCAGTGCAGGTTCCTCTTTGAGACTAAGTTCTACGAGGAGCGTGCCAAAGGGATGGTCAGCGTGCAAAGGCTCAACGATCTGATGGTAGAAGCCCAGAAAGAGGCGTTTGCGGACTCGCTGGGGCTGTACCACCCGCACTTCTGGGCCTCAAAACTGCATTTCTACAACACCCGAGTCCCGTTCTACAACTTCCCTTACACATTCGGGTTCCTGTTTAGCGCGGGCGTCTATGCCCAAGCTCTATCGGGCGGCCCCGGATTCGAGGAGAAGTATCGCGCTCTCCTTCGGGATACCGGACGGATGAGAGTGGAAGATCTCGCCATGGGGCACCTCGGGGTTGACCTGACAGGGAAGGAGTTCTGGCAGAGCGCCATCGATACCGTGCTGTCAGACTTGGACGAGTATCTCCGGATTACCGAGTAGGGTTTGCACGATAGCCATCAATAGTGTATACTGGTGTTTGTTCGCGCCGGACGGCGGCGGTTTTGGGAAGACGAACCGGCATGGTTTCCAACCTGAAAACGGTTGCGTCCTGGGGCCAAAGGTAGTAAGATAGCATATGCGCGTGGAGAGGTACCCAAGTGGCCAAAGGGGACAGACTGTAAATCTGCTGGCAGACGCCTTCGCTGGTTCAAATCCAGCCCTCTCCACCAGAAACTTTGAAAGCACCCATAACGTCGCGGGGTGGAGCAGCCAGGTAGCTCGTCGGGCTCATAACCCGGAGGTCGTAGGTTCAAATCCTACCCCCGCAACCAACGATTAGTACTGCGAGCTCACATAGCTCAGTCGGCAGAGCACATCCTTGGTAAGGATGAGGTCATCGGTTCGATTCCGATTGTGAGCTCCATTTCTATTTGTGGCCGAACTCCTTTCATTTCGACCGCGTTCGCGGGTATGGATCACCTCCAAGGGGCTTTCGCTCGACACAACCGCGACATTCCCGCCAAAGCGAGAATAACCACTTGCGAGAAGCGGTGAAGCCTGATAGAAACTAC
>JAXGQX010000029.1:0-24309 GCA_040766225.1 Bacillota bacterium | reverse complement strand
CATCTTTTCGGTCCACAGATGGCCTCTTTATCACAAGCATGCCTTCGCCCGGCAAGGGTTTCACAAGCCCCGCTTCTTTGAGCATACTAAACGCCCTTGTGACAGTGTTCTTGTTAACACCGAGTTCGGCGGCAAGCTTTCTGCAGGAAGGCAGCACTGAACCCACTGAATAGACGCCTGTGGCGATCTTCTCAACGAGCCCCGACCTGACCTGCTCCGCTATGGGTGCCTGCGTCCTGTCGTCAAGCATTCCTGTGACCCCCTTACCGACTATCTACCAACGGTCAGGCTTGCTTTCATATGTCTCCATAGGGTCGTGCGATGAACCCCAAGCAGGCGTGCCGCTCCGGCTACAGAACCTGCAGCTAGGGAAAGAGCCTCGTCGATGTCCGCAACCGCCAAGTTCATACATGTGGAAGCCCTGCGCGCGCGATCTCGGGCGACGTTGCGGCCTCCCGGCCTCAATACCCGGTCAACCCTTTCGTAGGTCAGCTCCTGATCGGCATAAAGGACAAGGCAGCGTTGCACGACGTTTTGAATCTCCCGTACATTTCCGGGCCAAGGGTACTCTTTGAGTAGTCTCATTGCCGACGGAGTGACTCTAGGGGCGGACCGGCCCATGTCCCGTGACAAAGTGGTGAGGAAATGATTGAAGAAGCACTCCACATCCTTAGGGCATGCCCTGATCGGAGGAATGTTGAGTCGTAGCACGTCTAGGCGGAAAAACAGGTCTTCACGAAATTGCCCTCCCCGGACCATCGCAGAGATGTCCTTGTTAGTGGCCGCAAGGATCCGGACATCGACGGGAATGACCCTCTCGCCACCTACCCTTCGGACCTGCCGTTCCTGCAGGACGCGCAGAAGTTTGCCTTGTAGGTTGAGGGACAACTCGCTTATCTCATCCAGAAGTATCGTACCTTTGTGAGCCATCTCGAAGAGACCCTGCCTACCTTGCTTCACGGCTCCCGTGAACGCTCCGCCCGCATATCCAAACAGCTCGCTCTCAAGAAGGCTTTCCGGGAGCGCGGCACAGTTGAGAGCTACGTAGGGCCCGTTCCTGCGGCTAGACGCGTTGTGGATCGACTGAGCGTAGACTTCCTTTCCCGAACCTGATTCGCCAAGAATCAGCACGGTGGCATCCACCTGGGCAAAAGCCTCCGCGGCCCTTACCGCGCGCCTGCGCACAAGAGACTTGCCCAAGATGTCCGAGAACCGCTTACCGGCCACCAATCCGAGCGAACGCGGATCTCCCCGGACTTTGTGCTCCAGCGCTTCCACTCTGGATGCCTCTCTAAGACTGACCAGCACTCCCCTATAGGCGGCATCAGTGCTCACCGGCCCAACCGAAGCCACCATCGGTGATCCGGAAGGCAACCGGATAACCGTGTCCTCGACTGCTCCGGTGCTTAAAGCCTTTGCTACGGGTTTTCGGAGTTCGCCCAAAGATAGCCCGGACCCCGCGATACCGTCCCAAGCTTTGGCAAGCTTGGCTGCCTTGGCGTTCCACAGTTCCGGTAGCCCGGTTGAGTCGGTAACGATAATACCGTCTTCTATGGAATCGAGCACGATCCGAAGGCGATATCGTTTCTTGGCCTCAAGCTGCTGGATCTTTGAGACCCTAAAGGCTTCGCGAAGAGCGCGCGCAACCGACGGCCTGTCCGACGTGATAGGGGTGAAGCTGAACCCGCAGGTCTCAGCAACCTCACATGTAGTTGCCTCGCCCACAAAACATATGTCCCTTCCGGCGGCCTGAAGCCTCATGGTCTTGTGTAAGTTGGACCGAGCCCCGATGGGAGTGAGCAGGACCTTGGGACCTAGAAGATCGGCTACGCTCTGAACTCCCTCAATTACATCGGGAAAGGCAACCACCGACACCCACTCTGCCTTCTTTTTGGCTTCCCCCAGTGCTCTCATTACGTCGTATCCAGTCACCGCGATGTCCACGATGGGCATGCCCGAGAGCCATTCGGCGTCGCTAGCCCTCAGGAGGTCCGTTATTCCGCCCCTTGACACGATTACCGTGGCTCCGGACCTAACCAACTGCAGGCTGAGGTCGACAGCATCGGTTAGACGAGCCGGAAATACTTCAATGGGCTCCTGTATCTCCCGTTGGAGGTCGGAAACGATGTCCGCTAGCTCGCGATACGGAGCCAACACACCGATCATCCGCCAACACCCTCCAAGTCTTTGGGTTCCTCGCCCCGCTGCAACCTAAGCCAAGCGATGATACCCCGAAGAGTCATCCGGTCGCCGAAGCCACCCGCCTTGGTGATGATCCCCATCCCGTGAGCTTCTCCGCCAACCACACGCCCGAAGGCGATACCGGGAAGCACCTCTTTGTGTATTTCGATGGCGGTCGCGCCCAACTCCCGCAGTACCGCAAACCCAACATCTCCACCTGATAGAACCATGTTACGGTACTTTTTCGAAGCCACCGCCCGCTTGGCGGTAATGCTAAGAGAACGGCGAATGACAGAGGCACGGTCTCCTGCCGGAAGTCCCGCAAGGTCAACTCCATAGGTTGCCACCACCACTACCGGCAGGCTTGAGTCGGCGACGTCCAGAGAGGCACGTTCGAGACTTGGTCTGTCCTTAGGGAGAATTACCTGGCAATCGGCACTTGCTCGCAAGAACTCCACCTGAGCCATGGAGACCGGGTTCAAACTCCCGATGAGAATCAAGGTGGGGCCATCTCCGCCCTTGGTCTGACTACCCTGGCCGCCCCTTGTCCTAGCGGAGCATCGGACAGCCAACGCCCGTGCCAGTCCCGCTGAACCCACCCACAATACGGGTCCTTTTCCGTGGTGTTTAGAAACCAGGGCGTCCAAGTCATCTTGACAACTGGCATCCGAGATTGTAAGGGCATGACCACTTGAGGATGTGAGACTCCCAAAGTAGTCGACAACCCGAGAGGAACTCACTGGAGCGAGAGGGTCTTTCGCAGCAAACGTCTCGGACAGGGGCTTCCCATCCACGAAAAGCTGCCCATCTCGCACAGTTCTCCCGTTCTGAGGATAGGCCGGGGCGACAACCACCGGCCTACGCCAAACGTCCGCCACCGCCTTTGTCTCGACGTCAATATTGCCTCGAAGAGTGGAGTCTATTTTCTTGAATACGATGTCAGGCGAAAGTGAGTCTACAAGGGGCACGAGCCATCTCTCGGCTGCTCGTGCCGCTCGCGTCCAAGTTGCGCGACTCGGTACTGACGGCTACGACGTCCGCCTCAGGCACCTTATCGTGCCAGGCGAGCAAGGTGATCGTGCGAAGCACGTTACGCGAACTGAACGGCAGAATCATTTGCTCCGGTGGGGTCGTCTGCTATGATGACGGTTACCCGACAAGTGGTGCCCCCGCTGGAGCGCGTCACGGGTAATTCACCCCCACCTGGGTGCCTAGATCAGTCCGCATGGAACTTAGGCAAACCTGCCTCGTCGGCCACGCCATGCATCCTCCACTATCCCGTCACGAACGGCGTAGATTACATCGTGTAAGTTCACAGTGGTGCGGCAATGGCTGGGAATAAGCAGTATCTTGTCGCCCGCAGCGGCGTTTTGCCACAGCGTTGCCAGGCCGGCATCAACTCCGCCATGCCTGGAAGCGTATCGGGCTCGTCGGTGAAGCAAGGCTCACGTGTTCTTCGGACATGTGAACAACGAAGGCCATAGGACCGTCGATACCATTTCCAAACTCCTTAGTCATAGACGCCAATCCGGCATCGCAAATATGCGATCCTGGGTCAGGATGGTTGGCGATTGTTGTCAAGACCCCCAACGAATGGCTGAAGTCCACTCCGCGGTCGCCATACTTTATCCATAAAGATATAAGATCCGGCCTCTACATCGGTGAGTCCTTTCCGCTTGGCAGCGAACCTGAAGGTACACCAGACCGGCAGCACGCTGACAATAGCCAGATCAGGCCGGCCTCCGCTTTATGGCATCACGATGACAGAGAGGATAGTAAAGACTTGCCGGCGACAACTCCACGCTGGTCGAAATCGGGTATGAACACGCGTGGCCCTCGTATCCCACAACGCATACCATACTCCCGGAAGGGCAAACTGGCGATCTCGCCATCTGCCTCCATGCGTACACCGCCTCGGTGGTTGCCGGTATCCACCTCGACTACAATACCAACCTTGCCACCCAGTTCGCTAGAGACCTGGAGATGTCTACCGAGGAGGTTTTCCTTTGTGTCCACGGCGACCTTGAGATCCGTCTTCTTGGACAAAGCCGCAGGCGCCGCAACTGTTTTCGCCCTGGTTGGCGATGAGAATGTCGTGTACTCCTCCACCAGCCATCGCTTCGGCTTCACCGAGTTTAGCGCAACAGATGCGAGCGCGCCCCTCTCAATCTGCTTCTTGGCAATCTCGCGGGAGTCTTGTGCGTCTTGGCGTGGGGCCTCAGGCCAACTCCAGCGCCAGAGTCGTTAAGGATCTTCATCATCTTGTCGCATGTTGGCTTCCATGATCTCTGGAGTCGACCACGAGAGCGGGCGTCTCGATCTCTTCGAACGAATGTCCTTGATATCACCGTGCGAGCCACAACAGCCGCTTCTGCTCTTCCCCGCAGTTGCACCCTCTATCCTCTCCACGTATTCACCAGGCCGCTTTCACCCGGACGGGGTTATCTCGCGGCGCTCGCCCGTCCCTGATAGAACCAGCTTTCGTGAAGTTCGGTCTCGTGCGTCTCAAAACCCTTTGTTCCGTGGTGGCGACACCTTTTGCTGGTGATGATGTGGGGGCGCTTTATCCATGAACTACTCCGTCAACCGTACAGAACTCGCCCAGATGCAAGGACATAAGCGGTCTCCGTCCATCCAGATATGCGGTAATATCGGCGTCAAATCCAGGCGTAAGTGAACCTTTTTTCTTCAAACCAAGTATCTGGGCGGGAAGTATGCGCTCTTAGCGGTGAACTCCATTAAAGTCATCGCGTCCAGAAGCTTCAGGGTAAGGCCCTTGCTGAGGATAAAGTTACGAGAGATCGCCCCTCCGTCAGTTGCGATGGCATCGATGACGAACCGGTGGGCGCTGTCTTTGGCGGTTGCTAGCAGAAACCTGGTCGAACCGGGGGTCACGGGGAAGGTACAGGTAACGTCGGTGCCCTGGGCTCGCCAGTGGTCGTAAGCCTCTTGTCCCTTCAGTATCACATTGTCATCGCCTTTTGCGGCGACCACGCCGATGAAACCGTCCATGATAACTCTGGTCAGTTCAGCCCCCGGTGCCGCCGTAGCCGGCTACCGAAAGAAATTCCCGCGGCCCTATGGACTCCAGTACACCGTCAGGGATCTTCCCGGGAGAACCACTAAAAACAGAGAGGTAGGCTTCGCTTATGAGATTTCGGTTGGCCGAAATTGACGATGACCTCGGTGGTCTCTGTAACGGGATCACCCAACACCTGTCCCCTACAGTATGAGTTCACGTGTGCTAAGGTGAAGGTGGTTATTTCCAACCAACCATGGCCTCACGGAAACTGGACTCGTTTCTGCCCCGGTGGCCTTGGATCTATGTGGGGGAAGCATACATAAAAACTTACTCCTGTTACACGCCTCGTCTGTCGAGCCGTGGCTTCGGGTGTCGGGGGATAGTGCCCTCCCAAGAGCTTCAGACCGATGGCGCCTTCCCGGACCCACTTTTCAGTAACCGACGAGAACTCCCACATGGATGGGTCATCGCCGGATACGGTTACCCCGGGCCTTATCTGTTGGATTGTGCCGCGTTGATGCCGACCCTCTGTTTTTTGCCTCAGAAAGGAAACTCTCAAAGGGGGCCCCGTCAAAAGCCGTGGTCACACCGGCTCTGGCCAGCATCCGGAAACCGTTGGGGTCCGCGATGGCGGTGGAGATCAACAATACCTGGAATGATGGTCTTGCCATCCAAATTGATCGCGCAGGCGGCATCATCTTCCGGGGTTTCCGCCTCCACGGCAGCAATCTGACCTCGCAATCGCGAGATCGTACTTGTCGTCTACGCGGGATAGTCCGCGGCTCGAGCCCTTTCGGCAACAGATCATACTTTGCATTCTTATCCCCTTCCTTTATTTGCGTCGAACGTGGCCTGACAAGCCCCCGCGCTGAGGGTTTCGACTATCTGGTAGGGAAGAGACTCACCGTACAAGATAGTCCGTCTCGGGGAGCACGACCCTGCCTTCCATCAGGTCGACGATTGTAAGGATCGCCTTCCCTTACAGCCGCGTGCACGCCTTTGCACCTTAGGACCGATGGGCCCATGTTAATAGCATTCCGGTAGAAAATTCGCCCGAACGACTCGGCCACAACGCACGAGACCCCGATGGACTTAAGGGCTACGGGCGCATGCTCCCGCGATGAACCGCAGCCGAAATTCCTACCTGCTACGATAATCGAACCGGGTATGAACCTCTCACAAGAAGCCGGGACTAACCCTTCATGGCGTTGCAAAGCCACTTCCTCGGGTTTCACCAGCGCTAGATACCTGCCAGGGTATATCTGGTCCGTGTCTACGTTGTCGCCAAAGAGAAAGGTCCTTCCTTCGATCGCCATTAGCCCCTGCCTCGTTAGTTGACTTGTCTTGGGTCGACAATACGGCCGTTTATCGCAGATGCGGCTGATGGCGGGGGACGCGATGAACTCTCTCCGCGTCCGTGCTCCCCATCCGCCCGGGAAATTTCTGCTGGAAGTCACCAATGCACTTTTCCCCGCAGCAAGAACTCCTTGATGGGCGCCCAGGCGGCCCACAACGCAGGCAACACAGTTGCGCCCGGATTCTCCGGGCACGCCCGGTGTCGCCTGCTCCGTCGCTCTCATCGGTATCTCGGTCGACGCGGGCACCACAATCAACCTGCACTTTGAGCTGACGCGCTTTCCGGCCAGTATCCGGGCGGCGACCTCCAGGTCCTCTAGCCGTCCCCCGGTGCAAGTCGATAGGCGCTTGATCCACTGCTTCACCGGCTACCTCGCTGACCGCGCGTTATCTACCGTAGACGGACGCGACCTGGGGTTCCATGCCATCAACTACTACATTGTAGCGAGCACGCGTGCCACCAGCCCGGATCGCTCATGACCGGCCACACCTCCTGGCCGCTCCTTTCGCCGGACGTATTCCAAGACGTCTTCCGTCGATCTCGATGTAAGACGTCTTGGCACCCATCTCCACGGCCATGTTGCAGAGGTCATCTTTCATGAATCCAGTGAGCGGATCCCCTCTCCGGCAAACTCGATCGCCTTGTAACCGGCAACCTCGGTGCCCAGTTGGCCAGTGTGAAGCGCAACGTCCTTGGCCATCACACCGGGAGGAGTAGAGAACAGCCGTAGTCACCCTGACTACCTCGGGAGACGCATCCACATCTGCTCGGTCGCAAGTATGGCAGCCATGTCAGTTGCCCCGCAACCCGTACCAGCTCCCAACGCTCCGCGATGGTTGTGTGAGTCTGTCTCGACCACCAGCATCCCCGGTCTCACCAAACCGGCTTCAGCCGACCTGATGGCATGGCAATTCACATCGAAGAGGTTGGTTATACCGTGGATCTCGCAGAAATTCCGCATCTCTTTTGGTTTGTGCCGAGAGGATCGTCGAGGCCGTTGCGCGTAGTGATCCAGAACAAAAGCGACTCTTGATGGATCCCAAACCTTCTTGGCGTCCATCTCTCTAAAAGAAACAAGCGTCTGTAGGTAGAAGGTCATTGTTGACCTCCCGCAGATCGACCCGGGCTGTCACAAACTGACCGGCCTCAACGGCCTTCTCTCCCGAAGCGCGGGCCAGTATCTTTTCAAGCGCGTGCATGGCACGGAATCCTCCGCTCTCAGCTGAAGTGTCTCATGAGCGAATAATGCAATACCCGTGCCATCAGGCAGGTAGAAAGGACGACCCCTGCAGAGATCGGCACAACTGGCCGAAAGCGGGAGTGCGAAAGTCTCATCCAAACAGACTATTGGTTGCAGCAACTGTGCTTGAAACGTCCTGCGCAACAATGCAACGTCAACTTATCAACGAGGAGTCATGTGCCTCCAGGTGTCGACCGGTGAACGCAGCGCTTTCGCGGCCTCTCCTATGGAGCCACCCGTGGCTTCCAGCGCTGCCCGAATGTCCTCGGGCGTCAGCGACTGTCGAGGACGTCGCCTGAGCTCAGTAGATGAATCACCTTCCGGGTCGATAGGTTGTCCGGTCATCCTGGCAGCTTCCCTTGAGAACAATCCCCCGTAAGCAGACAGCGTCGTGCGGAGTCTCTCTTTAGTTATGACCTGCCCGTGAAAGGGCCAGAACTGCACCGGTCTGCACTTCTCTCGCGTTGCCGGGCCAGGGATGGGCGCTAAGCACTTCGACGAAGCTCGGAGCGAGTCTGACCCGGTAGAGCAACTCCTGGGAGAACCGCTTTACGAAGAACCTGAACAGGGGGATAACGTCCTCGCTCGTTCGCGCAACGGTGGGAGGTGCAGTCTCAGCATCGAGTCCTCAAGAAGAGGTCTTCACGGAACTCGCGCTTCTGCGTCATGCTGACCAAGTCGCGGTTGGTGCAGGCGACCACCCTGACGAGCATCCGGGATGACCCTGTCACCCACTCTGCGAATCACGCGCTCCTGCAACACCCGCAGCAACTTCCCTTGCAGGTTAGGAGAAAGGCTCATTGATCTCATCCAAGAGCAGAGTGCCTTTATGAGCCAACTCGAAGAGGCCCGGCTTTCCTTGCTTGGTAGCACCGGTAAACGCTCCGGGAGCGTACCCGAAGAGCTCACTCTCAAGAAGAGACTCCGGCAGGGCCGCACAGTTGACGGCCACGTAGGGCCATTTCTTCTGGAGGACGAGTTGTGTATGGCCTGAGCAAATAGCTCCTTGCCTGTCCCGGACTCGCCGAGGATCAGCACTGTCGCGTCTACTTCCGCAAAGGCTTGTGCAGCCGCAATTGTCTCTCTAAGGAGTCTGGATTGCCCGATAATGTCGCTGAACTTGCGCTTCGCAGTCAGGCCTCTGGAATGGACTTCCGCTCTGACCTTTTGCTCCAATGCTTCAACACGCACAGCATCGCGAAGGTTTAAGAGGGCTCCATCGAAGTCGCCGCCGGTCAAGCGGGCTAACCGACACCACGATTGAAGCGCCGGAAGTGGTTTTGACTGCTGCGTCTCCAGAGACCCCGTGGGAAAACAGGCGCCTCAACCCCTCGCATCACATGAAAGCGCTAAAAACCTCACTAGCCTGGAGGTCGTCGCTGCCTGCTGCGCAAATACGGTCATGGCCCCTTGAAGTTCCACGCTCGGTCTGCCTCCTGAGTCCACAACCACGACCCGTCTTCGCAGGTCAAGAGCCCCCTGGAGTAGAACGCGTTTCTGTTCCTCAGCCCGGCGGACCTTCACTATCCTGCTGGCCTCATGTCGCGATCGATACCGCTTCCTTGCCCAGACGAATAAGAACGCTGGGATAGTCGCGGATCTGGCTATCTCGCAGAAGTAATAAACCACCGACGAAGCAGACCTCGCCATCTTCCCAGCACTTCGCCATAGCTTCGGGTATCTTTGTGCCTTCACGCAGGGTAACCACGCTCGTGTCTTCGCCGATAAGCAGGAGGATTTCGTCTAGTCCTTCGATCATGCTTTCGAACGCCATAATGCAGACTCTTGGCGCCTTCTTCTTAGCTTCAGCCACCGCCCTCAATACGTCGTACGCGGTGATGGAGATGTTTACTAGAGGGATGCCGTCCAAATCGGCCGCCTTAAGGGCATCAGCAATGCCCCCCCTAGCTACTAGGACTCTAGCGCCGGCACCAATGAGTTCTTCCGCCAGCGCAACCGCATTGGCCACCCGGGCTTTGGGACTTTGATGGTCTCCTTCACTTCGCCCCGGACCTCGTCTACAATTTTCTCGATCTCATGATATTATTAATGACCAATGCCAGCTGTCGCCTGCGCGTAACGCTAACCATGTCCTGGTACGGTGCAAAACGCCAATCAAACGTTACCACCTCATGATCTATGTTCAAGTAACCTGCTCAATAGTCCTGCTTGTGAGCCTCTATCCTAGCAGCCTGAAATTGGGACAGCACCATGCCGGGCGCATAAGGAAGAGGATAGAGCCGAAGCCCTATCCTCTCTGAACCCAAATTCTGGAGTTACTGACCTGCCGATTTATCGATGTCAGGATAGTTGATCTCCAACCATGTCTCGTATCCATCCTCTCTACGCTCAAAGAGGTGGCTGTTGATGGCTTCCTGCATCGCTTCGTAATACCAGCTTGCAGGTAGAAGGTCCGGGAACTGCTTTGCATCTGGCAGAACGTCCTCTGCCAACACTCTACGCTGCAACACCCTGTTGACCAGGGTCACGAACTCGGCTTTGCAGTGGAAGCCCTGAGCGTCTGGCAGACGTGCCGTCAGGGGTAGCCCTCCACCCGGCCCTTAGCCGCAGCAGAGTTAATGTACTTCTCCAGCCCAGTGACCTTCCACATCCGGGAAGACGTTGGTATCGAGGAAGCTCAACTCATCGAATCGCGATGTAATCTACCCTTGTGATGAAGTTGGCGGGCTTGAAGGTCCCATCCGGGTAGCCCTCCAGGACGCGACCAACTGCGAGCGTCGCGATATGCTTCGATGACCACCCATGTCAGGGTACATCGGGAAGTTGCTCTCCGATGCTCTGATAAGTTCCCTGTAGCTGGGATCAAGCAGTCTGAAGAACACCGCCGCGACTTCCTCTCTGGTGATGCGTCCACTCGGAGCCACAACCATTATCGGGGTACCCAACGATGTACGCGAAATGGTCCGCCAGGTTTAGGAGCGGCGGGAAATCGTCGGGATCTCTTCATCAGGCGGGGGCGGCGGGGGGTGGCGGCGGCGCGGAGCTGTTTGAGTACGCCATCAACATAAGTGATGTCGTAGTTAGGGGGTCATAACCGATTCGCCGCGCACGCAGTAACCCGCATCGGAAGCCACGTTGGCCGCAGTCCCGACCTCGGTCCTTGAACCGGTCACGGTTACGCTCACCAGCGTGTCACCCTCTGCGAGGTTGCCGCCGGATATGCTGTACGTGTTAGCGATCAGCGGATGGCCATCGTACGTCTTAGTCGCGCTGCCCGCTTTGATCTCCAGGAACCGCTTGTTTATCGTCACGGTCCCGGTGCCGGTCCACGGTTCGCCGCCAGATCTGGTCACTCTCACGTGAACGTCGTACTCTCCGACATTCACGAAGCCAGGGTTCTCCTCCGACCAGTCTTCGCCGTCTCTGCTGAACTCGACTGTGTCGCCCTCCTCCGTGTTGTTCACAGTGATGCTGTGGGACTGGCCATCATAGTCGCCGGTGTAGTCGGTGATGGACGGTTCCTCTCCGGAGGAAGCCGGAATGATGGTGAACAGCCCTTCCCTAAACGTGAGGTTGTAGTTGGCGCTCAAGGCAAGGGTGCCTTGCTGAATGGCGTAGGTTCCCGGGGCCTCTCCTTCTTCACGGGCAAGCTCGCCTGTGAAGGTGTCATCGAACACCAGCTCGCCCGAGGTTACGCTGTAAGTCAACACAGGGTCGAGATCACCCTGGACCTTGCTCTTGTCGTGAGCAGTGACCGTGATGTCTCTCGCGCTGATAGTGAGTAGCCCATCGTTATAGCTGATGTTGTAGTTGGTGAGCAGGCCCACCGCGCTCAACGTGGCGGTGATGGCGTAATCGCCGACGTTCTCGCCCGCCGGCCGGCTGTAGGTGGCTGTCACCTCGTCGACAGGAAGGAAGCCGGTTAGTGTCCCGGTGAACTCCGGATCAGGATCTCCGTAGGTCTTGGACGTGTTGTCAACCGTGACTGAAGCGGCCTTCTGAGTAATCGATACCGTGCCGGTTCCGGTCCGCGGCTCATAGTACGGGTTGGTGACTCTCACTTTAACCTGGTATGTCCCGACGTTGACAAAAGGTGGGTTCGTCGGCACCCATGACGCCCCGTCGTCCGTGCTGTACTCGACTGTGTCGCCTTCCTGAAGGCCGCTCACAGTGATGCTGTGTGACTCGCCGTCGTACTCATCGCTATAGTCTTCTATCGTTAACCCCTGCGATACAGGTAGACACGCGAACCAAACGTCCTGGCTCGGTTCTGAAGTGGTAAGCGTGACCAACGTCGGATTTGAGGCACCGGCCGAGCTGTAGCTGTACCAGATGCCACTTAGCTGCCTGGTCGTCTCATCCGGGTCGTCTTCGTCAAAGTACACAGAATACTCCTGATTCAGTTCAAGTTGAGTGCCATCCATGAAGGTGAAGTACTCGAGTTCCGCATCCTGCGGAGTGCTCACCGGCACTCCCACCGAGTTCACAGGCACTCCCTCAGAGTTCACCCTGTAATAGTGAACAACGATAGTTCCCGCGTTGATGCCCACTTCCGGCAACGGGAAAGGCTTCTGGGCGCTTTGTCCCAGAGCATTCGTGTAAGAAACCGACGTAGGCTTGTTGGTGGGGTAAACCACACCGCTCTCGGCGCTCGGGTCGATCTCAACGACGTAAGTTAGGGTCGCGGGATTGGTTTCGGAGACAAACGGAATGCTCCAAGTGATGGTCTCCGTCTCCGCGTCGTACGACACCGTGGTGTCTGTACTGCCCGTTATGTCATCAATCAGATCAGAAGGAATCGAGAACATGTCGCCCATCGGGTCGGTGACCACAGCATTGGTCGCCGCGAAAGCGATTTTTCCGCTAATGGCCTGGAAGACCTCGGTGAGGTCATCGGTATCCGCCTCGTAAGACTTGCCCGGATCGGCAATCCGGTTCAGTATGTCTTGGCCGCTAGATCCGGGAGTCAGTCCCACTGAATAGACAGTAATCCCGTCTGCCTTGGCGAAGCTGGACTCCGCTACGGCACTGTTGCCGTGGTTATAGTAGAAGAATCCCCACGGATCAAAACTCCAGTCAATGTAGTCGGTAAGGTCTGAGCCGTTACCGGCAGAACTCGCTGAGTAGTCGAAGACAGACTCGTCCAGGTCGTCTCTGGTGTACCATGTGCTCCCAGAGACGTTCTCGAAGTAATTGCCATTGAGGTTGTCCTCAATGTCGTGGATCCGGTAGCTATACGTCGGCTCCCCATCGCTCAAGAGCACTATTGTCTTTTTGTCTGCTGTGCTCGTTGCGAGAAGGTCTCGGGCTCTCTTGATCCCCGCCTGGGTCCAAGTGCCTCCATTTCCGGATAGCCCCGAGATCGCGTCTAGCAGAGTCTGCTTTCCGCTTACACCTTGAAAGCCTGCGTGGGTCGTGACGTCAGACGCAAACGATACCAAAGCAATCCTGGTGCCAGGGTTTTGTCCATCTAGCAGGCTCTCGACAAACTCACTGGCTGCGTCCTTTGCCGCTTGCATCCTGCCGCTGCTCTGCCCCATGCTTCCCGACCTGTCGATCACCAGGACAATGTCGGAAGTCGTTGGCAGGTTAATACCCGTAAGGGTCAAAGTGACCGTCCAACGGTTACTCGTCCCAGGAACGGGCGTGGACGACTTCGTTAGGGACAGCGACCCCGGGTTCGGAGGCTCGATGTTGCCATCCGCATCAACCGGGATAGAGCTTCCCATCGTCATAAGTCCGCCCATCAATCCGAGTCCCCTCATTACAGGTGAATGCGGGGCCGGCACTACCGTTGGATTGTCTAGTCCGTCCGGATTGTCCGCGGACTCCTTCATCGATCCATAGAACAGCTCGATGAAGTTGCCGTTTTCGCCCAACACCAGTTCCTCAGGATTGCTACCGAGGAACACTGCGTCCGCAAGGTCCTGTGCCAAGTCAGAACCGCTTACGGTCGCACCTACTTCGAGGCCATCCAACTCGACGTCCTCGAGGACCTCTGTGTCGCCATCTGGCGTCACCAGAATGTGGTGAACTGTCGCGCTAGTGGTGAGTGCCTGAGGCACCTGATCACCGCTCCCATCCCCGGCTAGCCCGCTGGCTTGAGCTATCAGAGATAGCGAGCCTGAGGTGAGCAGGTAGCAAACCATCACCAACACTGCCAAAACTCTCAACCTGCTTTTTCTGTTCACGCGCAACCCTCCCGATGAAATTAATCTTTCGACTCACGCGGGATCCGAACAAAACAAAACCGACCGCAAACCTGCTTGCGGCCGGTTTCACCACTAGCTCCGAGCAGATCGTTAGGTGACCATCTAAATCTGCTCTTCATAGCTTCCGCATTTCTGTGAGACCTTGGGCGTTACCTTTTCGAGGCACGCCAAACCTTTTCCTGTCGCCACCACTTATTGTTGACACGATTTACCACTAGTGTCGAACCCATAATAATACGAAGGGGTTGTCCGCCGTCAAGAAGATGCGGGGGACAAGCTATCTTCATAGGCCTCTAGTCCCACATTAGCTGTAGTTGTGTAGACACCGCATTCCGTGTCGGCCAGGCTTGCCACCGGTGCTCAAACTTTCGGCGGCAGATCGTTGCCGTGACAACCTCGTAGTGGGCTCCCCGACAATAAGGGAGAGGATAGAGCCGAAGCCCTATCCTCTCTGTACCCTACTCGAGGTTACTGCTCTTGGTTACATCTCGATTTCAGGGAAGTTGATCTCCAGCCGTCTCATCCATCCTCTTTGCGCTCATAGAGGTGGCTGTTCTCCTGCATCGCTTCGTAGTACCAGCGTCCGGGCAGAAGATCCGGGAACTGCCTCGCCTCAGGCAGTCCGTTGCCTGCAAGGCGCGGCACCCTGCTGATCGAGGGTCACGAACTCGGCGCGAGTAATGTACGCGTCCGGCTTGAACGTGCCGTCCGGGTAGCCCTCCACCCAGCCCTTGGCCGCTGCAGAGTTGATGTACTTCTCGGCCCAGTGACCTTCCACATCCGGGAAGATGTTGGTATCCAGGAAGCCTGCCCTCCGTCGAACCGCGATGCTATCGTCGCGAGCCTTCCTCCTGGTGACGAAGTTGCCCGGTTTGAAGGTCCCATCCGGGTAACCCTCCACGCCGCCGGTCGCGAGTGTCGCGATGTGCTTGGATGACCACCTGTCGGGGAGAACATCGGGGAAATCGCTTACAGACGTCCTGATAAGCTCTCTGTAGCTGGGATCAAGCAGTCTGAAGAATACAGCCGCGACTTCCTCTCTGGTGATCAGTCCTTCAGGTCTGACCGTGTTGTCAGGATATCCTACGATGTACGCGAAGTGGTCCGCCAGGTTCAAGAGCGGAGGCTCGTCATCCGGGATTTCCTCGTCGGGCGGCTGAGGCGGCACGTACGCGCTGGTTACCCTGAGTTCGCCATTAACATACTTGATATCGTAATTCCGGGTCACAACCTCTTCCCCACGCTTGATAACCGCATCGGAAGCGACGTTGGGCGTAGTCCCAACTTCAGTCCTTGAACCGGCTACGGTCACGCTCACCAGCGCGTCACCCTCTGCGAGGCTGCCACCGGATATGCTGTAGGTGTTAGCACCAGCGGTTTGCCATCGCCTTTGCCGCGCTGGCTGTGATCTCTAGGAACCGCTTCGTAATCGTTACAGTGCCGGTTCCGGTCCGTGTCTCGTAGTTGTCGTTGCTTACCCTAACCTGACCTTCGTATTGCCTCATCTCTGAACTCAGGTTCTCTCCGACCAGGTCTCGCCGCCATCTTTGCTGTACTCGACCTTATCGCCATCCACCGTGTTGTTAACGCTGATGGTGTGGAAGTGCCGTCATACCACCTTTTCGTAATCGCTGATGTCGAGGTCTCCACCAGCCGCGGTGATGGTCAACAGCGCACCCACGAAAGCGGCCGTAGTTGTTGCTCAAGGACAGATCGCCTTGGGTGATTGCGTAAGTTCCGACACTCTCGCCGTCTGCGCGGTCGAGTTCGCCCGTGAACTGGTCGCTGCCAACCAGCTCGCCAGAGGTTATCTCGTATGGTTCAGGATCCGCCTTGTTCAAATACTTTGGTCTGGTCGTGAGCTGTCACCGTGATAGCTCTCTTCTCGATGCAGAGCGTCCCGGTGTTGTAGGTGATGTTGTAGTTCCCGAGTACGCCTTCAGGCTCAAGTGTGGCGCTGATAGCGTAATCGCCAACCGCTTCGCCTTCGACTCGGCTGTAAGTAGCCGTCACTCCGTCGTCGTCAAGGAAGCCGGCTAGGGTTCCGGTCAGCTCCGGATCAGGATTTCCGTAGGTCTTCGACTTGTCGTCGGGCGTGACCGACGCGTTTCTCTTCTCGATGACCAGGTTATCGCTCCGGTAGGTTAGGTCGTAGTTGCCGTTCAAGGCCAGAGTGCCTTGGTTGATTGCGTAAGTTCCGACGTTCTCGCCGTCCACGCGGTCGAGTTCGCCGGTAAACGCATCACCGGAGACCAAGCTGCCTGAAGTTACCTCATAGGTAAGCACGGGGTCAACATCGCCGTAGGTCTTGGTCTTGGCGTCAGCCTTAACCGTTACAGGTCTGGCCGTTATCGTAACCGTTCCGCTTCCGGTACGCTCCGCGTAGTTCGGGTTGGTTACCTTCACATACACAGTCACTTCGTCGGTCACGTCTGTGAATGTCGGCAACGTCGTGCTCCACTCGTCCTCGGCGTTCAGCCTGTAGTAGGCGGTGTCGCCGGTTATCAGGTTGTTCACTGTAATGCTGTGGGACATGCCGTCGTACACGTCGCTGTAGTTGCTGATGTCGAGAGGCGCGCCGGTGGCAGGGGTGATGGTAAGCAGCGCTCCCACGAAAGTAAGGTCGTAGTTTCCGTTCAAGGCCAGGGTGCCTTGGAGGATATCGTATTCTCCTACTTCCTCTCCGCCCTCACGGGTGAGCGCGCCGGTAAATGCATCACCAGGGACCAGGCTGCCCGACGTTACCTCGTAGGTAAGCACGGGGTCGGAATCGCCGTAAGCCTTGGTCTTGTTGTCGGCGGTGACCGTGATAGCTCTCTTGCTGATACTGAGAGTCCCTATATTGTGGGTAACGTTGTAGTTCCCGAGTACGCCTTCAGGCTCAAGTGTGGCGCTGATAGCGTAATCGCCAACCGCTTCGCCTTCGACTCGGCTGTAAGTAGCCGTCACTCCGTCGTCGTCAAGGAAGCCGGCTAGGGTTCCCGTCAGCTCCGGATCAGGATCTCCGTAGGACTTCGACTTGTCGTCGGGCGTGACGTTTTTCCTTCTCGATGAAGAGTTTGGCGCCTTCGAACGTCAGATCGTAATTCACGCTCAAGGACAAGGGTGCCTTGAGTTATCTCGTACGTCCCGACGTTCTCGCCGTCCTCACGGTCAAGTGCGCCCGTGAACTCGTCGTCGCCAACCAGCTCGCCAGAGGTTACCGTGTAGGTTAGCTCAGGATCCGCGTCACCGTAAGTCTTGCTCTTGGTAATGGCGGTAACCGTGATAGCCACCTTGCCGATGCTCAGCTTCCCGGTGTTGTAGGTGATGTTGTTCCCGCGAGTACCTGCAGGGCTCAGAGTGGCCGTGATGTCGTACTCGCCAACATCCTCCCCCGTCACACGGGTATACCTGGCCGTTACGCCGTCCGTGGCAATGAAGCCCTCAAGCACGCCGTCTAGGTCAGGGTCTTCGTCACCGTAGACCTTGCTCTTGTCGTTGGGCGTGACCGACGCGTTCCTCTTTTCGATGGTCAGTGTCCCAGACACCAGGTCGATGTCGTAGTTCCCGGTCACATCTACGTCACCGTCCCAGACCTTGGGCTCACCCGTGACCTCTACTTCGTAATCGCCCACGTTCTTCTCGGTGCGGCTGGCATTCAGACCCTCAAGCCGATGACCATCCAACAGGCCCGTAACATCGTAACCGGAAACGGTCTTCTCGGTGCCGTCGTAGGTGAAGATGCCGCTGTTGGCTTTCACAGTCATCGGGATTTGGGCCGGCTCGATGGTCAGTTGCCCGCTAAGCCTCTTGACGATGTAGTTCCGGGTTACATCCTCACTACCGTCCATGATAATCGCGGTGCCGGTCACTTCGACCAGGTATTCGCCAACGTTCTTCTCCGTGCGGCTGGCGCTCACGCCGCTAAGCACGTGGCCCTCAACCAGTCCGGTAACCTCGTAACCCTCTACCGTCTTCTCAGTGCCGTCGTAGGTGAAGGTGCCGCTCTTGCCCCTCACCACAACCGTGGCCTCTTCGATGAGCAGTTTGCCCTGCCCCTTGGTGAAGGTGTAGTTCTCGGTCACGTCAACTCCGCCGTCCGTGACCTTCGGCTCACCAACCACGTCTATCAGGTAGGTGCCTACGTTCTTCTCGGTCCGGCCGGCGCTCACGCCGCTAAGGACGTGGCCTTCCAGCAATCCCGTCACCGTATAGCCCTCAACCGTCTTCTCAGTCCCGTCGTAGGTGAAGATCTGTGTGTTGGGCTTAATCGTCACCGGGATCTGGGCCGCGGTGATAGTCAGGGTACCAGACTCCTTGGTAATGAGGTTCAGGTTGTCCTCGCTACCGTCCATGACCCTGGGCGTACCCGTGACCGGTACTTCGTAATCGCCCACGTTTTTCTCGGTGCGAGTGGCGCCCACATCGTGAAGCTCATGACCAGCCAACAATCCCGTAACCGTGTAACCGGAAACGGTCTTCTCAGTGCCGTCGTAGACGAAGGAGTCGCTGTTCGCAGTCACCGTTACAGCCTTGGGAGTTATCTTCACAGTGCCGATTCCGGTGCGGTCTTCGTAGTTCGGGTTGGTTACCTTCACATACACAGTCACTTCGTCGGTCACGTCTGTGAATGTCGGCAACGTCGTGCTCCACTCGTCCTCGGCGTTCAGCCTGTAGTAGGCGGTGTCGCCGGTTATCAGGTTGTTCACTGTAATGCTGTGGGACATGCCGTCGTACACGTCGCTGTAGTTGCTGATGTCGAGAGGCGCGCCGGTGGCAGGGGTGATGGTAAGCAGCGCTCCCACGAAAGTAAGGTCGTAGTTTCCGTTCAAGGGTGCCGCAGGATATCGCCTTCCTACTCGCCCTCACGAGCGCGCCGCATCACCAGGACCAGGCTGCCCGACGTTACCTCGTAGGTAAGCACGGGGTCGGAATCGCCGTAAGCCTTGGTCTTGTTGTCGGCGGTGACCGTGATAGCTCTCTTGCTGATACTGAGAGTCCCTATATTGTGGGTAACGTTGTAGTTCCCGAGTACGCCTTCAGGCTCAAGTGTGGCGCTGATAGCACACCGCTAACCGCTTCGCCTGACTCGGCTGTCACCCGTCGTCGTCAAGAAGGACGAGTGTCCCGGTGTAGGATTTGATCTCCGTAGGACTTCGACTTGTCGTCGGGCGTGACCGACGCGTTTCTCTTCTCGATGACCAGGTTATCGCTCCGGTAGGTTAAGTCGTAGTTGCCGTTCAAGGCCAGAGTGCCTTGGGCTTGACGTTCCGACGGGCAAGCTGCCAGTTCACGCGGTCGAGTTCGCCGGTAAACGCATCACCGGAGACCAAGCTGCCTGAAGTTACCTCATAGGTAAGCACGGGGTCAACATCGCCGTAGGTCTTGGTCTTGGCGTCAGCCTTAACCGTTACAGGCCTGGCCGTTATCGTAACCGTTCCGCTTCCGGTACGGTCCGCGTAGTTCGGGTTGGTTACCTTCACCAGCACTTCGTACGTTCCCACGTTAACGAAGCCGGGGTTGTCATTCAGCCATGTAGTGCCCCGGTCTTTGCTGTACCTGACCTCGTCTCCAGTCACCAGGTTGTTCACCGTGATGGTGTGAGAAAGTCCGTCGTACACACCCTCGTAGTTGGTGATGTCGAGTTCCGCACCGGTGCCCAAAGTAACCGTCAACGTTCCGTTCACGTAAGTGATGTTGTAGTTGTCCGTCACAACAGCATCGCCGCGCTTGATCACCGAATCCTTCGGCACGTTCGCGCTAGACCCTACCTCGGTCTGCGAGCCCTCCACCGTCACGCTCACTATGACGTCTTCTCCGGCCAACTCGCCGTAAGTGTAACTAGCGTTGGTCAGTGGCGCCCCGTCGTACGTCTTAGTCGCGCTGCCAGCTGTGATCACAAGCGGCTTCGCAGTGATTTTCACAGTGCCGCTGCCCCTACGCTCCGCGTAGTTCGGGTTCGTTACCTTTACGTACACCGTGTAATTCCCGACTTTCATGTACTCGGGCTTGATCTCTGACCAGCTTTCGTTGTCCTCGCTAAACCAAATCGTGTTTCCTTCTTCTCCGAGCGCTCCTACCGTGATGCTGTGGTACGCGCTGTCGTACTCATCCTCGTAGCTCGTGATGCTTAGCGGCGCGCCCGCTGGAAGACACGCAAACCACACATCCTGGCTCGGTTCTGAAGTGGTAAGCGTGATGATCGTCGGATTCGTGTCACCGGCTGAGCTGTAGCTATACCAGAGACCGCCTATCTGCCTGGTCGTCACGCTCGCGTCGCTGCCACTAAAGAACACCGAGTGGGGTACATTCAGCTCAAGCTGAGTGCCTTCCCTGAACGTGAACTGGTCTAGCTCCGCGCCTTCTCGGCTTATCACTGCCCCTTCAGAGTTCACCGGCTGACCCGCGGCGTTCACCCTGAAATAGTGAACTACGATAGTCCCCGCGTTTATGCCCACTTCCGGCACATCAAATTCCTTCTCAGCCCGGTTACCTAGGGCATTAGTATACTCGACTGGCGTATCCCCGTTGGTGGGGTAAACCACACCGCTCTGGGCCTCTGGGTGGATTTCAACGATGTAGGTCATGGTTGCGGGATTGGTCTCCGAAACAAACGGAATATCCCAAGTGATGGTCTCGTTGTCAGGGCTAGAACTGGCTCCCCTGTATTGGTCGTTATCTCGCCAACCAGCTTCAAACATATCGCCGACGTAACGGTGATACCGCATCCGTCGCCGCGTACGCGATGCTTCCGGCGATCTCCATGAAAATGGCCGTGAGGTTGTCCTGCGTCGCCGCGTAGGATTTCCCGTCATCGGCAATCCGGTTCAGAATGTCTTGGCCGGTGTCTCCAGGAATAGCCCGACTGAATAGATGGTTATTCCGGCGGACTGGCGATTCCCTGACCCGCTATGGCGCTGTTACCGTGGTGGTAGAGGAAGTATCCGAGAGGATCCCAACCCCAGCCAATCTTCAATACCCGGAGCCGTCACCCGGCACTCGCCGAGTAGTTAAAGATCGAATTCGTTCAGGTCGTACCCGGGTGTGCCACGAAAGGAATCCGGCATTGAAGAAGTAATCTTCATTCAGGTGGTTAATATTGCGAATCTGGTAGCTATACGTCGGCTCCCCATCGCTCAAGAGGACTATTACCCTTTGACCTGCGGTGCTCCCGGCGAGAAGGTCTCGGGCTCGTTTAATCCCCGCCTGTGTCCAGGTACCTCCACTTGCGGAAAGACCCCTAATCGCGTCTATCAAGGTCTGCTTTCCGCTTTCGCCCTGAAACTCAGAATGGGTCGTAACACTCGAGGCAAACGACACCAGAGCAATCCTGGTGCCCGGGTTTTCCCCATCAAGCAGGCCGTTAACGAATGACTCGGCTGCATCCTTGGCCGCTTGCATCCTCCCACTGCCCTGTCCCATGCTTCCGGACCTGTCAATCACCAGGACGACGTCGGAAGTTGTTGGCAGGTTCGTACCTGTGAGGGTCAAAGTGACCCTCCAACGGTTAGGCGACCCAGGCACCTGCTCGGCTGTCTTCGTCAGGGACAAATACCCTGGGTACCCTTCCTCGATGTTGCCGTCCTCATCGACAAGGATGGAGTCCAATCCGCCCATGGGTCCGCCCATTAGCCCTAGTCCGCGTGGAGGTATGTACAATTCCGGAGCCGGAGCTTTCTCAGGCTTCTCCAGGCCGTCAGGGTTATCCGGGAACTCACTAACAGGCTCGTAGAACAACTCGATCAGGTTGTCCTCTTCGCCCAAGGCCAGTTCCTCTGGATCGCTGAAGGAGAACGCGAGAGGTCCAAAGTCTTCAGCCAGATCAGAGCCCCGTATTACGGTGCCGACTTCGAGGTCATCCATCTCAATGTCCTCGAGAACCTGTTGGTCGCCGTTGGGCATCAGAAGGACATGGCGTACAGTCAGGCTTGTCCTGGCTGGAGACTCTTCATCGCCTGTCTCCGGCTCGCCATCGCCTTCGTCATCTCCCAGTGGGCCATCGGGCTCCTCAGTCTCGCCATCGAGCCCTTCAGTCTCACCGTCGGGCTCTTCGGTGTCGCCACTGAGCTCTTCTCCCAACTCGTCATCGAGAGTTTCTTCCGGGTTCCCCGGTATGCCCTCGGTTTGACCGCCACTCACATCGCCCGCGGTATCTCCCAACAGCCCACTCGCTTGAGCTATCTGGGCTACCGGACTGGAAGTGATCAGGTAGCAGACAACCAGCAGCACTGCCAGGAACCTCATGTTATGTCTCTTTATCACTGCGACTCCCCCCAGATGGACCTGCTGTCTCTAACCAAAAGAGAGACCTATGTATGAGGAACTGAAACAAACAAAAAACCGACCGCAAACTACCTGCGGCCGGTTTCACCACTAGCTCCGAACAGATTCTCGGTGACCAACTTCTTATCTGTTCTTCATGGCTTCCGCTTCTCTTATGTAACTATTCGGGCTCCAACCTACGATACGACCGACTCCTGCACGACTAAAACCATTTGCTGCCAATGTCAGTCTAATGATACCACCTAAGAGACGCCTTTAGTCAAGGCTTACCCCTCCATAACTCGGCCGAACATGGGACCAGAGTCCCAGCATGCGGATCGCCAAATGGAATCACAGTAATACCTGCTTCCGCAATAGAAATGCGGACCTCAAGGTGACTACGAGATGAAGGATTTCCCAACCGATGGCAGAAGGGTAATATTGGGATCCTCTCAGCCTGTTCTCCGCCGGACCCCTTCGACCTGGAAACGACTTGGATACAACCTGGATACGACCTAGATACGTCTCGGATACGGTTCGGACACAACCCAGATAGCGGCCAACTCATCATGGGAGGCGCATGCTGTGACTACGCCATCCAAGAAATCGTCCACGGAAGCCCGGCTAGTCGCGACTTCTCTCGTCAAGAAGTACGGTGAGGCAGCCGCGGTGGACGGCCTCAACCTGGCTGTCATGCCAGGAGAAATCTACGGGCTTTTGGGCCCCAACGGTTCCGGCAAGTCGACTACGTTGAAGATGCTAACAGGCCTTCTCGCGCCGACTTCCGGCACCACCAAGATCTGCGGCCACAGCGTTCAAAGGGAACCCGAGAAGGCGAAAGCGTCGCTGGGATACGTCCCTGACGAGCCTATCCTCTATGACAAATTGTCCGCCCTGGAGTTCCTGGACTTCGTCGGCGAGCTGTACTCGATCCCAAGGACGGTCCGCATCGGTCGCATAGACGGCCTCCTTCACACATTGGACCTGGAAGGCAGGGCGGCTGACCCTATCCAGTCGTACTCGCGAGGTATGAAGCAGAAGGTCGCGGTAGCCGCTGGTCTCCTGCATAATCCCAAGGTAGTTATTATGGATGAGCCCATTACCGGGTTGGACCCGATCGCCGTCCGAGTCCTCAAAGGCATGTTAAGGAGGATGACAAGGGACGGCGCGGCAGTGCTCATGTCCACCCACTTGCTGGAGGTGGCGGAGCATCTGTGCGACAGGATCGGAATCCTGGTCGGAGGCGTCCTCGTGACCGAAGGGACCATGGCTCAGCTGGCCTCCAAGGCGAATCAGACGAGAATCACGGGGATGACTCTTGAGGACATCTTCATCAGTCTCGCCGCGGGCGAGGAGTACAAGGACATCATCGCGTCTCTGGAGCGAGACGAAGGGGAAGCCGTCCCCGCCGAAGGAGTCCAAAGCATATGAGGGCTGCCTTTCGTATAATCCTCATCAGTCTCCGGGTACGCATCCGGTCCATCACCGGCTGGGGATGGGTCCTCATCCCCGTGGGGGGAATACTACTGCCTGCCCTGTCGTTCAGTCTGGGCAAGTCCGTAGCTTGGGCTTCGCCGGGTCCCCAGTACCTCCTGCCTTTCCTGGCAGGCGCCCTTAACTTCCTGATACTGATGCAGCTGGGGGCCGCGTTCGGCGCCGCGTTCTACCACCTATTCCTTGCCCGCGACCTGCCGCTCTTCTTGGTGTCGCCTGTAAGGCCGCGGTCGGTGATACTGGCGAAGCTCCTGGAAGTGGCGGTAGCCGGAATCGGCGCCTACGCGCTGGCGGGGATCCCGCTCTTGGTTTCGCTCGGAGTGGCGTGGTATGCCCCGCCGTGGTACTACGCGCTTTCGATCCTGGCGGGGCTCCTGTTCGCCCTTATCCCTGCCATACTTGCGATCCTGGCAAATCTGTTGGTCTGCCGAATACTGCCTCCGTACCGGGTCAAGGAAGTCACCGCGGCTCTAGGCACAATCATCGGTGCCATTACCTACTTCTTTTTCAGGATGGCCCTCCCGACCACCGGATGGGGGAACGCGAGCGTCGACGCATCCGGGGTGGCCTCCATCTTCGGGCGGATGGGACCGAGTTG
>JAXGQX010000028.1:0-24116 GCA_040766225.1 Bacillota bacterium | reverse complement strand
CTACGGTGACGATGCTGTCAGCTCCGTAGCTGGCAGCGCCGCACACCCCGCCCCACGCGTCGCCCGAAACAGTGATGGACGCGCCCTCTTGGGCGTACGCACCGATGCCGTCCTCCATGGTTGCGGTCGCGTCACCTAGGACCGTGACTTCCGAACCGCCTTCAGCCCACACCCCTACGCCGAATTCGCTAGTCGCGTGGGCTCCGGTCACGGTCACCGAGGCCCCGAGTACCGCGCGAACGCCCTTTGTCTGGCCGGTCACGGTGAACTGGCCACCTCCAACCGTATCGATACCGATAACGCAGTTGTTGGCCAGAAGCCCATCGCCCGAGCTGTTGTGGACGTTCAAGTCATACCCGTTCAGGTCAAAAGTGATGTCTATCTCGACAAAGGTTAAGCCATGGGCGTAATCGATATCAGCTAGGAGTTTTATAGTGTCCCCGTCGTCAACATCGAGAAGCGCGTCGTCCAAACTCATGTACAGCTCTGAACCGATCTGGCAGACTTCGCCCGCGGCGTACGCGGTCGGAGCAAATGTCGCCGCAAGACTAAGAGCCAACACCACCGCCACTACACGGATTCTTGCCGGTTTCATAAGCCCACTCCTTTCACCGTCTACCTTCAGTCGTGGGCATTAAATTGCCATTAAACTTTACAGAGACGATGCGGGCGAAACATGCTAAAATTGGGGCAATAAGGCAACCGGAAGGAAGAGGGCGACATGGAACAGACAGCCATGCAGCCTACCCCGATACTCAAATCTAAGCTGGTAGCCCCCGAACTGACCGATAAAGCCCTTTTTACGGAGCGGCTGAGATCACTCGGCATCCCGAAAAACCGCTGCACTCTGATCACGGCTCCCGCGGGCGGCGGGAAAACCACCGCCGTTCTGCTCGCGCTTGCCGGCTTGAACGCGCAGGTGTGTTGGTACCGGTTGGAGCCGGAAGACAGCCGCTACCCGATCTTCGCCGCCCATTTGGTACACACTCTTTTCCAGAAGTTCCCCGATCTGAACCACCTTCAAAGCCCGGGTATGCTGACCTCCATGAGTGACCAGACCCTTTTCAACGCGGTGCTCTGTCAGGATGCCTGGGAGTGTTTCGGCAGGAGTAATGCCCCGGTCTACCTTGTGTTGGACAACTTCCATCATGCCGTAAGGCAGCCCGAGATCATCGAATGCGTGCGGTATATGCTCTCCAATATGCCGCCCGGCGTGCGCATGATTATCACCTCGCGGCAGCAAACAGGCCTTGAGGCGGGACGCGCCCTAATAGAAGGCATGGCCGCCTTCGGAGACGCCGAACTTAGGTTCATGCCTGACGAGACCGGACTTTTCTGCCGAGAGAAGTTCGGCGTACACGCGGATGAGACCGCCTACCGGCGTCTCCACGAGGTCTCCGAAGGTTGGATCGCCGGCATTGTGATGATACTCTCGGCGTTTAGGGCTTCCGGCATCGCGCATCTAGGAAGCTTCCTTGATCAGGACATGAACAGCCGGGAGTTGTTCGGGTACTTAACTCGCGAAACCCTAAAGCATGAAGATGACGACATGGTAGAGATGCTCCTGAAACTCGCGCTGCTAGAGGATTTCGACGAAGGGGAGCTTAAGGGCATCTTCGGTATTGCCGATCCCAAGAGTTTCCTAAACGAACTGGCGGCTGGGAGCCTTTACTTAACAAAAACCATTACCGGCAGCAGAACGGTTTTCCGGTTCCATTCCCTTTATAGAAACGCTTTGATCGCTATGGGGCGCGATATCTTCGGAAGAACGGGCCTGCACGGTCTTCAGGTCCAAATCGCTCAATACTACATAGCTTCCGGTGTGCCTGACAGGGCGGTCCGGCACTACCTGACCGCAGGTGAGATGGACGAGGCGGCCAATGTGATAGCAAGGTGCGGAGATCGCATGCTAAACGAGGGGGCCACCGAAGTCCTGAAAACCATGGTCGAAAGTTTCCCCGAAGCCTATCGCGAGCATCATCCCTATCTTCTGATGTACGACGGCGTGACCAACAAACGCGTTGATTTCAATCGAGCCATACGCTGCCTTGATAGAGCCCGGGAGCTGTTCCGGACAGCGGGGAATAATGCCATGCGTATGAAGGCCTGCCTGTTCCTCATGATGACCTGTGTCTACCAGAACCGTGTGGACGTATTGAAAAAGGTGGCACAGGAGCTTCAAACCATTCCGGGGGCCATGGAAGATGAGTTGTGCAGGCGTTCTTTGATGCTGCTATCGCTTTCCCAAGCCACGCTCGAGGAGAACTTTCAAGAAGGAAACGCCCTGTTTTCGGCGCTAAGGAACCTGAGTCTGGATCAGGAGGAACGCTGCGGAGCCCATCTGTACGGATGCGCGCTTCGGCACAGGCAGGGGGATCTCGAGGGAGCCTCCAGGATTTTGGATAGCGTGCTTACCTCGACCCTCGTGAAGTTCGATTTGTACTGGCGTTCTTTTGCGCTGTCGCTGCGAAGCCGCGTACATCTTCTCAAAGGGGAGTTCATCCAGGCCGGGGGAAACGTGCGGGAGCTTTTGGAACTGGGCGAGCGGTACGCGCATCGCTATTCCAACGCAAACGGCCGGTATTACCTAGCCATGATAAAATACCTGACCCACGATATGGACGGCGCGGTCCGCCACATCTGCGATGCAGGGCGAGACTACATCGCGTTTGAAAACATGGTCCGCGCCTATCTGTGTAGGCTTCATCACTACCTGTGGGTTTGCGGGACCGGCGATGCCGTCGCGCCGTCCCAGATTCTTCAGGCCTATGAAGAGCTCATGGCCATGAATCCGGTACAAGGCGACGACGACTTGGCCGCTTCACTCGCAGGCGCCGCTTTGCGGGAAAGCGGACAACATGAAAAGGCCGAAAAGCTTCTCTTGCGCTCTTATGCCAGGAGCGCTGAGAAAAACGCTACCCAGTCCTTGGCCGGCACCGCCTTGCATCTGGCCAAGCTCTACTTTGATGCGGGCGATCCCGAAAACGGCGAGGCGTATTTAGAGAAGTCCTTCCTTGTCTCAGTCGAGAACGGTTATCAGGTATTCTATGACATGCATTTTCCGACCCTCGTAGCTATGTGCGCCCGCGCTATCCAAGCGGGAGTCCACGCGGTCTTTGCCCGTTCCCTAATCCGGAGGTACTTCGGGCCCACGGCGGAAAGGAACCTGCTTAAGCACGCGGATACCGTTCATTCCTCGACTGCCGCACGGAAATTCCTCCGTAGGTTTTCCCACGCCGGGAGGGAGCCCTCAAGAAAGGACATCTATGTAGAGCTTTTCGGCGGGCTTCGGATCACGGCGGACGGCCTATCCCTTGACGAAGGCGCCTTTAAGACCCGAAAGATCTCGGGAATCATTAAGTACCTGCTCCTTAATAAGGACCTTTATATATCCCGGGAAACGCTTGCGGCTACCTTTTGGCCGGAGTCCGAAAAGAAAGCCGCCCTAAATTCCCTGCGGGTGGCCCTTTGTGAGATCCGAAAGGTTCTCTCAGGCATCGGAGTCTCTTTCGAGGATACTTCCCCTCTCATTACAGAAGAGGAACGCGGGTTTATCGTTTCAAGGGACTGCAAGACCGACGCGGCCTTATTCCTGGAGCTATTCCAAAAATCCAAAACCGGGACCACAGAAGGGAAACGGGCAGCCTTGCTCAAGATGATCGATCTGTATCGGGACGGCCTTCTGCCTATGGATATCTATGACGATTACACGACCACGGACAGGGAGTACTACAGCGCCCTGTTTCTGGAAGCGGCCCTTAGCGCGGCGAAGCTCCTGATCCGGGAGTCGGATTTCGAAACCGCCGAAACGCTTTTGCTTCGCGTCATAAGACTGGATTCCTACAATGCGGACGCCTACAGAATCCTGGTCCGGCTCTACCGGCAGACCGGACGATACCAACTGGCGGATGCGGTATCAAAGCAATTCGAGAGAAGATACGAAAAAGAAATGCTGTAATCCATAGTGGAAGTGACCGGCGGCCCTTGGATTTCCAAGAGCCGCCTTTTCTATTGGATTTCATACACCAATGGGGGATTTAACGCCCGTTTAATGCGTTCGCTGCAAGATTAGCGTGCGTCGTCTTGATCGAAGGATCTCGGCCATCTTTCGCGGTCATGGCTGATCGCAACAAGCATGGGAAGGAAGGTGCTCCATGAAAACAAGAACGTTGATTTCGCTTACGGTTCTGGCCGCGTCACTCTTTTTAGTGCCGGTGGCGCATGCCGCTCCGGTTCCTCCCTCTGACAAGGCTCCCGTCACTCATACTGTCAGCATCGCGTCGACATCCTCGGTGTTCGTGGATGAAGGCGATCCCACCTCGAACTTCAACGTAGTGTCCGAGCAAGTCCTGTCAGTCGGCAGGGATGAGTTTGGATACGAGCGGCAATCGCTGGTGAGGTTTTATCCGATTAAGCAAGCGGACGGCGGTCCCCTGCCCGATGACGCCAAAATCACCGCCGCCCATGTCCGGCTCTACAAGGTGGGCTCGCAAGCGGGTACCATCAATCTCTTCAGGCTGTCAGCCAGTTTTGACGAAGACACAGTGACCTGGAAGACGAAGCCGGGAGTCAGCAGTACCATAGCCGTCGCGTCGGCAGCGCTTCCTTCGACAGCCGGATGGCACAATGTCACGATCCCGGTTTCCCTGGTGGAAGCGTGGTTAAGCCTCTCCACTGCGAACCGCGGTATCGCGATTCGCCCCGACTGGACCGAGGCTGGCAAGAGCATGTCTTTCCGCAGTGACGAGTCGGCCAGCTATCCACCCGCTCTGGTGATCACCTACACCGGGTCGGCGCCTGCTCCTCCTAAGCCGCCGCCCGACACGTCCGACACCACCCCCTGCACGCTGACCTATTCCGTGAGCCCCGAGAACCCGAGGCCCGGAGAACCCATAACCATCACGGCCCGCGCATCTGACAACCAAGCCCTCTCTCATGTGACCATCCTGCGGGGCACGACCCAACTCGCAAGGAAGGAAGCGGTTGGCACCCAGACGACGCTCTCAGTCTCCTATACTGAAACCGCGGTCCTGCCGTCCATGGCTTATACGCTGATCGCAGATGACAAGGGCGACTCCCTACCCGTGAGGCGTGACATCACGGTGCCGGTCACCGGCTCCGGGTCGCCTCCGGTGGTCCGGATAACTGCCGAGTGGCTTGATGTTACCGAGACGGTGCCGGAACGATACAGGCTCATCGCCGGGGATCTGCAGCAGGTGCGCCTGACTGCGACCGCATCCGACCCCGATGGCATTAAACGGCTGACCATCTCGCTAAACGGCGTACTGCACGACTACACTTACAGCGGCAAAACAAGTGTCAGCGAGACACTGACCTGGACTAACGACGGAAGGGCCGGGGAAAGGTTTTCTTACTACGCCAGCGCCACCGACGGGGAAAACCTGTATGCCTCAACCGAGACGGAGTATTACGACATTGCGAAGGTTCAGGATATCCGAGCTCTCTGGAGCTCTGCGCCCAGCTTTGTCAACGCGGGCGTGCCCGTAATACCCTGGGATACCATGGTGCACATATACGGGACAGAAGAATGCTGGTGGGACGAATCCCGGGGCTGGGAAGACCCAAGCGCCGAACTGTGTTACGAGACAAATGTTAGGACCTCGGCGGACGGCGGCACGTGCTTAGGCATGAGTACCTTAGCCGCCGAGATCTATGCCGGCAGAATCGCGGCCAGCGACCTTGAGTATCCCTACGCGGCCTGGCAGCTTCAGCGGGCAAATCCCTACACCGGCGAATACATCCTGGCCCGGCAGGGGGCCTTCCGCAGCAGAAGCATCATGGAAGAATACTACGCGCAAGAAGATGAGTCGGATGACGCTGACGTCTGGATAGAGGTCCTAGGGCGAATAGAAGCGAGCCTTCAGCGCGGCCGTCCGGGCGTCATAGCTATCTACGAATCGAGATCCGGCCATGCCCTTTTGCCATGGATGGTCAGGCACATGGACGACGGCACCGTCCGGGTGTATGTCTATGACTGCAATAAGGTGAGCGGTATCCACAACGCGAACGCCGACATCAACAACTCCTCTCACTACCCCTATATCGAAATGGGCCCGACCGGCCGGGATGGATGGAGCTATGCCTTCAGCGCCACGAGCACTTGGGACGACGAGATGTATTATTTCCCATACGAAGCTTTGCTTGGAAATAGTCCCCGGCTCAATAAAATGGGGGGGGAGGCCAATGCCCCTTACATCACCGATCACACCATCTTCGGTTCGGGCGGCTTGAGCGCCGTCTCATTGGTCGGCAGCGCCGATCTGTACTTCGAGGACGCCCAGGGCCGGGTTACCGGCATAAAGAACGGGCAGCTTAGGGAGGAGATCCCCGGGTCCATGGCGGTGATGCCTCCGATGGGCGGCAACTTCACCGACCACGAGATGTATCTAATGCCCGATAACATGGAACTGCGCGCGAGTATCTCCGGAAACGCACAAGGAGAATACACGCTCGCTCTCTTAAGCGGCGTCAGCACGTACAGCATAGAAGGGAAATCTATCGGAGTGGGCAAGACGGACCAACTTACCATGAAGCCCGTGTCCGGCGGCCTGAAATACAAGCTGACGCTGACATCGGGCAGCGCCGATTCGGACTTCACCATCCGCATGTCAACCGAAATCCCCGGAAAAGTGAGGAAGCTGGGCGCCGACTTTATCGGGCGGGAGTACATTTTCGAGAAGGTGGGAATGGGCGAAGGCAAGAAGCTGGCTGTCTCGCTCAAGGATGATGCGAGTGGTGTTATTGTCGAGACCGAAACGGGAGGCGTCATCTTTGACGTCCTCATGAGAAGTACGGAATCGGCGGATACCCCTGGGGCCTCACAAACCGACATACCCGGTTCGCGCCGTGCGAGGATCACGCCTGAGAGCAAAAAGACGGCTGTGCTTGAACCTACGAACTGGGCAACCGGCGAGGTCGACGGTGATGTGATCGTGGGGGGCCTCGGATACGATCCGAGCACGGCGAGCGCTTGGGCTATCCCCGAAATCGAGCAGGCCATCGGGTACGGTCTGACTACAGACGAGATACTAAGTAACTTCCAGAAAAACATCACGCGCAGGGAGTTTTGCGAGATCTCGGTCCTGCTCTATGAAAAGCTGACCGGCAGGACGGCACTCCCTGTTTCCCCGAATCCTTTCGTCGACACGAACCATACGGAAGTTTTGAAGGCGTACAACCTGGGAATCGTGAAAGGTGTCGGCGCGGACCTCTTCGCGCCCGAACAGCCCATCACGCGCCAGGAAATCTGCGTGATGCTCACGCGCGCCTTAAGAGCCGCCATACCGTCTCTTAACACCGCGGTGGCCGGGATAGCTCCCTTTGCCGATGAAAACCTGATAGCGGACTGGGCGATAAACGAGGTAAGGTTCATGAGCAGCAGGGACATTATGAGGGGCGTCGGGAACAACACGATAAACCCGCTTGGCAACACCACGAGGGAACAGGCCATCGCCCTAGTGAAGCGTACCTACGAATCTTTCAGGTAGCTTCGGTTGCGAGTATCTTAACGCCTGGCTAAGAGCCAGTTGGACACGATTGTGAAAGGACGGGAGCGAGTAGCCCCGTCCTCCTCTTTCATACGCAGGTCCTTTTGGACTGATACTAAGTGGACGAAGACCGACACTTCCGGGGGTGGAGACTACGAGCGAGAATGCGGAAAGTATCAACAAGCTGGGCAAGGAAAAGTCACCCTACTTATTGCAGCATGCGAAGAACCCGGTGGACTGGTACCCGTGGGGTGAGGAAGCCTTCGAGAAGGCCAAGGCGGAGGACAAACCGCTGTTCATAAGCATTGGATACAGCACTTGCCACTGGTGTCACGTGATGGCCAGAGAATCCTTTGAAGACCGCGAGGTGGCGGCGGAACTGAACGAGAACTTTGTCCCGGTCAAAGTTGACAGGGAGGAGCGTCCCGACGTCGACCACGTCTATATGGAAGTATGCCAGATGCTTACCGGGAGCGGTGGATGGCCCTTGACTGTCATCGCAACTCCGGACAAGAAACCGTTCTTCGCGGGCACGTATTTCCCAAAAGAATCCAGGTTCGGCCTTCCCGGATTGTTGAACATCCTGCAAGTTGTGAGCGAGGGTTGGGCTAGCGAAAGAGAGAGGCTTCTCCTTCAGGCAGAACGCATCGCCGCCGCCTTGTCCGAGGAAAACCGACGCCATTATAAGACGGCCGGTGAGGGGGCGGAGTCCCGCGAGAAGAGGGCCAAGGATGTTGGAGTACGAGACGTCTGGGTGAAGGAGATTCTAGACCGGGCCTTTTCGTCTTACTCCGGCGCCTCTGACGAAGAACACGGCGGCTTCGGCACTGCCCCCAAGTTCCCGTCTCCACATAACCTTATGTTCCTCTTGCGGTATTGGAAGCGGACCGGACAGAGGCGAGCCTTGGAAATGGCCGAAAAGACCATCAGGAAGGCGTATGCGGGCGGGATCTACGACCATGTGGGGTTCGGTTTCTTTCGTTATTCCACGGACGCCAAGTGGGCGGTCCCTCACTTCGAGAAAATGCTCTACGACAACGCGCTCATGCTCATGGCCGTAACCGACTTGTGGCTGGCGACGAAAAAAGACGCCTACGCCGAAATGGCCGCCGAGATAGCCTCCTTCATCTCGGAAGAGATGACTTCTCCCGAGGGGGCGTTCTTCTCGGCTATCGACGCTGAGTCGGAAGGCGAGGAAGGCAAGTACTACGTATGGACCTACGAAGATCTCGAGGAAGCCCTCGGAAAAGATGACGCCTATCTGGCAGCCAAAAGATACGGTATCAAAGAAGAGGGCGGATTTCGGGGTTGCTCAATCCCTCACCTTACCTCAGATAACTTGATCGGCGGCAGGGACCCGTCGTCTGAGCGGTTCCGGAAAGGGATGAAGGCGTACCGGGGGCGCCGCGTCCACCCAGGCACCGACGACAAGATACTAACGTCCTGGAACGCCTTAATGGTCGGCGCTCTAGCCAAAGCGTACGCGGCCTTCAAAGACGAGAAGTACTTGCATTCCGCCGAAGCATGCTACCGCTTCATAACTGAAAACCTCATGAAAGATGGTGCCCTCTACGCCAGGTACAGGGACGGCGAAGTGCTTCACGAGGGCTACCTGGACGATTACGCTTTCTTGATATGGGCTCTTCTGGAGCTTTATCAAGCGACTTTCGAAGCTGGATACCTGTCTCATGCGGTAGTCCTCGCTGAAGACATGGTGGAGCTGTTCTGGGACAGAGAAGGGAGCGGGTTCTTCCTCGCGCGGGAGGATGCGGAAGACCTAATCATCAGGCCGAAAGAGGTCTACGACGGAGCGATCCCCGCAGGCAACTCAGTGGCCGTAATGAACCTCCTGCGCCTTTCTCACCTTCTCGGTATCCAACGGTTTGAGGAACTTGCGGCATCGGCCATCTTTGGAATGGAAGAGAGGCTTAGGCAGAGTCCTGCCGCCTTTGGTCTCATGCTTTCCGCCCTAAGCTACATGGAGGGAGCCAGGGATATAACCGTGCTGGCCAGGCAAAGGGACCCCAACGTAGAGCCCATGCTGAACTACATTCGGAGCTTGTTCCTGCCGGAATCTCAGGTGATTTTCGCAGGGGACAGGGCTAAGGTGACGGGAGAGGAAGAGCAGGAGTTGCCGCCTATGCCGACAGTCACGGTTTGTCAGAGGCAGACGTGCGGTCAACCCATTACTAACCTTCAGCAACTCCAAAAGGCGTTGATGACTCCTCGCTAGGTCATCCTGTCGGAGATGTCCCGAGCGATCTGGTTGAGCGCAGTCTTGGCGTCTCCCGCAGCGAACAGCGATAAGCGCGATGACGCTGACCTGGCCATGGCAGCGGCGCCTTCTTTGGCCCTCTGGAGACATCCCCCGGCGATGAGACCGGATTTCACCCGGGCGATAGTTTCTTGGTCTACTCGGCGAGACGCGAAGGACTCTCTGACAAGGTTTCCCAGCGGGGTGTCCATGGCAAATATGGTCGGGAGAGTCAAGAGACCTCGTCGCAAATCGTTGCAGGGTTCCTTGCCGGATAGTCTGCCGTCAGATGCGAAGTCCAGGACGTCGTCTGCGATCTGGAACGCGCATCCCAGTTCGACGCCGAATCTCAAGAGGGCTTCCTCGGCCTCGGTGGGCGCTCGGGCAATTATAGCCCCAGCTTGGCATGCGGTCCCCATTAGGACGGCGGTTTTCCGGCAGATGTGGGAAAGGTATTCTTTCTGGGTGACTTCCGAGTCGTAGAGCCTTTGGTCCTGCATGACTTCTCCTTCGCAGGTAAGCTCGATAGCCTGGTTGAACAATGAGGCTATACCCAGTTCTGGATAGCGAAGGGCTACCTTATTGGCGCGCGTGAATAGGTAATCCCCTGCCAGAACCGCTGAATGTAATCCCCATACCACGTGCACGGTAGGCATTCCTCTGCGCGTCTTGGCGTCGTCGATAATGTCATCGTGCACCAACGAGGCCATGTGGATGAGTTCGATCGCTGCGGCGACATCGGTTACCGTGCCCCGGTCGGGAGTTGTCCCGAAAGTTTCTCCCGACATTGCCGAGGACAAGACAGTCAGTAGGGGCCTGAGCCTCTTGCCCGGCGTGGCGGCAACGAACTCCATTATCGGGGCGAGCGGCCCGGCATCTTGCAGGTGCTCCTCGAGTTTTTCCTGAAGGAGACCCAACGTCTGGGAGTAGCCGCCATAGCTCTGAAAGTATTCCGCAGGGATCGTGGGGACCACCACTTTCCGAGAACTGGACCAGCCCTGCTATTATCCCAAGGAAGTCTAAGAATAAACCTTGTTGTATAATGGTTCTCGGACGACACTACCCGGAAGGGTGTGGGATGGATTGGACAGCCGGGCTAACCCTATGGATGCGAAGGCCACCGATGATCGCGAGCTATCCGTAGCCATGTTTTCGCTGTTCTCCGCATGGCTATTGACTGTGCCCTTTGAAGGACGAGTCATATACGCATTGGCCGACCGATACATGACGGAGCCCCACGCCTTTGTGTTCGGGGCGATGATCGCCTGCTTTTTAGGGCTTATCTCGTCTGGCCTCTTTGTGAGCTCATTTCGAGTTGCCAGGAAGGTTGTCCTTGGGGCCAGTTTGTTTTGTGCCTTGGGAAGCGTCGTGTTTCTCACGCCCCCCTCGTTCCTCTGGACCGGCTTCTTGTGGGCAAGCTCATTCCTTATGGGTCTTTCGGTGTCCTCTTGGGGTTACTACTTGAGGGCATTCACGTCACCCACCGAGAGGGCCAAGACGGTAGCTGACGGCCTCATCTACTCGAATCTCCTTATGATCCTGATTAATACGATCACCGCCAACCTTTCCCCCTACTTGGGGTTGGCTCTGGCTGTCCTTTCTTTGATCGGAGCCTTCATCTTGGGCACAAAGCTTACCGGCGGGGCTCAACCTCTGGAGTCGAAGCCTACCATAGGGAAAGGAGCCAAGAGCCCCTCGGCGTTGCTTAACCAGGTCAAACCGCTGTTGTTACTCTGCTTGTTCATAGCGGTCATCACTATAGATTCCGGGCTGATGTATCAAGTGGTAAGCCCCGCCTACGCACATCACATTGCTCTATCGAGTTGGTACTGGGCACTTCCCTATGTGGTCGCTTTGTACATCATGAAACGCAACTTGGGCAGTTCAGATAGCGGTTACGCCCTTTATGTCGCCTTAGCCATGATGGGTGTGGCATTCCTGGCGTTCATGACCCTGGATCGATCTGCAGGCAGCTACTTGGTTGTGGACACTTTGATCCTTGGGGCCTGCGGTGTGTATGACCTGTTCTGGTGGAGTGCTTTAGCTGAGATGCTGGACTTTGGCCCCAACCCCGCGGTTCTACTGGGATCGGGTCTGTCTGCAAACGTGCTGGGAGTCTTGGTGGGGGGCATTATTGGCAGAACGGTGTTCAGAAGCCCCGCTCTCTTGGAAGGTGCATCAGCCTTGGCGCTCACCATCCTGTTTCTAGTCTTGGCCATACTTCCTAAACTCCAAAGGGAGCTTTCGTTGGTTTTGAGGAACCACGAGTTCCAGGTGGCGTTTAGGGAAGCTATGCCAGAAGCCTCCCTAGAGGAGAAGGCGGAGGCTCTAGACAAACTTGCCCTAGTAAAAAAGCTTACCGTTCGTGAGAGGGAGGTCGCTGACCTGCTTCTTCAAGGACTGACCTACAAGGACATCGCCCGCGGCCTATTCCTAAGCGAGAACACAGTCAAGTATCACGTGAAAAACATATATTCCAAGGTTAACGTGCGGAACAAGATCGAGCTTATGAACCTCTTTACTCAGAAGATGGCCTAGCCCCTATAGGCCTTCTGTTTCCGCTGATCTGCCCATCGCAAAGACGGTTCTCACACAATCTTCCTGGAGACTACCCGTTTGTGTGGGGGATATACCTTTGACACGAGTTATCTTTGTCACAGGGGCCGCAAAACTGTAGACCCCAAGATGTCTCATTAGGAGGGTCAGCCGTGAGAAGGCTAGCGCTCATACTCGCTGTTGTAATGTTGTTAATAGCGGCTTCAGGGTGTAAAGACATCACAGGCACCTATAAGCCCGGCAGCTTCGGTAAGACGCCTAGAGAGAAGGCAATGGTCTCGGCCGTTACGGAGAAATACGGAGACTTGACAGAGAAGGGAGACCCCAGATTTCTTGAGGCCCGAATGACATCGGCAATGGACGACTTCATCCCGATTGATACCGTATCCAGGTACTCGAAAGACGCAGAGAAGCTCTACGCCTGGTTTGTCTACGACAACTTCAACAAAGATGAGATAGAAGTCGAGTGGACCTACGCAGATGACGATTACTCCATCCACACCTTCAAGGAGACGACAGGCGACGACTTTGGCAGAGGCGCTTTCATCCTTGAAAGACCGGATGACGGGTGGGCGCTTGGGAATTACAGAGTGATTATTCGCGGACGAGGTATCCAAGAGGTCCTCATTTTTGGAATCCACGAAGGCGCCACGGTCGCGGCGCCCCTTTCGTACGAGAGCGGGAAGTTCGCTTTGTCTCCCAGTCCGGGTTGGTACTTCACCCATTGGGAGTATGTCATTAACCCGAACGATACCTCTCTTGTTGGTGGAAGAAGGGGTGCTGTCATCGGTAAGGTGGACCCCATTTGGGATTACTCAGAAGGTACGGGGGGCAAGAACGACTTCACGGTGAAGGTCTGGCGGACATACGATAACGGCGACATGGTCGCTTCAGGTTCTGCCGTCACGAAATGGACCGATCCGCCGGCATATTTCGGCCCGGATGATACGCCAACAATAGAGGTTAACCGCACCGTGGAGTCCGATTGGGGAATCAGCCAGTTCAACATACATTTCGATAACGCCGACATTAACCCCGGAGGCGGAACGTCGAGCTACATAGCATTCGGCACACCCGATGGGACGACATATGTTCAAGGTTACCAAGGCGATATGCGGATGCAAAAACCGCTCAAAGCCAACAAGGCAGGCGACAAAAAGGCCGTGATTCTTACCATGAACGGCTACGGCTTCAAATACTTCTACGAGTGGAAGGAATGACAATTGAAGAGAGCCCCAGAGGTCACAGACCCGCGGGGCTCGGGCGCATAAGGGCATTAGTGATCATGGCTGTGTTGTTAGGGGCTCTGTCGCTCTCTCTTTGCGCGCTGCTTCCGCCTACTCCCAGCAACGAGGAGATCCTTCGGGCGATAACCTCTTCAAATGGGAGAGAAGCCGAGCCGCTGGACCTGGCGTACGAAAAGATGCAGGTTCCTCACCGCTATCCCGGAAAAGCAGGCGCGGTACTCTGGGTGCCGGATATGAGCATCCAGAGGAACTTCCGGATCGCCTACGACAGGAAGGCCAAAGCCTTTTATGTCGAGGGCTATGAAACGCTGAAACTTGGGGAAGATGGCTCTTATCGAAAAGTGGATCCTTAGGGAGCGCTGACATGAAGAAGGGATTCACTCCCCGCATATTGATTTCCCTACTGGGAACGGCCCTGATTCTCATGGGCGTAACCCAGATAGCACTTGGTCTTGTCGGTGAAACGACAACCGCCATAATCACCTCAATAAGGCGTGTAGGCGGCGAACGTACCGACGGCAAGCCTAGCAGGTACAACTACGATATTGGCTACACGTTTACTCTGCCGACCGGGAAGACAATCGACGGGTTCGCGAAGAAAATCGGCGACTCAGTCTACCTTAAGCCCGACGGCACCTCCACTATGAGGGTGCGGTATTTTGGCGCGTTTCCGTACATCAACTTCCCGGACCGTGATACCGGAATAGGACCGGGGCAGTTGACTTTGATTCTCGCCGGGGGGGGCCTGATCTATTTGATAAACAGTACGAAACAGCGCCATGACTAAGAGGCTCTTGCTGAAGGCAGCTGTACCGTTGTTGGTGGTACTAGCGACGGTTGTACTTGCATGCTGCGGACCTAAGACCAAAAGAGACAAAGAAAGCGTCGGGGAGTTGCTCGGCACCTTTGCCGGCCCGGCCGGTCGATTGGTTTTTCTGCCTGAGAGCCAAGTTCTATTGTCCCTAGACGAAGCCGCTTTGTGGGCCTTAGAGGGAAGAGACAACGAGCGGATCTATGGGTATGTCTTTATCTTGGGAAACGAGATGGTCTCCTACGACGAAGCCGAAGCGTTTTACCTACACGATGGAAAGGACACTTTCGCGAAGATAGTCTGCCTGACGGAAAAAGACAGGATAGTACTCCGCGCGGAAGATAGGGAAGCGGTGTTTGAAAGAAGACCTGACTGACGAAATACGCGGGTATCCCATGAGTCTAGCAGCAAACCGTCACGTATTGCCCCGATACAACTAACGACAGTCTTGGAGTGGAGGACGTCCAATGAGCGCTAAGTGCAAGAACTGTGGGGAAGAGATATCCGAAAAGGCGAGGTTTTGCCGGAGATGCGGGGCGGAACAAAAGCACGACGGTGAATATGTAACTACGTGTCCACGCTGCGGGGGCGCCGTTCCGTCCGACGCCGCGTTTTGCAGACACTGCGGTGTAGCATTGGGCTCTCTGTCCTCTGAGACCGGTTCGCCTCCGTCAACCGCTACTCCTTCGCCTGCCTCTTCTGCGAAGACCCTGGGACTAGTCAGCCACGGAGCTAAGACAGCACCGGTCACGCGACGAGTAAGCGCCGATCTCTTCTCCGCCGGCGCGACCGGTAGGAAAAAGGGCGGCGCTTTGGGAGCTATCGTCGCGCTTTTGGCTTTGGTGATATTCTTCTCGTTCGTGGGTCAGTGGTTGCCTTGGTAGGAAGATAGAGTGAATGGTGATTCCCCCCAAACCGCAGCATTGCGCTCAACGCGTCAAACGGTTATACTCAATCCGTCACCTGGTATTTCAGGTCTCGGAAGCTGACTTGAACGTACCGGGAGAAAAACGCGACTGTATCGCCCGAAGCAGCCGGAAATCACGATGAACGGCGTCACCGTTGGCTTTTGGCGGCTATAACCTTGAAGAAGAGAGTCTAACGGTGAAGAGGCTATCGGCAAAGGTCGATACCGAGAATGAAATTGCCCTCAACCGTACGACTTCACGTTGGAGAATATCGAAATTCCTCCTGCCCGTCACAGTCCGGAAATGAGCGCCGAGCCGTGGTCGAAAACGACGTATGGGAAACTAATAACGTCTTCGTGCAGTACTTCGACAGGGCAACGAAGGGCTGGAGCCTGGTTCCCAGCTGGGTGAACGCTGACAGGAACACAGTCACGCTGCAACCAATCACTTCTCTACGTTTTGGCGTTTTTCAGGATGTTAAGGCGAAGGATCGGAGGAGCGCAATCTCGCTGTTTCGCTTCGAGTATATAAATCCGACCACCCCCGTGTACACAACCGGAAACGCGATTGATAGAAGCATGAAACGCACTATGTGGACGAAAGCATATTCCAGAAATTCATTGATACGCGAGCGGTTCCGGTACGAGACGCCACATCGAATATGCTAAGTGCTGAACCACGGGACATCGGGTACGAGTTACTATCTTCTGAAACACTTCTGAAGAAACATACCAGAAGCTGAATGAAACACTGGGCAAAGCAGGCATGCTGTTTGTTTTCTCAAAGATTGCGTATCAATGGCACAACGACGTCGCGACGGAGGACATCATCCTAGACAATGCGTTTAACCTAACCGAAATGGCTCTCGCGGCGTCAGTATCGCGTTTGCCGCGCCGGAACTTGCCGTGGCGGTAGCGGGAGTATGGGCAGTCGGATTGGGATACGACGTTGGGACGCTGATTATCATTACATTACAGACGGTGATTACCGCTATGTGGCGTACGGGGCACAGCGAGTCAGCAAGCATTATGTACGTGCCGATATGAACTCCTGCGTTTACTTTAGGGAATGCATGTAGACTCAAGCTCACCGGGTTACGACGCCGATTATCTAAAGAGTGGGCGTACCGTTATGATGTGCGGTGAACGCGGTTGGGCGGAGGCCTTCGATATCATACAGCAGAAGTACAAGGACGATCCCCGCAAGATTAGGGACGCGCTGCGCCTATTAGAAAGCTATCTCGACGTGTTTTGGAACACTGACGGCAACGAGATATGAGATATCTCGGTACTCAACCCGCGGGTTTTTTCGGGTCCTCCACCATGGCTGACGGTTGGCGGTGGTAGGCCGTAACAGAGAATCCCAATGTAGGAAATTGCGCAATACCGGGAGAGCGCATGAAAGAGTTCCTGAAGCCGATCATGAAGGCGATGAGCCAGAAAGCGTTGCTTGAGCTCAGGGAGCAGACGTACCAGGCGGTGTTGGAGCTCTGAAGTAGCTCCTAAACGAGTTGATTAGTTTCGAAGTGCAGGACAAGGCCTGCCGGCAGGCAAGTTCTTTCCATCGTCATCACTAGTGGAATGCACCTGGAGCTATCCCCCCTGGCGATAAAGCGGTTCGGGGTGGATTTGCGGTGAGCAGCACGAAGGTCAAACGCCGTCTTTACCTGCAATTTGTACGCCTACATAAAGGCTGGCTGTCGCAAACTGACCTTTTGGAAACCTCAAGGCGATTCAGGGATGATGGAACTTTACATGACGGTTGACTTTGAGACTGTCTATCCCGACGACAGTTATCGTCGTAAGCCAGAACACAGAGGTGAAAACCGGGATATACACGTGAGTCACAGCTCGGAAAGAGAATGGACGGCTGGAGTTTCAGCGATTTGCGCTACCCGGCAGTGCGGATCGCTGAGACGAACGGGGGTCTATTGATAGGACCCTGTCTTGAGAATGGCGACTATGACGCCAATTGGCAGGTGCCATGCGTTTATAACCCCGTATCCCGGGCAGTATGAGAGAGAAACAACTGGAACAGGGCAAAGACAAGATGGAGTTGTTCCTCAGTGTTGACGGCTTGAATGATCCCGGGAAAACGTTACGTAAATATCTGAACCCTGAGTCCGCTAGGGGTGAGCTTCGCCTACGTCTATGATGAATTGGTATGGAAAGGGTAGATCGCGGGCGACGCTGTCACCGGCGAGGGACTCGTTTAGGGGGCTTTTATTAACATTCAGCCGTGATGAACCTGGGAGGTCCGAAATAGCGGAGTCATGTAACGGAGGTGGCAGGTATGGAGGGTATGACGTGGGTGACTCGAGTCAGCCGGTAAAGGAGAGAAAGCCCACAATTGTCGCGGAATACGTGTTGAACCAACTGGGTGTGTTTGTCAAACGCGAACGGCGCGTTCCGAAGAGGACCCCCTGCCTGAAAACACGGGCTTCCGGGTAGGATACAAGGCAATTCCGGGCACGGACTATCGGGCGGCACCCTTGGACCGAAACGCGATTCTTTGGCAAGAGTAACTTCCGTGGACGAGACGCCGGATGCTTATCGCATTCGCGGCAACCAAAAGGACGAGATTTTGCTTGCGGTCGAGCCTGGAACTCGCGATCAGGTCTTACAGTACATTCAGAGCAAGCGCGAATCCCATCCGCTGAACGTTGCCGCGGATTACGACGCGAGCGCTCCTGGATTTGCTGGCGAGACGATGACGAGTGAGACGGATCCCTGCGCCACTCTTTCCGACATGATCGCCGAGGAGTTGGATACCGAACGGTTTCTCGAACCAGAGGTAGTGGAGAAGACAGTGCTTCTGAGTCATCTGTATACGCGCCCCGGACGGTCGAAGGCGAAGAACCCGCAAACCGAAGTTTTGTGCTGCCTGCGGGGCAAAGTTGCAGCCGGACAGTCGGTTCTGCGAGGTCTGCGGAAAAAAGTTCGTTAGGGGTATTGCGCATATAGTATCAGTGGTCTGCTAGAATCCATCAATATCCAAATAAAGGTTGGTTGTCTCAAGAAGGAGTACCTTAGGGTTCCGCGCCAATGGATTCCAAAGCACTGATGTCCATAAGAGGGCGGTCTGGACCGAGCGGTACTGGCTTTTCGACAAAGCACACCGTGGGTAGAAAAGACCCGTGCGGCAAGTTCCTTGCCGTCAGCATCGCTGGCGCTTGCAGGTCTACCGCACGGGTTTCTTGATGCGGAGAAGTAGGGACAGCCGGAAGGGGGGTGATAGTAATGGGGATTACCGGGATTACGACAATCTCAGCGGGTCTTTTGGCTGTGGGCATCCAGGTGAGAAATGGGAGAGCCAGGGGTACCTTGTCCGAGTAGTTGTTTTCTTCAACTCATTCGTGACAACTCCGCCTGTTCAAACCACAGACCACGCCTTACGCCTGGTATACGGTTTCCTCTTCCATCTTCTCACCTGGTCTCTAACAACACGTCTCCACAAGATCATGCCTTAGTCTGCGCGTTTCTCGTCCCTGAGAACGCCCCTTAAAGGCTTCACGGGGCGAAACGCAGCAGAACATGCCCTTATGACAGTTAGAGTGGAGGTTGGAAGCATGGACAATAAGACCATAGCACTTTGTTTCCTTATTGGTATTCGCGTTGGCGTCTGTGTACGCCATGCGAAAGAATTCTACTGGAAGCGGCATCAGCATTGAGCGTGGGGCTGGATGCCATCGATGAGGCTCATCGGACGGGCTACCGAAATGGGAAGGACCTCTCTGTTCATTATCACCGGAGCTGTTCGACGCTCAGGCTTTCGCGGCTTTCGACATTCTGGGATGCGTGGCAAAACAGAGCGCCAAGTACGATACCAAAATAGTCGTAGTGAACGCCCTTCCCGAAGCCCACACAATCGCCACAAGAAGTGGTCCGTCAAGCGTATCTTGCGGAGGGCAAAAGGAGAATCCTTCAGCTAAGACTCCATGAGGTTCCTTTCCGGCGGTTTTTACCGCAGGGAGTCCTCGGGATCTACGAGAGGGAACCCATCGGCGCCAACTTCATGTTCGGTTCCTTCTTCTTCGAAAGCCTCACGCTGGTAGAAGCGGGGGCAGAGGACGGGCGCCATTCAGGTTTCGGGTACCGCCAACACTCACCAGCTTCCGTTCCTCATTGCGGTATGCGACTACGTTGATCGGCGAGGAGATCTACGGCGGGCTACCTCTCCAGGAACGACGCCCAGATTGGCAGTCTTGTGGCGCAGGAAGTGGGCAAGTACCTGAGCATAGCCGCCATGGTTTTCGGCAGCCTCTATTTTACGGTGAAGTCCATATACGGGGCTTATCGGACGATAGGGGGGCGCTGACATGATGCGACGAACCGTTCCCTTGTTCTTGGGCTTTCTTTCGGGCGCCATCGTGTTGGGCAAGTACTTTCTGCCCCAAAACGCCTTCTTAGGGTCCCTCGGTACGGACGTTGTGAACTGGCGTACCATCGTCGCCGCGTTCGCTTTGGGCCTCGGAGCGGTGAACCTTGTGGGAAGCCACTCGCGAAGGATAGCCCGTAAGGAAAAGGACTGGGATGCGAGCATCGTGATGCTAGCGTCGCTCGCGTGTTTCACGATCATAGGGATCTCCAAGGGCACCACGTCCCCATTCTACCAGTGGGGGTTCAACTACCTCTATCAGCCCATCTACTCGGGCATCTCCGCGCTCTTGGCGTTTATGATCACATCGGCGTCCTACAGGTCGTTTCGGTTTAAGGACTGGCAGTCCGGGATTCTCATGACGTCCGCGGTGGTGGTTATGCTGGGGCAAGTGGGTGTGGGAAGCCTTCTATTTGATCGCCTTCCGTCCATGTCAGCGTGGATCATGGCCGTGCCCAACACAGCGGGCATGAGGGGCATTGCCATAGGTGGAGCGCTGGGAGCCATCGCGCTAAGTTTAAGAGTCCTCTTGGGGCTTGAACGCGGATACCTGGGAGGTGGCCAATGATGTCTACTCCCTGGTACGTGAGAGTTCAGAGCATACCGAAGTCGGTGATCTACGGCGTCCTGGTCCTCGTCTTTCTGTTTCCCTTGATACGTCCCATGGGCTTGCCCCTGAATATGAGCGAAAATACCATGAAGGCTTTCGAGTTGATAGATGCCTTGCCGGAGGGTTCTATCGTGTTCCATTCAATCGCGTTCAACCCGGCGGTGGACGCGGAGAACTGGCCGCAAATGCTTGCCTTGGTCAGGCACTATATGAGGAACGGTCTCAAGATCATCTTCTATCCGACCATGCAAGAGGGCGGCATGTACGCGGAGAGGATAAGAGCCACGTACGCCACGGAAAGAGACTACGTGTACGGAACAGACTATGCGATACTGCCCTTCAAAGCGGGCGGCGAGAGCGCGGTAGCGGGGCTCAAGGACTTCTGGTCATTCATGCCTGAAGACGTTGACGGTACTCCCTTGACCGAACTTCCGCTTTTCCAGGGCTTCCGGGATATGCGCGATGTCGCTGCCATCGTGCCGTGTACGGGAAGCTCGGACGGTCTCTTCTATGTAAGCCACCTGCATACCGTGTACGGCACCCCCGTGATAATGGCGGGTACTGCACCCGTATTGCCATTCATCGGTCCCTACCTCGCGTCAGGACAGGTAAAGGGAGCGATCATCGGCCTTTCAGGGGCGGCCGAATACGAGATTTTGGCGGAGGTCCCCGGTCAGGCCACCGGCGCCATGGATGCCCAGTCAATGGGCCACCTCCTCATAGTAGGGTTGGTCTTCTTGGGGAACGTCGGCTTCCTCTACGGAAAAAGGGCCAACGGGCAGAACGGCAAAGGAAATAACGGCAGGAACGGGGGGCGGTCTTAGTGGCTGATACGATTGGCACGTACCTATCGGGTCTACTCCTCGTCGCGTGTTTTAGCTACCTGTTTAAGGAGAACCGGGCGTTCACCTACGCTGAGCACCTCTATGTTGGGTTCGCGGCAGCCCAGGCCATAATACTGGGCTGGTCCAACATAAAGCAGATGGGCCTCTTGCCGCTTATGGAAGGACGGTTCATCTTGGCGATACCCCTCGTTTTGGGGGTCCTCCTCTACGCGCGGTACTTGAAGCCGGTGTCGTATCTTTCCCGCCTTCCATTGGCATTCATGATGGGGGCGGCTGCGGGGGTAACCATTACCGGCGTCATTGACGCTCAGTTGGTAGCCCAAGTGAAAGCGACCATGTTGCCCATGACCAGCCTAAACAATGCGGTCATGGTGCTGGGCACCGCCTCAACTTTGGCGTTTTTCCTGTTCATTCCCTTCCGAAAGAAGGCGGAACAGGGAAGGGCGACGAACGGGTTTGGCACTGGCGCCATCGTGCAAAACCTTGGGCGAGCGACCATCATGTTGGCTTTCGGCTCGTCTTACGGGTACACGGTCATGGCGAGGTTGTCATACCTGGTCGCCAGGCTGCAATTTCTGTTTGGGCGCATCGTTCCGCTGATTCCGGAGTAAAGACGGCAAAAAAGAGAACTCGGAGGGATACAAGTGAGACTGGAGGATTTCACCTGGGACCGCTATCTGAAGTATGACGAGTTGACATCGGCGCTTAGGGGGCTTTGCGAGACTTATCCCGACCTCTGCGAGATGTACTCCATCGGGAAGACCTGGCAGGGGAGGGACATCTGGTGTCTGGAAGTGACCAATAAGAAAATCGGAAAGCCGTCCGAGAAGCCGGGACTGTACGTGGACGGCAACACCCACGCCGGTGAGGTCACGGGCTGCATGATCTGCCTTTACAGCGCGTGGACCCTGCTTTCCAACTATGCCACGGATGCCAAGAGCAGGCTCTTGGTGGACACCCGCACTTTCTACATCGTGCCCAGGTTGTCCGCAGACGGCGCGGAGCTGTATCTAAACGAACCCTACATCCCCAGGTCAAGCATCCGGCCATGGCCCCACGAGGAAGAACAGGACGGGCTGAACCCTTACGACGTGGACGGCGATGGGATTATCGCCCAAATGCGGGTGGAAGACGAAAACGGTTCCTGGCGCGTGTCCGAAAAGGACCCTAGGGTTATGGTCAGACGGAAGCCCAACGAGATTGGCGGCAAGTACTACACCGTCTACGGAGAGGGCCTCATTAAGAATTGGAACGGAGTGGAGGTAAAGCAAGCTCCAAACCGTTGGGGTTTGGACGTGAACCGCAACTACGCGGCCAATTGGCAACAAGACTACATGCAGCCCGGTTCCGGGCCTTATCCGTTCTCCGAGCCCGAGTCCCGTTCGGTTGCCGAGTTTTTCGAATCCCATAAGAACATCGTGCTTGCCCAGTCGTATCACACCTTCAGCGGGGTGGTGTTGAGGCCGGGAGCAGCCAAGGCCGACAAGGACCTGAGTCCAAAGGACCTGAAGGCGCTAAAAGAGATCGGCGCCATCGGTCTGGAAACAGCGGGCTACGGCTGCGTGAGCGTTTACGAAGACTTCGGGCTCTCCAAGGATATCGTGGGCAAAAGGCCCCTCTGGGGAGTGGCTTTGGAGTGGATGTTCGAGCACGCGGGCGTTATCGCGTACTCCACCGAGGTCTGGGATATGCCCAACCGGGCAATGGGCCGAAACGACAGTTACAAGACGCTCATGGACTGGACCGAAGAAGAGAATATCCAGATGCAGAAGTGGAACGACGAGGAGTTGGGCGGGGACGGCTTCATCAACTGGCGACCGTTCAACCACCCGCAGTTGGGCCCCGTCGAGATCGGCGGATGGAAACACAAATTCGTTATCCAGAATCCTCCGCCTAAGTTCCTTAGGCAAGAGTGCGAGAAGAACGCCAACCTCTTCGTTGAGATGGCTCTAACCTCACCTCTGGTGAGGATCACCCGCATTGAGGCGGTTGAAGTGGCAAGCGGGGTCTACAACGTGAAAGTTGCCGCCAGGAACATGGGATACCTTCCGACAAACGGCACTGACCAGGCCAAGAAGAACAAGAAGGCCAAGCCCGTGAAGGCTACCATCGAACTTCCGGAAGGCGCTTTCGTAGTGGGAGGGACCAAGGAGATCGAGATCGGCCACATGGAGGGCCGCCTCGCTGTAGGAAGGGCTTTTGGCGGCGGCGTGCAGACCGAGCACTTGTGCCAGTGGGTAATATCGGCTCCGTCGCCGGTCACCGTGTCCGTGAAGGTGGGGAACGACCGGGGTGGCTTCGACACTAAAGAAGTGAGGCTCATCCCCAAGGGCTAGAAAAAGAATGGATTTCGGCGTATCCGGCTGAATAAGACGCGGTGCTGCCGAGCACAATTTTAGTGGCGTCCATCCATCGGAATCGGTACGGAGCTTCTATAGGATGGACGCCACGTCGTTCCTTACGGAGATTAGCGGTTAGAGTGCACCGACTCGCCCTCTATGAATACCTCCAGGACTTTCGATCTGATCCTAAACGGATGGCCGCTCCAGACGACGAAGTCCGCATCTTTGCCGGCATCGAGGCTTCCTACGCGGTCGCTTATGCCCAATGTCTCAGCCGGAGTTAAGGTAACCGCTCTGAGCGCGTCCTCTTCCCGCATGCCGTTGGCCCAGGCCAAAGCGGCGGCAGTCGAAAGGAACTGAACCGGGAGGAACGGATGGTCGCTCATGATGCTGACCCTGCATCCGGCTTCCGCAAGTATCCCCGCGGTGTTGAGGTTGATGTTCAATGTCTCCACCTTGGACCTGTGCGACAAGCTCGGACCCACATTGACTTTGGCTTTTCGCTTCCCGAGAAACTCGGCGATGGTCGCGCCGTCGGTGCAGTGCTCGATGGAGTAATCGATGTCGAACTCCTCGGCTACCCGTACCGCGGTAACGATATCGTCAGCTCTGTGGGCGTGAATACGCAAAGGGATCTCCCGAGAAAGGACCTTCAGGA